>CAKUDB010000008.1 GCA_934644775.1 uncultured bacterium | reverse complement strand
CCGATATGGCAAAACTTCCGCTATAAGTTTTGGCAGCGGGCTCATGTCCATGTTGGCTATCTCCAGCAATGTCTCTTTCAGGCTCGAACTGACCGACGCGGGCCCGGTAGCACGGTCAACGTTCTTCGCCCTCCAGAGCCATCGCTTCCGACTGCTGACTCAAAAAATGCGCCGCACTGGCTGGGCTAAACTGTTCGCTAGCTATGAAATTAACAAGCTACAGCCCTAAGAATAGGCGCAGTAAGTGTAACGATACTGCGCAATCCAAACAAGCTTAGCTCACAAAATGAGCGAGCCTTTAGATAAAGTTTGCCAACAATTTGTATTTACAATACATTAGAGCTAATTGTGCTTGGGCAAGGCACATTCACGTAGTGGCAAGCCGTTAAGGTAAGCTAGAGCTAAGCCGTAATTACTCATAGGGATGTGTTGCTCTTTAGCCCTAGCAATACGTGAAAGGACGTGTTGCCGGTTGAACATGCAAGCGCCGCATTGGATGATTAAGTCGTAAGGGGTAAGATCTTGAGGAAAATCTTGTCCGCTAACAATATCTATAGACAGATTCTCTCCAAAGTGGCGGCGCAATAAGCGAGGGAGTTTCACGCGCCCTATATCTTCTTGTAGGGGGGCATGGGTGCAACATTCAGCTATTAAAATATGGGCCTTTTCGTTAAGTTGAGCTAATTTATCTGTACCTTGAAGATAATAATCTAAGTCCCCCTTATAAGAGGCAAAAAGAATGGAAAAAGAAGTTAAACGACTCTCTTTAGGCTTTAATTGATATACTGGCCCGAAAGCTTGAGAGTCAGTAATAATTAAGTCAGGAGCTTGGGCCAAAGAACTTAGAGTCTTTTTTAATTTAAGAGTAGTTGTAGCCACAACAATACATTGGCGATCTAATAATTCGCGAATAGTTTGTACTTGGGGCAGAATAAGGCGCCCTTGCGGAGCTTGTATATCTTGAGGCATAACTAAAACAACTAGGTGGCCATCTTTGACTAAATCGCCTAAAATGGTACGCTGCTCTTTCGGCTGGGCCCTTTCTACTAGGGCTTGACGTAAATTTTGCACCGTCTCCGGTTTATAAATACTTACTTGAATAGCTTTAATACCTAACTGAGCCAATCGTTCTTCTGCTTGGATTATTTGACAAGCTGAAACAGCATCGATTTGGGTCAAGGCCCAGACAATTTCGGTGCCTTGCTTAGTCAACTTTTGGGCCCATTGTTGCTCAAGCCTTAAATTGTTATCTGCTGCCAATTGCTTAGCCGAAATTAAAATGACGGCTAGTTCGATTTTGGCGGCAGCC
Source organism: uncultured bacterium (assembly GCA_934644775.1). Lineage (GTDB taxonomy): Bacteria > Vulcanimicrobiota > Xenobia > Xenobiales > Xenobiaceae > Bruticola. The sequence continues at coordinate 90,847 of CAKUDB010000008.1, read as the reverse complement.
GCAACTGTTCTTTGTATACGCTCAGCTCCCAGAAGTTCTTCATCGTCATCAAAGCCGGCCGTATCGATTAAGAGGCAAGGGCCTAACCCTTTTATTTCCATGGGCTTAGTTACTGGATCGGTAGTCGTTCCTGCCCTCTGGGAAACTATAGAAACATTTTGGCCGGTTATACTATTGATTAGGGAAGATTTACCACTGTTGCGACGACCCAAAAAGCCTATATGAATACGATTAGCTGAAGGTGTGCTACTTAAATTGTTTTTGGTGTTTTTTTGCATATAAAACTTTCTTGATAATGGAAGGCCGCTGCTTTTTTATAGGTTTAAGTTGAAAAAAATAGCCTATCAGTTATAAAAAGCGGCGGCTTCGACTATTTCTGTAGTTAGAAGCGGAAATCACGTTGTCCTTGAGCAATTTGCTCTAAGCGTTCGAGCGTAATTTGATGCACTTTATCTTTGGGAATAAGGGGCAACTGTTCTTGGATCATTTTTTCACCTAAAATTTTAGTTTCAGGTGAAGCATAATCTTGCAAATACTCTTTTAAAGTAAGTAAAGCATTGGGATGACAGCAATTTAGGATCTGTTTCTTTTTGCATAAATCCATGAAGCGGTCGCCAGTTCTGCCTTCTCGATAGCAAGCTGTGCAAAAACTGGGCACATAACCAAGTTCCATAAGCCAGTGTACTACTTCGTCTAAGCTGCGCTGATCGCTAACATCAAATTGGGCGGAACTATTTTCCGCCTTTTCTTCTTCAGCATAGCCGCCGACGCTAGTGCGAGAAGCGCCACTAATTTGGGATATACCTAAATGGAGCAGACGCTCTCTGACTTTTTGGCTCTCTCGGGTAGAAATAATCATACCTGTATAAGGGACGGCTAGGCGAATACAAGCGCAAATTTTGGCAAAAATATCGTCGCTAATTCCATGCTGGAAGGCTTGGGGATCTATATCGTCAGCATGTTTAATACGAGGCATACTGATAGTGTGGGGGCCTACGCCAAAAACTGCTTCCAAATGTTCGGCATGCATAAGTTGGGCGGCAAATTCGTAACGATAGCCTTCTAAGCCAAAGAGTACGCCTAAGCCCACATCATCTATACCGCCTTCCATAGCTCTATCCATAGCTTCAGTATGGTAAGCGTAATTATGTTTGGGGCCAGTAGGGTGCAAAGTTTCGTAACTATTTTTGTTGTAGGTTTCCTGGAATAGAATGTAAGTACCGATACCGGCGTCTTTTAAACGACGGTAGTTGTTCACAGTTGTAGCCGCAATATTTACGTTGACTCGACGAATCGCTCCATTTTTGTGTTTAATAGCGTAAATAGTTTGGATCGACTCTAAAATGTATTCTAGCGGATTATGTACAGGATCTTCACCAGCTTCCAGAGCTAAGCGTTTATGGCCCATATCTTGTAAAGCGGTGACTTCGCGGACAATCTCCTCTTGGGTAAGCTTTTTGCGGGCGATATGCTTATTCTTCAGATGATAGGGGCAATAGAGGCAACCATTTACGCAATAATTCGATAAATAGAGGGGAGCGAAAATAACAATGCGATTGCCGTAAAAATCTCGTTTAATCTGCTCAGCTAAAGCGAAAATTTCAGCTTCAATTTCTGGATCTGAGCTGGCCAGAAGTACAGACGCTTCACGATGGTTTAGGCCCTGACATTCTTTAGCTTTAGCTAAAATGGCTTTAATTAAGGGGAGATTATCCTTGTTGGCGTCGGCATACTCTAAAGAAGCCAACACCTCTTCATGAGCTATAAATTCGTCAGCTCGGCGAGACTTGGGATTGTACATATTTAAACCTCTCTTTTGAGTTAGTAAAATAACTTTCTCATCAGTAGTCAGTTCATCAATAATATATTCTAACAATAATTAGTAAATATATTATTGCTGGGGAGCATCTCCTCGGGAATAGTCTATAAAATAGCCAAAGTGCTCTAACTCTTGAGATAATTTGGCTATTCCTTCGGCCGATTCCGTATCGAGGAAGGCTTTATTGTTGTAAAGTGTGTAATCGCTGCGATGTTGTAAAGGAGATAGATTAGGCATAACTACGTTGCATCCGCAATTCATGCCCAAGATCCTCCCTTCAGGAGAAAGAGTAGCTAAAGCTGTAGTTGCAGGCAGAAGTGCCTTAGGTAAGATTAAGCGCAACAGAGCCAAGCAATTTAGAGTAGTTTCCAAAGAGCCGGCCTGAAAGTTAGCCAAAGGGGTATCTTGATGGGGGATAAAGGGGCCGATCCCTACCATATGGGGTTGAAATTGCTCAATAAAATAGAAATCGGCAGCTAAATCTTGCCAAGTTTGATAAGGTGCTCCCACCATAAAGCCGCAGCCGACTTGATAACCGATACTTTTAAGATCTTTTAAGCAGCGCATACGGTTAGTTAAAGACGATTCAGCCGGTTTGAGTTTGGCAAAAAGCTCAGCCGAAGCGGTTTCGTGGCGCAATAAGTAGCGGTCGGCCCCGGCTTCGTAAAGCTTTTGGTAGCTTTGGGTGGAGCGCTCTCCCAAAGACAAAGTTAGGGCACATTGGGGATAGCCAGCCTTAATCTCCCTAATTAAGCTAACTAAGTATCGATCACTTAAAGAGCCATCCTCTCCGCCTTGCAAAACGAAGGTACGTAAGCCCAATTGTTCTCCTTGAGAGCAACAAGCTAAAATCTCTTCTTTAGTTAAGCGGTAGCGTTTTACTTGGTTATTAGAGCGGCGAATACCGCAGTAAAAGCAATCTTTGGCACAGATATTAGATACTTCAATTAGTCCTCGCAAATAGACGCCCTTGCCAAAATGTTTATCCCTAAGGGTAGAAGCTTTTTGGCGTATAGCCGTTGCCAAATCTTTATCTTTTTCTAGTGTTTGCAAAAGCTGGGCCCATTCGAGCAAACTGAGTCGTTGGGGAGTTGGCTGTAAAATTTTGTCTACTAAAGTTTCGACTTTATGAAGAGGTAAAATTGTCATTACTAAACAAAAATCGGTACTTTCCTAAAAAGAATTAAGCATAGAGGACTTTTACTTTAGTATCGATTAGACGACCTATCTTACCGGAAAGAGCATTTATGGCGTCGTTGGGAGCGTCCATAGCTATACTTATTAAATTGATACCGCGAGATCTTTGTGGCAATCCCATTCGGCCGATAATATATTCACTGTATTGATGGAGGAGTTCATTAAGCTTATCGATAGGGGATAACTGGCCCACTATTACAGAAACTATAGCTAAACGAGTACTTACCATATTTTTTCTTTCTACTTAGATTCGATCTAAGAGCAAAAAATAAAGCCCGACTGTTAAAGACAAGCCGAACTTTATAAATAGTGGATCACTTTTTAGAATTAGTCAACTACTGAAAATTGATCTTTACCTACACCGCAAACAGGACACTCGAAATCGTCAGGAAGATCCTCAAATTTTGTGCCTGGAGCGATACCCAAGTCAGGGGCTCCGGCCTCTTCATCGTATTCCCAACCACATACATCACATACATATTTTTTCATAAAATCGTCACCTCCAGAGAAAACACTCAGTTTGAGCTGAACGTTGAAGCTATTCTACCTTCCAGGCTCGAAAGCGCGGGGAATAGCGTCCATATTATTCAATTCACGGACATTTGATTGCAAACCGGCAAACTCGAGAAGCATTTGCTTGTCGGGGTTGGGGCCTATGGCATAACTCCAGCGAATAGCTTGCTGGAAAGATTTTAAAGTTCTTAAGTTGGCCAAACTCTTCTGATAGTCGTCGGTAGGACGGCCATTAGAAATAAGTACGATTACTGGGGGAACACCACCAGCTTCGGGAGTTATGAACTTAATCTGCTCGTAAAGAGTGTCAAAAGCTTTACCCATATCGCAAGTGCCGCCGGCAAAAATATTGCTCACTTTAAAACGGTCAATATCCATAGCCGCCGGGGAAACAAAATAAGCTCCCGTAGAAAAACGCATAGCTCTGGCCTTCATATTCATGCGGGGATATAGAGAGTTTGCTTTTTGTAAAGCGGGAACGATAGAATTTATCGCTTCCACAACCTTGTTGATTTCTCCGGCCACCCCATCAGAACAATCTATTAAAAAGAAAATTTGCAGACCGCTGTTCGCATTTAAAGCAGATATACCCATCCGTAAATCTAACCTCACAGTATAGCTATTTTGTTTCAGCCTTTGGGGTATGCTTATTTTCAAAGTAAAAATAGAACACACCACACCGACACCCGATTTCCTGGTTTTCAATTTACCGTAAAATCTTCCTGCTCTCTTATCTTTCTGTTTAGTTTTTGAATTTTAGGCCAACTATTATCAATGGGGGAAGTTTGGGCTAAAAATAGAAATAAGGCGATTATGGCTGATGATACCGTATATGAAATTGCATTAAATATCATTCCTGTTAGGATTCGTCCTTGTAAGCCTTATCAGGAAAAGATCTCCGACTTTGCTCCCGATGGGCGTCCGCGCTTTGAGTGGGAGACTATGCGCCACAAAAAGATGCTTTACGGCGATATGGCTGTAGATGCCACTTGTGCCGATTGCTCCATCAATATTATGCAGTGTGGCGAGGGCTGTAAAAGCTTAATTTATGGCTTAGAAGTTTTCCTTAAGGCTGTAGCTTGTTTAGTGCCCGATTCCCTTTGTGCTTCCATTAACTTAGAAGCTGAAAATCGTTTTGATGCCGCCCGGACTATGGACTTAGCCGACGATCTGGCCAAAATCGAGCAAGTATTTAATTCTAGTAATTGGAAAGTAGCTCAGCTTTATGCCTACGATGAGCCGGTTATGGAGTACTTTGGCGACGGCTCTTCACGTCCTCGCTTCTATCCCTGGAATGCCGAGATTCTACCTTGTATGATTAGCGGTAACGAAGGCTACCAGATTTATCTTTGTACTGACGGAATTATTGTTAAATCTAATTTTGATGAAGGCGGATCTCATATTTACCAAAAGCTAGTTCGCGATGATTCCGGCGTTAGGGGCGTCACCAAAGAAGGGGAAAATATATCCTTCAAAGCTCTAATGGATCGCTATCCCGAGTGGGATAAAGAAGATCCTCGCTCCGATGGAGAGTTGCGCTTTGTAGAACTTAATGCTGGCGAGGTCTTTCGCGATACTTTAGACATGCTTATGGTCTTTACTACAGTAGCTCGCAATTCAAAAACTGGCTTTACTTTGAACGTGGTATAGTCTTTTAGTCTTAAACTGTAACTTGAAAGGTGTGAGAGGAGCTCGGCTTCTCAGGCGCTTTTTTAGTTCTGCTTTTTTAGGAAAGAATGGAAAATTATGGGCGAATTGGAAAGAATGTGGGCTCCTTGGCGTATGCAAATGATTAAAGCTCCCCAGCCTAAATGTAAGTCGGCTTGTTTCTTGTGTGTAAAACATACTCAAGATGATGATAAAAACAATTTGGTGCTAGAGCGAGGCCGAACTTGTTACTGCCTAATGAATTTATATCCCTATAATAATTGTCATCTTATGGTTGTTCCTTATCGTCACGGTGGCAATATTATGGAACTTACTCCTGAAGAACTTGGCGAAATGATGACTATGGCTCAAACTTGGATAGCGGTTATTAAAAAAACTGCCCATCCCGAAGGTTTTAATGTGGGTATGAATATCGGCCGAGTCTCTGGAGCCGGCATGGCTGAACACTTGCATTTACATATCGTACCGCGTTGGAATGGCGATACTAATTTTATGAGCGTCTTTGGCGGCTCTCGGGTTATAAACCAAGCTTTAGAAGAGACTTGGGAAGAGCTTATGAAAGGACGCCAAGAGTTAGCTGAGCAAGAAGGGGACGTATCTTCTACTTCTATTTCTTCTGAAGCTGACTAAAAAAATACTCTTATAAAAGTACCCCCCTATAAAATATCCCCTCGACAGCCTTTTGGTAGTCAGGGGATATTTTATAGGGGGCTATTCTAGCTTAATTCTTGAAGCCGCTTTTGGGGTGGACGACATATTTATTGCGTAAAGCCGTTTCTAAGTCTATACCATTCATATTAGCTAGAGTAGAGAGCCAACCGACTACATCAGCAAATTCTTCTTCCAAGTTTTGCTTATCTTCCGCAGTAGCTTGGGAGCTTTGACAAGTTCTTAAAGCCGAAGCCAGTTCGCCCACTTCTTCCATAAACCACATGAAAGTGCCGTCAGTACCGCGCTCATTGTCGTGGCTGTAGTATTTGCGGCGGATAAATTCTTGAAATTCTTTAAAAGAGAGATCGCTCATCTTGTCTACGGGGCCCTTTTTATTAACTTTTCTGAAATATCCCTAAAAATTGGAGCGCTCTAAGTAAGTGATACTAAGTGAATATCCGGTTCCAAAAGCTACAATAAGAGCTTTTCGGGCTTGGAGATTGTTGCGCTTTACTTCGTTAGCTAGCAAGCTGGGAATACAACCGTTGGTAGTATTGCCCAAAGATTCAATATTGTTATGAATTTTGCGCTCGGGAATATTAAGGCGTTTAGCTATAGCTTCGACCATTCTGGCGTTGGCTTGATGGAAGAGGAATAAGTCTATATTGTCGACGGTTAGAGAGTTTTTTTGCAAATGCTCGATAATTTTGCGCGGTACTAAGCGAACCATATCTTTATAGACGGAGCGTCCATCCATAAAGACGGTCATTTTGTTAAGTTCATCAGGCTCTACACCAATTTTTCCTTCACGAGCTACAAAGCGATAAATAGTTTGCTCTTGTTTCCCCTCGTCGCCGATAGTAATAAATTCGCCCTTAGAACCGTCGGTATAACTTTGAGCAGAAACGATTTGCCAAGGATTTTCGTATGCGGCTACAGGATTCAACTCTACGTTTTCTCTTTCGGCTGTGCCCAGAAGGACTGCTCCGCCTCCATCTCCGAAAATAACGCAAGTAGAACGATCGGAAGCATCGACTACTCGGCTCATACAGTCGGCACCTATAACTAAAGCTAGTGAACCAGGCTCGTAGCTTTGCATCATGCGGGAAGCAATTTCCAAAGCGGATACGTAACCGCTGCAACCTACACGCACATCAAAAGCTTGCACATTGTTGGGAAGTTTCAAAGCATCTTGTACCGCAGCGGCTACACAAGGTACGATCTTGTCGGCAGTAATTGTGGCTACAATAATAAGTTTAAGCTTGTCCAGGTCTTGACGTTTTAAAGTAATCTTTTGAGAAGCGGCAGTGGCTATATCATAGACTCCAAAGAGACAATCTAAAATGCGGCGTGAGCGTATACCTATGCGGTCAAAGGGAAAGTCTATATCACTTATTTCTATGTTGCGAGGGGTTGGCGAGTGGAGTAAATTCTCTTTTACCTGGGCCATTAGATCGCTGAGCCCTTCATTGGTTAGAATCGCTCCGGGTAAATCTTCAGCCGGAAAAGCTTTAGCTGCATCAACAATAATTATTGGTTTTTCTAATCTGTGATCCATTGATGTCTACGCAAAATTGTCATATTTGGACTAAGAAAAATAAGCCCCGTTAGGCGGCAATTATTTTTTGCCAAGATACCCAATCTTTGCTTTCTCATACTTTTATTGCCTTCTTTAAAGGCAAAAGCATCGTCTCATAATGCCGCAGGATCTTAGTTATTAGTTTTATTAACTCCTGCTTTTACAGCCATAAGTAACTTTTGTAAGCTTAGATGTTTGTAGGTGTAGCAAAATAAAAAGAGCCTATCTCACATTTTTTGTAGGGGACAGGCTCTCTTTTTTGGGGCTAGCTAAAAAGCCAATTTAAGCTTAATAACCTGGCCTTAACAAATTTAGGCTAACTTAGCTTCCAATCTCTTGGCGATAGCATCTAAAAACTCTTCAGAAGTAACGGCGGTAGCTTTAAAGCCAGGCTCAACCAAGTTGACTAAATCTTTGGTCATAAGGCCGTCATTGAGAGTTTCAAAGCAAGCTTCTTCCAATTTTTGGCCAAAACTGACCAGCTCGGGCAATTTATCTAACTCGCCGCGTTTTTTGAAAGCGCCGGACCAGGCAAAAATAGTGGCCATAGGGTTAGTAGAAGTAGCTTCGCCTTTAAGGTGGCGATAGTAATGCTTGGTGACTGTACCGTGAGCTGCTTCGTATTCGGTAGTACCATCGGGAGCTATCAAAACGGAAGTCATCATAGCTAAAGATCCGAAAGCGGTAGAAACCATATCGGACATCACGTCACCATCGTAATTCTTACAAGCCCAAATAAAGCCGCCCTGGGAGCGAATAACGCGAGCTACGGCGTCGTCAATTAAAGTATAGAAGTAGACAATGCCCAACTCTTCGAACTTGGCTTTATAATTTTCGAACTCTTCCTCGAAGATAGTTTTGAAAGCGCCGTCGTAGATCTTGGCAATAGTATCTTTGGTAGAGAACCAGAGATCTTGTTTAGTATCGATAGCGTACTGGAAACAAGATTTGGCAAAGGAACGGATCGATTTCTCTTTGTTGTGAGCGCCTTGCCAAATGGCCGGGCCATCTACCTTTTGTACTAACAAAGTCTTCTCTTGGCCACTGACGCCTTTAAAGGTCATGGTACATTCGCCGGGCTCGTGAGTATACATATCTACTGATTTATATACATCACCGTAGGCGTGACGGGCAATAGTAATGGGCTTGTGCCAGTTTTTAACTACAGCTTTAATAGCCGGAATGACAATAGGCACACGGAAGACTGTACCGTCTAATATAGAGCGGATCGTACCATTAGGAGATTTCCACATCTCGGTGAGCTGAGGATACTCCTGCATACGCTGTTTGTTGGGAGTAATAGTAGCGCACTTTACGGCTACGCCGTACTTTTTAGTAGCGTTGGCCGAGTCGATTGTCACTTGATCTTTGGTGGCATTGCGATTGAGCAAACCGAGGTCGTAATACTCAGTTTTGAGATCGACGTAAGGAAGGATAAGCTTATCTTTGATCATTTGCCAAAGAATGCGGGTCATCTCGTCGCCATCCATCTCCACCAAAGGAGTGGCCATTTGGATCTTAGTCACGTTTTGTTTCTCCTTGAACAGTATTGCTTGTATAACCTAAGCTTTGCCATAACCGGCAGCGTAGTAATTCATCAGGCAGCCTTCTTTGAGGATGAGCTTTTCATCTTCGGTAAGGCCTTTACACTCTAATTTGAGATCGTGGATAGAGCCGTCTTGGCGGATAACCTTGGCCTCGAACTCTTCTTGGCCCTTAAGGATACCTTCTTTGAGGCCAGGAATATAGATATAATCGCCGTCTTCATAGTCGAAGGGTACGTTTTTATTCATAGTAAAGGGTACGATACCCCAGTTAATACAGTTGCTGCGATAGCGCTTGGTGGCATATTCGTAGCAAATATTGGCAAATCCGCCCAGCACTTTCTGGCAGGAAGCCGCTTGTTCGCGAGCTGAACCGTCTCCAGGTCGGTGAGCAAAGATACAAGAACCGATAGTCGTTTTAGCCAGATCGCCGCCCACTTTAGCTAAAACAGCCACAGCTTCTTGAGGCTCTTGGCCAGCTAATTTGGCTTCTTCCAAAGCCCTAACTTCTTTGGAACGACCCACGTATTCGGGTACGCGACGGGAAAGAGCAAATTCGGAAAGGCCGATAGGATTGGAGCGGTAAGAGGAAGTCTCACCCGAGGGGATTAACTCATCTGTTGTAGTTACATCGTCATGGATGACGGCGCAGAGCTTAACTAAAAGATCGTCTTCCAGAGCGGGCATGTGGGGCCAGTCTTTAATGTTGGGGCCATAGCGCAATTCGGCGCTAGGATCGGCCTTGCCGAAGCCTTCGTAGCATCGCTTGGCATAGATACTGCCGTTGAAGTGGTATTGGAGCTCTTCGGCAGTAGGCTCAACGTAATCAAAATCGGTGGCAGCGGTAAGTACGCCCTTATTAGCGGCGGTAGCGGCAATAGAGCGAGCGTCCATAAGGGCTACGGCCGAAATTTGACCATTGCCGGGCTTGGAGCCTTCGCGGTTGGCAAAGTTGCGGGTAGCGTGACGAATAGATAAGGCGTTGTTGGCTGGAGTGTCGCCAGCACCGAAGCAAGGGCCGCAGAAAGCGGGTTTAATTACACAACCGGCTTCCATTAAGGTGGCGGCAGTGCCATCTTTGGTAATAGCTAAACCGATAGGCATGGAAGAAGGATAGACGCTCATATCAAAGTAGCCGTTACCGATACTTTGGCCTTTAAGAATAGCTGCCGCTTCCACAATATTTTCGTACATACCGCCGGAGCAGCCCACAATCACGCCTTGATCGCAAGTGACTTGGCCATCTTTATTTATGCAATGGTGCAAGTCGAGAGTAACTTTACCACCTAATTGTTTGTTGCAATCGGCTTCGATCTTGGTGAAGATAGCTTCGGGATCGGCTTGCAATTGGTGAATAGTGTAAGCTTTGGAAGGATGGAAAGGCAGAGCGATCATCGATTCGATCTTACCTAAATCGATATGGACAACCATATCATAATAGGCACCATTGCCGGGTTTAAGCTCTTTATAGTCTTCGGGACGGCCGACAATTTCATAGAATTTCTTGGTCGTTTCGTCCGTTTCCCAAATAGAAGAGAGGCAGGAAGTTTCGGTAGTCATAACGTCGATACCGATTCGCAAGTCGTTACTGAGAGTTTTGACGCCGGGGCCGACAAACTCCAAAACTTTATTCTTTACGTCGCCGTTGGGGAAAGTAGCGCCTACTAAAGCGATAGCTACATCTTGGGGGCCGACGCCCTTTTTAAGCTTGCCGTCGAGGTAAACTAAGACCACTTGGGGAGCAGCTACATCGTAAGTATTTTTAAGCAACTGTTTGACCAATTCGCCGCCGCCTTCGCCTACGCCCATAGTACCGTAGGAGCCGTAGCGAGTGTGGCTATCCGAGCCTAAAATCATTTTGCCGCAGCCGGCCAAGCGCTCGCGAGCATATTGGTGGATTACTGCTTGATTGGCCGGTACGTAGATACCGCCGTACTTTTTGGCTGCAGAGAGACCGAAGGCATGGTCGTCTTCGTTGATAGTGCCGCCGACAGCACAGAGGCTGTTGTGGCAATTGGTCATAGCGTAGGGAAGGGGAAATTCCTTGAGACCGGAGGCTTTAGCCGTCTGGATAATGCCTACAAAGGTAATATCGTGGGAGATAAGGGCGTCGAATTTAATCCTCAGGTGTTTAGGATCTGAGCTGACGTTGTGGTTCCTCAAGATAGAATAGGCGATAGTCTTCTCGCGAGCTTCATCCGGGGCGACCATTCCTTGGGCCTGGTCTGCATAAATGATCCGGCCGTCTACTAAGTAAGCGCCCTTTTTGATAACTTCCACCATGTGGTTCTTCCTCCTTAGTTTCCTATCCGTCTGCAGCATTGGGGGCATTTTTTCTGCATGAATAAAGCTGTCAATTCGTCATATAAATAAAAAGCCTACTGCTCTAAAAATTAAATGTTAAAAATATTTTTCCGAGGCCGCCAGCTTATCTAAAAATATAGTGACGCTCAAAAGATCGGCCGCCCCTCCGGGACTAATTCGCTCTTTTATAAACTGATCGTCCAGTTGGCAGGCGGCCTGGTGCGTGTAACGCTCGTGTAGCGCAGCGCAGGCTTCTTTAGCCCAGGCGGCTTTGGCAGCGCCGACTCGGTTGAGGATATTGGTGTCGTCCAAGTCGGCGCAAATTACTAAGAGGGTGCGCACTAAAATTTCATCTTGGTCAAGCTGTTGCTTTTTTAGGCGGCGCAAGTAAGGCCAATACTTATCGACTACTAGGGCAAAACCGCTTTCAGCTTGACCGCGAGCCCCGCAGGCACCGTATTGTAAATACATGCGCTGTCCGTGGGTAAGTCTCTGGCCTAGCTGGTCTGAGCCAGAGATTTTGACTAGCCCAGATTCTGCAGGTATTACGGTGCCTGCCCCAGGTGTAACTGTGCTGGCCTGCGCTGCGCTAGCTTGGGGGGCAACTAGCTCGTTTAGGCTGGCCAATTCGCGACGGCAGAGCCCTTGGCTCATCTGGGCTACGAATTGGCCCAGCCTGGCGGGTTGCCAGCACGATTTGTTGGCTCTGTGGCAGCAAGCTCGGCCGGCTGCCGCACACAAAAGGCCCAGGGCAAAGAGTGCGCCCTTATGGGTATTGACGTTGGCAGTGGCCGCAAACATAGCTTTTTCGGCTTTTAAGCCCAAGCTGCGCACTTGGTTGAAAAGCTCTGGCGGCGACAGCTTAGCCGACTGCTGTCCCGCTGTCGCCATAAGAGCTAAATGGGGGCGCAAACTCAAGGCGCTCTGAATAAAAGTATAAAAATTCATATCGCGGTGAGCGCCATTATTGCGTCTATCTACCAAACCGGGCTTGGGGGTGGCGGCCACTTCTAAAAGTAAAGCTTCTAGGGCGCACTCGGCTATATAATCGCTCACACAATCGGGCTGGCTCATGAGCAATGGCTGCGCAGCGAGGCTATCACTTTTTGGCCCGCAGGTGTTGCCAGATAAGCAAAAGTAGAAGGGGGAACCAAAGTTTTTGTTTCGGCTAAACGCCCTTCCTTTAATAGGGTGCGTACTCGGCTGGCGCTAACTGGTTGAGCCTCGCTGTTTAAGCGCTCGATAACGTCAACTTTTATACCGTGCTGGGGCAACACTTGGAGCATAGTCTTATTAAAAGTTTGTGTAAAAAGATCGAGCGGCTCGCTGCCCACAAAGCGCACTCGAATATTTAGGCTAGGAGCAATATGGTTAGCGAAGATACCTAGTACCAGTTGAGCTTGCGTTTGAGCTGCTTGACCCATTTGTTTTAAAAAGTAGGTGGGGAAGGTGGCTTCGGAAATAATATATTGGCCACCATCTAAAATTTCGGCATTAGTAACAGAAGCGCAACCTTCTTTCACTAGGCGATAACGATCTTGGTAGGGAAAATCGGAGCGGTCGGCTCGCACTGGAAATATATATAAATTATCACAGCGTTTGGCCGCTTCCTGAACTAAATAGAGGTGGCCTAGCGTAAAAGGGTTGGCATTCATCACGATAGCCCCATTTAGGCCAGGCTTTTTATGTTTAGCCAATCTTTTTTTTAAGCGTATTATGCCACGTTTGGAGCTTTCTAATAAGATGGCTTGGGGAGAAGTACCAACAGTATAAAAAGCCAAGCTTTCAAATATTTGCTTATTTTCCGGCTTAGTATAAACAAAGATATTGTCGGCACCGCGATTAGCAATTTCTGAGCGCAAATGGGAAATAAGGGTATTAACTAAACCTAAACCGCGAGCTTCTTCAGAAACAGCCACACACTTAATAATATTGTTATCGAAGCCCCCGCCGCAGACAATTTCGCCTTGTGCATCGCACAGCACGACATAATATTGCAAATTTTCATCTAAACGCAGTCCAGATTGGGCTAAAAATGCTGCCAGATGTTGCCTTTCCTTTTCGGAAGTTAGATTTAGTTGCAGCGGAGTAAAAAATTCATTTTCCACTTTTTAAGCAGATTCTCCGAAATATTGATTAACCATATTTTGTATATGGCTTAAAAGTTCTTGGACACTGTGAGCTCGACTGCGGGCGCAAGCTGAAGCTATATTGTTGCAAATAAGACAAGTGCGAGGGGCAATATCTAATTGGGCTCGACTTATTTGACCTAGCTGAGTATGAATATCAAAATCCCACAGACGGCCTAGAGGGTGATTATCTTCCAAATTACAAGTCAGGCCCTTTAATGGGGCAGCCTCTAAGTCGACAATAAAATAGCCCTCGCAGCCGGTATCCAATAGTTTGACCGTACTCCAAATAATATCTGAACCTAAAACTTTTTGTAATTCAGAACAGCCCAGAGCATGGAGCTTTTCAGAAAGAGGAGACCTCTTAACCGGCCCCGGCATATTGATCATAAAACTAACGAGGGGCAAGCGATATCGTTTGAGAAGTTGCTGCTGGAAAGCCCAACGTTGGTCGCGACTTTCCAGCAGCGATTCTAGCTCTATGTAGGGGCCGCTAATCGCTGACACCGCGAACCACGTCTAACATAGTGCCATCGGGAGCGGTCACTACGGCCACGATTTTGTCGGTAAACTCCAAATCATCAGGTTTACCTACAACTTTTTCAGCCATCTCTTTAAGTTCATGAATATCATAAACTTTCATACCGGCTGCTACCAAGCGCTCTTTGACTTCGGGGCGGTTGGGATTGACGGCAATACCGACATCTGTCACCAAAACATCGCAATCGTGGCCGTCAGTACAAATGGTACTCACTTTGTCGCGCACACAAGGAATGCGACCGCGAATCAGAGGAGAGACAATAATAGCTAAATCGGCACCTTTAGCCGTATCGGGATGGCCGCCGATAGCTCCGCGAATGACGCCGTCTGAGCCAGTCAGGACATTTACATTGAAGTTGACGTCAATTTCTAAAGCGGAAAGTACCACTATATCGAGCTGATTTAAGATAGAGCCTCTGTTAAAAGGCGTAGCGTATAAGACGCCGTCTACTTCATAGTGATTGGGGTTGCGACGCAAAGAAGCGGCCGCTTCGGTATCGAAGTCTTGAACGTCCCAGAGGGTTTCAATTAAACCTTGCTCATGCAATTTGACAATCTGACCGGTAATACCGCCTAAAGCAAAGCGAGCCTTAATACCTTTTTCGATCATAGAATCGGCCAAGAAACGGGTGACAGCCAAAGAAGCGCCGCCGGTACCCGTTTGTAAGGACATACCGTTGCGGAAATAGCCAGAATTGATAATCACTTTGGCAGCAGTTTGAGCGATCATCAGATCTCGAGGATTGCTGGTAAAGCGGGCCGCTCCGGCAGAAATTTTGGAAGGATCGCCAATTGAATCGACTACTACTACATAATCAACTAAAGTACCCTCAATGCTCTGAACGGCGTTGGGATATTTTATAATCTTATTGGTGATAATAATGGTCTTGTCAGCATATTGAGCGTCTACTTTAGCATAGCCCAAGCTACCACATTCGGCCACGTCTTTTACTTCTTCGTCTAAGCATACGCCGCTGGCATTGCCGTAAGCGTCGGAAACGGGAGCGCCTAAGAAAGCTACGTCGATATGCAATTTACCGTCGGCAATAGCCGCCGCCCGTCCGCCATGGGAGCGGAAGATAACTGGCTCATCCATGAGGCCGTGGGAAATTTCGTCGGCTAAAAGGCCGCGACAACCGGAACTTTCAATATGGGAGACTACTCCATTTTTAATATGCTCGACCAAAGGAGCGTGGACACTAGTTAAAGAGGAAGAAGCGATACGCAAGTTTTTAAAGCCCATCTTGGCCAAAACATCCATAACCTGGTTGAGCACTTGGTCGCCGTTGCGAAAATGGTGGTGGAAAGAGATGGTCATGCCGTCTTTTAAGCCGCAGAGCTTTACAGCTTCTTCGATAGAATCGACAATCTTATTATTTTTCTTTTCCCGCTCGGTAAGCGGAGTAGGATCTTTTTCGGCTACGCGGGGATCGACGTCGACGCCGTAAATGCCTAGACCAAGTTCAGCTGCCACCTGCTCTGGAATTTCATGTCCGATAAGGTTTTTCATATTGTGTTATACCTCCGCAGGGGAAATGATTCCTGAAATGATGGCCAGTTCGATAACTCTTTGAGCTCTAATAGCTACAGGCTTGTCGACCATCTTACCATTTAAGCTGATAACGCCGGACCCTTTGGCTTCAGCTTCTTTAATAGCAGCTACAACTCGCTTGGCCTTCTCAATATCTTTGGCAGTAGGGTTGAAAACGGAATGGACGGGGGCAATTTGGCGAGGGTTAATTACGCTCTTACCGTCAAAGCCCAAGTCTTTGATAAGTCTGGCTTCATAAAGTAATTGCTCTTCATTGTTGACGTCAGAATAAACTGTATCTAAAGCGTCAATACCGGCAGCTCGGGCCGCTAGAACGATAGTCTGGCGAGCCAATTGGAGCTCGGTACCACTCTTAGTACGCTGACATTTCATATTGGCGCAGAAGTCTTCGGCACCTAAAGCGATACCAATTAGCCTTGGTGAAGCGGTGGCGATCTGGTAAGCATTAACTACGCCCAAAGCGCCTTCGATGGCGGCCATCATTAAAGTGTCGCCCACTGGACGGCCGTGTTTTATCTCCATCTCTTTAATAACGGCTTCACAGTCGGTAATATCTTGGGGAGTTTCGGTCTTGGGCATACGCAAGACGTGGGCTCCGGCAGCGACCATGGCTTCTACGTCGGCTCTTCCATAAGGAGTATCTAAGGGATTTATGCGGACAACAATTTCGGTATTACCGTAATCGATAGTTTTGAGGGCCTGATAGACGAGTTGTCTGGCGGCGTCTTTTTCGGCCATAGATACGGAGTCTTCAAGGTCGAACATGAGAGAATCGGAACCGTAGATGTGGGCGTCTCTCATCATACCGGGATTGTTTCCCGGCACAAACATCATAGTTCTGCGGAGTCTTTGCTTCTGTGCCATAATTTTCGCCACTTCCTTACTTTTTTACCAAGAATACTCGTTGCTTTGACAAGCCCTGTAAATGGCAGTTTTTACTCTGGCTTTAACTGTGCAATCTAAAGCGCCTTTGTCTACAGCCGTGACAATGACACCGTCTACGCCAAGTTCAGCGACGGTTTCTTTGATAACTTTAGTAATTTGGCGTCCGTACAGCTTCATAACTGTACTGCTGAGATCTACTTCTACGCCGGGAGTATCGGCAGATTCTACTTCAATATGGATATCGCCAGATTCTAAGGTACCGGCTTCGGCTTTGGTAACTAATTTCAAAGTAATGCCCTTCCTTTTATCGTTGGAGAGGTGTGTGCCAAATTCTGAAATGCTTAGACAGCTTAGGACCAAGACTAGTCCCATACTAATGGCCACAAATATTTCGATTAAGTAGGCAAAAAGCCTTTGCAAGTTTAGCAGCTTTGGTAGCTTAATTTTTAACAAAAAAGTCTTCCCCAGATGGTGGCCAATCATCTAGGAAAAATTGCAAACCATTTGGCGCATTATACTGGCAAAAGTTGCCAACTATTCGTCGCCTTATATCTAGGTAAGTAAAAAAGGAGCCCCCTAAACTTTGTAGCTTAGAGGGCCCCTTTATCTAGTCAGTTTCTATCTACTTATCAAATATTAACGAGACCAGCAAATAAAGTTGACTACATCGTTGAACTTGGCAGCGGCGTGAGTAGGAATTACTCTTACCGAATAGGCGAAAGTGCCGGTAGCGTTGGGAGTAATCTTACCCTCGTAGCAATGAGCGCCATCGCGGTAGCCGCCGTAGTTGAGCTTGACTACCTGGGGATTGACGATTTCGGAGTTGAGCAACTTGCCAGCGTAAAGTTCTACTTCAACTTCTTGCGGGGTGACTCTACCCAAGAAGACGCGGGCGCTAACAGAGAGCTCTTGGCCGCGTTTAATTTCGCCGCGCTGATGTATCTCTGATTCTAAGTTGACGTCGTTCCATACGTCCTCTAAGTATTGTTTCCAGTTAGCCAAATCTTTAGCTTTGGCATAACCGTTCTCTCCAGCACTCTCACCAGCTATACCGGCAGGTACGTAAATTTCGTGGCAGTAGTCGTGAAGCATACGATGGGTAGAATATTCGGGTACCAAAGTGCGAACGGCATTCTGCATCATGGCTGTCCACACGGTAGGAATACCGTTTTCGTCACGATCATCGTAGTAAGCAGGGATAATCTCTTCTTCCAAAGTGGAGTAGAGCGAATTGGTGTCGATTAAGTCTTGCTCCTCATTACTGCTGTAATGGCGATCCTCACCGATAGACCAACCGTTTTGTCCGTTGAAACCTTCAGCCCACCAGCCGTCTAAGACACTGAAGTTAAGTACACCATTCATGGCTGCTTTTTCACCGGAAGTACCGGAAGCTTCTAAAGGACGGCGAGGGTTATTGAGCCATACATCGACGCCTTGTACTAAGTAGCGGGCCAAATTTATATCGTAATCTTCTAAGAGAATGATTCGACCTTTAAATTCTGGCATCTTGCTGTAGTCGTGAATGCGTTTAATGAACTCTTGACCAGGACGGTCGGCAGGGTGAGCTTTACCGGCAAAAACGAAGTTCACTTCGCGACCGGGAGTAAGCATGATCCTCTTGAGGCGCTCAATATCGGAGAAAAGTAAGATAGCTCGCTTGTAAGTAGCAAAACGTCTAGCAAAACCGATAGTCAGAACGCTAGGAGAAAGGAGCTTCTTAGCCCCTTCGATTTCGGATAAAGAGGCGCTCAAGCGACGCAAACGGCGCTCATGGCGGGCTCTAACTCCGTCGATCATGCGCTGCTTCAAAGTCTGATGGACAGACCAAATGTCGCCAGCGGGAATTTTAGCTTTGTCCCAAAGTTTGTGGCTGTCAGGATTGATGCGCCAATCTTTGGAAACGTATTTATCATAAAGGCTGGCCATCTCTGGAGCGATCCAAGTTCCGATATGGACGCCGTTAGTAACTGAAGTGATGGGAATTTCGGCAGCGGGAACTTCTGGCCAAACATCGCGCCATAAATGGCGAGAAACGACGCCATGCAGCTTACTTACACCGTTGCGGAAGCTGGCCAATTTAAGGCAGAAGATAGTTAAATTGAAGGGAGCGTCGGGCTGGCCGGGATTCTGACCTAAGCGCATAAACTCGTTGCGCGACATGCCCAACTCGTTGCGCACTTTCCAGAAATGCATTTCCATTAGATCGCTGCCGAAAGCGTCTTGGCCAGCGGGCACGGGAGTGTGAGTAGTGAAGCACACTTTCGGAGAAATAGCTTCAATAGCTTGGCGCCAATCGAGGCCTTTTTCAGTGACATATTCGCGCATAAGCTCGATAGTCAGGAAGGCGGAGTGGCCTTCGTTCATGTGCCACACCCAAGGATTGATACCTAAACGGCGCAGAGCCTTAACACCGCCGATACCTAAGATCTTTTCCTGGGCAATGCGCATCTGATTGTCGCCACCGTAGAGACGAGCGGAGAGACCGCGGTCGGCTACAGAATTTTGCTCAATATCGGTATCAAGTAAGTAGAGCTTAATGCGACCGACTTGGATAATCCAAACGCGGGCGTTGACGATGCGGTCAGGCATTTCAATTTGGACAACGATCTCATTGCCGTTAGTATCGGTAGCTTTTTCGGCAGGAACCATGGAGAAATCTAAGGGCTTGTAGCTAGCCTCTTGCCAACCGTCTTGGTTAATGGTCTGAATGAAGTAACCGTGATTGTAAAGGAGACCTACACCGATCATAGGGATACCCATATCGGAAGCGGTTTTAATATGATCGCCAGATAAAATGCCTAAACCACCAGAATAAATAGGCAGACTCTCGTGCATACCAAATTCAGCGGAGAAGTAGGCGATGACTTTATCTTTGCTTTCGGGGAAGGCTTCGCTGTAGCGGGTGCTCTTAGGATTCATGTAAGCCTTGAATTTTGCATATACATCATCATAGGCTTTTAAATACTTGGAGTCTTTAGCTGCTTCTTCGAGCTTAGTTTGGTCGATATTAGCTAAAATAGCTACGGGATTGTGACCTACGCTCTTCCAGAGCTCTTGATCTAAGTTTGAGAAGAGAGCCAGAGCTTCGGGAGTCCAAGACCACCACAAGTTGTGGGACAATTCCTGTAAGCCAGCAATGCGCTCGGGCAAAACGGGACGAACTACTACGGTGCCTAAAATGTGCACGGTATAAACCTCCGAATGTTTTCTTATTAAATTGATGAAAAAATTGTTTATGGAACTGCCAACCGACTTTTCAGCAGTCTATACGATCTGAGTTTTTTACAGTCGAAAACTGGCAAAAAAAGGCGTCCCCCTCTTGGCAAAATCACCTTATCCAGGGGTCGCTCGCCTTTTCGAATTGCACAAGAATATACCTTTCGACATAAAAAAGAAGGTCAAAATATTTACAGATTAAATGCCTATTTTTGCTTAATAAATGTGGAAATACTAAAAATGGCCATTTTTTTGCCGATCATGAATATACATAGAGCCAACACTCCTACACCTAAGAGGGCGGCTACGATCTTGTTGCAGAGCGCCTTTCCCTTACTTTCCGTAGGGGTAGGAGGCTTAAGAGACGTTATGCCCAGTTGATTACTATTAGAATTGCTGGCTTTTTTTAGCCAAGAGCCGCCCTCTGAGAGTATCTTTTGACAACTATTTAGCCAATCGGAAAGGAAATTGCCGATCTTTTTACTGGAGGTGATCCCTCCTGCAGCCTTGCGTTTTAACAAATTATCCTTGAGAACTCGTGAAGAGGTAGTAGGCAAGGCGGCCTTGTTGTTGCTTACAGGTAGGGTGAGTTGAGGAGAAGGCTCAGGGGCTGGAGCTGGGCCACTTGGGCTACTTAAGTTGTTCGGGCCACTGGGCACTAGCTCGACTGGGTAAGATTGCCCTTTGTCGGCGCTCGGCCTGGCACTTGACTCCGATGTGGTTGCCAATATCGGTTCGGGGGTGACAGCCTCTTTATCGACTCGGGCTAGCTCACAGCCACACATATCACAGTAAGTCGAATTGGGCAAATTCTGAGCATGACATCTGGGACATTCTGACATATTGGGCTAGACTACTCCTATCTAACAGCAGCAACCTTATTTTGGGTATCTATCATTAAGGTTGCTCCTGCAACTACAACATCAAAACCTTCATCTAAGACTTGGTCGTCCTGGCTGTCAAAGAAGCTTTGCATCTTTTTGACCCCTCTGGAGAGAGTATTTAAGCCGGTTTCCATATCCTTATAGAGGGAAAGTATGGCTTCATAGTTACCTTCTTGGCCTTCGCTCTGGGTGGCGGCTTTTTTCTTCATTTGGCCAAATTGGGTCAGACCGTCAGCCACTTTTTGGGCAAAAAAGTCTATTTCACGCTTAAGATCCTTTTCGTCCAAGAGATGGCGCTTATAAGAATTGAGTGAGCCTTCCAGCCTGGCAATATAAGTATAGGCCGGCCCTTTATTCTCCAGAGGAAGATTCTCTTTTATTTCCATTGTTTGAGTCGACAGGCCGACAATAGTAGGCAAAATACCATTGCAAGCGCGACATTTCTTGGCTCCGCCGGGATTGATAGCGCCGCAATTAGGACAAGCGACAGGCTGGGCGGTAGAAGCTTTCATTAGCCTCTCTTGGACGGCGATAAGCACTTCGCTGCTCTGTAATAACTCGGAACAACCTTCTTTCAGAAGGTTCTTATCGTATTTTTTCTGGAAACGAGTCATCTTGTCTAAGGCTTGGCCCATCTTTTGCAAGGCCTGTTCGGCAATAGGCAGCAGCTTCTCTACTTCGTCATTTTCCTTGGGAATATCTTTGATACTGGCAAAATCATCTTTAAATTCCAAGAAGCGATCGCGCAGCCAAGCTACCTTATCTTTAAGCACTTCGGGTTTGTATTGGCCTTTGGCAACTCCTGTGGCGATACGGACGATCTCTTGAATATAGGGAGACTTGGAAAAGACGGGGAAGGACTCTTCTTCCTTCTTCATTTGTTCAAAGATCTCGAACATTTGGGCCAAAGCCTTGCGCCCTTGATCTATAAGCTGGGGGAAGGGCTCAGTCTTATTGTCTCCCAAGTTCTGTTTCAAAGAGCTCAAAACATTGGTAATAACTTTTAGCTCGGCAGCAAATTCTTGCGGAGCTCTAATGGAAAGTTCCGTTTTGGGGCGAACCTTTATAGCTTCTTGAAATGAAGCGGCTAAATATTGAGTAAATTCTGCCATATCACGCAAGGTTTGGGAAAGCTCTTCTTTAGCGGAAGGGTCGTCGGGAGCTTCATAAACCGATTCGGCAGCTCGAATAACTTCATTAAAAACAGGCGATATAGAAAGTTCAAAAGGATCCATGTTGCCATGGTTTCTAGCTTATTTATTTACTACCTTTTTTAGTTTTTATTGGCCAACAATTTTAATTTTACTAGAGCGAAAGCCAATCGGTTTTTTTATATAAGTTTTAGAAAAACTTTTTGAAAACTTATATTTTTTAGAAAGTTTTGGTATGTTTAGTCGAAAACTTTTGACAGATTTTTAGGAAATTTATTGTAAAATACAAAAGTAGGTTGGAAATGGTAGAGTTAATAGGTAGGAATGATTATTTACAGCAGCTGATAGAACATAAGGATGTCGATCTGGTAAAAATTATTACTGGTATAAGGCGTTGTGGTAAATCGTCTTTGTTGGAATTATTTCGTCGCTATTTACTAAGAAATGGCATAGCGGAGAAAAATATTATCGATATAAATTTTGAATCACTGCGTTACAGGAAATTAACTAATTACTTATCCCTTTATGATTATATAGCTTCTAAAATTTCCGATAATGGTAAGAATTATTTAATTTTTGATGAGGTACAAGAGGTAGAGCATTGGGAAAAAGCTATAGAATCTTTTCGTTTAGATTTTGATGTTGATATTTATATAACCGGCTCCAATGCTTACCTACTTTCTACAGAGTTATCCACTTTGCTTTCGGGACGATATGTAGAAATAAAAGTTCTTCCTCTATCATTTAGAGAGTTTTTAATATTTCACGAATTTTCTTCTGATGATAATAAATATGATAAATTTCAAAAATACTTAAAATTTGGCGGTATGCCTGTTTTGCGTGAGTATAAGTTCAACGAAGCTCGCATAAATCAAGTTATGGAAGGAATTTACTCGACTGTCATCTTGCGCGACATTTTACAACGTCAGGGACAAGTTGAACAAGCTATATTGCAAAAGCTAGTTCTGTTTTTGTGCTCTAATATAGGCAGTATAACTTCTCCTAATAGCATTGGTAATAATTTGGCCAATGAGAAATATCTGCCCTCTGGTCGTGATAAAAATATTGCTGGCAAAACTATCAATAAATATTTAAGTATGTTACATAACGCTTTTTTCTTTTATTCTATAGGCCGCTATGATCTAAAAGGAAAACAGTTTTTAAAAACTTTGGAAAAAAATTATATAATCGACTTGGGCTTCCGTAATATGTTGTTGGGGTATCGCAATGCTGATAGGGGACATATCCTTGAAAATGTCGTTTTTCTTGAACTTTTGCGTCGCGGTTATCATGTATACATAGGTAAGGTAGGAGAGCTGGAAATTGATTTCGTAGCTGAAAAACCTGAACATAGGTTGTATATTCAAGTCAGCGAAAGTATAAACTCACCTGAAACTAGAGAGCGTGAATTGCGTCCTTTACAATTGCTTAGGGATAACTATGAAAAGATGGTCTTGTCTATGGATAGAGATTTTATTAGTTCTTATAATGGTATAAAGGTTGTCAACTTGATCGATTGGCTGAGTTAAGTAATTATGAGGGAGTTATACATTTTTGTTGGCCAATAATTTTAATTTTACTAGAGCGAAGGAAAACCAGCTTTAGCAACCAAACAACCAGGATCCCGATTTTCACTAGTTTATTTCCGAAAGTATGGTTGGCTTATATTTTAGAGCTGTCCAGCTTAGCGGAGGAGCAGTTATAAAAATGAAACAGATTATTCTAACGGGCGACCGTCCTACCGGTCGTCTTCATGTGGGCCACTACGTAGGCTCTTTGAAAGAGCGTGTCCAATTGCAAAACTCTGGGCGTTTTGATGAAATTTATATTATGATTGCCGACGCTCAGGCTTTAACTGATAATGCTGAGCACCCAGAAAAAGTGCGTCAGAACATTATGCAAGTGGCTTTAGACTATTTGGCTTGTGGTCTCGATCCGGAAAAATCCACTATTTTCATTCAGTCTATGATTCCTGAGCTTACGGAACTCACTTTCTATTATATGAACTTAGTGACCGTTTCGCGAGTACAGCGCAATCCTACCGTTAAAGCAGAGATCCAAATGCGCAATTTTGAAGCTAGCATTCCGGTAGGATTTTTCTGCTATCCTATTAGCCAAGCTTCTGATATTACCGCTTTCCAGGCTACAGCTGTGCCTGTAGGCGAAGATCAGCTTCCCATGTTAGAACAGTGTCGGGAGATTGTTCACAAGTTTAATACTGTTTATGGCGAAACTTTGGTAGAGCCGCAAATTATTTTGCCCTCCAATAAAGCCTGTTTGCGTTTACCTGGCATTGATGGTAAAGCTAAAATGAGTAAATCGCTGGGCAATTGTATCTATCTTTCCGAAGAGCCGGAAGAGATTCGCAAAAAAGTAATGTCTATGTTTACTGATCCTACCCATTTACGTCGCGAAGATCCTGGCCATACTGAAGGTAATCCGGTATTTATTTACTTGGATGCTTTTTGTCGCGATGAATATTTCGCTGAGTTTTTGCCAGAATACGCCAATTTAGCCGAACTGAAAGCTCACTACGAGCGTGGCGGTTTAGGTGATGTAGTGGTTAAGAAGTTCCTCAACAATGTCATGCAAGCCGAGCTTAAGCCTATTCGTGAACGTCGCCAAGCTTGGGAAAAACGTTTACCGGAAGTATATGAAATTTTGCGTGTAGGTAGTGAGAAGGCTCAGAAGAAAGCTGCTGAAACTTTGCGAGCTGTGCGCCATGCTATGAAAATTGATTATTTCGAAGGCAACAATTTGCTAAAATAATAGTTGGAGCCTTTGGCTTTTAATAAAAAAATAGCGCCGGAATAATATCATTCTGGCGCTATTTTTTAGATCGGTTGGGGAAAATTAGTTAAGCTCAAAAAGCCAACAGCGATGAGCTTTAGAATTTGCAAAATCGGGAGAGATTGTCTGGGAAGTTATTTCCCGCCAGCTCATATGGGGATAGACGATTTCCTGCATAGTAAAATTGCGTTTATTAGTACTAAAATAGAGTTTGCCTCCTGGATAGAGAAGCTTCAGACAATTTTCAAGCAATTTAACATGATCTTTACCTACTTCAAAGATACCAGCAGTCATTTTAGAATTGCTAAAGGTAGGCGGATCACAAATTATCAGATCAAAATGCTCTCCTTCTCTGACAGCATCTTCAAGCCAACAGGCTACGTCATCTTCAATCAGGGTATTATCCTTATCTTGTAAATTGTTGAGCTGTAAATTGCGCTCCAACCAGTCGAGGTAGCGGCCGGAAAGATCTACAGAAACTGTACTGGCAGCTTGGGCAGCGCTGGCATAGACAGTAAAGCTCCCTGTATAACAAAAAAGATTGAGTACCTTTTTCCCTTGGCTTTGAGCCGCTACCAGAGCTCGGGTACGACGATGATCTAAAAAAAGTCCGGTATCGTGGTAGTCGCTTAAATTAACTAAAAAGCTATGGCCGCCTTCATGAACTATAAATTCGTGTTTATCTTGGCTACGCCGTCTATATTGGCCTCCGGGACGGCGATCCTTGACAAAAAGATGGTCTTCCTTCAGATCTAAACCGATTAAAGTTTGCCTTATTGCCTCTTGTCGGAAAGCTTGGCGAGCTTCCTGAGAATCGTCGCGAGTGCGATCGGAAATCCAGAGAGCCACTTGGCCTTCATAATAGTCGGCAATAACGGGAAACTCCGGAATATCATGATCATAAACCCTAAAGCAACTGATATTCTGACGGCGGGCCCATTTGGAAAAATGTTTAAATCGCTTACGGAGGCGATTGGCTAAAATAAGTTCTTGTTCACTCATATATATATATGTATATCTTTAGGTAGCTAATTTAATAAATCAGTCCAGTTTATAGCCATTTTCAGCTAAAACTTCGAGACCGCGCAAGTTAAAAGGACGCCCAAAGGCGTATCCTTCCTGCATATTCAGTCCAATTTTAGCCATATATTCGGATTGCTCTTTATTATTGATACCGTTAATAATGCACTGACAGCCCAAAAAATCGGAAGTTTTTAAGCACATCTTAGCATAGCGCTCTTTTAATTCATCGCTGCGTTGCTCGGAAATAAGATCCCAATAATTACTTTTAACAGCTTTTAAGGTTAAATCCAACATATCGCACATAGGCAAATAAGCGCTACCTAAGCGATCTAAAATACAGCCTACACCATGTTTAGCAAAGTTATCGATAATTTGTTTAGCTTTGGCTAAATCTTTAACTAGAGTATCTTCACCCACCTCTAAGCGAATGCGCTCGGGAGCAAACTTAAAGTCTTGACAGCTGAGCAAAATATTATCTAGGAGATCGCTATCATAGAACTGACGAGTGCTAACATTAAAGTTGATAGTAAAATCTTGGGGCAGAGGATTCAATATGTTGAGCTTTTTCATTTGCTCAAGAGAAGCTTTGATAAGCTCGTAACCTATAGGTAACATAAGCTGATCGCGATCGCAAAGGTCGAGGAACTCTTCTGGAATAAGAGTTTTGCCGCTAGGATGGCGCCAACGCAAAAGAACTTCCACCCCCTTGATAGTGCCATATTGTTTATCGACAATAGGCAAATACCGAGGAATAAATTGACGTCCGCCTGCTGCATCATAAAGCTCTTGCTCGAGAGTGAGGCGCTCTTGAGAATACTTTTGATGTTTATCGTTGCACATGAGAGCTTTATTCTCACCTAAAGTTTTAGCTAATAGGGAAGCTTGGTAAGCGTCGTCTAGCAAGCTCTCGGGAGATTCGTAATTGTCGCAAGATACAGCTACGCCTATACTAATATTGACCTTAATTCGCCCCTCCAGGAGGTGCAATTGATTAGCCAACGATTTGGAAATACGGTTAGCTACGCGCAAAGCGTCACTAACTTCGCGCAAATCATCTAAGAGAATGGCAAAACGATTATGCTCAATTCTGGAAATTAGATCGGAAGCGCGGGAAGAAAGTTGCAAGCGCCTGCTGATAGCTGACCAAACCTCTTCTATCTCCCTGTCGGTAAAACTAGTCTTAAGTTGGTCAAGATCGTGGACGGTTACGTTTAAGAGGCCGAAAAGATACTTCTCGTTGCGAATTGAGCGTACCATAGCCCTTTCTAGCAAATCGTAAAATACGTGACGACCAGGCAAACCGGTTACGCTATCATAAGAAGACGAGTTGCTTATATCGCTGATAATGCCTACTAAACGCTGAGCTCTACCATGGCTGTCGTCTACGGCTATAGCTCGTACCAAAACCCAACGGTGAGTACCATCTGGACGTATGACGCGATGTTGTACTTCCAAGTAGGGAGTTTGGCCTTCCAGATGTTCTTTGATCTTGGCTGATACAGTGGCGTAATCTTCAGGGTGTATGGCTTTAAACCAGTCTTGGGGAGTAGCTTGAGCAGCTAAATCTTTCTCTATACACAAAAGCTCGTATACTTTGGGGGAATTGATAATAGAATTAGTTTGAATATCCCAATCGAAAACGCCGCCGTTAATGGCTTTGACTGCTAGGTTTAAACGCTCTTCTTGGATATGCAATTTATTATAAGCGTCGTGTAAAGATAAGCAAAGGTTTACCTTGGCAATAAGTTCTTCTGCACCAGCAGGTTTAATTATGTAATAATTGGCTCCGGCATTCCAGGCGGCCACTTTGTCGGCATACTCTCCCTGAGAAGAGACAACAATAATGGGGAGTTCTGCTAAGTTTAGGCGCTTTCTAAGGTCAATTAGGAAATTTAGACCACCCGTATCTGGGGTCAGAGTTTCCATAATTAGCACTTCGACAGGTTGCTCTTCCATAATTTTTAGAGCTTCACTGCCAGAATCAGCAGCTACGGTTTCAAAAACTTTGTCCTCAAGATAGCGGCAAATAAGCCTTTGACTGGCATCTTGATCTTCTAATATCAAGATTCGCTTTGAGCTGCTGTTTTCCATGAAATTGGCCTCCATAAGATTGAACTTGCCAAATCTAAAATTAGATACCACAATCTCGGGTGACTACGTTAAAAGCCTGTTCCTTTCCTGTTCCCTCATATTTATGTCTGCTGCCGTTACTATTTTTTTATTTGAATAGCTTGGTAAGAGCCTAAAACTATAGCACTTTAGGCGTTATTTTGTTATACTGTTAGGGCAGAGGAGCGCACGGGCGAACAAACAATGCCAACTTGGTAGTTTGTTCAGGGAGTGAAACCTCTGGCGGCTACCCATCGACACGCGGGCGAATGTGTCGACCCCGCGACCTCTGCGCAACTATAACGAAAAAAGCTCTGGTGGTGTTTTGTGCCTCGACTGACACTGCGAGGGCTTTTTCTTATGTATGGTATATTGGTCGCAAATTTATAGCTACTTTTCTTTAGTGCAAATATAGACAAAAGCTGGAGGTAAATTACCCCAAACTATACGCGATTTTTCTACTCTAGCAAATTTTGAGCGGATTTTTTTGGCAAATCTGTGGCCTGCTGGCAGCAGTAAGCCTTGGAGATAGGCAAAAGTAACAAATTTGCCTCCGGGTTGCAAGTATCGCAGAATTGGAGCCAATAGTAAATCTTGCAATTGCTCGTCAAAAGCCGCCCAAGGGAGTCCGCTCACTATGGCGTCGACACTTTGGAGGTGGCGCTCTTGCAAAAGGCGGGGAAGCTCTGCTGCCGAATCACAACATATATCAGTTCCAGGTAATTCGCGTTTAAGCACTTCTACGAGTGATTTATTTTGTTCGATAGAGAAAAAAAAGGCTTCTGCGGGTTTGCGTTTTATAATTTCTCTGGTAAATACGCCTGTGCCGGCTCCAAACTCAACGATCACTTTGGCTTGTTCTACGTTGGCTTGAGTGACAATCTCTCTGGCCAGTTCCTGCGAGCTAGGATAAATAGCCCCTACTTGAGTCGGTTTCCTTAAAAATTCGCATAAAAATGCTAAAGCGTCATTCATATGTTCTGTTGCCCGGGGAAAGGCTCCTAGTTTGGTGTTGCCGCCAATGATAGCACATAACGATAAGGCAGACAAATTCTAGTGTTGGTTTTTAAGGTATAATTGCCGCCAATTACTTCCTAATCACAAAGCGCATTGGCCTTTAGAAGCAGGTAAAAACAGTTATTTTAGCCAATTCTGTCACCCTGTCTTTGGGGCGGTAAAGCCTAATAAAAAAATCGTTTGGAGTTGCTGATATGGCAGATGAACGTCAGATTTTAGTCGCTAGTTTGCGCGAACATTTTGAAGGTATTGTCGAAGCTACCGATCTTTTTTTACAGAATTTAAGCGTAGATAATGGCAGCCGAGAAGAATTGGAAGCGGCTCGCGGCGCAAATAGTGTGCTCAAGTCTGAATGCGCCGATTGGCGTAAGCGGGCTCTAACTACTAATGCAACGCTCAAAGAGCTTAAAGGCCAACTTGCCGAGTTAGAGCAGCGCTCGAGTAAAATAGAGCGTCTCTGTGTGGCCGCTATCGGCAGCTTGAAAGAATGTGCTCCCCAGTTATACGCCCAATATTACGGCCAGCTTACCAAGTTGCTCGGCATTGTTGAGCTCGCCACCGAAGCCGCTGCCCAGCCCGCCACCGAAGCCGCTGCCCAGCCCGCCACCGAAGCCGCCGCCGAAGTCGCCGCCGAGCCTGCCGCCAAAGCCGCTGCCGAGTCCGCTGCCGAGTCCGCCACCGAAGCCGCTGCCGAGTCCGCCACCGAAGCCGCCGCCGAGCCTACCGCTGAAGCTGCTGCCCAGCCTACCGCCGAAGCTGCTGCCGAGCCTGCTGCCGAAGCCGCCGCCGAGCCTACCGCTGAAGCTGCTGCCCAGCCTACCTCCGGGCCTGCCTCCCAACCTAAAAGGCCGCTTAAACATGCCGATCCCAAAGCGGCTTTGCGAGAGCTCGTGAAAGTTTCTATCTCTGCCGGGCGTGGCCCTAAAGGATTAAAAGGAACTGGCGGCGGGCGACGCTTGAAAAAGACTGGTGCCAAAGCTACGGTGGCGGTTGAAGCGTTGCCTTCATCTGACTCTGCCTCTAGCTCTGAGGATAATTCCGATAAGCCTGACCCGGCTGCGGCCGAGCCGAATTTAATAGCGCCTGCCACTGAGGAAATTTCCGCCAGTATAGAACCTGCTGCTACCGAGTCTGCCGCCGAAGCTGCTGCCCAAGTGGCTACCGAGCCCGCTGCCGATAAACTTGAGGAAGAGCCTATTGTCAATAATAGTAAACTCAAGTTGCCCATGTTTGCTGACGGCAGGCTTAAAGATCGTTTGGAACTAACTCTTGAGGCGGCTTTAGCTGATAAATTAGATGCGATAAGCGATATTGTCGAGCAAACAGAAGGAGCAGAAAAGCTCTCGCCTTTGGAGTTGCTTCACCAATTAGGTGAAGATATCCATTTTACTATCAGCGATGACCAACAAGTGCTCGACGAGGTGAAAGCCAGCCTCGAGCTTTCAGAAAATGGCGAATACGATTTAGCTTTAGCTAAGTTGGCCCGATTGCTTAAACAAGATAGCTATATTTTACAACCCAATTTGGCTATTTTACATAATTACATCAATATGGCTCGCTGGGAAGACGCCTATAAGGCTGGCTTACCTTTGCTTTATGACAGTTTCCGTACCAACTACTGGGAAAACTATGCTAAAGATATGGTTCAGGCTATCGTCAATAAAATGGCTGCCGACAATTCTGAGCTTAAGCTCAAAAAGGTGCTCTTTATTTTGGCTTTAGTTTGCGCCCAATATCCGATTACCGCTCGCAAGTTTCTTCGTTTAGCCGCCTCTATATCGGTAAAGTCTCCCGATGATGCTGCTTTGCATTATTACTTATTAAAAGTGGGGGTGACTTCCGCTAGTATTGATAATACCGTCGAATCATTGCGAGAGATAACTACTTGTCCCGAACTTTTTGACGAACTTTTTGAGCAAGCCAAGAATCCTGTCAACAAAAAATATAAACCAGTTTTGGACATGATTGAGGCGCTCTATCTTGAGAGTAAAGATAAAGCCAAAGCTGTAGAAGATAAGATCGAAAGTTTAGTACCTTTGGGACCTGTACAAATTTCTCCAGTCGATATGGAGCGCTACCATAGCCAGGATAGTGCTGGCAAGGTGGTCGACTTTATCCTTAACAAGCTTTTTCCTGAGGCTGCCATTGAGCCTGCCGCTTGGCCTGAACGCTTCAATAGTATAATTGAAGGAGCTGAACTTATTCCTTTCAATTTTAAGCCTGCCGAACTTTTCGGACGCTTAAATGCGCGTATTTTTAAATTTGCCGATGTTGATTTGCGCTATTACAACGGACAAGAGCAATTTTTTATTAAGGCTTTTAATTTTGAAAAAGGTAAGATCTTTATCTTACATGCCAAGATGGCTCAGCTTACGCCAGCTGAACAACAATTTATTATCTTGCGTAAATGTTTCCAACTTTACCATAATCATACGCAACTTTGGTATTCTCGCTTATCCTTAAACGATACCATGATGTGCAAATTGCTTGAAACGGTAGTAAAAATGTGTGTCGAAAGTGGCACAGAAGCTGCTGAGCCTTGGCTTAAAGTTGTTAGCAATTACGATGCCGATACTCCCAATCTTTACCGAAAGATACCAGAAACGATTACCCGTTTGTATCGAATTACCAATTATGAACCTTTCTTGCTTTTAAAAGAATTTTTGTTTGCTAGGCGTCCCTTTACGTCAATATTAGACGGAGATGCCAACAGATTTGCTGCTAAGTCTGTCGGCATAACTGAGGCTTCTTACGGCTTGGCCCGTTTATTTGCCGGTATGCGCTCCGACTACAATATTTTGGCCCAAGAGGGCTTCTGTGCCTTATATGCTGATTTACAAGCCAAAGACGAATTTTTGCGCAAATCTTTGCAATTATTGTGGACTTCTTATTTGCAAAACGATAACTATATTTAGACAGACGGAGAGGTTGCTCTATGAAAAAATATCTAGCTGAATTTATGGGTACGGCTATGTTGGTCTTTTTTGGCTGCGGTGCCGCCATTTTACACAAAGTCCCTACCTCCAGTGTGGGTTGCGGTTATTTGGGGGTGGCTGTGGCTTTTGGCTTGGTACTTATGGCCATGGTTTATTCGATTGGCCCGGTTTCAGGTTGCCATCTCAATCCAGCAGTTTCCTTGGCCATGATTATTCAGGGGCGCATGGAAACTAAAGATTTTATCGCTTATATGGTTGCTCAAGTTATGGGCGCTTTTGTGGGAGCTTTCCTCTTGTATGCTATTATAGGTAGCCATGAGGTTTTGGGGGTGGCCAACGGAGGCTTTGGTTGTAACGGCTTTGAAGATGCCAGCAACGCCAAAATTAGCGCTACTATAGCCTTCTTAACTGAAGTTGTACTTACATTCTGTTTCGTTTCTACTGTACTATTTGTTACTGCCAAACCTGAGTATGCCAATGTGGCTGGTTTAGTTATAGGTTTATGTTTAATAGTCGTCCATATCGTCGGCTTACCTTTAACCGGCACTTCGGTCAATCCGGCTCGCAGTTTAGCTCCGGCCTGTATTAAAGGAGGCCAAGCTTTAGCTCAAGTTTGGGTTTTTATTATCGCCCCCCTAATTGGCGGAGTCTTAGCGGCTTTTTATAATATGGCTTTAAGTAACGAAGAAGTAATCGTTGCTGAAGAAAAATAAGCAGATTTGAGAGTCTGTGGGTCTATTAAGGTCAGATTGGTAAAAGAAAATAGGCAGGGGGAGAATCTTGAATCTTTACAGAAGGAACCGAAGTTCAATGAATAGTTGTGCCATAAGATATCTTGAAAGGGGTTCGATATGTCAGAGTATAAAATGACCCGCTTAGGTGATGTTTGCGCTTTTCAAGGCGGAGTAAATATCGATCGCAGTCTACTTAACGAAGATGGAACTGAGGGAGTTCCTGTCATTCTTCACAGTGATATTGAAAAAGGGCAGGCTTCTACCTATTATACCGGTGATTACTCCAAAGAACAGCTAGTCCACGACGGTGAATATTTAGTATCGCTTACGGATCGTTTATCCATCGAGCCTTGGAACGGTGAAGATGCTCTCTTTAGCCACCATTTCTGCCGTTTATGCCCTGATACCGAGCAATTAAATCCTTTATACATGGCTTACGCTCTCTCTTATATCTTCAGTAAACTTGAAGATGATGAAAATGCTGGCTTACTTGAAGATGACGTTTCTATCGACGATTTACAAGAGACGGTCATTCCTCTGCCCAGTTTGAAAGAGCAAGAGCTTATAGCCGATGTATTGCGCAATGCTTACGACTTAATGAATTTGCAATTTGAACAGCTGGATAAGTCGGAAGATTTGGTGGCTGCCCGCTTTACCGAACTCTTCGGTCAGGTCGACGTCAACGATCGCGCTTGGGAAGTTAAGCCTTTGGGGGCTTTAACTGAGCGTTTGAAGTCTCGTTCGCTTTTAGCTAAAGATAGAGTGCCCGGCGAATATCCTTATTACGATTCTATTGACATTGTCGACAGCGTCGACGAGTACCTTTTCGATGAAGATTTGCTCTTAGTGGCTAAGGTCGGTTCGATACTTACTTCTGGCGATGCTCCTATTGCCAAAGCTGTGCATGGCAAAATTTGGGCTAGCGATCTGGTTCACGTTTTACGTATCAATCCTGATGCTGGCGTTATTCCCGAATATTTGGAAATGGTTATCAATAGCTTAGATATTACTTCTAGCTTGCGCGGTGGCGTTATGCCCAAACTTCCCAAGTCTTCCTTGAACGAATTGCCTATTCCCATTCCTCCTATGGAGCTCCAGCTTGAATATAAGGGCTTTTTGGGTACCATAGATGAGCAATGTGAGAAGACTGCCCAGCGCATAACCGAAACTTCGCAAATTTGCCACAGCCTCAACCAGCGTTACTTTGAAAGTGCTATGAGCTACGAATAAAAATATATAGGCTCAATTTAGTAGCCATATGGCTCTCTATATTGAGCAATATGAGTAATGGCCCCGATTTGTTATTCTTCCCAAAAGTAACAAAAAAGGGCCATCTCTTTTCTTAGGGCTGTCGGCTGTAAAAATGTTGTATATGACATATAATTTAGGGGTGAATTGGCTATATGCCTATGTTGGTACTTTATTGATGTAGAATACACCGTTTGGAACAAATATTTTTATCTCTTTAGCTATTTTGGGCTCCTTTTCACCTATTCCTTAGAGCCTATTTGTCGTATGATACACAGAGGTGCCGTCTCTATGTGGTTTATTATTGGTGATGATGGTAACTCTTAAGGCGTCTCGAATTACCTTATATATGGGGTAATTTTTAGCGCTTTTTCTTACAGGATTTGTTTTTATTAGGAGTTGTGAAGTATGGATAAAGTTCATGAAAAATTGCCAGTCATGACGTCCTACGATCGTTATTTGTGGTGTAAAGCCGCTCATCATAAGGCCTATCGCCGTATGGGTGCCCATTTGGCCACTTATGAGGGGCAGAAAGGCGTTCATTTTGCGGTTTGGGCTCCTAATGCCGAGCGTGTTTCTGTTATTTGTGATCTAAATAAATGGACTCCCGACGTCAACCCTTTGATCCTTAATAATGATACAGGTGTTTGGCAAGGTTTCATCCCTGGTTTAAAAGAAGGCGATTGCTACAAATATGCCATTAAGCCTCACCAGGACATTATCCTTGAAAAGGCAGATCCTTACGCTTTTGCCACCGAGATGAGGCGTACGGGGAGCGAGTGGGGAAAAGCTTCCGTTATTTGGGATATTGGCAAATATCAGTGGAGAGACGCTGAATGGATGGCCCAGAGAGCCCAAAGCTCTATTCGCCGTCAGGCTATGAATATTTATGAATGTAATTTAGCCTCTTGGCGTCGCAAAAATGGTACCGATTACCTTACTTACGAAGAAGCTGCTCAAGAGTTGGTTCCTTATCTCAAAGAGATGGGCTATACCCATGTAGAGTTTATGCCTTTGACTGAATATCCTTACGATGGTTCCTGGGGGTATCAGTCTACCGGTTATTTTGCTCCTACCAGTCGTTTCGGCACTCCCGAGCAGCTCATGCACCTTATCGACGAGTTGCACTGTAACGGGATTGGGGTCATTTTGGATTGGGTGCCGGCCCATTTCCCTAAAGATGCTTTTAGTTTAGCTCGCTTCGACGGCAGTTGCCTTTACGAGCATGAAGATCCGCGCCAGGGGTGTCATCCGCAGTGGGGGACTTATATTTTTAACTACGGACGCAACGAAGTCCGCAATTTCCTTATCTCTTCCGGTCTCTTTTGGTTAGAGTGCTACCATATAGACGGTATCCGAGTAGACGCAGTAGCTTCTATGCTTTACTTAGATTATGGCAAACAGAGCGGCGGTTGGGTTCCCAATAAATATGGCGGCCATGAAAACTTGGAAGCTGTCTCCTTCTTGCGCGATTTTAATAGCGCCGTTATTAAAGAGTGTCCCGGTTGCTTCACTTGCGCCGAGGAGTCTACTTCTTGGGCTCACGTAACTGGCCCTGTCGACGAGGGCGGCTTAGGTTTTACCTTCAAATGGAATATGGGTTGGATGCACGATACTCTCAAGTTTATGTCCGACGATCCCATCTACCGCCGTTATAGCTATAATAAGTTGACTTTCGGTATGCTTTATCAGTATTCCGAAGATTTTATTCTGCCTTTTTCGCATGATGAAGTAGTTTACGGTAAGCGTTCCCTTCTGAATAAGATGCCCGGCGACCAGTGGCAAAGTTATGCCAATTTGCGCACTTTGTATGGTTATATGATTGGCTATCCGGGTAAGAAGCTTAGCTTTATGGGCAATGAATTTGCCCAGTGGAATGAGTGGAACTTTAATCAGTCTTTAGACTGGCATTTGTTAGACGAAAAGCCCCACCAGCAAATGCAAGAGTGGTGCCGTTCTCTCAACTATTTCTATAAGGAACATCCCGAACTTTGGGAGCTGGACAACAGTCCGGGCGGTTTTACTTGGTTACAATGTGACGATCCTCTTAACAGCGTAGCTATTTTCGTGCGCTATCCTTTAGGCAGGGGCAGTGTAGTTATGGTTGTTTGCAACTTTACCCCTGTGCCGCGTGTCAATTACCGGATCGGTTTGCCTATGGAAGTAGAAGGCCATTGGAAGTTAGAGCTCAATTCTGACGATCCCCAGTACGGAGGCAGCGGCTACAAAGTAGAAGAAGAATTGGCCGCCCAGCCGGTGCCTTTGGGGGCTCACCAGCTCTCTTTAGAGCTTACTTTGGCACCTTTGGCTTGTATGTTCTATACTGCCAAGACTCTTAGTGGTCTAGAACAAGTAAAAATTGAAGAGGCTAAAGTAAAGGCTGCCATAAAAGTGGAAGAAGCTACCAAACCTGAGCAGGAAGACGATCACTTAAAAGATAATCTCTCTAAGATTAAGTTCGAACATCCTCTTTCTTAGAAAGATTTGGGCTATTGACCTCTTTTAGACTTTGCTACTAAAAAAACAAGGCTTCCAAAATTCTTAGTCGAGGGTTGTATCAGCTTCGGTAATAACTTTTGGGGGTCTTGATTTTTTGTTCATGAAATACCATTTAGCCAATCGTATGAATTTCGTGTCTGCTTCGGAAGTACGCGAAATACTTAAAATTACCGAGCGTCCCGACGTTCTCTCCTTTGCCGGCGGTCTCCCTGCTCCTGAGCTTTTCCCTTATAAAGAGATTGCCGAGCACGCTGCTGCCCTTCTTCACGACGAGGGAGTGCGCATTCTTCAGTATGCCCCTACAGAGGGTTATACTCCGCTTAGAGAGTGGATTATAGATCGCCTCAACCGTTATTGGGGCATGAATATAGAAGGATTAGACAATATCCTTATTACTAGCGGTTCCCAATCAGGTTTAGATCTCGTTTCCAAGCTTTTTATAGATGAAGGGGATCTTGTCTGGACGGAAGCTCCCACTTATATGGCCGCTTTGGCTGCCTTTCGTATGTGTGGAGCCAACTTTGAGGAGATGGAAGTCGATGACGACGGAGCAGTTATCGAGGGCTTAGAAGAGAGGATTCAGCTGCATAGGCCTAAGTGTGTATACGTTATTACCGATTTCCAAAATCCCTCAGGTCGTACTTGGAGTATGGAGAGAAGGCGTCTCTTTATGGAGCTTATGACCAAGTATGAGATTCCGGTTATTGAAGACAATGCTTATTATGAAGTTTGTTTTGAGCCTATGGAGCGTTGTTCTCTATCCCATTTTGATCCTAAAGGATTGGTAGTCGATTTAGGCAGTTTCTCCAAGGTATTGTGTCCCGGTTTGCGCGTGGCTTGGCTTACTGGTAACAAAGAATTTGTGCGTAAAATGGTCATTTTGAAACAAGCTACCGACTTGCAAACGCCTTTGCTCAATCAAATGATTATTCACCGTTATTTAGTCAATAATGATTTTAACGAGCGGGTGAAGTTGATCAGCAGTATTTACAAAGAGCGCTGTCTGGCTATGCTCAGCGAATTGGAAGCCCATGCTCCCCAAGGAGTACGCTTTACCAGGCCTCGAGGTGGAATGTTTGTTTGGTTGGAATTGCCAGAAAATATCAATGCCCGTAAGCTTTTAGCCCGCTGTTTGGCTCACAAGGTAGCTTTTGTGCCCGGAGAGGCTTTTTACTCAATAACCAAAAAGCCCAACGTGGCCAGAATTAACTTCTCTAATTTGCCTCCAGAAAAGGTTCGCTACGGAGTACGTGTCCTTTGTGATTCAATCAGAGAAGAAATGGCTGCTATTAAATAAAGTTTGAGGTCGATTTACTAAGTAAAATGGCGAGCTATCTTGTATACCTGGGGTAGCTTGCTTTTATTTTTATAGAGTATTTTTTTATACTTTAGTGGAGAATGTCTAATGCAGAAAAAAGCAATCATTATTACCAGTTCAGTAGCGGTAGCCTTGCTTTTGGCTTTCTTAGCATTTTATTACGGATATTGGAAAAATACTCCCATCTATTCTTTAACTTTAGTAAAGACGGCTATTGAAAACCATGATTGGCAGGCTTTTGAGGCCAGAGTCGATTTAGATAGCGTTCTTAGGTTTGCTTACGACGATGCCGCCGATTCGCTAATTGAGCAACAATTGGGCAAGAATAATCTCCTTTCGTTAGTAAAAGGCCAAGCTTTTATTAAAAATGCCACCAGTTTAGTAAAGAATGAAGCTATAGAGCTGGCTAAAAGTAGAATTAGGCGCTATGTCAGCGGAGAGGATAATAGTGACGATAACTTTGTCGATCGTTCCGGCTTAAAAAGCATAGACTTCTCTTTTTTTGACAGCTT
Source organism: uncultured bacterium (assembly GCA_934644775.1). Classification (GTDB taxonomy): domain Bacteria; phylum Vulcanimicrobiota; class Xenobia; order Xenobiales; family Xenobiaceae; genus Bruticola. The sequence continues at coordinate 53,029 of CAKUDB010000008.1, read as the reverse complement.
AGGTTTCGGGGTAGCTGTCGTAGAATATACGGTTATCGAGAATAAGGTTGCCGTTATGGGGGTGCGCCTCTATCCGCGTGGTTTTACCAACGAATTGGTAATGCAGTTGGAAATGCACCAGGAAAACGGTCTTTGGCGTCTTAAACGCATTAAAAACCTTAAAGAATTGCTCGATAAGTTACAAGAAGACTAAGGAAGCAACCTTATCTTATACCTTCTTGCTTCTTTCTAATGAGCTCACTTTATATTGCTATTATCGTTGACGAAAGTTGTCAGCAACTTTTGCAGATCTTCGTAAGTAAGAAGTCCCTCTACGCTTTTAAGTAAATTTCCATCTGAATCTAAAAACCAATAGGAAGGTATAGACTTTAGGCCCAGTTTTTGGTAAAGCTGTTGATCTCCCAAGGCCATTTCAAAATTTAGGTTTTCATTTTTTATGAATTTTTTAGCTGTAGGTAAAGGGGTATCGTAAACTAGGCAAATAATGCGCAAGTTAGAGGCGTATAGTAAAGCTACTTTCTTCAGGGCTTCAGTTTGGGCTTTATGCTCGTCGAACCAAGTCGGCGACCAGAGGGTAATTATGGTAAGATGCTGGTGCGTTTTGGGAGCAAAGCTCAATTCCCTCCCAGAGGTAAGCTCTCGGGCCGTAAAGAGGGCCATAGGCTTACCTGTAGAGCGCACAGAGGGAAGGGATCCACTCTTTAATTCTCTTTCTGGCGGAGTCGAAGTAGGTTGGTTTATTGAAGAAGTACAACCCGATAACAATAGTGCTAAAGCGCAGGCCCCAAGGCTTAAACATTTTTTGAAGTTTAGCATTTCGTCTCTCCGTTTGGCTAAAAAAGTTAAACTAGCGCTGCTGCTCTAGTAGGTCGATTTCCAGATGAGGATTTACTGTAAGTGTTTTAAAGCTTTTTAAGATAACGCGGCCTGGCGGACTGCTCTTAGGCTTTTTTACTTGCTTAACATCACAGTAACTCACATCGACTTTAGTAGAATTACGTACCCGACAATTGCGGGCCGCTATCACTGCGGCAACTTCTAAAATATCGGGAGTAACTTTGCCTCCAGCGGTCTTTATTACTACGTGGGCCCCCGGGGCGCCCTGAGAGTGTAGCCAAATATCTCCGGCTGCAGCCATTTTGAATGTAATTTGATCATTCTGCCTGGGATTACGTCCAGCCAAAATAACAAAATTTTTGTAGATAAACTTTTTAGGGCCTAAAGGGCCGGTCTGTATAGAGCGAGTCTTCTTTACTTGAGATGAAGAAGCGCCTTTCTTAGATTCGCTCCATTGGCGACGTATATCTTCCAATTCTTGAGCTTCGGAAGCGCTTTCGGCAAAATAGAGCAATTCATCCAAAAAGTCGATCTCTTCTTGGGCTCGTTGGATGGGCTCCTGGACGGAAGTTACTGCCCTTTTTAAACGATGGTATTCTTTAAAGTAGGCCTGAGCATTGTCACTAGCTGAGAGCAAAGGATTGAGATATACGATAATTTTGCCTTCTCGGTGCTCAATATTTAACTTGCCCCGTTTAACTTGTTTAGTCCCTTTACCATTTTGAGCAGAAGTAGCCAGAGTATCTTTGTTTCCCAGCTCTTCCAAAATGGCTATAGCTTCCGCAGGCAATTCTTGGTTATCATCATTTAGAACTAAGCTGTCGGCTCGAGATTCAATTTTATCTAAATTGGCCAAAATAAGCTCTCCAGCTAAGCGTTTTAAAGGGCTGAACTTGGTACTTTCCAAGGCCTCCAAACGTTTTTGTAAAGCAGATTGAGCCTTTTCTTTAGCTTTAAGAAGTAGGCGTTGGACGATTTGACGTTTGTTATCTATACCAGGAGCTGAGGTGTGAATATCTAAGGCTTTAAGCATGGAAGGTAAGGCTTGTTCTCCATCTTCTTCCAAAGACCAAGGGGAAAGTTTACCTTTAGAAGTTAAAACTGGAGAAAAAGTCTCTTCTTCAAGCAACATCTGCCATTGATCGAGCCCTATAGCTAAGTTATTTATGTTGTCTTGGCTAACTGGATCATTTTCTGTAAGTCCGGCTAGTTTACATATATAGCCTGTTTGCTGCGCAGAAAGGCCAAAGAGGGCAGAGCGCAAGGTTTTTGTGGCCGCCTGACCTACAAAAGGTAGTAATAAATTGTATATTTCTCGGAAGGAAACTAGAGAAGCATCAGGTTTACTGGGAGGAGCTGGGGCTTTGTAGAGTTTGCCGGCTTGCTGAGCATCTAACTTGGTATCTTTTACCAACATACCCATAATTTTGCCGTTTTCGCTCAATAAATACAGATTATTGCTACGACCGTACATTTCCAAAAGGAGGATTTTATCGTCGATTTTAAGTTTTATAATCTTCTCTAAACCGTTTTGCTCGATAGTGGCAATTTTTTTGCCTTGTAAATATTTGCGTAACAACATAACAAAGCCGGTTGGAGCTTCGGCCGGTGGTAGCTTAGCTTCGGTAAGTCCCAATCCAGCGTTGTCTTGCTCTAAACGAAAGAGCAACTTGTGGGTAATACCAGGTTGGCGTATCTGCATAACTACATCTAAACGACTAAGCTGAGAAATCTTTTGGATAACTCCACCAGTAATTAAAGGAGTCAACTCCTTAACGATAGCTTTTAAAGATACCGCATCTAAATTCATAAATAAATCCCTAAAATAGAAAAAATCCTGATAATTTTCGTTTTTTCTATATTACCAGTCTTAGAGCCTTTGTTCCCTCTTGGTTTCCTTTAGGGTGAAATATAAGGCAAGCTCAGGTAAAGGTCATCTTTTTTGTGAAAGGCGATTTTTTTTAGGCAGAGAATGGCCAAGCCTTGGTTTTTCAGCTTTAGGAAATGGTTGGTGTCTTTTATGGAAAATAATAAACGTCAGGGATTACTTTTAATCGTCTCTGGCCCTTCGGGAGCAGGTAAAGGTACGATAGTTAGTCGCCTTTTGCAAAAACGTTCGGATTGTACTCTGTCCGTTTCTTGTACTACTCGTCAGCCTCGTGTTGGAGAGGTTGACGGAGTAAATTACCACTTTATTTCCTTGGAAACTTTTAACCAGTGGGTCAACCAAAATAAATTCTTAGAATGGGACAATCACTTTAGCGCTTGTTACGGAACTCCCAAAGAATTTGTCGAGCAAAAACGTAGTGAAGGTAAACATGTCATTTTAGAAATAGATGTAAAAGGGGGCGCGGAAGTTATGCAGCAAGTCCCCGATTGTGTAAGTATTTTCTTAGCTCCGCCTTCTTGGGAAGTATTGGAAGAGAGGTTGCGCGGACGGGGTACTGAGTCGGCTGAGCAATTGGCCGGTCGCCTTCTTCGAGCTCGTACCGAGATGAAAAATATGGATAAATATAAGTATACAGTAATTAACGAAGATATTGATGAGGCGGTTGACAATTTTAATTCTATAATTGAAGCTGAAATGGCTCTCACTTCTCGAGTAAATTTAGATTTGGGAATTTAGTTTTAATTAAGCTTTAATAAAAATTCCCCCTATACGAAAACTATCTATTCCTATTTGTATTCAACCCTCTGTAGCAAGAAATAGTAAAGTGATACCCAATCCTTTAGGGATAACTACTAGGAGGCCGATATTATGAAGAAATTTTTCTTAACAACTACTTTGTCTGTATGTAGTGTTTCCTTATTGCTTGGTCTAGCTAGCTACAGTTGGGCTGACAGTTCAACTAAATGTCCAGACCAAGCTTGCCGCACCAAAGCTTGTGTAACTTGTCCTCAGTCTAAGGACAGTCAATGTGGCCAAGCTAAGAAAAAATGTGGCCCGCGTCGCCACAGTAAAAGGAACTGTCGTGCATCTGAGAGAGTTGCTCGAAAATTGCAACTGACTCAAGAGCAGCGCACTAAGGCTGCCCCCAGCTTACAGAAATTTGACAGCGCCATGCTCAAAGTTCAGCAAAGTAGGCGAGGCAACTTTGAAAAAGTTTTGACTCCCGAACAACGTGAGCAATTACAGCAATATGAGCAGAAGAAGTTAGGCCCGGAGGACGGTTTCCATGAGGGCCGCCAGGATAAAATGGCTCGTCCTAACCGAGCTGAGCGCCCAACTCCCATTAAGCTTAGTCAAGAGCAAAAAGATACCTTAGTTGAGTACAGACAGCAAGAGCAGCAAGATCGAGAAAAAGCTTTAGCCACTTTGAAAGCCGACTTGCGCCCTATCCTTAGTACCGAGCAACAGAGCAAACTTGACACTTTCACTATGAAAGATTGTGTCGGCGCTCCTAAACGTGGCCCTAAAGGCAAACATAGGGGAGGTCCTCGCGCTATGAAGCTTGGCCCCGGTTCGGAGCCTTTTATGGGCAGCTGGCCTCCTTTTGTAAGGGAACAGTTGCAACTTTCTGAAGCTCAAGATAAACAAGTTCAGGCTATTTGCGAAAAATATCGCCAAGAGCATCAAAAACGCTTTGAGGCTATGCGTAATGCCGATAGAAGTGAAATAGAACTGATGAAAAAAGAGCTCTCTTCTGTTTTAACTGATGAGCAAAGGGCCAAATTGGCCGAAATAGAAAAACAGTGTCCCCAGCGCCAGGATCGCCCTTGTCGCGAATGTCGTCGCTAGAGACAGCTCGGTCTAAAGCCAAGGCTTAGCTAAAAAATAGCCCCTCACTTTTTGGCCTAAATCGGCTACTTTGAGGGGCTATTTTTTTGTAAAAGCGCTAGTTTTAGAAAGATAGGCCCGATTTTTTAGAGCTTATGTAAAAAGCGTAACCATCTTTCTTGCTGGGGAGTAGGCAACCAACGAGGATCAATTTTTTCTTGGGGAAAAAATTTACGGATCACCTTAACTAGAGCCATAAGATCGTAAACGGCTAGTAAGTCAAATAGCGGTTTAGGTAAGCCACAAATTGAGCCGGCAAAATCGATAATATATATTTTATTATCTTTCCAGAGGATATTAGTCTCTCGTCCATATTCTCCGTTACTATCATGACCTATGTCAAAATGGATAACCCCTCGGGAGTGGATCTCTTTAATAATATTGCTTAGCTGTGCTAAAGCGCTAAGTGGCAATTCATTAGGGGCTATATCTTTAAGATCGCGACCGCCTTGCAAAAAATCCATACACAACACTCTTTTATGAGGCATAGAAACATGCTGAGCAATACCATCAATGCCCTTTAGTCGTTGATAAATATTAAATTCTCTACGTAAGAGCCAACAGCCTAAAGTTGCTCGATAAATTGGAGAGCAATCTAGAAAGTCTTTGGAAACTAGGCCACATTTTAACTGGCGTAAAGTAGCTCTGGGTGCCTCTATACCGCGCAAAAGCTTAACCGCATGATCGTCCAGATAAGTCTTTACTTGAGAATCGCTAAAATAGGGAAATTCTGCTGGAAAGTAACTGGGTGGATTCTTTAACATCCTGGATCGATTAAATGCGGTGCATGTACGAAAATAGTTCAGAGCGCTGCATTCTGATACTCAAGCCTAACTTATGGCCTTCTTCCTTAATTTTGCTGCGCAGAGCTGCCAAATCGGGGCTGTCGGTAATGCGATAATCGGCATAAATAAGAGCTGAAAAGCCTTCGTCCGTGTGGGTAAAGAGCTCTATATCGGCTACTTCTATAGCATTGGCTTCCAGCATGGCAGTTATTTTGGCGATCAACTCTGCTTGATCTATGGCTACGCCTTGTTTGTTAGGGGTAGCTTTCGTGTCATTACTGACGTGGCGGTGATCGTAAGCGGCAATTATCAGTCTGCATACCGATCCCGGAACTAATTCCTGAATATGCAAAGGTTCGTTGTCAGAAATTGCGACTTGATTCTTAATAGTCATATTTAACTTATTCATGCTCCAACATTATGAAACGGTATCTTGGCTGGGTAAGTTTGCCACATCCGCTTTTTTCCCCTACCTAAGTAGTTTAAGGTTAGGCAATTCCTTTTTTAGGTCTATTTTTAGCTAAAAAAATTTGCTAATATATCTCTAATGTATTAGTGTAGTCTCCTTATTTTCAAGTTAGCAGCCCTGACGGCGGCTTTTGGCCCCAGGGCGATCGTCGCTTGTATTTAAGCTATACTTGTAAATACAGTATAATTAAAACTCAGGTCAGGAGGAAAAATAATGTTTGAAGCCGGTTTGGGCGCATTATTGGGTATAGTCGCTTATCTTTGTATAAAGATTATTTTGGGCGTCTATACTATCGATCCTAACGAGCGCGCTGTAAAAATATTTTTTGGTAGAGCCAGACGCAGAGATGATGCCGGTGGTAGTTTCGCCAGCACTGATTTCTCCCGTACTGACAAACGAGACGATCTAGATAATGAGGAGGAACGCTATAAATATCCGAAGTTAGATGTTATAGGGCCTGGACTCCATTTTAAGTGGCCTTGGGAAGAAGTAAGGCGGGTCTCTATCGCTACTCAGACAGTCGATATTGGTTTTGATCCTTCTAATCCCAGAAGTCAAAGTGCTGCTTTAAATGCTGTCACCAAGGACCAGCTCAACACCAGAATCTCTGGTCAGATTCGTTTTCGTATTTCTGAAGACAACCTTTATGCCTATCTTTTCGGTATCAGAAATCCTATCGCCCATGTAATGGGATTCTTCCATTCAGTTTTGCGTGAAAAGATCGCCAACTATGAAGCTCCCAAGAATCCTATGCTCGAAGAAGAGGAAGATCCTTTACACAAAAATGTGGAAGGTATTTCTATTAACGACTTACGTAAAAATTTACAAGACATCAACGACCACATGGAGAAGGAGTGCGCCGACTCTGCTTCTCGTTACGGTATAGTTTTTGAGGCTGCTTTAATTACTAATATTGATCCTCCCGATTGTGTAGAACAAGCTTTGGCAGCTATCAATACGGCTCACAACGAAGTTTCTTCCGATATAAGTGTCGCTCAAGCCGATGCCGACCAGACTATCGTTCAATCTAAGAGAGCTGTGGAGATTCAGACTCTCAAAGCTCAAGCTGAAGTTGAGCCTTTGCGCCAGCTTTCTGCTCGTCTCAAGTCATTGCGTGACCGTGGCGGGTTATATGCCTATTTGCGCAATGTAAAGCTTGGTCTTTTAAGCAGAGCTAGCAATATTGTGTTGGAAGACAGGAGGTAGTAGGCGAGTGTTTTTTACTTCATTCATCGCTGCGTTCATCGTTTCAGCCTTATTTTTTGAATTGTTGCCTTATATAGTCAAGTTTTTCTGGCCTTACGTTATCGTAAATGAACGCGAGTCTCACATCTTAAAATTATTCGGTGATGTTAAGGCTCGTTTCGATGAGCCGGGTATCCACGCTTTGGTGTCATCTATGTCTTTGGTTGATGCTCTTCTTTTTAATTTTGTGGGTGAGGATATTGTAGTCGATACCAGTTTAGACCAATGCTACCTTCGCAGTTTGCCGGTAAACTCCGAAGAAGGCGCTCCTATGGGTATTGGTGTTTGGTACGAAATGATGGTCTCCGATCCTGTTAAGTATCGCTTCGAAAATACCGATCCAGAAGGTTCTTTGCGAGCCAACGTCAGCAATGCTACTGTACGCTGCCTTTCTAACCTTACTTTGGCCGATATGATGGAAGATCGTCATGCCATGAGTCGGGCCGTGCGTCAGGAAGTCTCTCCTCGCTCCGACGAATGGGGGTATCGCCTCGGTTCTGTTTACATTCGTAATGTACATTTCCGCGATAGAAGAATGATTGCCCAAATTGAGGAAAAAGTTGTCAATCGTCTGCGCCAAGTAACCGCTGCCATTAAACAAGATGGCAATAACCGAGTCAGCGTTATTCGCTCCGAAGCCGATCGCAAATCGGCTATCGAATTTGCCCGCGCTGCGGCTATTCGCCCCGAAATTGTAGGTAAAGCTTTGGAAGAAATTTCTAAAGACAACGAAGTGGCCAGCGCCCTTTTCGAAATTTTGGAAACTGAAAGAATTTTGAAAGGTCAGGCCAATATTTCCATTATCCCAGCTGGAAGCAATACCGATATTGCCCGCTCTATGATGACTGTAGAAAATATGAAGCAAATTAGTGGCAATTATGTCGTCCCTAAGGCTAATTCTCAAGACTCCAAGACCGGCTCTATGGAAATTACTTTCTAGAAGCTACTATTAGGTTGCTGGCCAACCGTAAGCTAAAGAGCGATCTCCGCTTTTACTCTACTTTTATTGTTTGAGGAAGCGGAGGTCGTTTTTTTTTTGTAATTCTAAGTTTTTTTAATACTTAAGTCTTAAAAGGAGGCTATTTATCTCTTTTGGCAAAATAGTTAGGAGTTTGGATCTCTAGGCGCTGTTGACTTTTGGCAGTTTTTAGAGATTCGATTGCTAATTCTACCTTGGCGGTTTTGAGAGATTTAAAGCATGAGTGATTTGACTAATATCGTCGGTTCTGCTGCCCCTCGCAAAGGGCATAAGATTGTATATAAAGAGTTCTTGTCAGAGAACGTTGTACGTATGCGCGTAGAGGCCGAGCTGATTGCCCAAGAGCATAAGCCGGGCCAGTTCATTATTTTGCAAACCGACGTCGATTACGGCGAGCGTGTACCTTTAACCGTTGCCGACACCGATAAAGAAGCTGGGACTATTACTTTAATTTTCCAAGTCGTAGGTAAATCTACTGAAGAATTGAGCCATTTTGAAGTCGGCGATTATATTCCCGTCATTGCTGGCCCTCTCGGTAAGCCTACCGACTTAGAGAAATTTGGTAAGGTAGTGGCCGTAGGCGGAGGAATAGGTTTAGCCCCTCTCTATCCTATCGTTTGTGGATTAAAGGCTTTAGGCAACCATGTTACAGTTATTGCCGGAGCTCGCAACAAGGGCTTACTTATCTTGGAAGATGAAATGAAAGCTATAGCCGATGAATATATCGTTGTCACCGACGATGGCTCTTACGGTCGCAAAGCCTTAGTTACTGAGCCTTTGAAGGAGCTTTGTGCCAACGAGGCAGAGAAGCCGGATTTGGTTGTCGCTATCGGCCCGCCCGTAATGATGAAGTTCTGTGCTTTAACTACCAAGCCTTTCGATGTTAAGACTTTAGTCAGTCTCAATACTATTATGATTGACGGTACTGGTATGTGCGGATGCTGCCGCGTCACTGTAGATGGTCAAATTAAATTTGTCTGCGTAGACGGCCCTGAATTTGACGCTCACTTGGTAGATTTCGATAATATGCTCAAGCGTTTGAACGCATTTAAAGAGCAAGAGACTAAAGCTCGAGAGCATACTTGCCGCTTCAGAGCTGTAGTTAAAGAAATGCATGAAGCCGGGGAAATATAGCTGGCTCTGATGTTGGAACCGCCTATTCGCTTATACGAAGGCGTCCTATACAGCAATAAGTTCACCTAAGGAGAGTTTATAATGCCTCGTTTTCATAAAGATCCTCAAATTCTTGAGCAAGAAGCTTTAGATATTTTGCACAAATTGGAAGAGAAGGGAAGTTTAACTCCCAGAGATCGCATGGCTATCCCTTTGCAAAAGCCGGCCGTCTTAGATCCTTTGCAGCGCTCCCAGTGGCAAGATGAAGTAGAGAAGACCTTCTCGCCTGCTCAGGCTATAGTAGAGAGCCGCCGTTGTTTGCAGTGCAAGAATCCTAATTGTGTAAAAGGTTGCCCTGTAGGTATCGATATTCCCGGCTTCCTCCATGCGGCCGCCGAAGGCAATTTCGACAAAGCCATTGCTGTTATTCAAGAATCGAGTTTGTTACCTGCCATTTGTGGTCGCGTTTGTCCCCAAGAGCGTCAGTGCCAGCAGAATTGTATGATTGGTAAAGCCCACAAAGATGTGGCTCAATCCGTTTCTATTGGTAAAGTTGAGCGCTTCTTAGCCGACTGGCATACTTCGCACAGCGAGGGTGCCTTAGAGGTTAAGCCTGAAAGCGGCCATAAAGTTGCTGTTATCGGTTCGGGCCCTGCCGGTTTGGTGGTAGCTGCCGATTGTCGCCGCCAAGGCCATGAAGTTCACGTTTTTGAAGCTTTGCACAAATTGGGCGGCGTATTGCGCTACGGTATTCCCGAGTTTCGTTTGCCTAAGCATGTAGTTGATGAGCAAATCGACTCTTTGGTAAAGATGGGCGTCCAATTCCATACCGATTATGTAGTCGGTCGCACTCGCACTATCCAAGACCTCTTTGAAAAAGATGGCTTTGAAGCTGCTTTTATTGGCGTCGGTGCCGGTTTGCCTATCTTTATGGGTATTCCTGGAGAAGACTTGATCGGCGTTTGCACCGCCAACGAATACTTAACTCGAGCCAATTTAATGGGCGGAATCTATCCTGGTCGCAACGATACTCCTATGTACAACTCTAAGAAGGTTGTCGTTTTGGGTGGCGGCAACGTGGCTATGGACTCTTGCCGTATGGCTAAGCGGCTCGGAGCTGAAGAGGTTACAGTACTTTATCGCCGCAGCCGTCAGGAGATGCCTGCCCGTCGCGAAGAGGTTGAGCACGCCTTTGAAGAGGGTATTCGTTTTTGCTTCTTGCAAAATGCTTGCGCTATCAATGGCGACGAGCAAGGTCGGGTAAAGTCTGTCACCGTACAGCGCTACGAATTGGGTGAGCCCGATGCTAGTGGCCGTCGCAGCCCTATCAAGATTGAAGGCGATACCTACGAATTAGAGTGCGATACCGTCTTGGTGGCTATTGGCAACCGCTCTAATCCGTTGCTTACTTCGGCCACTCCTGGTTTAGAGCTTAACAAGAAGGGTAACGTTATCGTAGAAGAAGCTACCGGTAAGACCAGCTTAGATAAAGTTTACGCTGGAGGAGATATTGTTCTGGGTGCTGCTACCGTAATTTTGGCTATGGGTGAAGGCCGTCGTGCGGCTCGCTCCATCAATGAATTATTGAGCAATAAGTAGTTACTCTAGTAGTAAGTTGAACTATCCGAGACCGAGGCTTCAAGACGAGTTGCTTTAAAGCAACCGTTATAGCTTCGGTCTTGCTTATTTTTTTTGGTAGGGACAGAAGCCAAATAATGGAAAGAGTATATTCCTTATTTAAGAGAGCGGGCCGCGGGGCTTTGGCTGCGGCAGCAATTTGTAGCCTAAGTTTTGGGTTAGCTGCTTCTTCTGTGCAAGCGCACATAGTTTATAAATATTACGAAGTAGTTAGAGGGGACACTATTTACTCTATTGCTTCGCGTTATAGTGTCGACCCTAAAGAAGTTCTACGAATCAACGCCAACACGATTGTCGATCAAAAGGGGCTACAAACTGGGGCTATTTTGCTAATTCCTATCGATCCGGAAGTTAAGCCTCTGCCTACTAAAGTTGAGACTGCGGTCGCTCAGAGTGCTCCTTCTCCTGAAGTTGTCAAAATTGACAATAATGGTAGCGATCTCTTAGCTGTTAGCCCTTCTGTAAGTAAGCAAACTAATCAAGTTGCCCAGAAATCCAAAAAGAAAAAACGTCGCTCTTACAATCGTGCTTCCAATCCGGCTCCCAGTTACAGTATAGCTATCGGTTCTGACGGTAAAGTAGTCAAAATTCCCAATTACGTTCCTCCCGTTGACGAAGATGAAGAAGACATGGTGGCTAATACCCCTTCTTCTGCCAGAGTTAATAGTCTTTTGAATAAGGCTAGAAGCTATATGGGAGTACCTTACGTTTGGGGTGGAAGTACGCCTTCTGGTTTCGATTGCTCTGGCTATGTCCAATATGTCTATGGACAAGTAGGTATAAATTTACCTCGTACTGCCGATATCCAGTTTAATGAAGGGCGGGCCGTCTCTTTTGGCGGTGAAGCTCCTGGCGATATGGTCTTTTTCGAAACTTATGCTCCTGGAGCTTCTCATGTGGGCATATATTTGGGTAATGGTGAATTTATTCACGCTTCTTCTTCAGGCTATGTTAGAGTCAGCAGCTTGGAAGAGAGTTACTTTAAAGCACGTTATTTGGGAGCTAAGCGAGTTCTTTAGCTTTTTTACATTTAGTTTTGTAATTATATAAACTTGACGGTAAGGCCAGTAGGCAGAGAAGGTAGTAAACTACTAACAAGTGGTGTCTATTTTTACTGCAAGCTGGCCGTATGTCGGCAAAATGTAGGTATACGTATAGTCAGGCTATTACTAATAGCGGTAGCTTTTATAGGCAAAGTTTGAGAAGTTAGCATACCATCTACCCGAATGGGCACTGAAGAGGATCCGCTAATACCTATTTTGTGGGCTTGAATATAATGGACGCTAGTTGAGTTGTTAATATGTTTGCCAAAATAAAAAATAGGTGTCATGGCCAAAAATTTTAATTTACTCATACGGGAAATTATACATATATCGAGTAAGCCATCGTTCATTTTGGCATTGGGGGCAATCTGGATACCAGAACAGTAACAGCGCGAGTTGGCTACAGTTATTTGCATAACGTCGTGCATCTTTAAGAGGCGGCCGTCTATTTCTAGGCGATAATTTTGGGGCGTAAAATCTAAAAGTGAACTGAGTCCAATCTTTATGCCCCTAACCCAGCGCCACAAACCTACCGGCTCTTGGGTAGGCGCTTTCGACCAAGCGTATGAATCTAACCCTATGCCGATACTCTCGGTGAATAACTTGCCTTGTTCTATTTTACCTACATCTACTAGACAATTGACGCCTTCTAGCGAAAGCTTTAAACATTCCAAAGGGTGGGGGGGCAAATATAAACTAGTAGCTAAATTATTAAAAGTTCCTAAGGGGATTATACCGATAATAGATTTGCTAGTATAAGTCCCTTGTAATACTTCTCTAACGGTATCGTCTCCACCGGCGGCAAAAACAAGTCTACCTTTAGCAGCTACTGATTTAGCCAACTGGATAGTATGGCCAGGATAGCGGCTAATTAAAATAGAACCGTCATGTTTTTGAGCAAAATCGGCAATGGCTGGCAAATTGCGTAAACTGCGTCCTGCTCCTGCAGAAGGATTGATTATAATGTAAAATTTTTCTGCGCTCGATAGTGACATAACTGAGGTGTATATTTCGAAATTGAGCGACTTTTCCCTAGAAATTATAATGTTGTTTTGGCATTAAAAATCTGGCAACAGGAGTTTATAATCACAAGTTTAATGGGGCTCGGGGTGGGGCTTAGTTACATTTTATTTTTTGTATCTAAACTATTTCTTTTATCGGTTTAGGGCGATTTTTTCCCCAGGTTAAAGGTCTTTTTATATGCAAAATGATTTGATGCACGGCCCAGTAAGTAAAGTTCTTATAAAATTAACTATTCCTATTTTGGGTTCGATGTTTCTTTCTACTTTGTTTAGCTTAGTTGATGCTATCTGGGTAGGCCATAGTGGAGTATTGGCTTTAGCTTCTGTAAATATGTCTAGCTTCGCCATTTGGATTATGTTTGCCCTTTCTGGAATCGTCACTACCGGCACCAATTCTTTAATCGCCAATAAACTTGGAGAAGCGACTAAACGGCCGGAAGCAGCTCAAGAAGCCCTGGAAGGGGTGCAAATAAGTTTAATGGCGGCAATTTTTACCGGATTTGTGGAATTTGTCGTTTTATATTTCTGGGGTCGCGATATTCTTGGCTGGATGGTCGGTAATAAAGAAGATGTTGCAGCAGTTATCGATATTGGTTATTCTTATTTGGGTATGCTGGCCGTCTTTGCTCCGTCAGTATGTATCAATGAGTGTATCTCTGCCGTTATGCGTGCCTATGGAGATACCCGCACGCCCTTAAAGATTTATTCTATCGGATTTGTACTGAATTTTATTTTGGATCCCTTATTTATTTTTGGATTAGTCGGTTTACCTAAATTGGGAGCTCTAGGGGCGGCTATCGCTTCCAATATCTCCTTTGGGGTAGTTTGTATATTGTTAATTATAAAGATTACCCGACCAGGCTATCTTTTTATGTTACCCAAAGTTAGAGCAGCAAAGATAGACTGGCACTATTTAGGTAGAGTTGTTGCTGTAGGTTTGCCCTTATCTTTAGCTTCTATTGTCTTTAGTATTGTCTATATGGCAATAGCCCCAGTTATTAGCAATTTTGGCCCTGAAGCTATGGCCGCTTTGGGAATTGGTCACAGATTGGAGAGCCTCAATTATACGATTCGCTCTGGTATTTCTTTAGCTTGTATTACTATGATTGGCCAAAATTTGGGAGCAGGACGAGTGGCCAGAGCTAAAAAGATTGCTTGGGTGGCTATGGGTTGGGCTTTATGTGTCAGTATCGCTGTATGTACATTATTTTTAACCCTTCCCGAGCTGTGTGCTTCGTTATTTAGTAATGATAAGAATGTAATTACTACGGCGGTGGGCTATTTGCAAATTATCGCTTGGTCTCAGCCTTTTGCAGGCCTATGTGGTATCGCTGAGGGCGTTTTTGCTGGTGGTGGGCGCACTTTGCCTCCTATGTGTGTCAGTATCCCTTGCTCTTTATTGCGTATACCAGCTTGTTATACTATGGTCTTTACTTTTGGTTACGGTATAAGATCTATTTGGTGGTCTTTAAGCTTACTAACTATTTTAGGTGGCAGTATAATCTTTGCCATGTTCTGCGCCGGTTGGTGGCTCTCCCAAGATCTTAAGGATAAATTGTTAGCCTCCCAAAACTCTCAAAAATTATCGGCTTAACTTGTATAACTAAAAGGCTACCAAAACGGTTGCCAACCATCTTGCCAAAGTTGCCAACCATTTGGTGCGTTATAAAAACTAATGCCGACAGCCCAAAAGCTACCGGCATTAGTTTTTTATGTAATAAAATTACTAGTTATGTAGTTCTTTACTCTAAATAGAGGGTCAGAACTACAAAGAATACGAGACTTACAGCTCTTCTAAGCCGACAGCAGCGTTAAACTCGTCGATAAGCTTATCCAAGGGATCGAGGCTCTGGTGTAAGGAAGTCCAGTACTCTTCGTTGTACCACTGCTCCTGGATCTCTTTGTAGGTTTTACCCTGTTGCTCAACCCAAGTGTAGTATTTGAGGTTGTGAACGCGCTTACGATCGCGATAGGTAAGCTCAGCCATGTAGTCGGTGTCACAGCCTTCCAGGTAGCGAGCATAAGCGACGGCGGCGTCGACGGGGCTGAAAGTGCCGCGAGCCTCGGTCATTTCCTGTAAACGACTCTGGTACATAGCGGCCGAGTCGGTGAACATGGTGACGATGACGTCGTTGGGGCCGAACTCGTAGTATTTAGCCATCTTGATAGCGGAGAGCAAGTTGGAAATAGAGCTGATACCTAACCAGCTGAGCTTGCTAAGCAATTCCTCACTTACACCTAAGGACTTGAGGTATTCAATACCGATGGGCTCGTTGAGCAAGCGCAAGAGTGTGCAAGGAGCCTCGTCGTCGATAGCTACGATCATGTCGGTATTCTTTACGTTGTGTACCCAGGGCACGTGCTTGTCGCCAATACCTTCAATGCGATGGTCGCCGAAGCCGTTCATGAGTAAGGTGGGACATTGCATAGCTTCAGAAGCGGCAATCTTAGAATCGGGGTGGAGATCTTTCATATAGTCACCAGCAGCGATAGTTCCGGCAGAACCAGTAGCCGAAACCATACCGCGATAACGACCGCCGACTAACTTAACGGCTTCTTCCATGGCCGGGCCAGTCACGTGATAGTGCCATAAGTAGTTGCCAAACTCTTCGAACTGATTGAAAATTACCAAGTTCTCACCGGATTTACGCAACTCCCAGCACTTGTCGAAGATCTCTTTTACGTTGCTTTCACAACCGGGAGTAGCAATAATTTCGCCAGCTACAGTTTTGAGCCAATCGAAGCGCTCTTTGCTCATTCCCTGAGGAAGAATAGCAATAGATTGGCAGCCTAAGAGAGCGGAGTCGTAAGCACCACCTCGGCAGTAGTTACCAGTAGAGGGCCAAACGGCCTTCTGGCAAGTAGGATCGAACTGACCTGTTACTAAGCGGGGAACTAAGCAGCCGAAAGCCGCACCCACTTTGTGAGCGCCGGTAGGGAACCATTTACCGCACAGACCGATAATTTTACAAGGTACACCAGTAATAGCTTCGGGCATTTCGATATAGTTGACGTTGCCGAAAGCGCCGCCTTTTTCGACGGGCTGGTTATGCCAGTTAATACGGAAAAGGTTGAGGGGATTGACATCCCAAAGGCCGACGTTCTCTAAAGCTTTGACAATGCCAGCAGGGATGAGTTTGGGATTGCGCATCTGTTTAAAAGTAGGAATGCGAATCTGCTTCTCACGAGCTCTGGTAATAGTGCGTTTCAAAGCCTCGGGATGAACGGTAAGATCGATATTGTTAATCATTATGAAAAAACACCTCTAAGCGCTGTGTAGTCTGGATTGGTTCTCTATATGCCTTTTAATTCCTATTGGCCAGGCATTAAAATAGTTTTTGGGCCTTATAGAAAAAATCAATTTATTCAGAAACGATAAGCTCTTCTGCTAGCGGTCGCAAGTTATAATTACTGCTCATAGTAAATCCGTAAGCTCCAGCCGTGTCGATTAAAAGTATATCTCCACTTTTTGTATGCTCTATACGGCGATCTCTACCTAAAGTGTCGCCAGTTTCACAAATAGGGCCGACAATATCAGCTAAATCGCTTTTAGGCTCACCCCAGCGGCTGAGATTAACTATCTCGTGGTAGGCACCGTAAAGGGCCGGACGAATTAGAGTTTGCATTCCGGCGTCGCAACCGATAAATAATTTATCGCCTTTTCGCTTAGTTTGATTTACTTTAGTTAAAATAATACCGGCTTGAGCTACTAAAAAGCGACCCGGCTCGATTATTATTTGGCACTGCTTATGGCTATTCTTAAATAAGAGTAGACGCTGATCGAGGCTATTTAAGTCTAAAGTATCCAAGTCACGCCTCTCCGGCACCCCTAAGCCGCCACCTAAATCTAAGTATTTTACTTCGGGGAAAAGCTCGGCACATTCTGATAAGTGTAAAGCCGCTTGGGCCCAAGTGTCCGGAGTTTTGATACCGCTGCCACTGTGGGAATGCAAACCGATAACAGTTATTGCCAACTCTTGGGTAAGTTGTTTAACTTCGGATAATTCAGTTAGAGGAATACCAAATTTGGAAAAGTTGCCGGCAGTACGTACTTTGCGACTATGGCCCGAACCGTGTCCCAAATCGAGACGCAGTAAAACTTCGCGCCCTTTGAAAATTTCCGGCCATAATTTAAGAGGCTGGATATTGTCTAAAGTTACCATAGCTCCCAATTTAAAGCCGGAAGAAAAATCTTTACCCGAAGCAAAGTTGGGAGTAAACAGTAAGCGATCTGTAGGTAAAGTGGGGAATAGACTGCGCACTCTCTCCAACTCTCCTACGGAAACACATTCGAAACCTAATCCCTGTTGAGCAAATACTTTCAGTATTTCTCGGTTGCTATTGGCCTTTATAGCAAAGAAAACCTTATCGACTGAGCTCAAATTGAGTAGCATTTGCGCATTGGCTACCAAAGTTGGCTTATGATATACGTAAGCTGGCGTCTTTTCAATATTGAGCAATTTTTGGCGCTCTTGTATCCACCAAACAGAATTGTAATTGGCCCTCTTATTGTGGAGCGTAGGATTGTCCAGAAACTCTTGCCTAAAGCTAGCTCCAAAGACTTGCGGATCGGGAATGCCAGAAAAAAGTTGGGCATGTAGAGTTTTTAAAAGGCGTTCAGCTTGAGTTTGGTCTACTACGAAGGTGAAGTTTAAGTCAGAGGCAGCTTGACTGAGCAAGTGTACTTTTTCTTCTTCAAATATTTCTAAAGTAGGCCCAAGTTTATGTAAATTGGAACGCATCTTGCGGCCTACTAAACTTAAAGCTGCACAGGGAGCAATTAGTTTAGGAGAACAATACAAGCTCAAATCGGGCAACAGTTCTTTTAATTTATGGGTTGTAGCTGCATCAGTAGAATTATCTAAAGATACGGTAACGTTGCTTTGAGAAGTGGCTACTAAGTCTATAGAAAGGTCGTGCTTGGCAAAAATAGCGAATATTTTAGCCAAAAAACCGACTTGTTGCCACATACTTATATTATCTAGGGAAACTAAGGTGACTCCCGTAGAAGCGGTAAGAGCTTTTACGCAAATAGTGTCGCCTAAGTGATCGTCACTAATGCAAGTCCCTTCTAATTCCGGCTTTTCAGAGCAACGTACATATATGGGGATGTGGGATTGGGCCAGAAAGGAAATAGCTCTAGGACTCACTATAGGCAAGCCGACCGAAGCTAACTCCTGAGCTTCGGCATAGTCTAAATGGCGTAAAAGGCGGGCTGAGGGAATTAAATGGGGATCGGCAGTATAAAAACCGGGCAAATCACTCCAAAAATCTACCTTTTCTGCCTCTAGTTTTAAGCCTAAGGCTGCAGCACTTAAATCTGCCCCGTCTCGCCCTAGTAAGACAGGTTCATTTTGATGATTAGTCGCTATACCCCCTTGAGTGACGATAATATCATATTCAGATAATTGGCTTTGTAATTGCGAATCAGCTTCCAAAGTGGCCAGGGAAGCTTGCAAATATTCTGAGGTTGGTTGCTGATTATCTGCCAAGGAGCTGTGTAAGGCAGAAGTTGCTTCCCATAAACAAATCTTTTTATCGGCAAAATGGCGCTTTAAATAGGCATATCCCATATGAGAAGTGAGCCTTTTAGCTAAACTTAATAGGCGGGCTCTAAGACGCGCAGTAGCTTCTTTAGTTAAAGAAATTCCCAATAAGAGTCGATCAATTTCCGAAAAAATATTATCCCAAGCTGAAATTTTATCTCCATCTAAAAGTTGGGAGGCCAACTTATAGTAATAATCTTTAAATTGATCTGTACCAGCCTTTAAGTTCGTTTCTGAAAGGGTACCCAAAGAGCTGCCTTTTTGAGAAGCAAAACTGATTAGCTCTTCCAATAAGGTAGTAGCTTCCTTTGAAGAGGCAAATATTACTACTGGTAAGCGGTGAGCATTTAGGCATTGGTAAATTTGCTTTTCGACATTGGCCCAATCTTGTTTGGTTTTGATAGTGCTGTCGGAAAATTTTATGATATTAAATATGGCCACTTTTGTAACTATGACTCCTTAAAAAATAGGCTAGGCTTAGAAAAAAACTTAGTTTAATTCGTCAATTGACAGCTTTAAGCTCAGAACTTTGGGAACGAAGTAAGGAAAATTCTCCACTTTTAGAGCGATGAGCTGCTGTAATATCTATAATCGTTTCTGCCAAATAGACTGGATCGTGACGTACAACTACTTCTTCATTAACCAAATTAGCTGAGATAGGGGTTACTTGCATAGATCTCAGTCTGGCTAAATCGGCTTTTATAGGATGGGCTCCAGTCTTTTGATATTTTTGACGCAGCTTATTAGGGGGAGCCAGATTGACGACAATATAATCGACAATACGGCCGCCTACATGATGATGTATAGCTTGTAGGTGATCGGCAGCGCTATATTTGTCCGTTTCTCCCGGTTGGGTCATAACATTACAGACGTAAATTTTGGGGGCTTTCGATTTTTTTATGGCTTCGGCAATACCGTCGATTAGAAGGGGAGGAATCACACTTGTATATAAACTGCCCGGCCCTAGGACGATACAATCAGCTTCAGCTATCACCTTAAATACTTCTTCTGGTGGTGTGCAATGGCTCGGCTCTAAAAAGATATCGGTTATCTGGCCGTGAGCTTCCGGTATCTCACTCTCTCCTTTTATGAGTCGGCCGTCGAGCATCTTGGCACATAGGGTAGTAGGAGTTAAAGTTGCAGGTAAAACCATACCTCTAATATTGAGAATCTGGCTCCCCTTACGTAGGGCTTCTTCAAAATCGTTGTGATACATATCGGTTAGAGCTGCCAAAAATAAGTTGCCAAAGGAATGGCCACCTAAACCGGAGCCGTCTTTTTTGAAGCGATAACGAAATAGCTCATTAAGCAAATTTTCGTCGTCCGCTAGGGCCGTCATGCAGTTGCGTAAGTCACCCGGAGGCAAAATACCCAGCTCTTTAGAAAGGCGTCCTGAGCTTCCGCCGTCATCGGAAACACTTACAATAGCAGTAATATTTGAAGTATGTCTCTTTAATCCGCGTAAGAGCGTAGAGAGACCAGTTCCGCCTCCTACAGCCACTATCTTTAAGCCGTGACTAAGCTGGCGGCGCTCATACATTAAATCGACTAGAGCTCGGTCGTCGTGAGGTTGTTTAGTTTTATATATAACTGTAAAGACCTTACAGGCAGCCCAGCACATAATTAACATACCGGCTGTAAGCATCAAAATATCGATAGCAATACTAGATACTTGGAAACCAAAGCGGTTAAGTAATATATTTTGGATCGATAGCTCCAAAAAAAGCGCCGTCTTATTGGCTGTCAATAACATTAAGCCGACGGAAAAAAATAGTAAACCGACCGCTAAGGAGAAAATCCACCTCTTTACTCCCATGCCGGGCAGCAGCCACTTAAATAGGCTGAATATTTGCTTTAATAATTTCATTTTTTCTTTTCTATTGGGGAGGCTGCTGAGTTAAAAGAGAATCGTTGCTTCTGGTGGATAACTTAATATCGCGGTGCTCTACTGAAGTTTCATACTGTTTCTTGGTCATAGCTTGGGCAATTTCTTCAGCTAGAGCTACAGAGCGATGGCGTCCTCCTGTACAACCGAAAGCAACATTTATTTGAGGTTTACCTTCTTTTAGATATTGAGGCAACAAAAAGGTAAGTAAGTCTATAATTTTATCGGCGAAGATATGGTAAGTTTCAAAATTATGTAAGTATTCTCGCACCGGTTCATCTAATCCCGATAATTGGCGCAATTTAGCGATATAATAAGGGTTAGGTAAGAAGCGACAATCAAAAATTAAATCAACATCTGTCGGCGCACCGTATTTAAAACCAAAGCTTACGATGTGTAGTTTGCTTTGAATATCTTCTTTAGAATTAAAATACTGAAAAATCAAGCCTCGCAACTGATGGGAAGTTGTTTTGGAAGTATCCAGAACTAAGGAAGCCCTGTCTTTCAAAAACTTCAACATCTCCCTCTCTTTCAAGATACCGTTGACGGCTCTATCATTGGGAGCTAAGGGGTGTTGACGGCGCGATTCGGCATAGCGATGGATGAGCACTTCGTTGGAGGCTTCCAAAAAGACGATATAAGGCGCTTGGCCCATCTCTTCCGTTTGCTTTAAAACCGGCATTAAATCGGCAAAAAAATCCTTATTGCGAATATCTAGAGCAACTGCTAAATAAAAAATACCGCAATTATGGCAAAGTTTCATCAGGTCGGGAATCAAGATCGGAGGAATATTGTCTACACAATAATAGTTTTGATCTTCAAAGCATTTCATTACCTGACTTTTTCCCGCTCCGGAAAGTCCGGTAACGATAACAAAGTTTGGTCTGATATATTCTTGCATGGTATTTCCTTGCCGACAAATATGGAATTTTAAATTCGCCATTTAAGCTGGAGCGCCGCAGAATTGAACAAAAAAACTAGGCGACCGCACCTATTATATACTGTCGGCCGCCTAAAGTTTAGGGATGTATCAGATTTTTTTAAGACAATTAGCTAAACTTGGCAAATTGCTGGAACTTGTCGTCTACCCTAATAAATACCTAAGTAATGATCTAACTCCCAGGGATGTACTTGAGTGCGGTAAGCATCCCACTCTTGATACTTAGCCGCCTGGAACTGTGACCAAATATGACGGCCGACAGCTTCGCGCAAGAGATCATCTTCTTGGAAGGCTTGCAAGGCCTCTTCTAAAGAAGTGGGCAGAGTTTCAATCTGACGCTTTTCGAGTTCTTCGGGGCTGAGATCGTAAAGGTTGCAATTCATGGCCGGGCCTGGATCCAACCTATTTTCGATACCGTCTAAGCCAGCGCAAAGCATTAGGCCAATAGCTAAATAGGGATTGCATGAAGGATCCGGAGAGCGAACTTCCACACGGGTACTCTTGCCCCGAGGAGCTGGAATACGAATCATAGGACTGCGATTCTTTTCAGCCCAGGTGACATAAAGGGGAGCTTCATGGCCGGGGACAAGGCGCTTGTAAGAATTAACAATAGGATTAGTAAAAGCGGTAAAAGCTCTGGCATGTTTCATCAGACCGCCAATGTAGTGCAAGCAAGTTTCGGAGAGCTGACGAGGAGCTTTTTCGTCGAAGAAAAGATTCTTTCCATCTTTAAAGATCGACTGGTTAACGTGCATACCGGAGCCGGCGATACCGTAGACGGGCTTAGGCATAAAGGTTGCATGTAAGCCGCAATTCATAGCTACAGTCTTTACGGCCATACGGAAGGTAACTACTTGGTCGGCAGTTTTCAAGGCGTCGGCATATTTAAAGTCGATTTCATGCTGACCGAAACCACACTCGTGGTGAGAAGCTTCAATTAAAAAGCCCATAGCTTCAAGCGCAGTTACTATTTGCTGGCGAGCAAATTCGCCTCTGTCTACCGGAGCTAAATCAAAATAGCCGGCCTTATCGTGAGTTCTAGTCGTAGGTCGTCCTTGTTCATCACGCTCGAAGAGGAAGAACTCTGCTTCCGGCCCGGCCATCATTTCCAAGCCAAGCTTATGGGCTTTGGCAATCATCTTTTTGAGGAAACCACGCGGATCGCCGGCAAAAGGACGTCCGTCAGGAGTAGTCACGTCGCAAATCATGCGAGCTTCTTTGCACGAACTGTCTTTCCAAGGCAGTATAGAAAAAGTGGCCGGATCGGCCATAAGGCGCATATCCGATTCTTCTATGCGCACGAAGCCTTCTATGGAGGAGCCGTCAAAAAGCACCCCATCATCTAAAACACTCTCAATATGTCTTCCGGGAATACCTACGTTCTTCATCCCGCCGAGAATATCTGTAAATTGCAAATGCAACAACTTAATGTCGAGATCATGAACTAACTTTACCACATCATCGCGAGTCAATTGTTTTTCTGACATAGTGTTTTAGTCTCTTTCTAGTATCTTTATACAAAAATGTGCGGTGGCAAACTTTAAGACCTTTTCTAGCTACTACCGCTAATCTAACCTGAACTTACGGTGCTGTTTTTTGTTGATATAAAAGAAAATCCTTGCTTGGTCAAATTACTTTTAAGGTTCGATTTGGCGATTTTAGTCTAAAAAAATGGCTTGGTGCCGAATAAGTCATCATAGCTGGGCATTATCTTAGGTAATGCCTTAAAAATCCATAATTTTGAGCAAAGAAAAGGGGAGCCCATTTATAGGAGAAAGTCAACTTAAGAGCGAAGACGACATATATGATAGCGGTTCATTTGCTGTGTGCTGTTTCTATAGGAGGACTTTGGTTTTGGTCTGGTACCTTCTCTAACCGAATTAAGTCTGATTTCTTTTCTTTACTTTTTCGCGGTTTTCGCGGCGCACTTTTGGCAGTGGCCATTTGTACTTTTTTAGCTGCTTGCGTCAGTCATAGTGGTCTGGTGTTAGCTCCTGACGATTCCAGAACCGTTATGTTTATCTTCTTCGCCATGGGATTGAGCTTGGTATTTATTCCTGTGGGTTTTTTGCTTGGAGTAGCTAAGGGCAAGAGCCAAGACTTTACCGCTGAATTAAAAGAAGATATTTCTACCTTCACTACCCATGAGCCAGAGCCTAAACCTAATGGTGACAATTTCCAGAATTACCGTTACGGCAACTTAGGCAGCGCCTCCGGTTACGAGAATCCGGAAGCGGCTCGTTCCAGCGAAGCTTATCGATCTGCCGATAAGAAAAATTAAAAGTTCTATAACACTAACATTTTAATATAAAAACTTAGTTATTTTTTCCCAATAGAGGTTCTATAGAATGAGCAAAAGTAAATTGGCATTAGGAAGGCTGTTAACCGCTATGGTAACGCCTTTTACTCCCACTTTAGAAGTTGATTATAAAAAAGCTGCCCAATTAGCTCGCCACCTTCTAGCTTCAGGAACCGATACTATAGTAGCGGCCGCTACTACCGGTGAGGCACCTACACTTAATGCTGAAGAGAAGCTGCGCCTTTTTGAAGTGCTTAAAAATGAATTGGGCGATAAATTGTTAGTCTGTGGTACCGGTACCAACAGCACTCAAGCGACTATAGATTTTTCCTTAAAAGCGAAAGAACGTGGAGCCGATGCTCTTTTAGTGGTGGCTCCTTATTACAATAAGCCCCCGCAAGACGCTTTATATGAGCATTTTCGCGCTGTAGCTGAGGCGGTGGAGTTGCCCATTATTGCCTATAATATCCCTGGGCGTACTGGCGTGGAAATTAAGCCTGCTACACTGGCTAAGATCGCTTCTATACCCAATGTAATTGCCGTGAAAGAGTCGCTGTCCAGTTTAGAGCCTATCAGCGAGCTTAGTTCCGCTTTGGAAAAGACCGAGGCGGAACAGGCTGGAAGATATGCTCGCTTTGTAGAGAGTCGGGCTATGGAAATTTACAGCGGCGATGATTCTTCCATATTGCCGACGATTGCTGTGGGAGGTGTAGGAGTTATCAGCGTTACCTCTCATATAGCCGGTTCTTTGGTTAAAGAGATGATAGAAGCTTATTTTTCTGGTGATATAGCCAAAGCTAGACGGCTCCATTTGCGTTTATATCCATTATTTACCGATTTATTCGTTGTGGCCAACCCGATTCTCGTCAAAGCTGCTTTGCATTTGCAAGGATTCGATGTGGGCGGGTTGCGTATGCCATTGCGTCGAGCTTCAGAAAATGAAATAAAACAGTTGCGCTGTATAATGGAAAAGGCCGGAGTTCTGTAGCTATGATTAAGGTGGAGTTTTTGGTTAGAAACTCCGCCTTAATCATTTTCTGCCCCATAAGAACTTATTTTAGAAAAAAAGTAAAGGATTTCACTCCGGCTCTAGGCTGCTAAGGCCGCTGTCCGGGGCTAGTATATCTAGCATTCAGAACTAGAAAATAGGGGAAATGGTATGTCTGCTGATTTATTGTTGATTGATAACCAGTCAAAGAAGCCGTTTAGGGGGCGCTTTTTTGTCCCCGGTGACAAGTCAATTGGACAGAGGGCGCTAATTTTTGCTGCTATGGCCGAAGGCGAATCTGTCATAAACGGAATCTCCAATGCTGCCGACTGCCTTTCCGTGGTCAATGTTTTGCGTCAGTTAGGGGCTTCTATTGAGATAAAGGATAATAGGATCGCGACGGTAACAGGCTGGGGGGCTAAGGGGCCAGCTTTAAGTGAAGTTCCTTTAGATTGTGGAAATTCTGGGGCTTGTATGCGTTTTATTGCCGGACTTTTGGCAGTATCTTCCGGAGTTTATGTTTTAGTAGGAGACAAAAGTTTAAGCCAGCGTCCTATGGATAGGTTGGCTGCCGTACTGGAAAAATTCGGCGCTAAAGTCGAATGTTTGGGAGAAAATCATTGTGCTCCTTTACGTATAACTGGCTCTCTCCATCCTGATAACCAAGATTGGGCTCAAGAACACAGCACTATAAAAGACAATTGTATAGAGATTGAAACGAAAAGTGCCAGCGCTCAGCTAAAGACGGCTGCTCTATTGGCGGCTCTATCTATGGGAAACTTGAAGCTGACTTTAACTGAACCCTTAAAGAGTCGCGACCATAGTGAAATTATGCTGAGAAAGTTGGGCTTTAAAGTTAAAGAGCAAAATCTACCTGACGGCCAGCACAAGATCGTCTTTACTGCCAATGGTAATAGGATAAAAGGGTTCCAATATAATGTTTATGGCGACCCCTCTTCGGCGGCCTTTTTAATTGCTTTAGCTGTGATGAAACCTCATTCACATATTGTGATTGATCATTTGGTTATAAATCCTACCAGAATAGGCTTTTTTAATGTTCTAAGGCGCATGGGTGCGAAGATTTGTGCAAGATTTTCTAATTATAATTATGGCGAAATGGTCGGAGGTATAACCGTCGATTATTCCCATCTTAAAGGGGTCGACGTTCGCCCTAAAGATATTCCCTTATGTATAGACGAAATTCCACTTTTGGCAGTAATCGCTTCTAAAGCTTATGGTATTACCAGAGTGCGAGGCGCTTATCAGTTGCGTCAGAAGGAATCAGATCGTATAAGTATGACTTTGCATGAGCTAAAAAAACTTGGAGTCAAGTCAAAAGAATACGAAGATGGATTCGATATTATCGGTTTGCAATCTAAGGAAAATAGGGATCAAGTATCTGCCGGTAAAGAAATTGAAAGTAGCGAGCCTATCGTTTTAGATGCTCACAGTGATCACCGCTTGGCTATGAGTTTGGGTATAGCAGCTTGTATTTATAAACGGCCCATTAAAATAGTGGGAGCTCAGTGTTGTGCCGTATCTTTTCCCAGTTTTTGGAATATTTTGCGATCCGTTTCTGCTTTTAAGATGACTCCTCCAGAGCTTGCTTAGCAAATGTCGATTGTCCAGGCCAATAAAACTAACTTACTAGCTTGGCTGGAAGGCTTAGAAAAGAACTCTCCCGAGTTGTCCCAACTGGGCTTAGCATCAGCTTGGCAAGCTTTTGTGAGGCAAAATAAGTGCCCTCTTTCAGTTACTTTAACTAGGCAAAGGTTTGGGGAATTGGGGGAAGATTTTAGCGGCCCGTTGGCTGTTTTGTTTGGTTGCCCCATTAGTCACAGCTTGTCGCCAGCTTTACATAACTTTTTTAATTTAGGTAGGCCCAGCCGATTTGGTTTGTATTTGCCTACGCAAGTAGAGAGCGAGGGTCTATTTAGGCAAATCTTAAATAATTGGTTGGCCCTTCCTTTGTTGGGAGCTAATGTCACCAGCCCATTTAAGGAATGGGCCTTCCGTTATTTACTGAAACAGGGAAATTTAAGTCGAGAAGCTCGCCTTATCGGAGCTGTAAATACAATTTACACTTCAGGGGGCCAAATCTATGGGGACAATACCGACTGGTGGGGTTGGTTGGCTTCTTGGCGTCACTACATAAGAGAAGACTTGGCAGGACGCCATGTAGTAGTTTTTGGTGCTGGGGGAGCCGCTCGAGCTATTGTTTACGCCTTAATTAGAGCAAAAGTTAAAAGTATCACAATCGTTAATTCTCCACAGCGTGGAGAAAAACTGGCTGCCGATTTTAATAGTTGGCAGCGGCGGGAAGATTCTGGCCAAGTTTTTATTCCTGTGCAAAGCTTTCCAGTATACTCAGAAGTTGTTAAGCCTGGCTATGTATATATTCAAGCTACTGTGCTTGGCAGTTCTGCGTTTCCCAATTTAACCCCTTATAATTGGCCTAAGTCTTCTTTCTATTCGATTCAAAATGATACTAGCTTTTATAACCAGAGCACTAAAGCCCAAGCTCAAGTGGTGCCTTCAGCTTGTGATCTAATTTACAATCCAGCTCAAACAGAATTTTTGCGTTTGGCTAAAGAGAGCGGAGCTAAAACTATGAATGGCTTAGGTATGCTTATTGGTCAAGCTTATCGATCTAGGGCCGATTTTTTTGCTCTTCGTCCTTCAAAAGCCGAGGAAGAAGAGGCGTTTAACAGCTTTACTGGATTATATCTTTAAAATTAAGTAAGGTTGTTCTAAGTCCATTAGCTTAAATCGATATATTGATCGCGCAGTTTATTTAAGATCCGCTGACGTGTCCTAAGGAGCTCGGCTATACGCTTAGCTGTTTCCAAAGGGGTATAATTGGTGGTATCTATACGTATTTTGATCCGCTCGTATAAATATCGCCTCTCTTGAAACAGTTGATCTACTCGCTCACCGACATCATCTACATTTTGTAACAAGGGGCGCTTTTCGTTGCGCTCTAAACGCTCTACTAGACAATCTCTTTGGGTATATAAGCAAACGAGTAAGCCTGATTTTTGAAAAGCCTCAAAATTGGCCGGATTTATCAAAGATCCACCACCAGTAGCTACTACCCGATTGCTCGATTGGGCTAATTCGGCACAAAGTTCTTCTTCTCGCTCTCTGAACCATTGCTCGCCATGCTCTTTGAAAAGGCTTGATACGCTGCCACCGTGACGTTTTTCTAGCTCTTGATCTATATCTATAAATTTTCGCCCCATAACTCTAGCTAATTCACGCCCTATAGTGCTTTTGCCGGTTCCCATGAAGCCTACGAGATAAATATTATGCTTAGCCATACCGCAGCCGTTTTTCTCCTTTGTAGTTGAAGCTCCCTGCTGAAAGAGGCCGCCACCTCGGCGAAGCAGAAATAGCTAGAGTATTAGACTCTAATTTTGCTCGGTGACATTTTTAGCCACACCTTAAGAAGGCACCACCTAAAATTGGAATCGATAAATTATTGCCGAGGCCCATCTTTTTCTACCTATGTTAGATAAAATTATCAATACTGAAGTAAATTATCATTTGGGAGAAGATAATTTAAGATCAACTTTGGCCCCTATTTGGCCAACTAGCCAAGGTCGGGCTCTAGTTGTAGTCGATCAACAAGTTTGGCTTAAACAGGAAGAATATCTACGAGAGGCTTTTTCCGATTCCCAGGCCGTTTTTTACAAGTTTTGCGGAGGAGAAAAGCATAAAAATCTAAGTGAGATACAAAAAATTTACCAAGCTATGTTAGAGGCCAAAGTTGATAGAAGCGTTCCCGTCATAGCTATAGGGGGCGGAGTTACTGGAGATTTGGCCGGCTTTGCATCTGCAACCTTTATGAGGGGATTGCCTCTCATTCAAGTGCCGACTTCCCTTTTAGCTATGGTAGATTCATCCCTGGGAGGTAAAAACGGATTCGACCTTCCAGAAGGGAAAAATTTAATAGGTACATTCTATAATCCTAAGCTGATCGTAGCTGATATAAAATTTTTGCCAACGTTGCCTGAAAGAGAATGGGCTAACGGATTTGCAGAAATAATCAAGACCGCTCTATTAAATACTGACTCTTTATTAAAAAATATTGAGCTTTTTTGTGAGCGATACTTCGATTATAGAAATAATCACAATAATGATTTTAGTTTAAGTCAAAAAATTATCACAATTTATAAAGATAAAAACTTCCTTTATAATCTTATAGAGTCGTCTGTTAAAACGAAAATTTCACTTATATCATCTGACAAATTTGATCTTGGAAAAGAAAGATATAAGTTAAATCTTGGCCACACTTTTGCTCACAGTTTAGAAGTCTCTTCTGGCTATAAGTTGGCTCACGGAGAGGCTGTAGCTATAGGAATTATGGGGGCTCTTCTTCTAGCGGACAGTTTAGGAATTTTAGAGGAACCGATTATAACGAGAATGAAAAAGCTAATCTGTTTTTGGGGACTACCGACGGCTATTCCTCAGGGACTGGAGTGGGAAGAATTTGCAAAGAATTTAGGCTCTGATAAAAAACGTCAGAAGGGGCGCAATGTCTTCGTCTTGCCTTTATCTGGAGGTAAAGTTATTCAGAGTGCAGAGGTGGATCTATCCCATATAAAGAGAGTTTTCGACAGCTTGTCTAGGCCTAGCTTGTGAGGTTGAGAGGAAATTAACTGTGGCGAAGTTGCGTGTATTTGTATTGAACGGCCCTAATATGAATTTATTGGGCACCAGAGAGCCGGGCATTTATGGGAATATGTCCTATGATCAGCTTATAGAGCAGATCTCTTTTTGGACATCAGAATTAGATATGGAACTTGGCTATGCTCAAACCAACTCCGAGGGCGGTATCATAGATTATGTCCATGCTTCATACGGCCAGTTCGATTTCATAGTGCTCAATCCGGGAGCTTTTACCCATACTTCATACGCTTTGCGAGATGCCATTGTCAGTGTTGGCCTTCCGGTTATTGAAGTCCATTTAAGCAATATCTATGCCCGAGAAGAGTGGCGAGCCAAGTCTATTATCTCTCCCGTTTGTGTAGGCACTATCTCCGGCCTGGGAGTATATGGCTACCGCTTGGCTTTAGAAGCTGGCCAACATTTCCTTAGTTCGGCTTCTACTGAAGGTAATGTTGCCATTTCTGCTTCGGCGACAGCTTCGGCAGCTAGTAATAAGGGAAGTGGCGCTCAGCGTCCCGTTACTCAGAGTACCCCCGCTTTATCTTTGCCTTCTGCTCCCGCAGCCAAACTGGCTCAAACGCGCCACGTCAGCAATGCTCCTTCCATTGTCTCTGTACCCGTAGACAATGTCGATCAGGGAGATTTAGCTAATTTATTTGTTCCTACTCATAAATATGAAGTTGCCAACGAAGGGGGAAATTTAGGGGGTAACGTTGGCATTAACGAAATTCAAGGTTTCCCGGAAGAGGGAGCGGTGAGCGTCTTTGTGGGCAACGATTCCGAAGAAGACGAGGAGCTTTCTCCCGAGGATAGAGAAAAACTGAAGCAGTGGATGGGCGACGATTATAGCGAGCCTTCTCCTGAAGATTATCGACTTGGTGGCGGTATCACTAGAACGAGCGACGATCTTTCAACTTCGACTCCTTCCACCTCTTATTCCAGCTCGGAATATCCTGCCGTTTCCTCAGCGGCCAACCAATTTGTCGCTACTCAACAGAGCGTTGGCAAAACAGTTGCTCCTTTAAGCCAGTCCCAAGCCCCAGCTACCAAACGCTTGACTATTCCTATCAAAACTAAGAAATAGTGTCGGCTAATTGTTTTAGTGCCTGTTTAGAGGCTAAAAATAGGAAGGTATAGAAGAACTTTCGCTGAATTGGCCGCCTCAGTCTCCAAAGATATAGTGTCGCTTGCTGGCTAGGTGGGCTATATCAGCTTTGTTAAAAGGCGGCGCATATTTTGGGGCTGCGGGTGATGGCTTTTGCCCAAAATAGGAGGAAATTGTGAAGATTAACTATTTGTCGTTAGTCTTGGCGGCTGCCCTTGGCTTAGGAAGTTCCCTTCCCGGCAACGCTGAGCCTGACAGTTCCGTAAATTGCTTAAATAGGGCTGTTGTGTTGGCTAAGGCGGCTCCTCAAAAGAGTGCCCCTTCTGCAACTAAGGTAAATAACCTTAAAGGGACGTCTGCTTCTTATCCTGTTTCTGCTATAAAGATGGGGGGCAAAATTCAGCCTGGCGACGATTTACAAATCGTTTTTAGTGTAGCGGGCCCACCTGACGAAATTTTGCCTATGCGGGCTAAAAGTAAAGCTCCCGACGACGATTATATCCATTTTATCTATCGCAATCGTTTTACTATCAACATAAATAAAGCCAATGCTGTTCAAAGCATTATGGTCTTTGGCAACAATGTGGAATTAGTTGGCGTTCCTTTTAGGATCGGTCAAAAAACTGCTGATGTTTTAGATAAATGGAAAAAGCCTGAGCGTGAAGTTAGTAATATGTATATTTATTACTATCGTGGTGTTTATATTATCTGGGATAAGGATAATCCAGGCAAGATTGACAGAATTTATCTTACTTTGCCCGGTAAAGCCGATGAAGATAATAAGAGCAGTGCTGTAGGCTAGTTGGGCTATATTAAGTTTGCATATACTATTTTTTTGAGATTGGCTGCAGTTGGAGTTGGTTAGGCTGCAGCCAATTTTTCGGTAATAGAGATAGTTAGGATATTGGCTCTTGAGTAGTAGTAGTAGTGCCGGTTTTTTGAATATTAACAAACCTCCAGGGATGAGTTCGCATAATGTGGTGGCTTTTGTGCGCAGTCTATTGCCTCGCGGCCTAAAAGTTGGCCATTTAGGTACTCTCGATCCTGGAGCTTGCGGAGTTTTGCCTTTAGCTGTAGGCTGGGCCACCCGCACTATTCAATATTTCCCTCCTAATCGCAAGGCCTATCGGGCGGAAATTACTTTTGGTATAGAGACCGATACTTTAGACGCCCACGGACAAATTACTGCTACTGCCGCCGTTCCTGAGTTGCAGTTAGATAAAATAGAGGAGCTATGTCGCTCTTTTGAAGGCGAACAATTGCAAGTACCGCCTCAAGTTAGCGCTTTGCATGTCGACGGTCAGCGAGCTTATATGCTTTCGCGCAGCGGTTGTAACTTTGAGTTGCCTCCACGTCCAGTCACTTTATACAAAGTTCAATTATGTCGCCTTGAAGAAAATAAAATTTTACTCGAGGTAGAATGTAGTGCCGGAACCTATATTCGTTCTTTAGCTAGAGACTTCGGCGAGGCTTTGGGTTGCGGTGGCCATTTGTCTTTCTTACTGCGTACCCAAAGCGGTATTTTTAAGTTGAAAGACTCATATACTATTGAGGATTTGCGCTCTCATGGTTTGAGTTATTGTCTGTGGCCTGTAGATAAAGTGTTGCCTATATCTTTAGGCAAGTTCGGCCAGATTAAGGGGCAGCTTTTCCAAGGAGGGCAGGAATTCTCCGAAGTTTACGACGGACAAGGCCAACTTATCAACCTAAATTCATTTAATATTGGCGACAACTTTGCAGTGTATAATTTTGACAATAACGAATTTATAGGCGTCGGTGTTGTGGCCGAAGGCAACGCTGACAGTAATAAGTTTCTGCGTTTGGAGCGTTTGTATTCGAAAGGAGTTTAGTGCAGTGTCTATAGTTTTCTGGGGGCTCTGCCCGCATCCTCCGCTTTTAATTCCTGGTATTGCCGATTCAGCCAAAGATAAAGTTGTGGATACATCGTCTGCATTCAAGCAATGGGCTCTCAAGCTCAAAGAGCAGAATCCCGACCGTTTAGTTATTATGTCTCCCCATGCGCCGACTGCTTCAGCGGCGGTGCCGCTCTTTTCTGTTCCCTCTTTAAGTGGCTCTATGCAGAGATTCGGTTCTCCTGAGGTCTCTTTGCGTGTCGACTGTGATACCACTTTTGCTGAGCGCTTGTCGGTTCTGTGTCGTGAAGAGAATTATCCTCTCCTAACGGTCAATGACAATTTAATAAAACAACATCGCCTGGACATCAGTCTCGATCACGCTACTTTGATCCCCTTGTACTTCTTAAAAGAGGTCGGTTTAGATATACCTATAGTTCTACTCGGTTATGGTCCCAGCCATACTGAATTGTATATTCAATTAGGAAAGATCATTAGAAAGGCTGCTGAGGAAGATACCGATAAAAAGACAGCCATTATAGCTTCTGGAGATCTTTCTCATAGGCTTTTGGAGTCAGGCCCTTATGGTTTTAGTCCCTACGGTCCTAAGTTTGATGAAACTATAAATCGTATATTAGAGGGTGCCGAGGCCAATTCTTTACTTGAGCTTAGCCGTGAAGAGGTAAACGAAGCTGCTCAATGTGGCCTTTACTCTATTGCTATGTTGTTAGGCAGTCTCAATAAAGATGAAGTTTGTCTTAAACATCTCTCTTATGAAGCTCCTTACGGGGTAGGATATTCAGTTATCTATTATTTGCCTAAGGGTACAAATTCTAACCGAGATAAGCCTGAATTAGATGATAAATTAGATAGTGAAGAAGTGGATGAAAAGGGCGAAAAGGGAGCTGCCGACGAGAAAAACGCTGCTACTGCTAATAAAGTTACTTCTCCGTTAAGTTGTATGGCTCGAAAGCAAGCCAGAGCTAATAAGGTTGAATTTTCTGATTCGACAAGTGGCAAAACTACTAAGAGTGCACTTGAGCCGCGTTTGCAATTAGCTCGCCGCAGCGTAGAAAACTACGTGCTTAACAGTGAGTGTTTGTCTTTAAAAGAAGGCGAATATCCGACTTTACAAGATCCGGCCGCTGTATTTGTTACTTTGAAGAAAGATGGCCAGTTGAGAGGTTGTATAGGTAGTTTAAGGCCTACAGAAACTACTCAAGCTAAAGAGATAGTGCGCAATGCCATTTTGGCTTGCAGTCGGGATCCCCGTTTTCCTGCCGTCTCTGCCGAAGAACTTCATCAATTGCAATATCAAGTATATGTCTTGGGAGAACCTGTAAAAATTAAGGGGCCTCAGGAGTTAGATCCCAAGCGTTACGGTGTTATCGTGCGTAAAGATGGGCGCAGTGGAGTATTGCTTCCTAATTTGGAAGGCATAGACAGTATTGACATGCAATTGAATATTGCTTGCCAAAAAGGTGGTATACTTCCGGAGGAGAAACCGGAGCTTTATCGCTTTACGGCTACAACCTACGGCGAATAAAAAAGCCCTTTTGGGCTGCCTGTACTTCGCTTATTTTGGCGGAAAAAAATAGATGTCTAAACAAGCTGACAAAAACTCTAAGACAACTTTGAAAGTTGGTGTAGAGTGCAAAACTGAAGCTAAACACTCCTCTGAGGGAGCTGATCCTCAAGCTGATTCCGATTCTGACGGTTCGTCTGATAAAAAGTCGGGGCAAGTGGGGCTAGCTCAAGTTTCTGCAGGAGAGTTTGAGCCTGCGCCTGCTTATTTAGTCACTCATTTAAATTGGCAAGGTGATAATGATTATTCAGCTAGAGTCGATTCCGAAGTGATATTGGGCGAATCTATTGCCAATGGAAAAATATCTAAAGGAGGCGGCCCTAATAAATCTTGGCAACTACCTGTCGCTATAGCTTGTATCGTTTTAGGCATAATGGTAGGGCTCCAATACAGGGCCCACTCGGCCAGTACGCCTATACAAGTAGACGATCGTCGCAAAATGTTGGAGTTGGTGCGAACCTTAGAAGCTGAGCGCAACAGGATGTCGACTGAAATTAGTGACTTACGCTCTCGTATCTCCGATATGGAGACGGCCTCCAACAGAGTGGGAGTGGTGGGTAAGCAAATCCAAGAACAACTTACCAATTCGCGTATTGAAGCGGGTCTTACCGGTATGAAGGGGCCGGGGATCGTCGTTGTCCTTAGTGATTCTCCACGCACTCCGCCGATCAATACCGATCCTTACTTTTACATTGTACACGATGTCGATCTCAGTGCCCTAGTCAACGAGCTCTGGTCAGCTGGTGCCGAGGCGGTTTCGGTAAACGAGCAGCGTATCGTCACTAGATCTTCTATACGTTGTGTCGGGCCTACCGTTTTGGTTAATGGTGTACGTATTGCTGCTCCTTATACCGTTAAGGGGATTGGCCCGAGCGATTTGGAAACGGCTTTGCGTATGCCTGGAGGTTTCCTCGATAGTATGGCTGCCCTGATAAGTAATGGTGGACAAGTTACTATCAATCGAGTCGATGAAGTTATTATTATGCCTTATGAAGGCAGTATAGCTTTTCGCTACAGCCAATCCTTTGATAAAGATCAAGAAAAAGAATAGTTTTAGCTAAGCGATTACCGCTATTTTTGGAATAGCCAAAGATGAGGAGCTCTGTCTCTTAGTCAGTCTCTTAGTTAGGTAGTTAGGAGAGGCGTATAAACTCATGGTCCTGGTTATTGTAGGGTTGCTGGTCGGTTTACTTATTGGCTGGGTCTTACCTTTTCAAATTCCAGTCAGCGCTGCTAAGTATGTGTCTGTGGCCTTTTTGGCCGGTTTAGACTCTATAGTTGGTGGCACCAGATCAGGTTTAGAAAACAAGTTTAATTTTAGTGTCTTTGCCAGCGGCTTTGTCGTCAATTTACTTTTGGCGGCCGGTCTAACTTGGGTCGGAGACGCTTTGGGGGTAGAAATCTACCAAGCGGCTATTGTAACTTTCGGTATGCGTATTTTCGTCAATTTAGGTTATATACGCCGCGATTTACTTAAGCAAAAGACGGAACCTTCCGTTATAGAAAGTGTGATTTCTCCTATAAAATAAATTGCACAAAATTGCCTTATAGTTGGCAAAAAATATAGCTGCTATTTTAGCAGATAGAGAGTAGGTAAAAAAACATGACCGATTTAAGTCGTAAAGCAGGTTGCGCTTTTTCCACCGGGACTTCTGGTAGTTCGCCTTGTAGCAAAGTCGACGCCGCAGAAGCAGCTTATTGTGATTTAGCTTCTGAGCATCTCTATATTTTGGCCGTAAATCCAGGCTCTATTTCTACTAAAATTAGCGTTTTTTATGGTAGCAAACCTATTTTAAGTAAAGAGTTATTG
Source organism: uncultured bacterium (assembly GCA_934644775.1). Classification (GTDB taxonomy): domain Bacteria; phylum Vulcanimicrobiota; class Xenobia; order Xenobiales; family Xenobiaceae; genus Bruticola. Next base: position 17,438 of record CAKUDB010000008.1, on the reverse strand, counting down.
CACAGTGTCGAAGATTTAGCTCCTTACGACGGTTTGCCCGCTTCGGCTCAGTTAGATATGCGTATCCGTTGTGTCACTGAGGCTTTGCAAGAAGGTGGTTTTGAGGCGACTTTATTAAATGGCGTATCCTGTCGCGGTGGCTTGCTTAGACCTATTTCTCACGGAACTTATGATATTACAGATACCATGTTGGCTGAATTGCAAGAGGCCAAATGGGGAGATCACCCTTGCAATTTGGGCCCTATGATCGGTCGTTTTTTTGCCCAAAAATTAAATATCCCAGCTTATATCGTAGATCCCGGTGTGGTTGACGAATTGCCTCCTCGAGCCTATATTACCGGACTTAAAGAGATACGTCGCCGTTGCATAAGTCATGCACTCAACGCTTTTGCCCAAACTCGTCGTTACGCTGCCGAGATCGGTATGACTTACCAAGATTTAAATTTAATAGTGGCTCATTTAGGAGGCGGTATCTCTATAGGGGCTCACAAACATGGTCGTTATATAGATGTCAATAACGCCTTAGATGGCGAAGGCCCCTTCTCGCCGGAAAGGAGCGGCTCTCTGCCTGTGGGGCCGCTTATCGATCTTTGCTTTAGCGGTAAATATACTCGCGAAGAATTGCGCCGTCTCAATAGGGGAAAAGGCGGTATGTTAAATTTAGTGGGTACGGCTGATATGAAAGAGATAGAGGCGCGTTGTTTAGCTGGAGTTCCGGAATTTGTCGAAGCTTTTGAAGCTATGGCTTATGCTGTATCTAAAAATATAACGGCGATGTGGCCTGCTTTTGACGGCGAAAAAGTAGATGCGCTTATCTTAACTGGCGGAGCAGCCCGCAGCCAATTGCTTGTAGATAAAATTAAAAAATATGTTTCTGCAACGAATGTGCCGGTGGTAGTTTATCCTGGCGAGTTAGAAATGGTCGCTTTGGCTAGTGGGGCGGCGCGTGTTTTAACTGGCAAGGAAGAGTTAAAGAGTTATCCTCCCAATAATTAAAAGAATCTTGAGTTAAAGCCTAGAATTTAACCACGTATTTGTCGGCTTGACTTTTATTTTTAGTCTTGTTAGAAGGCCTCCATATTTTTTATGGTGGGTATATTTATTCTTTTGGGGCCAAGAAGTTCGGAGGTAGACATTTGGAACAGATTCGCAGTTTAGATCAGCTCGTAGAAAGTTTACAAGGGCACCCTCTCAAGCGTTTGGTAGTTGCCGCCGGTCACGATCATTGTACTATTAGGGCCGCTGCCCAAGCCGCCGACAGAGGTATCGCTGAAGTAATATTAGTTGGACAGGCTCAGCAAATAAAGGAGATGTGTCTAGAATATTCGATAAATTCCGATTTGTTTAATATTGTAGATGAAGCTAGTCCTTGGGGAGCCGGCGTTATCGCTCGCGATATGGTTTTTGAAGGCAAGGCCGATGTTTTAATGAAGGGGCTGATCAATACCGATCAGTATATGCACTTAATTTTGGATAAAGAGCGCAGCCTTTTGCCTAAAGGGGCTGTATTGACCCACGTTACTTGTCTGGAAATCCCCCAATATAAAAAGCTGCATAATCAATTGCTTTTCGCTAGCGATGCCGCTATAATTCCGGCTCCCGATTTGGCTACTAAAGCGAAAATGATTCGCTATACTGTAGAAATAGCCCATTCCTTCGGTATAGAAACTCCTAGAGTTGGCGTAATAGCTCCTACTGAAAAAGTATTGCCAAAAATTGCTTCTTGTGTAGAAGCAGCTGCCTTGGCCAAAATGGGAGAGCGTGGTCAGTTAGGTGCTTGCTTGGTAGATGGCCCTCTGGCTTTAGATGTAGCCATTTCGCCCCAATGTTGCCAAGTTAAGAAGCTGTCCACTGTTACCGAAGGTAGCGCTGATATACTTATCTTCCATTGCTTAGAAGCTGGCAATGCTTTCTATAAAGCTTGTACAACTTTGGCTCAAGCTAAAGTTGCCGGCATAGTAGCTGGAGCCAATGTGCCTTGTGTCTTGACTAGTCGAGCCGATTCTGAAGAATCTAAGTTCTATTCTATCGCTTTAGGGTGCAGAATGGTAAAGGATTAACGTCCGATCCGCTACCCATAGTAGGCAAGAAATGGCTAAATTTAGTTTCCAGCCATTTCTTGCACTTCCACAAAGTGGGTGTAAGCTTGCAAGAGGATATGGGAAGCTATATCCAGGTGAGAATTGGCCCCAGTATCGGCCCACCATTGCATTTCATCTATACCTTGTTTAAATTCTTCTACACCTTGGTGCAAGCTGTGGAGGGCTTTGTCAATATTAGGATCGTCGCTAGAAGGTGGCAATTTGCTTAAGCTGGCCGAAGCTGAGCGAAGTAACTGTTTACCCCAGGCCAAAACACTGACAAATTCTGCTTTAGCAATACGCCCAAACTTAGCGGCGTCGCAAGCTTCAATAAGTCTGGACAAGTGGTCTGAAGTGTCGTTATTCTCTGAATCGTCTCGGCTCGAATAATTTGTCACCGTAGCTCCTTCATCTTGCGGATCTTGATAACTGGCCGGAAGCACTAAGCGAGCTCCGCAGCGATCGCAAACTTTAGAGTAAGCTTTATTTTCGAAGCCACAGTGTAGACATCTAATGCTGCTGTTTTCTTCTTCAAATTTGGTAAAAACGGTCCAGGCTTGGCAAATAAGGTTGGCTCCGTCTTCCAAATATTGGATAGCTTTGTGTAAAAGTGGACGGCGGCTAATGCCTAAACGCAAGAGGGGCAAAGCGCGGTTCAGATGATCGAAACCATCTCGAGCCACAGGCACTTGCTCAGCTAAACGGGGAGAACTTTCCAAGGCTTGGTTGGCACATTGCTCAAAGCGGAAGTAGCTTTCGGCTAATTGGGGCTCAAACCAGGATTGAGCTCGCTCTAAGATCTTGGGATCTAGTCCGAGAAGTACCGCCCTAGCGGCGTGAATAACCCAGTTTACTTGGGGAGAAGGTGTGGGCTTATCGGCCAAGGCTTCGCCGGTGCTTTCCTGCATAAGCTCGACTAATAGCAAGCAACCTTCACTAAATTTGATAAAGCCGGCGTCTAAGGCGTTAAGATCGTACTGGAGAAAATAGGTATCCATACTCTGGATACCGGCCATAATTTGGCGTATAGCAGCGGTACCGCGATTGCGTCTAGCTAAATCGGTATCTCTTTCAAAAGTATCTAAGCTATTAGCAAAATGATCCCAAAGGCGATCAAAGATCTCACTGAGTCTATCATCGTCCATAGCTCCTTGTTTGGTAGCTTGGATAACTTTTTCCATTAAATTTATAGCTGGATGGGGATTGTCTCCTTGGCAAAGATAATTCCATTCGTAAGCTAATAAACAGTTATGTAACTCGGCATAACCTTCAAAAATTTGTTCGGGAGCCGATTCTAAAGGATAGTTAGCTGGAGAAGCAAACCAAGAACGCACTCCGGCTATAATATCGGCATATTGAGCAAATGAAATAATTACATCTTGAACCGATTGAGCTAAAGCCGGAATGGGACTTTGAGCGACAGTCGCCGTTTGCTTTTGAAAATTATCTCTAGAAATAATCAATTCTTTCGTGTAGGCCTCTAAAACTATGCCTAAAGCACGCGGATCGGCATTCCCTCTAGAAACTTTTATACAAAGCAAAATTAAACGATTGGTTGTTAATGAAGGGGTAACTAGATCTTGGGGCAACAAAGTCTCTGGAGTATTTCCTTCTAAAGTTGTGCCATAACCAATCATACTAAAACTTCCATTCCCAGCATTTGACAGAAATAAAGAGGCAAAAAAGTATCGCTACTATCGCTACTGTATAAGTCCTTGCAAATTGTCGGAAGCCATACCGGGAATAGGTACTCCCAAAGAAGATACCCTGCCATTCATTTCTTCTTGACTCTTTTGGAAACTCTGCTGCATAGCTTGCATTTCTTCATTTTGAGGAGTTGAGGAAGAGGTAATCTCTTGCATCCATTCTTCTTGAGGAGCATTAGGATCCATAACCATAATACCGTTTATAGATTCACTCAAAGCTGCACTAAGAGGCACGGAAGAGCTGACACTTACAGAAGAATCTTTATTGATGCCGTTATTTTTTTTAACCAGCTTTTGAGTAATTCCACTCATAATCCCCAACACTGAAGCCTTGCTGAGAGCTTCTGTTGCAGTTGGAGTAGTTATAGCTGTCTGGCCGACGATAGTATTGAGAGAAGCGGGATTCATTTGCACAGGTTGCATAACTAAAAACTCCTAATGCACTTTGGGCTATTTGGTAGATAACACCTGCCAGGCAAATTTCGCATAACAGCTCTAAGAACCTCCTAAAATTGGTTATTTTTACATCCAAGCCCTTTTTGCTCTATTTCGCATAAAAGTAGGGCAGGGCTTTAGCCTACTTTGATAAAAAATGGCCACCAAGTTTCTGGCAGGAGTAAGTAAACAGTAAATATTATGGATAAGCTGATAGTCGTTACCGGAGCCTTGGGGTTTATTGGCGCAAATTTAACTAAAGCTTTAAATAAGAAGGGCTATACCAACCTTCTTTTAGTCGATCACTTAAATACTACTGATAAATGGCGTAATTTCGGCCATTTGGAATTTGTCGATTATTTAGATCGGGAAGCTTTTATAAAATTAGTCGATTCTAATACCCTGACTTCCCATGTTGAAGCTGTGTTCCATTTGGGAGCTTGCAGTAGCACTACTGAAACCGATTCTAACTTTTTAATGGAAAATAATTACCGCTACACTAAGAAGCTGGCTCAGTGGACCTCTGAACGCCAAATTCCCATGATTTTAGCTTCTTCTGCCGCTACCTATGGCAATGGTGCCCTAGGTTATAGCGACGATCCGGCTCTACTTCCCAAGTATATGCCTCTCAATATGTATGGTATGTCCAAGCACCTTTTCGACAAATGGGCTCTGGGTAACGGTTTATATGAAGAAAATTTAGTTGGCCTCAAATTTTTTAATGTTTACGGCCCCCATGAAGAGCACAAGGGCAATATGCGCTCAGTCGTTTATAAGGCCTTCCATCAAATTTTAGAGCGCGGCTATGTGGAGTTATTTAAGTCTTACCATCCCCATTATAAAGACGGTCAGCAACTTCGCGACTTTGTTTATGTCGATGATGCCGTTAAAGTAATGCTCTATTTCTTTGAACATAGGGAAAAGCACGGTTTATTCAATTGTGGTAGCGGTATCGCTCGTTCTTGGAACGATTTAGCTAAGGCTGTATTTACATCTATGGTCAAAAAGGTTGATATTCGCTATGTCGATATGCCCGACTATTTGCAAGGTAAATATCAATACTACACTTGTGCCGATACTAAACGTTTGCATGAAGCAGGGTATACCGAGCCTTTCGCTTCTTTGGAAGATGGTATAAGAGATTATGTGCAAAACTATTTGGCTTTGCAAGTTTGATTTGACCAGAGTGACGATGTAAAACAAAATAAGTGTATATACAGGGCAAAAAAAAGAGAGAGAGTAAAAACTTTCCAAAAGCGATTGAACTGAAAATATGGGTGTCTTCTTCCATTTTATAATAGGCACCCATTTTTTTAGCTCAGTTATTTGACAAAAGCGTTGCGCCTACTTTTAGGAATAATTTCGTTAGTATAGCTAGGGCCGATAGTTACATCTGGCATAGGGAAGGCCTTCAAGCTAAATTGGAAATAAAGCTCGTTTTGGACACTGCGGTACACTAAGCTAGTGATCCAGTCGTGAGTTTCATAATCAAGTTGGTAGTCTTGATAAGTAAAGCGATGGTTAACTAGATCGTAAACGCTCCAGTGGCTAGCGTACAAGCCGGAAAATAACTGGGTGCGCAAATTAGTATCCAAATTTCTCCAAGAATGGGAACGGGGATCGTAGCTGCAACTGGCTCCGATAAGCCAATCGTTATTGGGACGGAATTGCAAGCGCGGAGTTACATTTTGGAATTGATCAGTTTTCAGGTTATAACCGCTTATTACAGATAAATTGAAAAGATCATCTTTAAAAAACTCAACGCCGCCCGTAAGATTTTCGTAGCCTACTATATGGTCGTATTGCAAAGGGGTCTCTCCACGAGGATTGAGCCAATTATAATCTAGACGCAAAGTACCTATATCGCCCAATTCTTGCATCCAACCTAAACGAGTGGCCAAGGAATACATACTTTGGCCGTTTCCGTAAAAGAGCTGACGTAAACCGGCACCGGCTAAGAAACGTCCCGAATCGTACTCAAAGGACTGATCGGGAATTTGAAAACGCAGATCGTAACGATTGGTAGAATACATACTGGGCGACTCAGTGACGTGGCCTAAGCTAATAGAAGTAAGTACCGGAACGTCGCCTATAAAAATAGGATGGGAGCGCAAAGTAAATTCAGGATTGCGGTTAAGACTGTAATTGCGGGCACCGTTAGTATTTTCTACTTGTAATTCACTATCGAACAATTCGCTAGTATGGCGCAAACCTATTTGATAATAAAAACGATCGGCAGTGCGATGGGCCGTAGAAATAGTAGACATCTCGGCCTTCCAAGTAGTAGACAACTCGGGAGTAAGTTGCAAGCTGTAATAACTGCGCCAAGTATTGTTGGTATTTTCGCTACCCTTGGTATTATAGTTTTGCGAAAAATGCAAATCTTGACGCTCATCTTGGTGCTGGAAGCTAAAGAGGGAATTTATACGACTTTCATTAGTAAAACCGGGAGTTTCTGAGCGATTGGAAGAAAATTCCCAAGAAACGTCAGTTTTATCGTCAAAAGCGTAATGGATACTGCTACTTAAATCGTAACGTGAGTTGATCTTATCGCCATTTAAACGGTAGTAATAAAGAGCCCCTCCACCTTTATCACCTAACGAATAGTAATGTTTAATTCCAGTACCGATGCCAGTTTTGCTGTAATAATCGAGTAAAATTTGGCCGTAATTGTCATTATTAAAAACGTAATCGAAAGTATTTCTGGCAAACCATCCGTCTACCGAGTTGCTGCCAATTTGCGGAATGATAGAGTTTTGAGCTCGTCTCTGATTATCCAAAGGGACATTCATGGTAGGCATGGTATAGAGACGCTTATCTTTGAGATAAATAGCCGTATTGCTAGCCACTAATTTATCGTTAGGATAAATCTCTACGTATTTAGAGACAAACTTGTAATCTAGCTCGTCAGTGGGCTTGTCGCAAGTGGTAAAAGTAGAGTCGGTAAGTACCATCTTCTCTTTAGTCCATTGCAAAGTATCGGCCCAGAAAAAGACGTCGCCGTCGATATTGCTATTTTCGTTGGTAGAAAAGTCGTGGCCTTGACCAGTCACGTTGTGCATTACGGTAACTTGACCGTTAGGATCGTAAGTAAGCCAATCGGCAGCAACAAAATTGTTATTCCAATAAACAATACATTCACCTACGGCGGTAACTTTGCCAGTAGTTTTATCTAAAACTAAATAATTGCAAAGCATACGGGCCCCCATAACATCGATAGAGGCGTTGCCCTCGGCTTTAATAGAATCTTTGGTGACGGTTACTTTGTCAGCAATTAAATGGACGGGAGTTCCCAAAGAGGCCGACTGGGTAGCTACATCGGTATTTTCCCCATTAGAATTGGAACTTTCCGTATTGAAAGCTATGCGCAGAGTCTTTTCCTTTTCGCTTTCGTTTCCATATTGACAATCAGCATAGGGCGAGTTGCTATCTATAGAAGAAGTGAAAGCATTATAGTTAGGCTGAGCAAAAAAACGTCCATAGCCACCGATAAAACCTTGCAAATAGTTATTGCTTTTGCTCGGTTGTTGGGCTTCTTCTAAACGCTCTAGGCGAGGTAGAAGAGTATTAAAAGGGTTAAGAAAAGAACCGTTTTGGGGAGATTGGTAACTTTTAGGAGTTGGAATAGTCTCAGTCTCATCGGGCTGTTGAGCTGAAACTTGGCCAGCCCAAACTAAGGTGCAAGCCACAACAGCCGCTGCCGCCATATATTTGCCGGGAGACGCTCCTAAATTCATATTTTTTTTTAACGCATTCCTTGTTTGTAAGTTTTCTACATTTAACCTAAGAGAGATAGATCGGCTTTAAGGTCTTAAGGTCGGCCTATTCTTTAATAACCGTCAGGATAGATAATCGAAACTTCAAAAGTAGCAATGTCAAAATTGGCATAAGGAAAGGCTGGATCTAAGTCGTTGTGAGGGATCCAGTCACTTAAGTAATCATTGGGATAAATGGAGGGAATGGGGCTGACTATACCATATAATTTATCGATAGTTAGAGTGTATAAGCTATTAGAATTTAAGTTGTCACCCATAAAATCGATTACACGCCCTAAATAATCGTTACTTTTATTATCTGTAGTTACTACTTGAGCCGAGAAGTTACTATTGACAATATACTGATTTAAGTAAGTATTAGAGTCGCAAGTATCCAAAAAAATATTGATACTACGTCCGTCCGAGCTAATAGAACTGTCAGGATTAAGGCTACCAACTTGATTAAAAGTAAAGCCGGCGTTAGGCAAGTTGGCCTGACGGGTATACCAATCGAAATTGATACCGTCGAATCTAATAAAATCGGTGAAAGTATCGGAGTCGGTTACTTCGATAGGATTGCCAATAGAGTTGAGCAAGATCGCATAGAGGCCGTTACCTTCAGTGTCAATTCTTCCGTTAGGGTTGACAGTAAGGGTAAAACATAAGTAAGGTGATCCGCTGCTATTGGGAATGGACGAATATTTAGGGCCAATATCGGAAGCACAGCCGCTGACGCCTACCAATGCGGCTCCACTCAAAAAGAAAGCCAAGGCTCCGCCTAAAATAACCGATTTATTGAGCATTTCGTTTTATCCACCACAAAAATATAAATAGAGAAAATCCGCGCCTTATTCGCCTAAGACTGGCGAAATCTTTTTTTAGCGTTAAGTTAAATCCTTGTCAGCTTGTTTATGTGATTTGTCAGGGTAACAGATACTGAAGATAAGATAATTTTATTGTCGCGCCATTATCTATCGTCTATTTAAGGTCGAAGCTTTAAATAGTATAGTGAAGCTTTAGATGATATAGGGCAGAGGATAGCCCCAGAAGTAAGAGAAGCTGTGGCCGCTAATTATAGTTCGATAAAAAGTCAGTTTAATACGGAAAAATGGAGGTCATAGAAGTTGACCAAATTGGAAGAGAAGCAAGCAACAGCTGAAACTCAAGCCCAATGGCGTATAGACTCTTGGTTGCCCAAAATTTTATTTAGCAATAGCTATCTAGGGGCAGCTATTTTAGGCGTTTTGTCTGGCCTTTTGCTTAGTTTGTGCTTTCCATTTCTGCGTTGGTGGCCTCTAGTTTTTGTGGCCTTGGTACCTTTTTTATTAGGAATCATTACAATTAAAGAAGGTAAAAAAGCTTTACTTTTGGGGTTTTCTTTTGGCTTTACACTCCATGTTATTTCCATGTATTGGCTAAAAGTCTTCGGTTGGGGAGCCCCTCTAGCTTTAGCTATAGAAAAGGCTATTATTCCGGCTTTAATGGCTTGGTTAGCCGTTAAGTTGCGCTCTAAGCAGACAAATTTTGGCCTTTATGCCGTCGGTTTTGCCGCACTTTATACTTTGGCCGAATACTTGCAAACTGTAAGTATTTTTGGCATGAATTGGGCTTTTTTGCCGATAGCTTTAGCTAGGGTGCCCCTATTGTTGCAAGCTAACAGTTTGTGGGGCATGTGGGGCTTAAGTTTTGCTATAGCTTTAGTAAATGTCGGGATAGCCGAAATTGTATGGATTATAATTGATCGTCGCACTTTAGCTTTAAAAAGGGTCAAAGTTGTTGATTTAGAATCTACCCCAACTTATACCGACAACAAAAAAGAGCCTAAGCTGAATTGCGATTATATATATTGCAGAATCAAGAACTGGGCCTACGTTGCCATTTTACTTTGGGCTTTTATTGTCCTTTGGGGAGCAGCTACTTTATTTCAGGCCCCCTCTTTAGCCAACCAAAAACAAGAGCCCAGCGCAGTAAAGTGGGGCTTAATTCAGCTTTCTACCCCTCAGGAAAAGCGCTTCCACCCCTTTTTTGCTGACGAAAATTTTGAAGCTTTAGGTGAAGCCAGCCGTCAAGCTATCCAAGAAGGGGCCCAAATTATAGGTTGGCCGGAAACTTCTATTCCTTATCGCCAGTTTTTAGACGATAGTTTTTATCGTCGCCAGATGGAAAGTTTTATCGAGCATAATCCTGCTTGGTATTTGGTTGGCTCTATTGAAAAGGCTCCCCAAAGCGGTTCGTACAATACTGTCAGCGTTTGGGACGAAGCTGGCCTTTATCGCGAGCGTTACAATAAGTGGAATATCGTACCTTTTGGCGAATACTTGCCCGGTCGCCAGTATTGGCCCGAATGGATTCCCGGCGTCAAATTAGTTATGAACTACAGGCCCGGCGAGGGAAGTTGTGCTTTGCAAGTTAAAGATCATAAAGTGGGCGTACTTATTTGCTTTGAGTCGATGTGTACTTGGGTAGCTAGGCAACACGTGCTTAAAGGTGCCGAGGTTCTTTTTGCTCCTACTAATGATGCTTGGTTTAAAGAAAGCGCCGAATTACCAAGCCATTTTGATATAGATATTATGCGCGCCGTGGAATTAGCTCGTCCTGTGCTTCCAGTAGGGAATACTGGTATTTCCGGTTTTATCGATAAATACGGCCGCGTCCAACAAGAATCGTCCATCAACGAAAAAAAGATTCTGGTCGACTATGTTGTGCCTAACAAGGCTTTAACTCTTTACGCTCGCTGTGGTGATTGGCAAATACTTATTTACGCTCTGTTGTTAGCTTTTGGCTTTATTACGAGTGCTAAGCAAAGTCAAATAGACTAAGAAGCGGACGTTGGCTACCAGGGTTGAGACTTTGGACGAACCGGGAAAATGTAGCCCATTTTTTGCAATGTGGAGACGCTAGATAGTGTAGGCCCGCCGTTAGCGTCGGTCAACGTTCTTCGCCCTCCAGAGCCATCGCTTCCGCCTGTTGGCTCAAAAAATGGGCCACATATTGTCCGCCTGCCATGAAATGAACGGGTCAGGGCCATTGGCAATTTATGCTTTAGTAAGCGTTGAAGCAACATACTTTTGCTTTGAACTTTTAGGCTTATCTGGCAAAGTAAGTTCCAATTTTCCAGACTCAACTAAAGGTTGTATAATCTTCGACATTACAAAATTGCGAGATTTACCTAAAAATTCCGTCAGTTCAGTGCGGTTTCTAGGCTGACGGCAATATTCTAGGATAGCTTCTTCCGATGTATTATCCTTATTTACGATGCTATTATACATGACGACCTTAAACTCACCTTGCTTGGCATAAAAGATAGGTAGCGGCAGATTAGCGGCAGCAAATTCATGGCGCATAGTGGGAATCCCGGAATAACGATTTTCTGTAACTTTGAGCAATTCAAGCATATTAGCCAGAGCGGCATTTCTAGTGTCGGGTCTAACTTTTCCCAAATTATCAATTTTAAGTCTACCGTAAAGGCTGCCGCTATTTTTTATTTCCATTCTGTCCCTATACATTTCTAGACGAATAGGAATATTTTCTGTATATACACTATAATCTCTATGTACTAAAGCATTTAATATAGCTTCTCGGACAGCTTTGAGGGGATATTCCGGTTTATCAAGGCGACGGCCATTGTTATCTATAATAGTTTTGGTTCTACTATTGCGGCGCACAAAGTCGACCGCTTCTTCCAACATATCTGAGATAGAGCCGGTTATACGTTCACTATCTAAAAAGCGTTCTTCTTCATTGCCAAGTTCTCCAATCTCTGTGCCAGGCAAAGAAATGGCCGTTATGCAAAGTTGAGGAAAGCAAGCTTGAGGATAACGAGCAAATGTCAATAAACCGGCCAAGGTAAATTGAGATCCTGAAGTTACGCCTAGCAGTTCTAAAATTTCCCTGTCGGAAAGATGTTCTGCTAAATTTTTGCGCTCATGTTTAACTGCTGTTAAATACTTGGTCAGTCGTTCTTTATCTAAAAATTTAGTTTTTATTTCGCCAACAGTACGTAAGTCGTCGCGAATGCGTTTGCGAAAAGCTTCATAACTATAAACTTCGTATTCGCTCATCGGTTCATCTGACTCGCCAACGCGAACATAAGAGCCCTTTATGCGTCCAACTCCTTTATAAAAAACTGGCCTTTCTGATATATCTACGCTTGGTATTTCTGCAGAAACTACTATTTTATTATCAATTTCACATATAGTGAAAAGCGCTCGCACTGCTGGTTCCATTTGTTTGCATTGTTCGGTAACTTTTTTTTGCAAATCTTGAGCGTCGTATACACCGTTGATTTTGTATCCCGACTTTTCATCTATGCCAAAGATCAAAATTCCGCCTTCGTCCTGATTAGAAAAAGCTGAAAGCGTATCGTAAAGTTTAGTTGGACATCCATGTTCGGCTGCTTTTAGTTCTATTGTTTGACTTTCTGTTTTTTGGCTTTGTATCTTACTAATCAACTGTTTCAGTTCTTCCGCTTGCATTTATCTTCACCTCATTGTATTGCTATGCCAACATATTGTTATATATTTTGAATTTAGTCAACGGAATTTGTACTTAAAATTCAAAATTTGAACATTAAAAATAATAGTTTGAACACTATTCTGTAAAGTTTGCACACTAAAATGCAGAGTTTGAATACCGAATTCAAACTTGCTCGTTTGTTGCGTAGTTTTTCATTGTAGAGACGCTAATAGTGTTCCGCCCGCCCGTTAGCTATTTTGTGCTAGCTTCATTTTTTACCATATCTACGCTCCGGCTGACTGGCCTAGCGGCCAGAGGCCTGCGCTACCGATATGGTGAAAAAATTGCGCTACAAGTTTAGGTTGCGGGCTCATGTTCATGTTGGCTGGCTCCAACAGTGGCTCTTCCAGGCTCGAACTGGCCTAACGGCCAATGTTCTTCGCCTTCCATCGCCACTGCCTTTGCCTGTTGGTTAAAAACTACGAATATAACTGTGTTGCGCAATACAAACGTGTTAAGCGCAAACAAACTTGGTGTAGTCCTTGGCTTCGGCCAATTGACGGTATGGCTGCTCGTTTACGAGCAGACGCCGGCAATTAGGCTGGAAGCCTTGGACGTAACCTACAAACACTGAAAGGCTCCGTTTCGGCACATTTAAAGCGGAGTTTAGCCTATAGCAAAACGTAAGGCTTTTCTACGCCTGGAGCTTGCTATAGGCGTAAACGCAGCCAGCAAACCTGAGAAACGGAGACTTTTTACGCTTATACCTTAGTATCGCTTTTCGCTTTAAAATGTTCGCCTGCTATGAAATGAGCAAGCCATAAGCACATGAAATAAAATTTATAGCCACTCAAAATGTTCGTTATACCCACCGGAGAAAACTTTATCGCGTTAGCGATCTTTCGAGGAGGGATATAACGAACCAATCAACGAGGCTATAAATTTAACACAAACACGTACAACGTAAAAACGTTTAAAGACAATGTTTGTGCAAGTTTTTCTTAATGTACTATTTTTAGACTAGGATATTTTGCTTGGGTTGCAAACGAATGTTGGGCGGTATTCGACACCGATTTTTTGCGGAGTATAATTTTTAAGAGTTGGCCAGTTTTGAGTGTAAATGTAATAAGCAGCCGTGGACTTTTCAAGCTGACAGCCGACTTTTCAAGTTGGCTTCTGAAGCTTATCGTATAAAGCTGGCTTATCTTTTCGAGCCTTACGCGGCGGTACACACTTCAGCTGTAGAGCCTTTGCCACATCAGATTTCGGCTGTCTACCAAGAGTTGTTGCCGCGCTGGCCTTTGCATTATGTTTTGGCTGATGATCCTGGTGCTGGCAAAACGATTATGACTGGTCTTTTTGTAAAAGAATTGCTTTTGCGCGGCAGCCTAGAGCGCTGTTTAATAGTTTCTCCTGGCAGCTTGGCTGAGCAATGGCAAGAGGAGCTGGCTAGCAAGTTTAACCTAAATTTTGAGCTTTTAACTAATGAAAAAATACAAAATTGTAGCGGCAATATTTTTGATAGCCTAAATTTTGGCATTGCTCGCCTTGACCAATTGGCTAGAAACAGCGTTTTGCAAAATATGCTCAGCCAAGCTAAGCGCTGGGATTTAATCGTTTGTGACGAGGCCCACAAGTTGGCCGCTACTGTATTTGGTAAAAAAGTATACCGTACTGGCCGCTTTAAGTTGGGCCAATTGTTACGTACGCTGACGACCAATTTTTTATTGCTAACAGCTACGCCTCACAACGGTAAAAACGAAGACTTTCAACTTTTTATGTCTTTGGTGGATCCTGATCGTTTTGAAGGGGCCAACCACGCCTTAAACGCTAAAAAAGCTCCTGATGTTTCCGATCTAATGCGCCGCTTGGTGAAAGAGAAGCTACTCAAATTTGACGGTACTCCGCTTTTCCCCGAAAGGGTGGCCCATACTGTGCAATATAATCTCTCTCGAGCTGAAGCCAACCTTTACGAGCATGTAACTGAATATGTGCGTTGCGAATTTAATCGTGCGGAAAAACTTAACGATCAGTGTAAAAATAGAGTAGGTTTTGCTTTAACTATTTTGCAACGCCGCTTGGCTTCGTCTCCTGAGGCTATTTATCAATCTTTAAGCCGTCGTCGCCAGCGTTTGGAAGAACAATTGCAAGAGTGTTTGTCTGAGCGTTTTAATTTAAATGTCGCAGCTGGTGAAAAAATTGCCGACGATTATGACGACGAATTAAGCGCCGCCGATCTTGATGATTTTGAAGACAGTTTAAGTTGCTCAGTGTCGGCTGCCCGGAGTGCTCAAGAATTAGAAGCAGAGATCGCTTCTTTATCTTGTTTGGAAGAAGAGGCCAAAAAAATTGTCTATAGTGGAAAAGACAGCAAATGGGCGGCTCTATCTGATTTATTACAGAATGAGGCCGAAATCTTTTCTTCTCAAAGTGGCTGCCAAGAGAAGCTAATTATTTTTACTGAACATCGCGATACCTTAAATTATTTACAGCGTAAAATTAGCAATCTTATAGGCAATGCTGATAGTGTAGTCGTTATTGCCGGAGGCATGAATCGTAGTGAGCGGCACCGAGCTGAAGAGCGCTTTAAGCAAGAAGAGCAAGTTTGTATTCTTTTAGCTACCGACGCGGCTGGCGAAGGTATAAATTTACAACGCGCTCACTTTATGATCAATTATGATTTGCCTTGGAACCCCAACCGTTTGGAACAGCGCTTCGGTCGCATTCACCGTATCGGTCAAAAAAAAGTTTGTCACCTCTGGAATTTAGTTGCAGTACAAACTAGAGAAGGCCAAGTTTTTGAACGCCTCTTAGCTAAGCTTGAAGAAGAAAAAGCCGCTTTAGGTGGTCAAGTTTTTGACATTTTAGGCAAAATCAATTTTGACAATAAATCTTTGCGCCAATTGCTTATTGAAGCTATACGCCAAAATGGCAGCACTGCGACTGAATATAGTTTGAAGCAAATAATTGATCGATCTTTAGAGACTGAGAAATTACAAGAAATAATTCAAGAGCAAGCTTTGACTAAAGACGTTTTAGCTACCGAACAAGTTTACGCTATTAAAGAAGATATGGAAAGAGCTGGAGCGCGTAAGCTTCAGCCTTACTTTATAGAATCGTTTTTTACCCAAGCTTTTGCTGCTCTAAAAGGTCAAATCCGTTTTATTTTTAAAGCTTCCGAAAGAGGACGCTATGAAATATTGCATGTCCCTTCTGAAATTTATAATTGGCCTAATCAAGGCCAAAAGAAATTAGCTCGCCATTATAAACGTGTTTGTTTTGCTCCAGAATTAGTAGACATGCCTAATCAAGTTCAGGCTGAATTAGTTAATTTAGAACATCCTCTTTTGCGAGCTGTGGTTAATTTAAGTTGTCAACAGTGGCAAAATGAGCTGGATAACGGCGCCATTTTAATTGATCGATATAATGAAAGTGAAAATATTAAATTTTTAATTTATATTGAAGATACAATTGTAAGCGGAAGCAAAAATGCGGATGGTTCAGCTCAAATTGTGGCTAAAAAATTCGATTTTATAGAGATAAATAGTGACGGTACTATTTGTCAGGCTGGATATGCTCCTTATTTAGACTACGCTGAGCCTAGCGCAGCGGAAAAATCTTCCGTTCTTAATTATATAAAAACTCAGTCTTGGTTACAAAAAGATTTAGAAAAGCAAGCTAAGCAATATGCTATTCAAGAAATGGCGCCGCAGCATTTATTGGAAGTTAAGCAACAGCGCGATCCTATGTTTTATAAAATTAAGCGTGAAGTAGAGAAGCGCTTAAATCAAGAAATTCGCTATTATGATGGCTTAAGCGTTCAATTTGCTGAAGATGCCAAAAATGGCAAAGAAAATGCCGAGAGTAAACTTCGCTACGCTGAAGAGCAAATGCAATTATTGCAAGCTAGAAAAGAGAAGCGTTTACAAGAATTAGCTAGAGAAGCGGAGCTTAGTTCTGCGCCTCCAATTATTGTTAGCGGCGCTTTGGTGGTATCTCAAGGTTTATTGAATAAATTAAATGGTTATGTTGAAGTGGAACCTTTAGTTACTCACGATAAGAAAAAGATTGAGCAATTGGCTATGCAAGCTGTAATAGAGATAGAGAAGCGCTTAGGTAATTGGCCTAAAGATGTGAGCTCGGCTAAGTGTGGCTACGATATTGAATCGGAAATTGTTGCTGGTTCAAAAAATGGAAAGAGCTTGCGCTTTATAGAAGTAAAAGGGCGTGCTTCAGGGGCAGCTACAGTTACTGTTTCTAAAAATGAAATTTTAACTGGCTTAAATAAACCTGAAGAATTTATTTTGGCTATAGTCGAAGTAGAGGGAGATAAGACTAAGACCGTTTATTTAAAGCGGCCTTTTGTCCAAGCTCCGGACGCTTCGGCTGCTAGTATCAATTACAATATAGACGATCTTTTGCGTTATGCAGAAATTGTCTATCAAGACTAAGGATAGAGCATGTACAAGAAAAAACTAATTGAGGTGGCTTTGCCTTTGGAAGCAATCAATAAAGCTTCCGCTCGAGAAAAATCGATTCGCCACGGCCATCCCTCCACGCTCCATTTATGGTGGTCGCGTAAACCTACTGCTACAGCTAGAGCGGTTATCTGGTCTAGTTTAGTTGACGACCCTTCAGAACATCCGGAGCTTTTTCCCACTGAAAAAGCACAACAACGAGAGCGGCAGCGCCTCTTTGCTATTTTGGAAAGATTAGTGGAATGGGAAAATGCCAATAATCAAGAGGTTTTACAAGAAGCTAAGGCCGAAATTTTAAAATATACCGAAAATAACCCGCCCGCTTTATTGGATCCTTTTGCTGGCGGTGGCTCTATTCCCTTAGAAGCTCAGCGCTTAGGTTTAGAAGCTCACGCTCACGATCTTAATCCTGTAGCTGTACTTATCAATAAGGCCATGATTGAAATTCCTCCGCGATTTTGTGGATTAGCTCCAGTTAATCCACAAAATCGCGGAGAAGGGCTGCTGCCTGGGGAGAAGGGCTGCTGC
>CAKUDB010000007.1 GCA_934644775.1 uncultured bacterium | reverse complement strand
AGTTACGCCGATGGTACTGCTTTGGTGACGAAGTGGGAGAGTAGGGAACCGCCGGAATTACATTTAAGCCCGAAAGAGAATCTTTTCTCGCTCGGGCTTTTTTCTTTTAACGCTTAAGCTTGCGTGTTAGAAAGTAAAGCCCTAAGTGGACATGAGTAGTTTGCATGATATATTTTTTTATAAATATGTCTATAGTAAAAAGTATATGCTCGAGTTTTTTTTTGAGCGCCGTTGTACTATTTTTGGTAAATATTCAACTGATAATGGGATAGTTATAAAAAATGAAGCTAGCATAAAATAGCTAACGAGCGGGCCGAATACAAATTAGCGTCGCTAGGCTGAAAAACTACACAGCTAAATACTACGAGTCAACAAGCAGAAACAATAAAAGGTTTTTGGCCTTTCAACATGTAGACAATCGACAATTTATGCTTAAAGTTTGAGGTTTTATGCGTTTTAGGCAAATCGAATTAAAAGACAAATCACTTTTTCAACGATATATACACAATACAAATTGTGTTTATGATTCTTTCGCCTATTGGTACGGTTGGTCGGAAGGCGGCAGAATTTTAGTAGCTGAAGATGAAGAGGCGCTTTACATTAAAACCTTTTATTACGATCAAGAAGGCGTCTATTTGGCACCATTTTTGAAAGATCCCAATACTTCCATATATAATTCTTTGCGCAAAGTTCAAGAAATGAGCCCTCAGAGGAGTTTACTCGTTTGTGAAGCTGCCAAGCAAAAAATCGAGGCTGACTGTCCCGGACTTATGAATTTTGAAGATTCACGCGATCTCTCTGAGTATATTTACAAAGTTGCTGATTTAATCAATTTGGAAGGCCACATATACCGCAGCAAACGCAATCGTATAAGTAGTTTTGTCAAAAAATATCCCAATTTAGCCTGTATCGATTACACTCCTGAATTATTTAAGGTTTGTATGGATCTTGATAAAGCTTGGGAAGTTGATAAGTTGCCTGAAAGTGAAGATGATTTTGCCGCTTTGGCAGCTCGAGAGGCTGAACGCAACGCTTTAAGGCGTACTTTGGCTCAAGCCGATTTTTTAAATGTTAAAGCCTGTTTAGTTGAGGAAGAAGGTAAAGTTATAGGTTTGACGGTAGGTGAGCAAACTTCGCCCGATATGGTCATGATCCACTTTGAAAAGTGTCACCCCGATTATCGCGATCTATATGCTTGGCTTAATCGGGAGTTTTTACGCCGCTATTGGAGTGGGGCCGTTTATGTCAATCGAGAAGAAGATCTGGGCGAAGAAGGTTTGCGTCGAGCTAAGCTTTCTTATAATCCTGTAGTTTTTAGCAAACATTATTGGACGAATTTTATTTAGGCTATAGGTTATGTTAGCTTATGATGTTGCATCCGCTAGCCAAATTGAACTAGAAATTCAAGCCATTAAGCGACTATGGTTGGAAGCTTTCCCCGAAGATGATGAGGCCGCTTTTACTAGCTATTTCCAGGGCAGATTGGCTGGGGCTAAGTCTTTTGTCTATATGTGCCAAAAAGAAGTGGCTAGTATGGCTTTCTCTTTGCCAGCTAGTATGATTGGTGCTGATAATAGTAGCTTAAATAAGGTCGATTTTCTTGTGGGGGTAGCTACTGCTAAAAAATGGCGCGGTCATCATTTCGCTTCGCAAGTTTTGCAAACAATAGCTAAAAAAGCTCAAACTAATAGCTACCACTGTCTGTTGCTTTCTACTTATATACCGCAATTTTATGCCAAATTGGGCTATCAAGAAGCTGCTTGGCATAAACTTTGGCGTTGGCGTAGTTCTGCAACTAAATATCAAAATGGTGAGCATGTTTTTTTTTGCTCTGATAGCGACTTATTGGCTTTAGCTGATTACTATAACAAGCATCAGCAATACGGCTGGCTACAGCGAAGCCTTGATTATTGGCGTTGGCGCCTTAAGGATGCTGGTAAAATTTACGCAACGCAAGACTCTAGAGGCCATATCCTTGCTTATGCCATTTTTAATAAAGATAACCAATGCGAAGAATTATTGAGCGATACGGCTCAAGGAGTAGCTGAGCTTATTAAAGCTGCTAACTTCGCTAATTCCTGGGAAATTGGCTATCTTAGATTAAATGAAAAATTGCAACAGGATAAAAATTTTGAAGAGGTTGGCCGGGGAAGTTGTCAAATGGTTTTGCCCTTAACTAAGCGCTTTAAAGATGAGTACAGCCGCAGCGGAGCCCATTTCTGCTGCTTGGATAATTGGTAATAAAAAAACTTAGATTAGTCGGTGGGGAAGCCATTAGCGACAAAAATATTCAATAATTAAGGATGTAAATCCAGTTAGGCAAATTAGAGTAATAGGGCCGATGATTTTTTTATGTAGAGCATAAACAGATAAGCCGATTACTAAAAGACTGGCTGGATTTATTGTCCCAGCGCTGTTGGGGTCAAGATCTTCCAAAATTTGTGGCTTGCGCATGGCTAAAAAAACAAAAGAGAGCGCTACAGAAACTAGCATACCTAAAACAGCAGGTTTGATACCTTTGAGAATGGCATCTACGGCTGGGCAATCTTTGTATTTTTGATAGATAAAAGCTAACAGCGAAGTTATTAAGCAAGGGCCGGAGATTAAGCCTAGCGTAGCCACAATCGAGCCCAAAATGCCACCTTGTCTAGCTCCCACAAAAGTAGCTACATTTAAAGCTATAGGGCCGGGCGTCATTTCCGACATGGTGACGATACTGCCAAAATCGGCCATAGTCATCCAGTGATGGATATTGACCGTTTGTTCTTGAGAGAGTTGTACGGCTGCATAGCCACCTCCGAAGCAGAGGATGCCTATATAAAAAAAGGTTATATACAAAATCCACAGAGTCGTTAGAGAAGGCCACATAAAGGATCCTCAGTTATTTTTTGGGCCCTTTGTCTGTATCGGCTGGGGGCAAAGGAACTCTAAAGAAGATAAAACCTACCAAGGCAAAGACAGCTACCAAGTAGACGACGCTGTTACTAACTGCCAACATAATAGAAGCGGCCAAAATTCCCATGGCTAGACCGATATAGCGGGAAGACTTAAAAACTGTCGTTACCATAGTAACAGTAACATTGAGGATAAGAGCTGCTTCCGCGTAGCGGGCGCCGTAGAAGAAAGCTTGTAATGCTTGACTGTCGGCGATCCATTTATAACAATAGGCGATAACCGTAATAATTGCTAAAGGTGGCAGAGTTGTGCCTAATACGGAGAAGAAAGTACCTTTCAAACCAGCTAATTTGTAACCTACCAGTACCGAAGTATTTATGGCCACCGGACCGGGGCTGCTTTGGGCAATCGAAACCAGATTGAGCATCTCGTCTTCAGTAAGCCAGTGCAGATCTTCTACAAAACGTTCTTGCAAAAAGGCGACAATTATGAAACCTCCGCCTATTGTAAAGGTACTGATGCGCAAAGTTTCCCAGAAAAGTTGTAAAAGAAATTTCCAGGTAACAGGTGGTGCGCTAGTTTGTTCAGCTGTAGATGTGGATGAGGATAGCAAAGAAGTGTGGTTCCTTAAATAGCAAAAAAGGGGCCGCTTCAGATATTGCTCTGAAACGGCTCCTACCTTATAAAGTGCTCTCAATTGGTGTGAACCTATGGAGGACACTTTTTATGACGACTGATGACCTACTTTTCGGGAGGAGTCCAAGTGCCGGTGGTGCGGTTGAGGCGGCGCAAGAGCATTTGGCGCTCCATAACCAATTCTTGAGGCAGTCTCTCGCTCAATTTGACAAAAAGCTCTTCTTGGGCTAACAATTCGCTCTTCCAAGCTGCTTTATCGATAGTCATAAGCTCGTTGAACTCTTCACGAGTCATTTCCAAGCCGGTCCAGTCAATATCTTCATAAGTAGGCATTAAACCGACGGGCGATTCTACAGCCTTGGCTCGACCGTGAACCCTGTCGATAATCCATTTCAAGACGCGCATATTGTCGCCAAAGCCGGGCCATAAGAACTTGCCATCTTTCTTGAGGAACCAGTTGACGCGGAAGATGGGTACGGGGTGATTAGTCTTGCGACCGATGTCCAGCCAGTGATCGAAGTAGTCGCCCATGTGGTAGCCGCAGAAGGGCAGCATGGCATAAGGATCGCGGCGGATTTCGCCAATCTTACCGTTGGCAGCAGCCGTCTTTTCAGAGCCCATAGTGGCTGCCAAATAGACGCCGTGGCCCCAGTTGTAAGACTGCATAACCAAAGGCATATTGGAGCTTACGCGGCCGCCGAAGATAAAGGCGGAAATGGGCACACCGTTGGGATTGTTCCACTCTTTAGAGAGGGTGGGACAATTGGCCGTAGGAGCGGTGAAGCGGGAGTTGGGGTGAGCAGCCGGACGACCACAGTCGGGAGTCCAGTCGTTACCTTGCCAGTCGATTAAGTGGGCGGGAGCTTCTTTGGTCATACCTTCCCACCAGACGTCGCCATCATCAGTTAAAGCTACGTTGGTAAAGATAGTATTAGAACTGACGCTGGCCATGGCGTTGAAATTAGACTTTACGGAAGTGCCCGGAGCTACGCCGAAGAAGCCGGCCTCGGGATTGATAGCATAGAAGCGGCCGTCTTTACCAGGCTTAATCCAAGCTATATCGTCGCCGACAGTCCAGATCTTCCAGCCCTTGAAGGACTCGGGTGGAATAAGCATAGCGAAGTTGGTCTTACCACAGGCGCTAGGGAAGGCGGCAGCTACGTAAGTAGTTTCACCGTCGGGAGCCTCGGCACCCAAAATAAGCATATGCTCGGCTAACCAGCCTTCACGTCGGGCCATATTGGAAGCAATGCGTAAAGCTAAGCATTTCTTGCCCAACAGAGCGTTGCCACCGTAACCGCTACCGTAAGACCAAATGGTATTCTCTTCGGGGAAATGGACGATATATTTATGGTCTTTGTCACAAGGCCAAGCTACGTCTTTCTGGCCGGGCTCTAAGGGGGCACCTACGCTGTGTAAGCAAGGAACGAAGTAGCCATCTTCGCCCAGTACATCGAGTACCTTCTGTCCCATACGGGTCATAATGCGCATATTCACTACTACGTAAGGACTGTCGGTAATCTCGACACCAATTTGGGCAATGTGAGAGCCTAAGGGGCCCATGCTGAAAGGAATAACGTACATGGTACGGCCGCGCATAGAGCCTTTGAAGTGACCCTTCAAGATCGCCTTCATTTCGTCAGGGGCCATCCAGTTGTTAGTCGGGCCGGCATCTTCACGCTTGCTCGTACAAATAAAGGTGCGGTCTTCAACGCGGGCTACATCACCGGGGTTGGATCGGGCCAAGAAGCAACCAGGGCGCTTCTCAGGGTTGAGTTTAATGAAAGTTCCGCTTTCGACCATCTCTTGGCAAAGGCGGTCGTACTCTTCCTGACTTCCGTCGCACCAATAGATGTTGTCGGGAGTGCACAGTTGAGCAATTTCATTGACCCAGTCGATAAGTTTTTGGTTCTTAGTTGGAGGATTTATCATATTTGCTGAATCACTTGGAGTTGCCAAAATTGGACTCCGTTTCCTTCCCTTAAAATATAACCGTCTTTTCGCCCCCTAGCTGGATAAGGTAGGGGGCAGAGCGGACAGCTAATAGTGAGTGCTTAGTTTATTCTTTACTTACCTAGCCTTGGTTAGAGGCGTCGGCATAATCCTGGTTCTTAGCTTCGATAACCGCTCTAGGGACTCCCTTAATAGTTTTGGGAGGGAGTTTCCCTTTGGGAGTAGGAGGAGGTATGGCCACGCCCGGCAAGGCGATATTTTGCTCTTGTAAGCGAGCTGCCATATTCTTTACCGCTTGGATAGGGGTAGTGGAATTTTTTTGGAGTAGGGGAGTGGCTTCTACATCTAGCAAAATATCCAGAGATATGGCCAAGGCTACAATAGTAGGTAGACTGTCGGGAGTGAGCACCTGGGAGTGGGCCAGCGTATTGCGCAGCGATTCGAGTTTAGAGAAAAACTCTTGGCCGCGCCTTTTGGAAGTAAAGCCTAAAGCGGCGGCAGTAATAGGATAGCGCAACAAAATGTCGGCTTTGTCGGAAAATTGTAAGCAGTCGTCCAAATCGATCTCTTCGTTGCGGCGGCGGCGCTCGTCATAGAGGGCGCAAGTCCTTTCTAAGCGCCCGGCTGATAGGTATTTCTTCCAAGTTTCGTCGGGAAGTTGGGAAGTAATGGCCCTGTGCATTAGGGTTTCCATAAGAGTAATCAGCCCAAAGAGCCACATGCGCATAGGAGCGTCCTGTAAATCGCAAGGACAAATAGCGGCAGCTGTCTCCCCCATGACGTTGACAAAGACCGGAGATCCTTTAGCTAAGCTTAGGATAACCTCTTTAAAAGATGCCGTTTCGTGGAGGATGGGACGCTCGGAAAAATCACGCAAAAAATCGGCACAAGTCCCCTCATTTATACCTATTACGTCTTGCAAATCGATCCAGCCGACATACTGTCCGTCGCGCTGTACCCCCAAGATCGGACAGCCCAGACGTTCCATAAGTTCTTTAGCTTGAGTGGCTGGACTATTAAGATCTATAGCTGGCATTAAATCAGCTATATCTTTAGCCGTAAAAGCAGATTTAAGGATGCGGTGAAGCGCTTCTTTGGCTGCAGGCGAACTATGTCTGTGTTCTGTCATAGGGTGCGCCTTCTAGAAAAAGAGGAGCGGTTCCTTTGCTGGTCTAGCCTTTGAATCTCTTTCAATATTTCTGAAAAATTATTTATAATAGGTAAGATTTTTCCGATCCTTTGTCGAAACTAGGGAAAGTGGTCTTTGGCACGCAGGTTTGTGCTTGCGGCGGGAGGGACGCGGGGATAGATCTGTGCTGGGAACTTGCAAAAATTTGTAAGGAAATATTTTTACAATGTATCTAGATACAGAATCTGTTTCTACCGAAGAAATTTATGGCGTTTGCCTAATTCCACCCGATGAGTGGTATTAGCTTCGTTTCACTAATTCGAGGGCGAAGAAAAGAAGGAAGAGCTCCTTTGGCGCTAAGGCGTGCAAGAGGGTTCTTCCTTTTTCTTTGTCGTTTGGGGGGCTGGGAAAATGGGCGCTTAAATTTGCGCTTAGTTAATTGTAGAGGGCTTTATCTTTTTTAAAGCGAAAGGATGGAAGCTTGTGTTGAAATGCGCTACTGCCAAGATTAGGTAAGCGAATCGCCTGCAATTAAACCGGACATGAGCCAAAAAGGCTGCGATGTTTGGGGCCTATCGTGAGAAAAAAAGAGCTATGAAATTACCTGCCAGTTTTAAAGAATTTGCCCGTTGCCGAAGTGCTCAGCTAATAGAGTCTTCCAACGGAGCCCACTGTGTAGTTTGTCCCAACGACGGCTCCCCGTTTGCTTATATTTTTGCGGCTGTACGAACTGGTGTCCGCTATGAAAATCAGGAGGAATGGGGCGCTTCCCATTTCCTAGAGCATGTAGCTATGCGCGGTACCGAAAAGTTTCCCGCTCTTCACGCTTTATCACGTTGTGCTGAAGGGGTAGGCGGTCAGATCTCTGCCTACTCTACCCGTGATTTAACCGCTTATTGGGTGCGTGTGCCTAGCGGCTTGGAAGCTCTAGGCTTTGATCTGTTGTACCAGGTGCTTTGCAAGCCTTTATTGAGCCAACAAAGTATCGATTCTGAGCGAGAAATTATTATCCATGAGCGCCAGCGCGAATTGGCCGACTACGGTATCTTTGTCTCCCATGCCGTAGAAAGTTTGCTTTTAGCCCCCAATCCTATGAGTCGTCCTCCCGTAGGCGACGACGCCGGGTTGGCCAAGATGGACTCTGACTACTTGGGCGCTTTCCATAGGCGCATTTACAACCGCAGCAACTTAATTATTATAGGTTGCGGCAATTTGAGTGACGATTTTAACAAATGGGCCGACGATTTTTGGCAAAAAGTTCCTTACGGCAGCGTTGTTAAGCCGGCCAATTTCTTGCTTGAGAGCGAATATCCCGACGGTAGCGTAATCCTTAAAGCTTCTGGTCCCGAAGAGCAAGCTTTTGTCTCTATGGGCTGGCGTTTCCCCGTTTTAACTCACAAAGATTTATTAACTTGGCGAGTAATCAATACTTTGTTGGGAGCAGGCTATTCTAGCCTCTTTAATCTGGAACTGCGCGAGAAGAATAGCTTAACTTATACTTGTCGCACTGCCATTAACGTTTATGACGGTATGGGCGTCTTTAAGCTCTACTTATCGGCCCATGTGAAAGAATTGCCTAAAGTTGTCAATATTGTGGAAAAGATCATTGCCGATCTCTCTGCCAACTCTTTAGAGGATAATATTTTTAATGAAGCGGTTATGCGCCACGCGGCTAGCGTTGTGGCCAAATGGTCTAACCCTTGTGAAGCTGCTCCTTTGTTGGGCCACTCTTTATCTAGGGATGGAATCGTCTTCGATTTTGCCGCTTACTTGGTCGATTTGGAAAAAGTCTCTAAGGCTAGGGCGGCCGAGTTAGTGGGAAAATGGCTTAATCCTGTAGATCGACTCGTTTGTATGTCTGGTTCGGCCCACGAGTTAAAGGATCTCTTCCCCCATACTTACCAATTCTAATCGGAGGAAAAAGCTACCGTGAACTTGAGTTACCATTTTTATCGCTCGATAGCTGTCGGTTTAGCTGGTTTGGCTTGTGTCGGAGGAATCGTATTGGCTGACGCTCAGACGGAAGAGAGCTGGGCTGCTGCCTCTAATTGGCAATCGCTAGATATTCCCGATACCGGAGGCGGTTTAGTAGTCGATCCCCAGTTGCTTACTTATAAGCGCTTGCAAGTCTTTTTCGGTTGGTCA
This sequence comes from uncultured bacterium, assembly GCA_934644775.1. Classification (GTDB taxonomy): domain Bacteria; phylum Vulcanimicrobiota; class Xenobia; order Xenobiales; family Xenobiaceae; genus Bruticola. The sequence continues at coordinate 84,550 of CAKUDB010000007.1, read as the reverse complement.
AATAGTGCCAGCGTCATTAAAGCTCCCGAATTTAGCTTTTCTGTCTTCGAATCGGGCAACAAATGGACGACTATTAAGGCCCCTTTCTTTGGATCTAATTTAGCTGGTGTGCGCAAAGTAGCTGCTGCCAGTGCTAAATATAGTGTCGGTGTATTATTTTTACATAATATCGTCGAACAAAGTGAAAATGCTTTCGAAGTAATGTACTCTTATTCTAGCGACAGCGGTTGGAGTTTTAGTAAGCCGGCCGTTTGTGACAGTTTTGTTCTTTCTGGAGCCGGTGGAGGCAGCGACATCGATATTGCTGGCGTGGGCGGGCGTAAGCCCAGTCTCTGTTTTGGTTGGACTGCCGAAAATAATCTAGTTAAGGCGGCCCTTTTCGATCCCCAATATCGGGGCGACCGTCCTCGAGCTTGCAACTTAGGGCGTCAGGGGACAGGCTGTGATAAAGTTGAGCTAGCTGGCGAAAATAAAGGTGGCTTTGTGGCTGTTTGGAACGACGGCCATAGTTTGCTTAGTTCTTATATCCGTCCCTTAATTGGCACCAACGAAGATTCTGTCAATGTGGTTCGTGGCAAATTTGGCTTAAACTTTTCTCTATGTGACAATAGTGGCAAAGATCCGCTCTTAGTTTACGATTTACCTCGTTTAGGCAAAAATGATAAAAGCCGCCGCCAAGTACGTCGCTGGGAAGAGGGCTCTTGGCAAGTAGTGGCTGCAGCTCCTCCGTCAGCGGGAGAAGCTCCTATAGGAGCTGCCTTAGAAGCTTGCCAAGATAAAGATGGCAATTTGCATGTGGCCAGCTTGAGCCGAGATGGCGAATCGATTATCTATTCTCGCCTTAAAGACGGCAAGTTTAGCAATCCCGAAGTAGCGGTAAAGCTCAAGCCCTTAATCGGTTGCACCGGCTTTAGCATAGCCACCCAAGATAAATATGTGTACATCTTTGCCAGTCAGGGACCCAATAACCAGTTTGTACGCCGCGCCCTATAAAAATGCAGAAAGGCAAAAGAAATGACCCCTGCTTTCCAGCCGCAGCCGCAGGATAGTTTGTTGTTGCTTAAGCTTGAAGCTGAGCAAAAGCGTTTGCTTAGCTTAGGCCAACCGCCCCGAGTTATGGTTTCTGCTTGTCTAATGGGCTGGCCTTGTCGCTACGACGGACAAGCCAAAGCCGATCCGGAATTACTTAAAAGCTTTGGCCCCAACGAAATAATGCCCATTTGTCCCGAGCTCCAGGGCGGTTTGCCTGTGCCTCGAGTTCCGGCAGGGCTGTCTGGTGGGGCTGAGGATGGTTTTATTAGCGGATACAGGGCCCTAGTGAGCAATCGCAGCGGCCAAGACGTCACTGCTCAATTTCGGGCTGGAGCCGAAGCGGTCTTGGCTTTGGCCGAGCGTTTACAGCCGGAACTTATCATCCTCAAGCAACATAGCCCTTCCTGCGGCTGCGGCAGCGTGGGTGGAGCCGATTGGCAGCGCCATCCTGGGCGCGGCGTGGCTTGCGATTTGCTCGAAGCCCGAGGCTTTAAGGTAAAGGCGGCAGGTTAAGAGGCTAGGTGCGCCAATAAGGGGCCCAGCAAAAAATAAGTTCAAGATAGAGGCTGCATTTTTAGCGTGAAAATTTGCAGCCAGGAAAGATAACAATCATGCAAATAGTCGTTCATTATCACGAAATAGCCCTTAAGGGCAACAATCGCAACCTTTTTGTCAAGCGTTTAGTCAGCAATCTACGCAAAACTTTTCGCGATATGGGAAAGATCTCCGTGCGCACTTTATACGGTCGCATCACTTTTAATTTGGATTCGGAAGATCTTGAGGAAGTGCGCCGCCGCATGGGCGGAGTTTTTGGGGTGGCCAACTACGCTTTAGTCTATGAAGTTCCCCAAGAACTGGAAGCTATGAAGAAAGCGGCTTGGAAGTGCTTTTGCGAAGCCCAAGGCAAGACTTTTGCCGTGCGTTGCCGCCGTCCCGACAAGAGCTTCCCTATGCGCTCGGGAGAAGTGGAAAGAACTGTAGGCGGCTATATTGGCGACAGAGCTAAAGACATCGGTCGGGAAATGAAAGTCGATCTAACTAATCCCGATATTACCATTCGTTTAGAGATCGTCAATAATTTAGTATTAGTTTCTGGTGAGCGCATCAAGGGGTCGGGCGGTTTGCCTGTAGGTACAGCCGGTAAGATCGTCGGTTTACTTAGTTCTGGCTTCGACTCGCCGGTAGCTTGTTGGAAGATGATGAAGCGCGGTGCCGACGTAATTATGTGCCACTTCCATTCTTACCCTTTTACCAACAAGGCCAGTTTGGAAAATTGTACTCTGTTAGCCGATATTTTAACCCGTTTCCAATACAAAACTAAGCTTTATTTGGTCAGTTTTGCACCGGTACAAGAAGAGTTGCTCAGCATGACGCCGGCCGATTTGCGCATGATCTTATACCGTCGCTCTATGGTACGGATCGCTTCTTTGGTGGCTGAGCGCGAGGGAGCTCAGGCTTTGCTTACTGGCGAAAGCTTAGGCCAAGTAGCCTCTCAGACGCTTACCAATATGCGCGTCATCGATGAAGCGGCCCCCATGCCTATGTTGCGCCCCTTAGTCGGTACCGACAAAGAAGATATATTAAAAATCGCTCGCCAGATCGGCACTTACGAACTTTCGGCCCGCCCTTACGAAGATTGTTGCTCTCTAATGCTTAGCAAACACCCTTGCACTAAAGCTAGGTTGCGCGAAGTGTTGGAGTTGGAAAAACATATGGAGTTAGCCCAATTGGAAGCTGAAGCTGTCGAAAAGGCCGAAATTCTGGAATTGCGTTGGAATGGTAAAGAAGTAGAACACACCCAATTGCAAGCCCCGGTCTACAAAGAGGGAGAGTGGGGCTGCCCTCTGGACTTAGGTTAGGAGTAATCTTTAATAGTAAAAGGTTATATCCCCAGATGGTGGCTAGCCATCTTGTGAAAATCGCCAACTATTTGGCCCATAATAATTGAGAGTCAAGAGCAGTTTTGTTTTAGACAAAATTGCTCTTTTCTTTAGCTTATCTTTAAGCTTGGAGAGGGCGATAGGGAGAAAAATAAAGAAAATTTCTTTATAATACAAGGCAGATAGGGGAGAGATTCTTTTATTTTTAGGAGGGAAGATTATGGCCATTGAGTATCCTTTAATTTTAGTAGTTGATGATGAAGAAGCTATTCGCGAGTCGGTAACTTACACTTTAGAGCACGAGTCTTACCGAACTATTACAGCCGCTACCGGTCGTGAAGCTTTGAAAAAATACAAAGAGAATCGTCCCGATTTAGTTATTTTAGATATAATGTTGCCTGATATTTCTGGTTTGGAAGTTTGTAAAGGTATACGCAATATTGCCGATGTCCCTATTTTATTCTTAAGTGCCAAAGATCAACTTGAAGATATGGTAGAGGGCTTAGATAAGGGTGGTGACGATTATTTAGCCAAGCCTTTCCATTTTGCCGAATTGATGGCCCGAGTTAGAGCCTTGTTGCGTCGCAGTAAGGGGCGCAAAGTCAACTTCTTGGAATATGAAGATATTATTTTAGATCCCGAATCCCACATCGTTACCAAGGGTGGCCGTACCCTTCATCTGACTTTGCGCGAATTTGAGCTTTTGGAAATGTTTATGAGTAAGCCGCGCCAAGTTTTTACTCGCCAACAAATTTTGCAACAACTTTGGGGTTGGTGCGACGACTTAGAAACCAACGTAGTGGAAGTTTATATTTGTGCCTTGCGCAATAAACTTGATGATGAAAATCGCTCTCTGCTGCGCACCGTGCGCGGCGTAGGTTATGTTTTAGGCTAGAGAAAGGCCTAAGAAAATTATGCGCAGAGTTTCACTGTCGGTTTTGATCTCTCTATCCTTTATGACGATTTTGTCGCTGGCAATCCTTTGTTCCGGCTTATTTATTTGCTTTGCTGTAGATAGTGTAGTTTGGAATGAAGGGGCCCGCTCGCTCTATACCATTCTTTATTATTTTGCTGAAGACAATAGGGAAGATCGCTTGCCCATTAGGGATATTAAGGATAAGTCTTGGCAGCAGAGGAAGGCTGAGTCTGGCTCTTGGCAACGGCTAAGCCAAGTGTATTCCGCTAGCGATAATAGAGAAAAGAGAGCGCCGCGCCCTAAATTTAAGCCTCGAGCTCTGCGCCTTTCTCAATTTAACGGCAATTATCAGAAGATGGCCGAAGCGATCGGACGCAATTGCAGCTATGTTCGCATCTATAATAGGCAAGGTTTAGAAATAGCCTCTTCCGAGTCGCCTTTTATGTATTTTGAGGGCCAGGAATCTCTTCCTCAAAAGCCCAGTCGGGCTATGTTCTCTTTTTTGACAGATAATTGGAGGAGTTTACAAGGTACAGACGAGTTTCAGGTGCGTGGGGCCGATAAAGTGCCTGAAGCTATGGCTTATTCTCAGTCTATTATTAAAGAAGCTGGCTTTACTTATTACGGCCCTTCTAAATTGCCTAGGCGCGGTGGTATTGTCCATCGTTTTTTGCTTTGGCTTTCTAGTGATAAGAGCACAGCAGATGAGATAGTTCCGCCGCCTCCCCATTTTGGCCCTTTCAATTTAGTTTATGTAGATGAGCCTAATTTTCAAATTATGCTTTGCCCTATTACTGAAGGGGATAAATTGAATGGCTATATAGAGGCTGCCGTACCTTGGAATTTCGCCAACCGAGCTATAAAAATGGCCCATCGCCTTTTTGTTATCGGTTCGGTTATTTTGGCTTTACTAGTCTCTCTGGCAGGCATTTGTATAGCTAGAGTGTTGACCACTCCTTTACAAAAAGTGGTCAAAGTAGCTAAAAAACTGGAAGCTGGCGATTTAAGTGCTCGAGTTAACTTGGGCCCAGGACGCAACGAAATTTTCGTTATGGCCAATACTTTTGACCATATGTTAGATGCTTTGCAAGAGTCTTTCCTGGAACAACGGCGCTTTATTGGCGATGCTTCTCACGAGTTAAAGACCCCTTTAACTAGTTTAATGGGAGCAGTGCACGTACTTAAACTTAAGTTGGAAGGTGCCAAAGTATTAGATAAAGTACAAAGTACCGTCTTTACTATCGATAAAGAGCTTAGTCGCATGGAGCATTTGGTGCTCGATTTATTAACTTTATCGCGCAGTCAAGAATTGTCCCAACGTCGAGTCTCCGATCCTCTCAGTGTCAACGAAGTAGTAAAGAATGCTGTGGGAGCTTCCTTAAGTGAAGCTATGGAGCACCCTGTCGCCATGGAAACTGGACGCGATGTGTGGATTTTAGGTGACGCTCTGGCTTTAACTAGAGCGGTACGCAATATCGTGGACAATGCTTTGCGCCATACGCCCAAAGAAAAGTCAGTTAAAGTTGGGGTTCAAGTTGGCGAGCAAGAAGTAAAGATTGTGGTCAGCGACGAGGGTTGCGGCATTTCATCCGAGCATTTGGCCAATTTAGGCAAACGCTTTTACCGAGTCGATACTGGGCGAGATCGTATCAGCGGCGGTACTGGCTTGGGAATACCTATTACTGAAGCGATTGTGAAACGCCACGGCGGCAGCGTTAAATTTGCTAGTAAGGTAGGCCAAGGCACCCAAGTAACTATTACCCTGCCGCTGATGTCGGCCCAAGACTTAGACGTCTAAGCGTAAGCCTATGGGCAAATCTTCACCGAAGAGGACGGAAGTTGCTTCGTCCTCTTCTTCACATAAGCTAAGCACCCGCTGGGCGGCTTGGGGAAGGTTCTCCCGCTCCAATCTTTGGGCTAGCCGCTCGCGCAGCTTCTTATTTAAGTCTAAAGCGCGATTGTTAGTATAGCGGGCCATTTCGGCCGTAGCTAAGCCTATAGAGCGGCTCTCTGGCCACTTGGCAGCCAAAATTTTTTCTACCCAAGTTTCTACCAGCTCGGCGGCCATAACGTGTTGTGGGCCAGCTCCTATAAGGCGTCTAGCTCCCAGGCGGGAAAGTTGCCAGACCGTCTCTGGGCGCACTTTAAAGTCTTGGCTAATAGTTTCGGCCAAAATTTCTTTTTCTGACATAGGTATGCGCTCCAAGCTGACGGCTAAGCGCATAACTTCAACCTTTTCGGCCGGTAGCAGTTGCTTAAGGCGGCTTTTTATATGTTTGCGCCCAGGAATAAGGCGAGGAGCCAAGTTGGCCCACAAGCTAGTTTGGGCAGCGGCCTCTAAACCGGCCGACAAACGGCGCCAAAAAACCCAAAACTCGCGACGCACATTTTCATCTTGAGAAAATTGCATCCATTCTGGCAACAGTTTTTGCATTTGCTCAAGGCGCCATTTGTCTAAGGGGACGCCCAGGCCGGGACGCAACAAGAAACCGGCCCCGTTAAACCAAGCCGCCTCGTATTCAGCGCAAGAGCGGCGCTTGTCAGCGCAAAGCCAAAAAGCTTCCCATAAGCTTCTATTTAAGCCGGAAGGCCAGCTAGCCCGTTTGCCTAGCCAAGCTTCCAACGAGCCTAGCAAAGCTCTGGGCCTTATATCTGTATCCCGCAATTTGTTAGCTTTGGTAGTAAAAGTATAATTGATTAGCTTTTTGGCTTTGTCGATCGTTTGGGGGGCAATATCTAAGGCCGCTCTCTTCTGTCTGCGTCCGCGCAGAGGAAGTTGTAAAGACCAACTGCGTGAGCCGTCTAAAGAGGTGGCCCACAGAGCCATAGTGCCAATTTCAGTTACTTGGGCGGCTAAATGGACGGCCACTTCATTTTCACCTTTACTGCCGGCCGCTACGGTCTCTAAAGTGCCCAAAGGCTTAAGTAACGCTTGATCGACAACTTGGCCGACTGTATCTTGGGGGCGCTCAGTCGAAGCTAAAAGGGGAAAAGCTGCTGGCGAGCCTACTCTGAGCTTTAGCTCAGGGCCGTCAACTTCTTGGCGCTCGCCTTCGTCTTGGTTGCGCCTAATGACACAAAGGGCCTTATCCTGGCCTACACCCAAATAGTAAGAGCGAGCAATGCCGCCTTTAATCCGCTCTTGACCGTGATACTTAAGCCAACCGAAGGCGCAAGCTCCGTGGGCTACAGCTAGATCTTCGGCTTCATTTTCCAATACTTGTACTTCGTAGCCCAGCCAATTATTTAAGATCTTAACAATGCGCTGTTTAATAGCTTGCGGACGGCAGGCCCCGCCGTTAAATAAAACCGCTTGGGGGCGCAAATTGTGGGTGCGCATAAAGGCTGATAAATAGTGGGGGACTATAGGATCGCTAGCATAAGGTAAACCCCATTGTTGTAAGCCAACTTTGTGATCGTGGGCAATAGGCTCAGTAAAGGCCACTTCAGGGAAGAAGCCATTTAAGATTAGCTCTTGGATCTCTTGGCGGCTGACCTCCGTTTGTAAAGCGCTGTCGATAAGTTTGGAGCCTACGCCCGGAGTAATAACTGAGCACGATTCGGGTGGATCGGCTCCGAGCAATTTCTCTTTAGCTTGGCGACATTGTTGTTGTAATACGCCCCATTGTAATAAATTGAGCTTGACGCCTAATCTAGCTTCACACAATCTGGCTATGGCAATATCTAAGTTGTCGCCACCTAACATTAAATGATCGCCTACAGCTATACGGCGCAACCCCTCTTCGTCAATTTTTATAGCTGTAAAGTCACAAGTACCGCCGCCGATGTCACAAATTAAAATTTCCTTAACGCCAGGCAAATTGTTGCGCCAAGTTTTGCGCCTAGACCAGAGCCAGGTATAAAAGGCGGCTTGGGGCTCTTCTAAGAGAGTAACCTTTTCCAAACCGGCCCGATCAGCCGCTTCTATAGTTAAATCGCGAGCTATTTCGTCGAAAGAGGCCGGTACGGTTAAGACTAATTCTTGCAAAGCCAAAGGATGTTCTGGATGATCGTGGTCCCAAGAGTCGCGCATATGGGCTAAATAACGGCGAGAAGCCTCGATGGCGCTGACTTTACGCCCTTCTTTAACAGCTTCCCAAGGTAAGATAGCTTCACCAGGTTCGGCGCGACGGTGGGCCAACCAAGATTTAGCTGAACTAACTACTCGGCCAGGAATTTTGGCACTTTGGCTGCGAGCAAAAGCGCCTACGGCGTAGTCCAACTCTTGGTTCCAGGGTAGTTCCAGAGCGTGCAAAGGCATCTCGTGCTCGCCGGGCAAGTAGAGAAAACTGGGCAGAGTAGGCAAACGGCTGACCTGATTTTCGGAAATGCGCTGGGTAATAGAGACGCTCTCCAATTGCCTTTCTTCCAACAAAGGAAGACAAGACATAGCCGAATTGGTAGTGCCTAAGTCTAGGCCTACTACCCAGCGTTTGCTGCGGTCGCTAAGATCAGAATTGATAACTGTGCTCAAAAAAATCTCCTTCACAAGAAGAGCCTCTTGGAAGATGCCATTCCAATATATAAGGCAGGAAAGACATGATTCAGAGGCTCTCTTAGCAAGAACGGTTACTTATTTTTTGCGGAAATTGGCAGCTTGGGCCAAAGACTCTTGGGGAGTAATGGCTCCGGCTCCAGCCGTATTGCGGTTTAAATAGCTTTGCTGGAAAGGCGCGGCCTGAGCCATTAAAACACTTTTTATATCTTTGGGCTTAAGTTTGGGGTTGACGCCTTTCATTAGAGCGGCGACACCGGCTGTAAAGGGGGCCGCCATAGAAGTGCCGGACATTTGTACGTAGCCGTCATCTTCGTTGGAGCAAGAAATAATATCGACGCCAGGGGCTAAAATATCGGGCTTTTCCAAATTGTCAAAGCGCGTCGGGCCGCGACTGGAGAAGTAGGCTGGCCAATCGTCGTCCGTTTCTGGAGTGCCACAATCGTCGAAAGCGCCCACAGTAATGGCGTTGGGAGCGTTGCCCGGAGAACAGATAGTAGAAGCTTCAGGGCCATCGTTGCCAGCTGAAACTACTACGGTAATGCCGCACTTTTCAGCAAATTGGACAGCCATAGTCATGGGATCGAGAAAGCGAGTGCGGGGAATAGGACGGCCCAAGGACATATTGATAACGTCGATATTATATTTATTTTTGTTGGCAATAGCCCACTGAATGCCTTTAATAATTTGGGAAGTGGTGCCGTTACCAAATTGATCGAGCACTTTTACGCCTACAATGTTGGCTTCCGGGGCTACTCCTACAGTTTTACCTTGGCTGCTAGTACCGTCTCCGGCACAAATACCGGCTACATGAGTGCCGTGGCCGTTGTCATCGTAGGGCTCTTGGCGACCGTTGACGCAATCTTTAAAAGCAATTACTCGATCTTTTAAGTCGGGGTGCATAGCAATGCCGCTATCTATAACGCAAATACAAGTACCTTGGCCCTTGATACCTTGCTCGTGTAATTTTTCTACACCAAACATAATGTTGCTCTCTTTGTGGAGAGGAGAAAAGGTATTTTGCAATTCAAAGAGATCGTTGGAAGTAAAGTCGGAATGTTGATCGAGAGAGACGGCAAAAGCGCCACTTTGCTGAGCTTGAGTGAGATTTTGTAAAGCTTGGCTATCTTGGGAGGATACGTCGATAGAAAAGCCGTTAATAATAGGTAAGTCGGCCGTGACTTGGTTGCTCTGATCACTCTTGAGGAGCTGAGCTTTTAGAGCGGCCAATTTTTCTTGATCATCGCTCTGGATAATTAAACTGACCGGCTTGTCGGCCGATTTTGTAAAAGTTTCAGTTAGCGAGAGATCTGGGGCAGAGGGAGCCGAAGCTGAGTTAGACTCGCTAAAGCCTTTTAAGCTAGGAGAAGAATAGGTTGGCGTTAGGCCGGAAAGCGAACCAATACCGATACTCATGGGAATCTCCTTTGAAAATTTTGTAATTAATACTTAGTTCCCTCAATTCTAACAATTGAGCAGGTTTTAAGCAACGATAAAGAACCCAACTTTGTAACGAGGTGGACAAAATGCCCAAAATAACTAACGATTGGCTTGAAGTTATCGGAGATGAATTTCAAAAAGAGTATTATTTGAAGTTGCGACGCCTTTTAATTCACGAATATAAGACGCAAACTATCTTCCCGCCAGCCGACGATATTTTTAATGCTTTCCATTTTACGCCTTTTCACAAAGTAAAGGCCTTAATTCTGGGCCAGGATCCTTACCATAACGTAAATCAGGCTATGGGTTTAAGCTTTGCCGTTTCGCCTACTCAGAAACAGTTGCCGCCCTCTTTAGTCAATATTTACAAAGAGTTGCACGACGATTTGGGCTATCCCATTCCCCATAGCGGTTGGCTGAAAAAGTGGGCCGATCAGGGGGTGCTTATGCTTAACGCCGTGCTGACGGTGCGAGCCCATCAGGCTTTTTCTCATCAAAAACTGGGCTGGCAAAATTTTACCGACGCGGTAATTAAAGCTGTCAACACTATCGATAGGCCGGTTGTATATATTTTGTGGGGGCGTCCAGCCCAGGAAAAGCAAGCTTTAATTACTAATCCTAAGCATTTGGCTATTTGTTCGCCCCATCCCAGCCCCCTTTCAGCTGGGCGTGGCTTCTTTGGCAGCCGTCCTTTCAGTAGAGCCAATAAGTTTTTAACTGAGCACGGCGTTCCACCTATCGACTGGCAAATCGAAGACTAGATCTAGGTTAGATGGGGCTCCTACTATAAAGTTAAGGCTGTCGGCCCAAGTGGCCACAGCCTTAACTTTGTAAAAGTTTAAAAATAAAAAAGCTGCCAGCCCTACGGGTCTGACAACTTTTGTCCTTCATGCCTTAACGACGGCGGCGGCGACGAGCGGCGATAGCCTTCTTTTTACGACGTACACTGGGCTTGTCGTAATACTCGCGCTTCTTAACTTCGGCCAACACGCCCTCTTTCTGGCATTGACGCCGGAAACGCTTCAAAGCGGTTTCGATAGGTTCGTTCTCACCAACTGTAGTTTCCATTATGCGTTCCCCTCCTTCCGTCACGGCCAAATATTGGGGTAATAAACAGCCGGGTAATGGTCGGGATTACTCATCCCGAAAACTTTAGGGCCAAATTCTAATACTTTTGTTATCTTATGTCAAGGCTTTGACTCGGTTAGCTAGGCAAAAGGGGCCCATTAAAAAGGCTCAAGGTTGCCCTTAGCCATTGCTAAAGGCGAACTTGAGCCTAAGTTTAGCTTAAAAGTTACTTATCTTCTTTAAGCAACTCTTTATAGAGAGGGGTGGGCGCGGCCGGGAAGTCACGGAAGTATTTTTGGAAGAGTTCGTTCATATAAGCTTTGTCAGTACCGTCAAAGTAAACTTTCGACTTAGCATCAGTTCCTGAAGGACGCAAGCAAATATCACGCACTTTGTTATCTTTAAACCAAAGTTGCAAACCATCTGACCAAACGTCGATACGCTCGAGAGCTTTCCATTCTTCAGCCATACCGGGAATAGCTTCGGTCAGAACGCCTTTTACCTCATCTAAGCTGAGCACTTTACCTCTGTTGGTAAGGGAAGGATCCTTCATAGCCAAGGCTAAGCGGCGGAAGTAATTGTTGAAGCGATCTTTTTCGGCAATACCGGCAGCTTTGGCTTTAGCCAACTCTTCAGGATCAAAGATAGCTTCGTTGTAGTGGATCTTGTCACCGCGAAATTCCATCTTGTTGGCAATGGCGTCTCTGGTGAAAAGTTGGGAAAGATGGTTGTGCAAGAAAAGATCGGCAATGTTGCCCGTCTCTTTATATTTTAAGTAAAGTTTAGAGACCATAACTACAGCGGAAATACAAGCTTCACCGCTACTCTTTTCGCGCATGGCAATAATCTTTTGGCCTAAAATATTGTAGATTGGCTCGCGAGGGCCGCCAATCTTGCCTCCGCTCTCTTCGCCGGCATGGTGTACTTTGGGCTTGGGGCCAATGACGATCTTGTTGCCCAGCTCGTCGTAAACGGCCACCACTTTTCCGGGATGTTCGGCCATGGCCTTTTCCACATTGCGCTCTACGGCGGCGATCTCTTTAAAGCCTACTGGGGTGCGCACTACAGGAATATTGTGCTTTTGGGCCCATTCGTCCCAGGAGAGGGCCGATACATAGGTATGAATGTCAAAGCTGGAATAATCTTTCCAACTGCCGTCGTCTTCCATACTGGCGCGATCACTTTCGGCCAACATAAGGAAGAACTGGTTGGGTGAGAAGAGGGCAAAAATTTTGTCGTCAGTTATCTTGATAGAGCTGATGCCATCGGCCGTTAATTTAGCTTCTTCGCTAACGGGAACGATCTGGCCAGCCACAAAGCGGTCGGAGTCGGGGTCGACGTTAAAGACGATTTGACCAAGGGGAGCATCTTTTAAAATGACGCCGTAATTGGCCGATTTTACGACGATAGGCATACTGGCGTCTACGCTGTCATGGACGACTTCATATTCGGAAGAGTTTTTCTTCTGAGCTACGCGGAAGCCGATATTGTGGAAGAAAGGATCTTCTTGGGAGCGAATATAGCCGCCTTCGAAGGCCTTATCTATGCCCAAATCTTCGAGAATCGGGGCGATCGTTTTATAGCCGGCACCGCCGAAGAAGTCGAGCTTGAGGCGCATACCCTCGTCAATAGCCTTTTTAACTATTTTTAAAGCGGCGGGGGAAGCTGGCCCTTTACGCAAATAGTCGGCATAGAGGCTGCACATGCGCTTATAAGTTAAGCTGTGATGGAGTAAAGGATCGTCGGCGGCGGCCAGCTTGACAGTATAGCCAGTAGTTTCGCACTGCTCCAAAATTTTGTACATTTGCTCGACGATTTTGGCATATTCGGGAGGCAAATATTGGGAGCCGTCGGGGCCGAGGATCTTGTCGCTCTGTTTCTGAGGAGCTCCGTGACTGGAAGTATAATAGTCGCCACCGGATAAGCCCAGCATATAAGTTAAGAAGCTCCACATAAAAATGGTGGAGGTGTCTTTGTTGTCGCTATTTTCGGTTAAAAAGACGTTGAAACCGCGAGCAGCATAGATGCGGGAAACTAAGCCCACAAAGCGCGGCGTATTGGAGCGAGTTTCGCCGCCCACGATACGGACAGGATTTTTACGTACAAAATCCATAGCCTTAGCTAAAGGCATACCGAAAATAGCTTCGATAGTTTTGACTCCCTGGGGGCCCAGATGTTTGGCTACTTCTTCAGGAGTGCGTACCGGCAAAGAGGCAATATGCTCTTTATGTAATTGGGGTACGATATTGCTCAGCGATTCGGCCATTAAAGCCAACATATATTCGTTGATGCGGTAGCGATGATCCCAAGGACAAAGTACGTTTTGGTTTTCGCGTACACCGGCAGTAGATACTTTGGCCTCTTTGGCAAAGGCGTCTACTTGAGCTCTCAAGTTAATTGCTTTAGCAATTTCGGGAGTAATGCAGAACTGACTAGCTTGGGGAGAATCGATCTGAAAAGGCGGATGGTTACTGATGTTGTAGTTTTTGGCTTCCCAGCTGGTCAAGCTGTGCCTGGTTTGCTCTAAGAAAAAAGCTTTCATTTGAGCTGGAGTCATACCGGGGGTGACTACAGCTGGATTTTCTTGATTTTGGACAGTCACTTTATCACTCCGAGAAGAAGAATTTAGGCCCTTTGTTTTCGCCTTTAAGCCTCGGCTGTCCTGGTAGGGAGCGCTCCTTGGGGCCGCCGCCTTGGCCCCTGGATCCGCCGCTGGCAGCGCTTGTGCGTATAGCGGCGCTAAAGAAATAACGGCCGAAGCCGCCAAAATACCGAGCTTCTTCATCGATTTTCACCCTTCCTAAAAGCATTTTCTGCGCCCCTAGACTTCGAGTTGGATAAAAGTTTGCCCTCTGTTTGGAAATATTGGCAGTTAGGAAGCTCGGTATGTTTTTGTAGGTGCATCTATGCCGCCGACTATTCGGCTGCCGCCTTTTTGCGGGTAGTACGCTTAGGCTTAGCTTCAGCGGTTGCTTCAGCTGTTGTGCTGCTGTCGGCGGCTGCTTTTTTGCGGGTAGTGCGTTTAGGCTTAGCTTCGGCAGCTACTTCAGCTGTTGTGCTGCTGTCGGCGGCTGCTTTTTTGCGGGTAGTACGCTTAGGCTTAGCTTCGGCAGCTACTTCAGCTGTTGAGCTGCTGTCGGCGGCTGCTTTTTTGCGGGTAGTACGCTTAGGCTTAGCTTCGGCAGCTACTTCAGCTGTTGAGCTGCTGTCGGCGGCTGCTTTTTTGCGGGTAGTACGCTTAGGCTTAGCTTCGGCAGCTACTTCTGTGGCCGCTTCAGCTGGGGCGCTGCCGTCGGTATTGACGGGAGCGGAAGTGGTAGTTTTGGGAGAGCGGGGGGCAAACTCGAAGCCGTAGCGTCCTGTAGAGCGGTTAAGCACGACGTAGCCTTTGAAAGGCTTGTTATATTTGGAGATAAAGTTTTCCAATAATTCGGTGCGTCCGTGCTCCAGGAAATAGGCTAGCTCTTCGTGGCTTATAGGGCGCTGACAAATCAGGCGAGGCATGGTAAAGCCCTTTTTGTGGGAGCCGTTTTGGACACAAACTTGCTGACATTGGTAGCTAGAAGCATTTTCCGTAACTTGGCAATTTTTGTCGAAAGGACAGGGGCCCAAAATTTCATCGCTAACTGGTAAAGAGACGGTATCGGAAACTATCGCACCACCCTCTGTTTCTAATTCGACAGTGTCGTTTTGAAGACGAAGTTTGGCTTTATAAGTCTGCTTGCCGCTGCCTTTGAAGCCTTCTAGATAATCGGTTTGGCCTTTTTCTAAAAGTTCGCTCATAGTGCGAGTATCAATGTAACGACCGTTCTTGTCTTTCCAGACGATAAAAGAGCAACCCTCGCCGTCTTTGCCTTGGTTGGCTTCGCAAGCATAAAAGCGCATCTTTTCGTAAACTTGGTGCTTATGACATACCGGACAAAGGCCCAAAGGCTTTTCGTCGGCATAAATATCGGCATATTCAAACTCTTTAGTTTTGGCAACTATATCTTTGGTATAGTCGACAATATCGCTCATATAAGCTTGGCGTTTGTAAGTCCCATGCTCGACTTGATTGAGATTATATTCCATGCGGCCAGTCAATTCAGGAGAAGCCAAGCGACGACAACCTATACGTTTAAGTAAGTCGATCAAGATTATCCCTTTAGTGGTGGCTTTTAAGGCTCGATCGGCTCGCTCGATGTAACCTCTGGTAAGTAAAGCTTCTATAATTTCGGCGCGGGTAGCCGGAGTGCCCAAGCCAGTCTCTTCAATGGCGTTGGAAAACTCCTCGTCTTCTACTTGTTTGCCGGCATTTTCCATTAAGCTTAAAAGTCTGGCCTCGGTAATGCGGGTCGGCGGCTTGGTCATTTCGTCTTTAAGGGTAATTTCCTGATTGCGAGCTAAGGCCGGAGCTTGGGGAGAAGCCTTTAACTGGGGAAGGGCTGAGCACTCTTCTTGGGAGTCGTAACCGTAAACCTCTTTCCAACCTTTTTCGCTTAAGAAGTTGCCTTTGGTACGGAAAGTAAAAGTTTGGCTCTCGGCGCTAACGGTACTAATCCGCTCTATAACTGTAGTGATGGCTGGAGGGAAGAAGGCGGCTAAAAAGCGGCGTAAGATTAGGTTATAAACTTTGGCTTCGTCGTCGCGCAGAGTGCGCCCGGCCAGTTGGGTAGTGGGGATAATGGCAAAGTGGTCGGAAATGCGGGAATTGTCAAAAATTTTGGCATAGTTGCGCAATTTAGGCTCGGCCAAAAGCTTTTGAGCGGCTGCGGCATAGAGAGGAAAGTTTAAGCCTCCTTCTTCGGCCCGAGAAGCGTAAGCGGTTAGACCACTCCAAATACGCTTAACTTGGCCTACGTAGTCGGTGGGCAAACATTTGGAAGAGGTGCGCGGATAGGTAATTAGTTTATGGCTTTCGTACAGACGCTGGGCCGCCGCCAGGGTACTTTTGGCCGATAAACCAAAGCGCCTATTAGCTTCGCGTTGTAAAGAGGTTAAGTCGAACAGGGGCGGCGCGGCTTCCGGTTTGTTTTTGCGACTTTCCTCTACTTGGGCTGGGCGGCCTTTAACCGCTTGCTCGATATGCTCGGCCCAAGCCCGATCAAAAATAGCCTCGTCGCGCCCTTTGAAGTTCTTCTCGTCGGGGATCTGTTTGGAATCGAATTGAGAATCAAAGTATACCGCTTCGTAGGTGTGGGGCTTTGTCTCGTTTTCGGGATTGAGGGGAATAGTAAACTCGGCTTTTAAGCGCCAGTAAGGAGCCGGACGGAATTTTAAGATGTCTAGCTCATGGCTTTGCAACATGGCTAAAGTGGGAGTCTGGACTCGACCGGCCGACCAGGATACTTTTTCGGTGCGCGTCTTTAAGCGGCGAGTAAGAGCTCGGGTAGAGTTGATGCCGATTAGCCAGTCAGCTTCAGCGCGACACTGGGCGGCTTGGTATAAGTTTTCGTAATCAGATCCTGGCTTAAGGGCAGCAAAGCCACTGCGTATGGCTTCGGGGGTCATAGATTGCAACCACAGGCGCAAAATCGGCTTTTTAATTTTACAAAAAGAGACTAACTCTCGAAAAATAAGCTCGCCTTCCCGTCCGGCATCACAGGCGTTGACTACAGCTTCCACGTCGGCCCTTTTGGCCAATTTGGTAATAATGCGCAAGCGAGTCGTACACTTGTCTTTGGCCTTTAGACTGAAGTTTTGGGGAATAATAGGTAAGTCTTCCAATTTCCAAGCTTTATATTTAGGATCTATTTCCTCAGGAGCAATAAACTCCACCAAATGGCCGATTGCCCAAGTAATAATGTTAGTTTCACTCTCCAAATATTCTTTTTCATCTTTGCAGCCGCCTAGCGCTTTGGCAATATCTTTGGCAACGCTAGGTTTTTCGGCGATAATCAGATGCTTAGACAAAAATAGCCTCCTGAGGTGCCTTTGTTGGCAGAAAATAGAAATATACAGCCAATAGGGCTTGGTAGTCGAAAGTTAATTAACCCAAGTATTTTACTTGGAACTTACGACACGTCAAGATCGGCCTTCGTTTCGGCTTTGAGCATTGCGCAACAGAGAGCGGGCATGTTCTAAGGCTTGATCTAAAGAAGCCTCTCCACTCATCATACGGGCAATCTCCCTCTCTCTTTCGCTACCTTCTAAAATACGCACGTGAGTAGCGGTACGCCCCTGGTTCACTTCTTTATACAAATAATGGTGGCGATCGCCAACTACGGCCAAAATAGGTAAATGGGTAATACAAATAACCTGCGAGCGCGAGGCTAAATTGCGCAAGCGCTCGGCCACAGCCTGGGCGGCATTCCCTCCCAAACCGGTATCTATTTCATCGAAGAAGAAAGTGGCCGTTTTCTGAAACTCAGAAAATAAACTGAGCAAAGCCAGCATAATGCGGGAAATTTCACCTCCTGAAGCGATCTGGGCTAGAGGTTTGGGGGCTTCTCCTGGGTTGGGGGCAATGACAAATTCGAGAATATCGCCTCCGTGGAGGGCCACTTCCTTATATTTAGATACGAAACCACTTAACTCCTCAGCTTCTTGGTCTCGGTTGAGATTGTCGGCAAAAGAGACGCTAAAACGACAGTGGGGCATATCTACTTTAGCTAATTCTTCTTCTACAGCTTGGGAGAGCTCCTGAGCATAGCGGCGGCGCAGAGAAGAGATCTCTTCCATAAGTTTTTCCCTCTCTTTTAAGCAAGAGAGGAGCTCTTGCTCTAAATGGGCTGAGCGCGAGGCACTATTTTCCAATTGCTCTAAATGTTGGGCCGTTTGTTGACGATATTGTAATACTTCTTCTATAGAAGGGCCGTATTTGCGCATAATTGTACGCAATTTATCGTAACGATTGTGTAAAGTGGCCAAACTTTCGCTGTCAGCAACAATACTTTCTGCATAAGCGCTCAATTCGTAAATATTGTCGTCGATAATAGCCAGGGCTTCTTTTAAGCTGTTGACCATAGGGGTCAAACGTTTGTCTTGGTTTTGTAAGGAAGATAGGCTGGAGCAAATATTAGCCAGAATGTCGCGGGGGCCGTTATCTAAGGTTAAATCGGCGTGAGCCGACAAAGCGCCGTTACGCAAATCGGCAGCTGAAGATAAAATTTTTATTTGTTCTTCTAGTTTGGTATCTTCGCCCGCTTGGGGGGCTACTTCGTCTATTTCCTCAAGTTCATGTTGGGCCCAATCTATTTCCCGCAAACGGGAGCGCTCGCCTTCGTGCAATTCTTGCAAATCTTTGGATAATTCGCGACAGTGGCGGTAAGTTTGGCCATATTGGCTTAAGAGTCGCTCGTAAGAGGAATCTTGGGAAATGATGTAGCGATCTAGCACTTTATAGTGATCGTTGGAGCGCAGTAAAGAATATTGTTGGTGCTGGCCGTGCAAATCTACTAGCATAGAGCCTATTTCGCGTAAGGTGGCCAGGGTGGCCGGTTTACCGTTAATGCGACAGGAAGCTCGGCCCGCAGCTTTAAAATCTCGGCTTAAAAGTAGCTCACCCTCTTCACTCTCTTCGAAGCCCAGCTCTTCTAATTTGGCATTTACTTCGGCGGGAATATCGACAAATCGGGCCGCTACAAAACCGCCGCTAGCTCCGCTGCGCAAAGGTTTCTCCCTTACCATAGATCCCAGCAAAAAACCCATAGCGTCAATAATTAAAGACTTACCAGCTCCAGTTTCGCCGGTTAGCATATTGAGACCGTCAACAAAGTAAAAGGTTTCATCTTCTACCAGAGCAAAGTTGCGTATGGCTAATTCCGATAACATAAAGTATTCCAATCTGCGGTAGGGAAAATTTGCGAGGCGAAATTTCCTTTTCGCTTTTTTTTCTTCCTCTTTTCCCCAGTAAAGGAAAGAAGGATAGAGCCAAGAAAATGGCTGCTTCTATTGATAGGTGTCGAATCTTTGTAGTTCACAAGTTGCCAATTGAGATGATTAAAAAGACCGAATTAGCCAATGGTATTTTAGTGCTCAGTGAGCAAATTCCCCAATTCGCTTCTTGCTCTTTGGGAGTATGGGTGCAAAGCGGAACGCGCTGTGATGAGCCTTATAATTTAGGTATGGCTCACTTTTTAGAGCACATGCTTTTTAAGGGTACGCAGCAGCGTACAGCTTTGCGTTTAGCCCAAGATATGGATCTTTTGGGCGGTCGTATGAATGCTTTTACTGAGCAAGAGCAAACGTGTTTATATACGGTAGTGCTCAGTGAGCATGTGGCCCAGGCTTTCGAAATTTTAGCCGACATGCTAGTTAATTCTTCCTTTGACAAAGCCGAATTGCGGCGCGAGCAAGGGGTCGTTTGCGAAGAGATTAAGATGGTGGAAGACGAAACCGACGAATTGGCTTCCGATCTCTTTTATGCTTCGATTTGGCCTAATCATCCCTTAGGTAAGCCTATCCAGGGCACTATCGAATCGGTACAAAGTTTCACTCAAAACCGACTCTTTGAATATTTACACCGCCATTATAAACCGGAGCGCATTATTGTAGCCGCTGCCGGTGCTATAGAGCATAAAAATTTGGTACAATTAGCCGATCGCTATTTGCAAAGGGATTGGCTGGTGCGCCGCTCGATAGCTCAACTAGATGGTGAAGTTGGGCCCAAATTGTGGTGGGCTTCTCCTCCCGGAGGTAGGCCGAAGTCGGCTGTATTGACAACTGTGAAATACCGTCCTACCGAGCAAGTAAGTATTTGCTGCGGCTGGCAGTGTTTAGCCCAAGACGATCGGCGAGGATGTATCTTATCTATTCTGGACAGCGTCTTAGGCGGCTCCCTCTCCTGTCGTCTTTTCCAGGAGATTCGCGAAAAGAGCGGTTTAGCTTATTCGGTAGAAACCTTCC
Organism: uncultured bacterium; assembly: GCA_934644775.1. Classification (GTDB taxonomy): domain Bacteria; phylum Vulcanimicrobiota; class Xenobia; order Xenobiales; family Xenobiaceae; genus Bruticola. The sequence goes on along the minus strand of CAKUDB010000007.1, from coordinate 64,893 downwards.
GCTCCACTTACAGCGACGCTGGCCTTTTTGGTGTGGAGGTAAGTTGTTCGGCTGCCAATGTCTCTGCAGTTATGGACAGTATCCGCAAAATCTTTCGGGACATTTTGGCTGAAGGTATAACCGAAGACGAATTGGAGAGAGCCCGCCAACATATTAAGAGCTCCTATGCTCTGAGTTTGGAATCTAGTTTTGGTAGGATGAGTTGCTTGGTGCAAAATGAGCGGGTCTGGGGACGTCAGATCAGCTTAGAAGAGCTTGGCCAAGATTTAGACAGAGTAAAAAATAACGACATTGTAGCTTTTGCTCGCGAATTTTTCGATTTAGACAAATTAACTATCGCTGCTGCCGGCCCTATATATTCCTTGTAAGAGAAGTAAAAGATAGAAGGATATATGGTAAGAACGAGCAGCGCAGAAGTAGCTTTTCCATTTAGTATTGAGGAGGTTGGCATGGACAGTGTATTAAGTCCGATTCCGGTAGTAGTATCTGGGGCGACCGGGCGTATGGGGCGCGAAATAGTGCGCACTATTTTAGGCCAAGTTGGCATGGAATTGGTGGGCGCTATTGGCCACGCTCGTCATTTAGGTGAAGATATTGGAGAATTGGTTATCGGTGAACCTTGTGGAGTTATCGTCACCCCCGATATAGATCAGGCTTTATCTGCTGCCCGAGGTGGTGTTTTGGTAGAGGTCTCTACCGGCAGTTTCATTAAAGAAGTAGTCTTCAAAGCCGCTCAATACAATGTGGCTTGTGTTATCGGCTCTACCGGTATTTCCAATGTCGATTCCGAAGCCATAGCCAACTTGGCTAAAGAAAGTTCCCACCCGATTTTATTTGCTCCCAATTTCGCAATGGGGGCTGTTTTGATGATGAAATTTGCCAAAATGGCTTCCAAATATTTCCACTGGGCCGAAATTATTGAAATGCACCACGAGCGCAAGTTAGACGCACCTTCCGGTACGGCTATGTATACGGCCGAGGCTATGGCCAGGGCTTCCGGTGGCAAGTTTAGGGCTCCTGTCGAAGGCGAAGAATCGGTAAAAGGGGTCAGAGGTGGCAAATATGGCGGCATTCGTATCCATTCGGTACGTATGCCCGGATTTTTGGCTGATCAGGAAGTTCTTTTTGGCAGCCAGGGTGAAACTCTGACTATCCATCATAGCGCTTCGACTCGCGAATGTTTTATGTCCGGTGTTGTTATTGCCATTCAAAAAGTACGCAGCTTGGATGGTATGGTCGTCGGTTTGGAAAATATTATTGATTAGCCATTTAGGGGGCCGAATCAGAGACTTGGAGCTAAGAATATAAAGTGCTCCATAGAAAGTGAACTGTGCGCATGAATACTAAAAAATACCATTTTGCTGTTGTAGGAGCTACCGGTTTGGTGGGCTCAATGATGCTCAAAGTTTTAGCTGAGCGCACTCAGTTGCCTATAGGCAAAGTTAGCGCCGTAGCTACGGCCAGATCTTCCGGCTCGGAAGTAAAATTCCGCGATCAATGGCTCGTAGTAGCCGATATTGCTACCTTCGACTTTAAAGGCGTCGATATTGCCCTTTTTGCCGGCGGTGACGTAGCTGCTGCCGAATATGTCAAGAAAGCTGCCGCTGCTGGAGCCGTAGCTATCGATAATTCCTCGACTTTCCGTATGGATCCTGAGGTACCCTTAATCGTCCCGGAAGTAAATGGCCAGGCCATTAAGGGCCATAAAGGTATTATTGCTAACCCTAATTGCTCGACTATCCAAATGATGTCGGTATTGGCTCCTTTGCATAAAGCCTTCACCCTTAAGGGCGTGAGCGTGGCCACCTATCAGTCTGTTTCTGGGGCGGGCAAAGAAGCTGTAGAAGAATTGCGCCGTCAGACTAAAGAACTGTTGGAAGGGCAAGCTGTAGAAGGAAAGTCTTGTTTCCCCAAACGTATCGGTTTTAATTTATTCCCGCAAATTGGCTCTTTCGACGAAGAAGGCCACTCTACCGAAGAGACCAAGATGGTCAACGAAACTAGAAAGATCTTGGATATCCCCAATTTGCCGGTACTGGCTACTTGTGTGCGTGTGCCTGTCTTCTTTGCCCATTCCGAAGCTGTGCAAGCTTCCTTTGCCCAAGAATGCTCTCCCCAAGAAGTTAGAGCTATTTTAAGTCAGGCTCCTTGTGTAAAAGTAATGGACGAGCCCTCTAAGGGCGTCTATCCTACCCCCGCTGAAGGTGAAAACCAGGATCTCGTTTTAGTAGGACGTATCCGCCGCGATCCTACTTTTGAGCATGGCATCTCTATGTGGGTAGTAGCTGACAATTTGCGTAAAGGCGCGGCCACCAATGCCGTTAATATTGCCCAAGCTCTCATTGAGGGAAGGGGTGCAGAGTAGCCTTATGTCTATTATTGTACAAAAATTCGGCGGCACTTCGGTAGCCTCCGAAAAGGGCTGGAAAGCTTTGGCTGGTAAAATTCGCGACGAGCTAAACAATAATAAACAAGTCATCGTCGTAGTTTCGGCTATGGGACGCCGTCCAGCTCCTTACGCGACCGATAGTTTGCTAGGATTGATTAAAGAATATTCGGCTAATATTAGTGGTCGCGAAAGCGATATGCTTATGGCTTGCGGAGAGATTATCTCTGCTGTGACGGTAAGCCACTATTTGCGCAGTTTAGGTATAAAGGCCAAAGCTTTCGACGGCGCTCAGGCTGGTATTGTCGCTGTGGGCCCCTACGGCAGCGCCAGCATAGAAAGTATCGATCCCCAAGCCCTGATGGCTGCTTTGCGAGAAGGTTTTGTACCAGTGGTGGCCGGCTTTCAGGGGCTCAATAAAGAAGGCGAAATTGTCACTTTAGGGCGCGGCGGTAGCGATACTACAGCGGTAGCTTTGGGAGCAGCTGTTGGAGCTGAACGGGTAGATATTTTTACCGACGTCGAAGGGGTCATGACCGCCGATCCGCGCTATGTACCTTTGGCTCACGTTTTAGATCATATAAGCCACGTCGAAGTGGGTGAGATGGCTAACGAAGGGGCTAAAGTTTTGCATCCTAGAGCGGTAGAAATCTCTCAGACCCACAATATCCCTTTGCGAGTGCGCTCCACTTTTAGTCCTAAAGAGGGTACTACTATCGACAGCTCACCAGCTAATGTAAATATAGCCGACCGTCAGCTAGAAGTTGAAAAGTTGGTAACGGGAGTAGTCAGCGTACCTGGCTACACTATGGTTAGTATAGATTTGCAAGCCACTCCCGATTTGCGCGTGCGCCGTTTAGCCATTTTTGAGCGTTTGGCCCAAGCTTCTTTGTCTTTGGACATGATTAATGTCGCCGAGGACAGAATTTGTTTCTTGCTCAATAATAGCGACATAAATACGGCCAAAAATTTGCTTAAAGAGCTTGGTTGCAGTTTTGATATGCGTTTTGGTTGTGCCAAACTTTCTGTAGTAGGTCAGGCTATGCGCGGCCAACCCGGCGTAATGATGCGTATCTGTCGAGCTTTGGCCCACAGTGGGATCGAGCTTTTTTACACTACCGATTCGCATATTACCATATCGGCTGTAGTTGCCCAGAGCGCTCTGGCCAAAGCTTCCCAGGCTATCCATACCGAGTTCGCTTTAGATTAGGCCCTTTAGGCTTTCTTGTTAATGCCAAGTGCGCCGATCATTTTTCGCCTCTTTGCGTTTAAAGGCTGTAGCTAGATCTACATCAAAGCGATTGGCCAAGTCGAGCAAGTAGGATAATACGTCGGCCATCTCTTCGGCTAGGTTGTCCTGAACAAGTTGCTCCTTGGTCTGATCGCCCGGGGAGGTGGGGCCTTCTTCGCTAAAAAGATCGATCTTTTTACGAATAGCTTTAGCCAATTCGCCCACCTCTTCGGTCAGCAGCAAATAGGTTTCCAAGTTGCTAGCTTTAGTAAAACCCCGTTCAATACATTTTTCTTGCACGTATTTTTGTAGCAGGGGAAGAGAAGTAATGTTTGGAAAACTTACCTTTTTCATAGCGCTTTTTATTTGCGTTTTGGGGTAGGTTCTTTCCTGCAACCAGATAAAAAGAGCATTGGGAGCCCATGTTAAGGAGGATTCTCTGTTATGGCCGATGAGTTGCTAGAACGAATAGAACGATTAGAGAGTAATGTGCGCAATAGTTTATCCCAATTGCGCCATCTACAGCAGCTTAGCGAAGCGGAACTAAAGAGAGAAGTTTCTGACAATTTGGAGCAAATGCGCCGCCAGATGTCAGAGGTGGTTTCGCGTATGGCCTCTTTAGCAGAGGTTAATTCCTTAAAAGACGATTTACATAAAGTTTTTGATTTAGTAGGCAATCCCCAGGGAGCTTCTTTTGTGGCTAGTCCTATTGGTGGACAGTCGGCTGCCGATAGCCAAGCTGTCGAGCACTTAACTAAAGCGTTACAATCTTGTGAAGAGAGATTGGACAAACTCCAAGTCGCCTGGGGAGGTATCGATATTGGCTCTGAAGTAAGCCGTTTAGAAGAGCGTTTAAACGGTTTAGAGCTCACTTTGGCTCAATTGTCTAAGTCTAAAGATGATAAAGTCGACGATAGCCATATTGAAGATAAGGCAAAAAAAAGCACCAATTCGAATATATTTGACGATGAACCCATAGAATGGGGCTAATTTTTGCTATAATGGAGCGGTAAATTTGCGCGGAGCCTTAGAGGCTTTTTTTGATAGTTAAAGGAACGAATGTTATGAGGGGCAGCTGCTGCATGAATAATCAATATTCATCCAGCCATTATATATTGGAGCGTCGTCAAAAGTGTACAGGGTTTAGCTTGCTGGAGCTTATGGTTTCAGTAGGTATCATGTCTGTCACTCTTCTTTTGGTTTTAGCTGTTTTTACCGGCTCCATGAAAGCCAGTCAAAAGACTACCGACCTAACAGCGGGTGTTATCGTTGCCGAGACTGTACTGACCAAAGATGTTTACAATATTGTCAACAAAGTAGATAAAGAAGCAGATAAGGACGCTTTTGATAAGCTAAAAAAAGGTGGAGTAGTAGCTTCCGGTATTAAAAATCTAAACAATACTACTTTTGTTTGGGAACTTAGTTCCAGTAGAGTAGATAATACTGATAGCGGTACCCCGGTGGGAGGTACTACTATTGACAACCAGCTAGTAAAACTCGATGTGGTAGTTTGGTGGGGCAAAAGTGGCGATAAGGTATACGAGTATAGTTCCGACAATGGAAATATGCAAGTGGGAGGAGCAAAGGATACCACTACTTTGAGTATGACCCATGCCGGTATTTTGCGTTGTGAGATGAGCCGACTTTATAATATTAGCTCGGAGTTCTAGGAGGGCAGCTTAATAATATGAATATTGTTCCAAGCCGCCGAAAAGACAGTTTAGGTGCTACTTTAGTTGAGGTTTTAATTACTACCGGAGTTTTTAGTGTACTAATGCTGGTGCTCTTTACTGTCGTACAATACGGCATGGATTCTTGGCGCAGCATTGAGGGACGTACCGTTACCCAAACTATGATGCGTAAAGTGGGCGTCTTTGCCATGGATGATATTAGGCGGGCCAGCTTCGGTGGTCTAGGTTTAGCTGTTTATGAGCAGTATAATCCGAGCAATGTAAAGAAGGTTCTCACTGGAGACAAAATAGATGAGCCTAAGGAGCCCCATTACGGACAAGCTATATGGATGCTTTCAGCTTACAATGAAAATGGTGGTGGCTCTGGTACTACTGGATCGGGAGTAATTAGCGCCTCCGAGCGTTTCTCGCGCAGCGATTCAGGTATTCCCAATTGGAATAAGAATGTGCTCTATTATGTATCGACTGTCGGGCCTAAATTACATAAAGACAAATATGGCGGAACTATAAAAGATATTTGTGGTAACTCCGAGTCTTGCCCCCATAAGTGGCTGATCCGTTGTGAAATTCCCAATCGGGGAAATCTATTGGAATCTGGTGACTTAAAGGACTATATGGTTCAGCCGGAAATTGCCGGTGGCGGAATAAACCTTTTCACTAAAACAGAACTTAGAAAATGTAAAGTACAAATTTTGGCCGATTGTATCGTGGCTTTCCGCGTTGTCACCAATAAGCCGGAAGTTACTTTGGTAATTAAGTCAGCCCGTTTGGCTGAATTGCGTCGCGCCCAGCAACAACGCGGCTTAACTTTAGGTGATACTCTAAAGCATGAAGAAAATTTAGATATGAGTAATGCTCAGGCCTTAAGAAAGCTCGATACGCTTAGTGGCGCTTCTAGTCGTTTGGGAGCTTACACTTTACAATATGATATAACGGTTATCCCTCGCAACAATATGAAATAATCAATGTAGTAAGCCCTATAGAGGGTAAGATTAAAAGAAGAGCTTTACCCTCTCTTAAACAAAAAGGAGCTGCCTATATAAGGCAGCTCCTTTTTGTTTAAGAAAACTTTGTAAGGCTTAAAACATGGTACTTTGGTAGGGGCGATCTTTTTCTAACCAAGGCTTTATATGTTGGTAGCAGTCGCGTGGCAACATAAGTAAGCTGCGACGAACCGGCTCAGAGAGGGCTTCGATAGCTTTGGTGCGGCTAGCTTGAGAGATCTCTTTCCAAGTGTTGTTGGGTGGATTATCCAAAATACGAATAGGAGAAGTAGCTCTTCCCGGTTGATAAATATCGTAACCCAAATTCTGGGGAGTATCTTTATGGAAATACCACTCCCAATTGGGGCCCAAACTTTTCTGGACATATTTTCTTATTTTGTCGGTAATGGGGCCGTCGCCAGGATCGTCGAAAGCTTTAAATGGACGTCTGCCTAAAAAGCGGCGGGAAAGATCGGCCATTACTTCGTCGGAACTTTGACTCCAAAGTTTCAAGGTATGGTAAAAGTCAAAATCGTCGATTTGCAAATAATTATCTAAGAAATGGCCTTCGTCTTCAGCTTGGTTCGATTCAAAGAGGAAATACAAATTGCGAGGCAAGTCTAAAGACTCAGGAGCATTTTCGTAAAGGTAGTGGGCTCTTTTAAGGATAACGCGCAGTAAGGTTTCGTAGGAGCGTACCGTTTTATGCAAATAGACTTGCCAGTGCATAAAGTAGCGGCAGAATAAATAACCTTCGACAGCCTCACACCCTTTGTGATCGACGGCACAATAATATTTACCTTCGCTATTTTTGAAGGGACGTATCGTATAAATAATGCGATCGATGTCGAAAAGTCCGTATTTAGCGCCGGTATAAAGGGAATCGCGTTGCAAATAATCCATACGATCTACATCTAATTGGCTGGAAAGCAACTCATGGAAGACCGGCTGGGCATAAGTGCCCTTCATTATAGCTATAGTATCCTCAACATTAAGTGAGTATTTAGCAAATAAAGGAGCTAAGCGGCGGACTATTCTTAAACTGAGCTCCTCATGATTAACTTTGGAAAAAGCATTTTCTAGAGCATGAGAAAAGGGGCCGTGGCCTATATCATGTAACAGAGCGGCTGCCTGGGCGGCTAAGATCGTTTCTGGCGGCGTCTTCAATAGGCGATTGTCATGCCAATAAGTAAGGATACGCTGCATAAGCCACATTGTGCCTATAGAATGCTGAAAGCGAGAGTGCTCGGCACCGTGAAAGACACTAAAACACATCCCCAGTTGGCGTATACGCCTCAGTCTCTGAAACTCCATAGAATCGATAAGCTCCAGAATCAAGGGATGATTTATGGCTATATTGCCATAAAGGGGATCGCGCAATACTTTTTCTTTAAACTTTTTGCTCATATTCAGCGACAGCAATTATTTTTGAATATTTTTTCTAGGCACGACCTAAAAGCCGATCACTTTACTTATCGATAAGGCCAGCTCTGCCACTAGAAAATTTGCAAGGCTCTTCGCTATATCTTGTGGTTTTCCTTAATTTTACGATATTTATTGCGGCGGTTTTGGATACGCTGAGTGCGTTTGCTAAGCGAGCGCTCACTTTGAGCGGGAAGCTCGGTAGAATCATTCTTATCGACCAATTCAGGTATAGAAATATCAAAATCGTCTTGTAAACTGGTATGTAAACTAGATAAACCCGGATTGATAACTCCTTTTGATAAGGCTGTTCCCATAAGCATACCTACAGCTATACCGCTGGCGATAAGCATAGCATTCATACCGTCTTGTAAGGCTAAATCGGTTTGACCACGGATAATATAGGTCATAGAATTGTAAGTCAGGATTCCCGGAACTAAGGGGAAGACGCCCGGTAAGATGAAAACTGTTGAAGGCATACGCAAAGCTCTGGCCAAGCTTTCACTACATAAAGATATAGTAAGTGTGCCGATAAAGCTACAATATATAGGGCCTATTCCCCAAGTGCCCAGCATATAATTTACTTGCCAGCCCAAAAGTCCGGCCAAAGTGCAACCGAGGATAGCTCGAACGGGGATACGAAAGAAGACGGCGCAGCCGACTAAACCCAGAATTGCTCCAAACCAACCGATAAAAAAGTCGCTCATAAGAACCATTGCCCCATACTCATACCGACTACCGCTCCGGCGGCCAGGGCTGCGCTAGTTAGAGTTGCGTCGGTAGTGCGGGCGATACCGGCAAGCAATTCGCCGGCCATAAGGTCGGCTATAGCATTGGTTAGAGCTAGGCCGGGTAGCAGAGGTACCATTCCGGCGATAACTATAGCCCGATGTTCTACGCTAGAGAAGAATAAACACCAAATATCGGCAAAAATGGTCACGGCTAAGCCGTTAAGAAATACCATTAGGAAGGGGGCCAGTTTGGCACATTTTTGCTCGACATATTTGGCCAGCAGTCCGACTAATAGTGAAGGGATAATAGAAATTAAATTTCCGGCGATCATCATGCCGAAGCCGGCGCAACAGATAGCCTGAAATATATACATAGTAGTTTGGTTATACAGCGGAGGTTTGCGAATAATTTCGTCGACCGCTTTATCGGCACTTTGGAAGGATATTTTACCAGCGGCCAGATCGCGAGAAATAGAGTTGACGGCAATAACTTTGGCCAAGTCGATAGTACGGTTTTTAACTCTGGTGACAATAGTAATAGTGCGCTCGCGACCGACCGTAACTGTAATGCCCGTTGGTGTGGCGTAGCTTTCAACTGGAGTACCGCAAGCTTGGCCAATGTGCTCTACGGTAGTTTCTACTCGATTGGTCTCTGCACCTGAAGCCATTAACACCTTGGCCGATTTTAGGCACAGGCTAGCAATCTTGCGCAGAGCATTTTTAGAACACAATTTGGCCATTTATAATCGCAGTAGCCCTTTCTGTAAAGGCAATTCTTTTATAGATTTTATAGAGTTAGGCAAACTAAACCCATTTTTAAGCTTCGTCAGCTTCGGCTTTAGTCTCAATCTCCTTGTAGTTGGCCGGCTCAGCAAAGAGGGCCTCTAAGAAAAGATCGGGATCAAATTCGCGCAAATCGTCGACCGCTTCGCCTACACCTATATAGCGCACCGGCAAGTGAAACTCTTCTCCGACGGCGATAACGACTCCGCCCTTGCCAGTTCCGTCTAATTTGCACATGACCACGCCGGTTAGCTCTGCAGCGCGATTAAATACCTTAGCTTGCTCCAAAGCATTTTGACCGGTAGTGGCGTCGACGACTAACCAAGTTTCGTGAGGGGCCCCCGGACAAGCTTTATGACAGACCCGTCTAATTTTGCCCAGCTCTTCCATAAGGTTGGCTTTGTTGTGGAGTCGGCCGGCCGTATCGATAATGACTAAATCACAACCGCGTGCCTGGGCCGCCTTTATGGCGTCGAAAACTACGGCACTGGGATCGGAGCCTTCTTGGTGGCTAACTAAATCGACGCCGATCCTCTCGGCCCAGGATTGGAGCTGATCTATAGCTGCCGCTCTAAAAGTATCGGCAGCAGCTAAAATAACTTTGTGGCCGTCCGCTTTGAATTTAGCCGCTAATTTGGCGGCTGTAGTCGTTTTGCCCACACCGTTGACCCCTACCATCATGACCACTTTCAATTGACCGGGAGTCAATTCTAAGCCGCATTTTTCCCCTTTATGTTGGCGCAAAATATCACCCAAGATCGCTTTCATCTCTGTCAACAAATCGCTTGGTTGGGTGATTTTTTTCTCTTTTTGAGCAGTTTTAAGCCGCTTGAGAATGTCGGCTGAGGCTGTCAAACCTACATCTGCGGTTAGTAAGATACTTTCTAGCTCGTCCCAAAAATCTTCGTCAATTTTGTTAGAGGAAAAGAAGAGGGCGCTGACTTGGTTGACGAATTGACGGCGCGTCTTATCTAATCCTTGGGCCATTTTGTTAAACCAAGGATCGACTGGCGTTAGAGCTAGCTCTTTGGCGCTATCTAAAAAGGCCCGCAAACCTTTTTTACCATTTGGCTCTTGAGGAACTTTCTCCGCTGGGGGCTGAGAAACTGTCGGTTGGGTAGGAGCTTCGGGAGTAGTTTGGCTAGTAGCCTTTGGGGGAGTAGCTTTTTCTTCTTTATTGCGTTTGAACCAATTAAACATAATATTCCTATAAAAAGTGGTGGTAAATTTTCGTTTAGGGAGACTTACAACCGGCTATCGGTTTTTTTATATGTAAGAGTGTAAGTTAATTTCATCGGCTCTTATATTTTTACCAACCATATCTTTTTGCCTTCTCTTTTTGCTTTAATAAAGGGGGAGACCTTCGCTTATGTGGTAAATAAGGTGGTCGATTATGGTTTGGGTTTGTTGCAGAAAGGGTATATATTATGGCTATTTTAACTCCTTTAGTTTTTGTTAAAGCAGATAAAGTCGCTTTAATTAGAAAAGAAATTCTTACACCTCCCGATCCCTCTGTCTTACCCTGGTCTCCTCTGCCTCGTTTAGACGAAAGAGCTATAGAGCTTAAAGAACGTCGAGAAGAAGCTCAAAAACAACTGGAGGCTAGACGGGCTCAAGCTGCCAAACGTGTCTACTCCCAACCGAGATGGGGCGGAAGTTCACTATTTTCCGATTCCTCCAGCAGTTTTAGCTCTACTTTAGCCCCTTCCCCAGCTTCCGCCCCAGTTGCCGCTTCGGCTTTTTCAACTTCTGCTCCAGCTTTTCCAGTGGCCGCTCCAGCTTCTCCACCTTCGCCTCGCAAACCGAATTTGAGTGGAGCCCTTCGCAAATTAGAAAAGGCTGGCCCCCAAACGGCTTCTCTAGGTTTGCCCGGTTCAGAAGTCCCTCCCGGATTTGCCGATCTGGGCGATTCGGAAATGCCTCCGGGCTTTGCCAATATTGAGCGCAAGGCTCAAGAGAAAAAAGAAGCTCAGGCCGGTATCTTCGGCCACATAGAGGGGACGCCCAGACGCCGTCAACGCAACATCGATCAAGAGCCCCAAGATAAGGACTCTTCAGAACGCCCTCGTCGCTCTTCCCGCAATCAGGAGATAAGTTTGAACTTTTTGAAAACTCAAGTATTTGGCAACTAATTAGGTATTAAAAAAGGAAAAAGATCGGATATGGCTGCCCGAGGAGATAAGTTCCTTATTACCGGTATGGCTTGTGCTGCTTGTCAAGCTCACGTTAGCCGAGCTATCTCTGCCCTAGATGGGGTAGAACAGGCCGAGGTAAATTTACTTTCCGGTACGGCGCGGGTGTTTTATAAAGATCAGCCTTGCGCTACTGAAGTTATTAAAGCTATACAAGAAGTCGGCTATCAGGCTGAACTTTTAAAAGATGAAAATATTTGGCAAGGAAAGAATCGCCAAAAACGCTCTGAGGCCGCCCAGGCCGAGCAACGCTCTTTAGCGCTGCGTTGTCTTATCACCTTAGTCCTTTTGTTGCCTCTCTCAGCTTGCAGCACTTCTATGATGTTCGGCTGGCCGGTAGATATTTTGCATATAGCTCTGGGGCCGAACATCTTATGGTTTGTAGTTGCTCAAGCTCTACTGGCTTTACTGGCCATGTTGATCAATGGCAAGATCTTTAGCAGCGGTTTTAAGAGCTTAATCTCTGGAGCGCCCAACATGGACGCTTTAGTTTGTATGGGCACTTTGGCCTCTTTTGCCTATAGCCTTTTTAATTTATGGTCTATTGACAAGATCTTGGCCTTAATCTCTTCTTCAGCCTTAGATTGTGACACTTTTTTAATCAAAACTTTACATGGCTACCTTTCGGCTACCTATTTTGATAGTTGTGCTTTTATACTCTTTTTTGTCACCTTGGGCAAATATTTGGAAGGGCGAGCCAAAGCCAAAACTTCTTTAGCTTTGGAAAAGTTGGTCGATTTAGCTCCCCAGACGGCGCTTATAAAAAAAGCGGACGGCTCGGAAGAAGAGCGACCGGTCAGTTTGGTACTAGTAGGCGACACTATTATTATGAGGCCTGGCCAGACTGTACCTGTAGACGGTATTATCGTCTCCGGCTCTAGCTCTTTAGACGAATCGGCTTTAACTGGCGAAAGTTTGCCAGTAGTTAAGCAAGTGGGCGATGTGGCCCTTTCCGGCTCGGTAAATTGTGAAGGAGCTTTCGAGTTTGTGGCTTCCCAAGTGGGTGTCGATACTACTTTAGCCCAAATAATCCGCCTAGTAGACGAAGCTTCCAATTCCCAGGCTCCTAGTGCTCGTTTGGCCGATAAGGTCAGTAGAGTTTTTGTACCGATCGTCTTTACCTTGGCACTTATAACCGGTTTACTTTGGTATTATGTGCCGCTGTGGTTTGACCTATCCGCCCCTATTTATTGGGGTACAGCCTTAAAGTATGGCGTATCCGTCTTGGTGGTGGCTTGCCCTTGTGCTTTAGGACTAGCTTCGCCGGTAGCTATCATGGTAGGTATGGGCCGAGCAGCTCAGTTTGGTATTTTGGTGCGCAACGCCCAAAGTTTGGAAGAACTAAGCTCAGCTAAAGCGGTTATCTTTGACAAAACTGGCACTATTACCCAGGGCAAGCCAGCTATAGTCGATTATCAGACTTTTTGTGAAGCTAAGTATAGTCAGGAAGAAGTATTAGTTTACGCTCTCTCTTTAGAGCAAAATAGTCGCCATCCTTTGGCGTTAGCCGTTGTCCAAGCTGCTCAAGACAAAGGCTTAAAGCCTCTTCCAGTAGACAATTTCCAAGAAGTCGTTGGCGGTGGGGTAGAAGGCCTAATCGAAAAGCAAGTTTGGAAGATTGGCAGTCGCGGCTATATGGCCAAGAATATTATGAATGATTGCAGCTCTGGAAAGTTACAGTCCATTAACGAATATGAGGCTCAGGGCTATAGCATTCTTTATTTGGCCAATCAAAAAGACAACTTAGTGGGCATTATTGTCCTAGCTGATCAGCTTCGCCCTGATAGCTGTGAAGCTGTACAAAGTCTACATAAACTAGGCATTAAAGCTATTATTTTAACTGGTGACAGGCGCTTAGCTGCCGAGCCTGTTGCTGAAAAGATCGAAGCCGATGCCCTTTATGCTGAAGTTTTGCCTAGCCAAAAAGCTGATATTGTCAAAAAATATAAGGCTGAGATGGGCAAAATTATTGTAGTTGGAGATGGTATTAACGATGCTCCAGCTTTAAAAATTGCCGATGTCGGTATCGCTATAGGTACCGGTATCGATATTGCCGTCGAGGCGGCCGACGTCGTCTTGATGAAAAACTCTCTACTAGATATTGTTAGAGCCATTGAATTAAGCAAAGCTGTTTTAGGTAATATACGCCAGAATTTATTTTGGGCTTTCGCTTACAATGTGTTGGCCATTCCTGTGGCGGCAGGAGTTTTCAGCCCCTGGGGCATAGAACTTACCCCTTCTCTAGCTGCTTTAGCTATGAGTTTAAGCTCGGTAACGGTAGTTGGCAACGCTTTGCGTTTAAATGGCTTTTATCCTAGTCTTGTAGCCCAAGTAAAACAGAGTCGCTCGAACCTTTCCCCCAAAAGAAAGGTTGTCTCTCCAGATAATCAAGAGCAAAAACCAATGGCCACGGAGGAAAAAACTATGACTAAAATCCTTTATATTGAGGGAATGATGTGCGAAAAATGTGAAATGCACGTCACTAAGGCGCTCGAAAGTATTGAAGGGGTTAAAGTTGGCCGCATCGAGCGTAAGCAAAAGATGGTCGTTGTGGAGCTTAGTCGAGAGGTCTCGGCTGAAGTTTTGCGTGAAGCGGTCGAAAAAGCTGGCTATAAGGTAGAGAATATCGTCGGTTAAGGTAAAGCTATCTAAGTAGGTTTGCCAACCATTTAGGCGAAATTAGCTAAAGAGTTTGTAGAGGCCTTAAGAAGTTCGGTCTTGCACTTAAATCGGAGGGTAGAGCGCGATATGTTAAAGCACGTTTGGTCAGTCGATCCCGAGGTGGCCCAAGCCATTTATAACGAAACTTGCCGTCAGGCTGAAACTTTAGAAATGATCGCTTCGGAAAACTTTGTCAGTGAAGCCGTCTTAGAAGCTCAGGGCAGCGTTTTGACTAATAAATATGCCGAAGGCTATCCGGGCAAGCGCTATTACGGTGGTTGCGAAAATGTGGATATTATCGAAAATTTGGCTCGAGAGCGGGCCTGTGCCATTTTCGGAGCTGACCATGCTAATGTGCAACCCCATTCCGGCTCGTCTGCTAATTTGGCGGCCTACTATTCGATCGCTGCCCACGGCGATACTATTATGGGTATGGCTTTAGCCCACGGCGGTCACCTTACTCATGGCCATAAAGTCAATTTCAGTGGCTCCCATTTTAATGTAGTCCAATATGGCTTAAATCCCGAGACTGAACTTATTGACTATGAAGCCATGCGCAAATTGGCTTTGGAATCTCGGCCTAAAGTTATCTTGGCCGGCTCGAGCGCCTATCCTAGAGAGATCGACTTTGCTCCTTTTAGGGCTGTAGCCGATGAAGTTGGGGCTAAGCTTATGGTAGATATGGCCCATTTCGCCGGTTTAGTAGCCGCCGGATTACACCAAAATCCCGTGCCTGTAGCCGATATTGTGACAACCACCACTCACAAAACTTTGCGCGGCCCTCGTGGTGGCATGATTTTATGTAAAGCCGAGTTGGCTAAAGCTGTCGATAAAAATGTCTTCCCCGGCTATCAGGGCGGCCCCTTAGAACATGTTATTGCTGGTAAGGCTGTAGCTTTTAAAGAAGCTCAGCAAGATTCATTTAAAGAATACCAGCATCACATTGTAGATAACGCCAGGGCTTTGGCCAAAGTCTTGGCCGAAGGTGGAGCTCGCTTAATTTCCGGCGGCACCGATACCCATTTAATTTTGGTCGACGTCACTCCTTTGGGCTTAACTGGTCGCGAAGCCGAAAATGCTTTACACAATGCTGGAATTACTGTCAACAAAAATGCTATTCCCTTTGACAGTAATCCCCCGGCTATCACTAGTGGCATTCGTTTAGGTACTCCGGCTCTGACTACACGCGGTATGGGTATTAAACAAATGGAGCGTATTGGAAATTGGATCTTGGAAATTTTGAGCGCTCCTCAAGATACAGATTTAGCCGCTAAAGTACGCTGTGAAGTGGGAGAACTTTGCCAAGAGTTCCCTCTTTATGCTCAGCGTTTACAGGAAGATCGTCGTGGCGACGTTTAATTTTATCATTTAGTCTTGGTATGTTTTTAGAGGTTGGCTGCCTAAGCGCCACTCCTCTTAGTTTAAGCTAAGAAGAAACTATATCGGTTTTTAGGCGGCTTTTCCGAAAAAAAAGCCGATCATCTATACTTAATAAATATCCTTTCGGAGGTTCTTTTAATATGTCTCGTGTGGCCGTAGTAGCCGTAGGCGGTAATTCTTTAATTAAAGATAAGCAGCACCAAACCGTACCCGATCAGTACAATGCTGTATGTGAAACCGTTTCCCATGTAGTCAATATGATTGAAGAGGGCTGGGAAGTCGTTCTTACTCATGGCAACGGTCCTCAGGTCGGTTTTATTTTGTTGCGCAGCGAAACGGCTCACCAAGCTATCCACACTGTGCCCGTTGATTCCGCCGTAGCTGATACCCAAGGGGCTATCGGTTATCAATTCCAAATGGCTTTACATAACGAATTTTTGAAGCGCGGCTTGCACAAAGGCTGCGCTACCTTAGTCACTCAAGTAGTAGTTGGAGCTGACGATCCCGCTTTCCACAATCCTACTAAGCCGATTGGCCCCTTCATGGACGAAGCTCAGGCCAAACAGCGCCACGAAGCTGACGGCTGGGATGTTATGGAAGATGCCGGCCGGGGTTGGCGTCGCGTAGTAGCTTCTCCCAAGCCGCAAAAGATTGTGGAATTGGAATCGATTCGCACTTTAATTAAGGCCGGTCAGGTAGTGATCGCCGTTGGTGGCGGCGGTGTGCCCGTTGTCGAAAAAGAGGGACGCTATACTGGCGTGGCGGCAGTTATCGATAAGGACTACGCCTCTGGTCTTTTAGCAGCCAACTTAGATGTCGATTCTTTCATTATTTCTACAGCTGTAGATAAGGTTTATATCAATTTCGGTAAGCCCAACCAGCAAGCTCTCGATACCGTCACCGTTTCCGAAGCTAGAGAATATATGGCCCAAGGACAATTCGCTAAGGGCAGTATGGCTCCCAAAGTAGAAGCAGCTATCAAATTCTTGGAAGCTGGCGGTAAAGAAGCCATTATTACTAATCCTGAGAATTTGAGTAAAGCCGTCAAAGGCTTGGCCGGAACTCGCTTCGTAAAAGACTAAGTTTTGAAGCGCCAATCGGCAAAGTAAGGCCATTCTGCATTAGCTGAATGGCCTTACTTTTTTTTGTTGATAACTTACTTTACAAACTGGTTCTTAAAAAATTACAACTGGGCAGACAATTGTGAAAGTGGGAGTAAGGCAGAAATAACTACCATACCTACCACTACGCCCATGAAGAGGATAAGGCATGGCTCTAGCCAGCGGATCATGGTTTGGCGGCGGCGGGCCAGCTCGCGCTCGTAGAAACTGGCTGCTGAAGTGAGCATTTCATCCATATTGCCGGTCTTTTCGCCAGTCCTTAAGAATTGTTGGAGTAGCGGCGGGATCAGTTGGATGCGGGAAAGGGAATTGGACAGACCGTCGCCCCGCTCGACGGCTTGCTCTACGCCGCGTAGCTCTTTATCTAAAGCGGCATTATCTACCACTTCGCGACTCATTTGCAAAGAGCGCACCAAAGGGACGCCAGAGCTTTGCAAGAGGGCCAAAGTGCGAGCCCATCTGGCTAAAAGACCAGCCTTAATCATGCGACCCAAAATAGGGAAGTTCATTTTGAGCCTGTCCTTAGTCAGGCTAGAAAGAGAATGGGAAATTAAAAAGATAATAACGATAGCCCCACCCAAAACGGCTGGCCCCCAACTGCGCAAGAAGGTGCCTGCGTTGATCATTAGCTGAGTAATACCGGGAAGCTCGTTGCCGGTAGAATCGTACATCTCCTGAATTACCGGTGTTAAAAACATAACTAAAGCAATTAAGAGGACTATCGAGAGTGAAACTAACACTACCGGATACGCTAAGGCCGATTGCAAAGCGCGGCGATGTTCTATTTCATCTTGCAAAAAGTTGGCGTAGCGCTCTAAGATGACGCCCGGTTGGCCGGCTTCTTCACCGGCGCTGACCATACGCACCAACATAGGAGGAAAGATGCTATCCTCGGTTAGGCTGCTAGATAAACTTTCACCTTCGCGCAAACGTACTTGGACTCGGGCCAGAGCTTTGCGCAACTTGGAACTTTCAGCCGACTCGGCTAGCGAGCCTAAAGCCTCGTCCATAGGTATGCCCGACTTAAGCAAGGCCGATAACTGCAAGACTGTGTAAGCTAAATCGTCGTCGCCGGCTTGGCTGCCTTTTGTTCCGCCGTCTTCTTCTACTTTGGTGGGGAAAATTTTGCGCTCTTTAAGCTTTTGGTGGGCTACGGCATGGGAAACTGCCGCCACCAGGCCCTTCACTTGTTTGCCTTTACTGTCGGTACCTTCGTAAGAATAAAGAGGCATAGCGCTTTAAAGTATTCTCCTTAAGTTTTGCTCCGAAAAATTATAAGCGGGCGGCCCGCAGCGCTTCTTGCGGGGTAGTTAAGCCCAATTCCACCTTTTTAATGGCGTCGTCTAAAAGGGTGGCCATACCTTTGTCGCGGGCCGCCCTGCCCAAGATGCGCGAGTCTTCCGAGCGGGCTATGCGACTGCGCAAATCTTCGTCGACGCTCATAATTTCATAGATACCTAAGCGCCCTTTGTAGCCGGAACCGTGACATTGAGGGCAGCCAACCGGTTTATAAAATTGCGATCCGGCAGGCACTTTTTGAATGCCCAAACGGTACAAATCGTCGGGATCGGGATCACAAGGCTGTTTACAATGGGGACATAAGTTGCGTACCAAGCGCTGAGCCATAGCCCCCAAAAGGGAAGAGGAGAGCAAATAAGGTGGTATGCCAAGATCGAGTAGACGGGTGGCGGCAGTAGGGGCGTCGTTGGTGTGCAAGGTCGAAAGGACTAAGTGGCCGGTCAAAGCGGCGTGAATGGCAATATCGGCCGTCTCGGGGTCACGAATTTCACCGACCATAATAACGTCGGGGTCTTGGCGCAAGACTGAGCGCAAACCACTGGCAAAGGTCATGCCAATCTTTTCATTAACCTGAATCTGACCTACACCGGCCAACTGATATTCTACAGGATCTTCAATAGTAATAATGTTGCGCTCTGGAGAGCGAATCATATCTAAAATGGCATAGAGAGTAGTAGTTTTACCTGATCCGGTAGGGCCAGTAATCAAGAAGAGGCCGTAAGGGTGGCTGACCAGATCGGTGACAACTTGGCGATCGTGCTCGTTGAGGCCCAGTTGCTTTAGGCTAAGCATACGCAAGTTCTTTTCCAAAAGGCGCATTACTACCCTTTCGCCATGTAAAGTGGGCACAATGGAAACACGCACATCTAATTGTCTGTCGCCGGAATGGACGTGTAAACGGCCATCTTGGGGGTGGCGCGTCTCAGCTAAGTCCAGATTGGACATAACCTTTACGCGGGCTACCAATTGGGGATGGCTAGAACGAGCCATCTTGTGCACTTCGTGCAAAACGCCGTCGATACGCATACGCACTACCGTTTGCTCGGCATAAGGCTCGATGTGGATGTCAGAAGTGCGCGTCTCCATGGCCTTAAGGAACAAAGTGTTGAGCAAGCGCACTATAGGAGCGTCAGCGGCGTCGGCTAGTAAGTCCTGGCTGACATCGACGTCTTTAGTGTCGTCGGCTTCATCGCTTTGGCCCAATTTCTCTTCGTCGACCATCATGCGGCGCAAACCGTTTTCCAGCTCTTCCACACTCATGACCACAGGAATGACGTCTTTGTGCAACAGTAAACGAATATCTTCGAAGAGCTGGCGCGGAGTATCCTTATGGATACCGATCTTAATAAAGCTCTCTTCTTCCTCTAAAGGCAGAATATGATGGCGCTGATAAAACTCGGTAGGAATCGAAGGCACAGAACTTCTCCTAGCTCAAAACAAAAAGACTAAAGAACATAGTTGGCAATAAGGTAAAGCTTACCTAGGGGCGCTTCTCCAAGCTAACAGGAGCGGGGAGAACCAGATCTTCTTGAGGAGCCGAAGGGGCGGCCGTCGGGCTGGAAGCCGGAGTAACTTTTACTGTCGCTGGAGTAAGGGACTCTTTTACTTGGGTAGGCACTTCGGCGCTGGCTGTACGTAATTGCTCTTGCTTAGGCAGAGGATCCTGTACGTTGCTATAAACGGTATGCTCAGTATCCATCTTATCAAAGACGCGACGCTTAGCCACGCTGTTATAGCGACGAACCTGTTTTTTACTAAGCTTTTTGCTCGGCCGTCCTTTGTCAGTATCGGCTAATTGCTTCTGCCTGTCGCCTTCATTCTCTACAGAGGAAGTAGAAACCGACTTAGCTTTCTTGTCGACAGCCTTCTTGTCGAGGGCTTTGGTAACTTTGGCACCGGAAGCGTCGGAGTCGGTATCTTTAATTTCGGGAGCCGTCTGTAAAGTGTCGCGGTTTTCGTAATTCTGATCACCAGCTTCGCCTATGCCGTCGAGATAAGGAGCAATGGCTCTGTCGCTAGTATCGATAGTTTCGTCTAAATCGACAATTTTGGGAGTTAAAGAGATAAAGATACTGGTCTTTTGGTCGTCTGTACTCTTATCACGGAAGAGCCAGCCCAATAAAGGCAGATCTTTGAGGATAGGCACACCTTTTACCTGATCGGAAGTGCGCTTGGAAATAAGGCCACCGATTAAGAGAGTTTTGCCGTCGGGAATAGTGACGGTAGTATCGACGCTGCGGTTAGAAACGACTGGAGCGCTGAATTTGACGCCGGCCATCTCTTGGTCGAGATACTCGGTGACTTCTTGGATCTCTTGCTTGACTTCCATGCGGATCTTGCCGGTACGACTCATATGGGGAGTGACTTCCAGCTTGATACCTACTTCGCGATAGTCGAAAGTGACGGTAGGAGAGCCGTAAGCGTCGAGCTTGCCGCCGGTAGCGAAAGGAACTACCTGGCCCACGTTGATAGTGGCCTTCTTGTTGTCCTGGGTAAGGACGCGAGGAGCAGAGATTAAATTGAAATCGTTACTGGAATTGAGGGCCGACAAGTAGGCGAAAAATTCGGGAACATCTACGCTTTGGTTGCTTACCGTAATCGTGCGGGTATCGCCTCCCACTACGCCAGCGACAAAGTTACCTCCAGCCAATACGTTAAGCAAACCTTCTTCGGTTAAGCCACCCTTGTAGGAGCCGATCACTCCACCAGAAGTAAGAGCTTGCCAACCTATACCCAATTCGGCCGCTCTTTTAAGGGAAACTTCAGCCACGATGGCCGAAATCTGTACCTGGCTGCGCTCGGCGTCCAATTTAGCAATAACAGCTTTAAGCTCGTCGTATTCGGAAGGGGAGATATAAAGGACTAAAGAGTTGGTATCGCTATCGGCCGAAACTTTGGAAGAAGTGAAACCTACTGTGGCAGGTTTATCTTTGGCACCGGTAGGGCCGGTTACGCCGTCGGAAGCGCTGCGGAAGCTATTGCTAGTATTTTTTATCGCATTTTCAGTAGCCGGTACTTTAGACTCCTTGAGCTGCTCTTCGACGGCTTTTTGGCGCTCGGAAAGCATATCGGAAAGGATCTTGGCTACATCTTCGGCTTGAGCAAACTGGAGATGGTGGACGAAGAAGCGGGCCGGCTCTGTTTTGGTCGGAGCAGCCATAGGAATATCCAGCTTCTTCAATATCTTTTTAACATCGCGCAAATCTTTAGGGTAGGCGCTAATAACTACACCGTTGGAGGGGCCGAAAGCGGCAATACCAAAGGCTTTTTTCGATTCTTTATCGCTATAAAGGGGCTTTATGGCCGTTACAACCTTTTCGGCTTCCATATATTTGGGGAAGACTACTTCGGTCTTTAAGCTGGGCTCCAAGCTGTCCAGGCTTTTGACAATTTGGCCAATACGGTTGACTATAGAAGCTTTATCGACTACTAAAACGGCCAAACCGTCTTTATAAGCGCTTAAGACTCCATTTTCAGAGAGCAAAGGTTTGACAGCCGTAACTGCATTTTCCGGATCGCCTTGGCTCATAATTAAAACGGCCATAACATACTCTTCGCCAGTAGGGTTGGCTTGTAAAGCTGGCATAAGAGAGCCCATGCTTCTGGCTGTACTGTCGGGCACGATCTGGACGTGGTCGCCGCGATTGACTACGGTAAAACCGTAGCGATTGATGGCTGCCTTGAAAATATCCCAAGCTTCAGGAATACTCACTTCTCGGGAAGATAAGATAGTTAGCTTCCCTTTTACCTTCTCGTCCACAATGATATTGCGTCCGGTCAATTCGCTCATAACTCGTGAGAGAACTCGAATATCGATATTCTCGAAATTGAGCAAAATGTGGCCGTTGCGCATTGAATCGGCTATGGTCTTGCTCAGCATAGGCTTCTGGGGCTCTGCCTGGTTATCTTTTGGCGGCTCGTTGGAAAAGGCCGGTGCTACTGATACCAGTACCGTCAGTAAAGCTGTCACTATGTATACTCGAAACTTATTCACTGCTAGAGTGCTCCTGCAAGGTTCCATTCGGGATTGGCCCAAGTACCGGAAATGTTGACTTTGTGCGTGCCAAACATTTTTGTTTTAAAGGTGAGGTCGCCGTTTAACATAGGCGAACTGTTTTGGGGGGTCGAGCGCAGTGAAACAATGCCTTCACCGGTTACATCTTGGCTGTAAAGAGTGAGTCTGCTGTTTACAGAAGTGCGCTTGGAAGATTTAGCCGCTGTTTGGCCTTGAGTAGAAGAATCGCTTTGGCCGCTGCGGGAAGAAGTTGAAGTTTCGTAAGGCTCGATAGTGATATTGGCCCCGATCTCCAGATCGTGTAATTCGACCGGCAAAGAGCCCTTTAAGGAGGGTACCTTAAGATCGAGCGTTCCTTTGCCTTTAGAAGACAGATAGTTGTAGCCGAGCTGGCCGCTTAACTGGATTGCTTTAAGATCTTTGGAACCGGTGTCTAAGGCCAAATTTTCACTCTTAAAGATCAGCTCGGAGGCGTTGAGACTCAGAGAAGCTGTGCCCGGAATGGCTCCAACCTTCTTTTCGGTAGTGTCTGCTGAAGCGGAGGGTGAGGAACTGGTCTCTGGGCCATTACCGTTGCCATTGCGAGCTTCAGCTAAAATCTTGGCCGAATCGTATTGAGTAAAATCAACGCTCAACCCTTTTAATGAATAGCCGACAAAGGCCTTGTCGGCAGTAAAATAACCTCCGGTAGGGAGCGTCACTAAAAGCTTACTTAAATTGACTCCAGTTAGTCCCATGGACATCTCGTCCCAAGTAATACTAATACCGGTAGATTTTTCCGTTGAGGCCATTACTCTGCTTAAAATAGTTTCGTAGGGTAGGCGCACTAACAGTACCATAACAAAGACAGCCAGCCAGACGCTTATTTTGGCTAAGATCTTCATGACGGCACCTCGACCATAAACTCTAAATTCCAGCGACCGTTGCCGTCACTGTCGTCAAGATTAAAACTTTTGACTACCACGTTGGTTGTTCTCATGGCGTCGAGCAATTCGGTAATTTGCTCTGCTGTGACTGAGCGCAATTTAACTTGTACGCCCTGGCTGTTTTTGTAAGGATTGTTGCTCTCTACGTTCTTTTCCAGGCTCTTGAGTACGGAAGTGTTCATCCAAGCTGCGGTGTTAGGATTGGGGGCAGCTTTAGAACTCTTGGAGCGGGAGAAATCCTGCATAGCTTGGGTTATGCCATTGCGCTCCGAGCGTAAGCGGGCCACCCTGGCTTCGGTTTTACCGATCGCTTTGTAGCGCGGTATGGCGTAAGATATTGCCCAAACTAAGGCTAACAGCGCTAAGGCCACTAAAAAAAGTAACTGTTTGGAAAGGTTTTGGTTCATGGAATTGGCACTTCTCCTTCAATAGAGAACGAAACCACATCCTGGCGGCCTTTTTTATTCTCCAAAATTTCCGGTTTTTGTAAGGTGCCTTCGATACCTTGACGAAATTCTTCCACTTGCTGAACAGAACGAGCTTGCCCTTGTAAGGTCATGGTAGGCACTTCTTTTTCAGCTGAGAAATCCATCTTCCTAATCTCTAAATTAGGCTGTCTACTTAAGGGGCGAGCCATTTGGGCCATAAGTTCCAAGATATACTCAGGAGAGGAGCGCTTATTGGCCACATTAGCTTTGGTAAGCTTATTTAAAGTGCTCTGATACTCTTCCGGATCTTGTTTGGATAAATCGGGCAATACTTGAGCGGCGGCCTCTTGATAAACGGCAGTCTGTTGAGCCAAGCTTTTGTTGGCCGTGTAGTTGTGTATCTCTAAATTGAAAGTGGCTAGGGCTAATAATACTAGCAACCAAACGGCCCACTTCCAGGGTAGGCTCGGCTCTTCTTCTACAACATGGATAAGCTGTATTTTGGCCATTCCCGGCTTGTTGGCTAAGGCCGTACCGTAAGCTACGGCGTCGGTATAGGGGCTTAGCCCTGCAGGCATAGGCATAGGCTCGACCACTTGGCCCAATAGCCTGGATAGTTCTTCTGTTAAGCCTTTCATTTGAGCCCCACCGCCACAGACAAACACTTTATCGAAGGGAACAGGGGCACTTAAAAGGCTAGTAGAGACGATCTCTTGCAACCATTGCTGACATTTGGGCTCGTCGGTACCTACGGTAAGTTTATGGATCTCGGCTTCCTGATCGCCAAGCTTCTTCTCTAAAGAGATCTCTCGAGTAAGGCTGCGTCCACCTCGAAAGGAGACGCGCACCCAATAGATGGTTCCTTCTTTAATAGCGCAAACGGTAGTTTTGGAGGCGCCAAAGTCGAAAACCAAGGCCTCCTCCACCTTAAGCTCTTGACATAGGCGCAAATAAGCGAAAGGCTCGGCGTCGATAACCGCCTCTTCAGGAAGATGATATTCCTTTTCAAACTCGGCTAATTGGCTATTCAAAGTGATAGCCACTGTGGCATTGTCTTCTTTGACAATCCAATCCCAAGAAGCTTCGTCTATAGGGAAAGGTAAAGACAAGCGCAGCTCTTCTCTAATAACGTTGCCTTGTATTTCGCGGCCAGAATCGGGAACGTTAAGTGTTCTGATCGTCAGCCTGTCCGAAGGCATACTAACAATAGGCGACTTGAAAGCGGTATACGAATCTAATTTGATAGGAGCTCCCCAAAGCAATCCTACTGATATTGCACGTGTCTCCGTATGTCCAAAGTCTAAACCCGCTGCGCGGAACATAGCGTAACTCTTACTTAACTGGGGTGTATGCTTAAAGCTTCTGTCTTTTTAATGGCCTGCCCATCTGGCCCGACTTCACAACAAGCCGCTTGAACTTCTAGGTTAGAATAGGCAAACCTTCCAGACTGTGACTCCTTTGTCAAATCCGCTTCAAGTTTTATAAGTAGTCCGCTCTTTTATGCCAAGAGGAATAATATTTTTTTTGCCAAAAAAGGCCGGGTTATGCTTAGTCCCTCTTACAGTCGCTTTCTCACTTGGGCTTTAGTTATCGGTTCAGCTGCTCTGTGTGCCGATATTAGCGCCGCTTCTTTAGATGCATATTTTACCGATTCTCCTGGTGGCATCGAAATAGAAAAAAGTGTCCGTAGCTCCAGAGCTAATTTAACTTCTGATCAAGCCAAAGATATTGCTTCGGCCTTACGCCAGCCTGTGGAAAAGAAGCCTAAGCCTCCTAAGAAAAAACGTAAGAGTCGAGTTATTGGCGAAAATGGAGTTATCGATAGTCCAGATAGCAAAGATGGTAAAGATAGCAAAGCTAAGGTGGCCAATAAAGAAGACAAGCGTGATATTAGCAAAGCCGTCTTACAAGGTACGCTAATTACTCCCTCTTCGCGAGCGGCTATTTTAGAGCTGTCTCCCGGAGCGGTAGAAGTTGTCACCCAAGGAGAGAGCATAGGCAAATATATTTTAACCGAAGTCGGTTCGGCCTGGGCACGTTTCGAAAATGATGATGAAGAGTTGCTCTTTGTGGCTGATAGTTTGAATTTATCCGATGGTCAAGAAGACAAGAGTAGCGGCCCCATAGTAAAAAAACGGCCTAAAGTAGAAGAGGATAAAGAGACTGACGATCAAGATAAAAATGACAATAAAGAAGAGAGCGGTGGCGAGGGACAGCCTAAAGTAAGTATGGCTGACGTGCGCCAAGCTTTAGACAATTCTGCCGAAATGGCTAAGCAATTGCGCGTCGTTCCTCAGGAAAAAGATGGTCAGCCTTACGGTACTAGAGTCGATTTTAGAGATAATAACAATTTATTGGCTCGTATGGGCGTAAAAGATCGCGATGTTATGCTTTCGATTAACGGCATTCCTACGCGCAGTGCTGAAGAGATGTATCGTGGCTATATGACTTTGCGCAATGCCAATTCTTTTGAATTTGTAGTCGAAAGGGACGGTAAAGAAGAGACGATCCGTTACGAATTAGATAAATAACTGGGCTGAGCTCTTTTTCAGCCCATTCGTAAGGAAAAATGCTCAGGAGAGGCAGGTATGAGAGTATATGGCAAAACCTAAAGGCATTCGCGTCGGTCAAGCTATAAATTTCGGACGCTGTAGGCAAGGGCGTTTCTCGCCTAAGGAAGAGCGCCGCGCCCTCAAACTGGAGGAAGAACTTACTACTACCCCAGCGGCTGCCGCTAGGGGGCAGGCTCAAGCTGGAGCTGCCAGTTCCCCCGACGACCTTTACCCTATTAAACCTATCCGCTGGCGCGTTTTAGCCGTTAAACCCGATGAAGGGATAGCCCTCTTAATTGCCCAAAAGTGTTTGGCTAGCCGCCCTTTCCATAGTCAGCCACCTTATCCCACTTGGGAAAAGAGCGATATGCGCTCTTGGCTCAACGGGGAATTTATTGAAGCCGTCTTCACTCCTCAAGAGCGCCAGCTTTTGGTAATTACCGAGGTTCCTAACGACGCCTCTCAAGATTGTCGCCAGGGGCGCGATGGTGGCCCCACTACTCAAGATCGGGTCTTTTTGTTTAGCTATACCGAGGCTCGCGATTATTTTAAAGACTATGAGGATAGGCGCTGCTCTTTAACTTTGGTAGCTAAAGCCCAAGGTGGGTACGCTGACGATGAGGGCGATTGCTGTTGGTGGTTGCGCAGCCCCGGAAGTAGCCAAGATACGGTCGGCTTTGTCAGCTACGGAGGCAGCTACAGCTATGACAAAGTTGTCAACTTCCGTGGCATCTCTATTCGCCCAGCCTTGTGGGTAAGATACGCTTCCTTGCTTTAGCTTACCAAAAGCCTAGAGCCGCCTTAGCTTCTTCAGTAGGATTGACTTCCGGGTTCCACATAGGCGTCCAAACCAAATCTACATGGCAATCTTTTACACCCGGTAAACGAGTAATAGCCAAATAGGCGGCTCCAGTAATTTCTGGCCCTAAAGGACAGCCGGGGCTAGTTAAAGTCATGTTAATCTGTACCGAGCCTTTATCAGGATCGAGAATTATATCGTATACCAAGCCCAGTTCGATAATATTCATGCCAATTTCCGGATCTTTAACTTCACTAAGAGCTTCTTTTATCTGAGCTTCGCTAGGAAAAGAGTCGATAGCCGAAGTTGGCTGGTCTTGGGAAGCTGAAGGGGGAGCAACCGTCTCTAGGCTCGGTTGAGAGTTTGGGGCCGTCGCTTCTGGGGTGGCTGTTTTGGTGTCGGTAAGGCACTGAGCTTGAGTGAAGGTCTGTTGTTGGTCTAAGCCGGAAAATGGCATGGGGCGAAATCTCCTTATTGGTCTTCTTTGAGGCCTTCTAAAGCGGAAAGTAAGGTGTTCCAGCTTAAAAGGGCACATTTTATACGCACGGGATAATCTTTAACTCCGTCGAGAGCTTCTAATTCGCCTATATCGACACTTTCCGCTTCTTGGGCCGCTTGAGCATCTTCGTGGCTCAAAAGTCTGGCTTTAAAAGCATGGGCGATCTTAAGCACTTCTTCTACAGGTTTGCCTTTAATAATATCGGCCAACATAGAAGAAGAAGCTACAGAAATAGAACAGCCTTCGCCGACAAAGCCTACATCGACAACTCGACCATTTTCTACCTTCAAATCGAGTTCAATTTCGTCGCCGCAAGTAGGGTTAGTACCTTCGACACTAACTGTCGGATGGTCAAGATGGCAATTGTGGCGCGGCCGAGAATAGTGGTCGAGAATTATTTGGCGATAAAGATCGTCGTTGATAAGATTATCTGAATGCATAGCTTAATTGCGCTTCCTTTTTTACTTAATAGGAGAGAATTGACATAGTCAAAATTAGCTATTTGCTTTAGGGGCTGTCAAGTCTACGGTAATAGTAGAAAAAGTGGGAGAGTAGGAATCCATAGTGTTGCCCGCCTCGCGGTCGGAAGGCAAACCGGTGCAAGAATGGCAAGCGGCCTTAGGACAACAACTGGGCCAAAGCTGATGGTGGCCCGTCTGGACCATAACTTTGCGCTGTCTACCGGCACACTGGGGCGAGCAAATAGCTTCCTTAAAAACTTCGCCCGCTTTAAGTAAAGCTTCGGCCAGCCGATCAATATCGGTAAAGTTATTATAAACATGGAAGCTGGCTCGGGTAGTCCCCATAAAACCTATTTCGCGCATAAGCGGCTGGCAGCAATGGTGGCCGGCTCTAACGCAAACCCCTTCACGACCGAGTAAAGTGGCAATGTCGTGGGGATGGAGGCCCCGGAAATAGAAAGAGAGGGCACCGGCCCGTTTTTCCGGATCGGCTGGCCCCAAAATTTCGGCACCTTCAATATCGTTGAGTTTGTCTATAGCGTATTTCATTAGCGCTTGGTCGTGGGCTCTGACTTTATCCATACCTATATTAGTAAGGTAGTCGCAAGCGGCTGCCAAGCCGATAGCGCCGGTAATATTGGGAGTGCCCGCTTCAAAGCGGTTGGGCAATTCGTCCCAAGAGGAGCGCTCTCTTTTAACTGAAGAAATCATGCTGCCGCCAAAAAGAAAAGCGGGCATATTCTCTAAAAGTTTGCGCTTGCCCCACAGTACGCCAATTCCGGTAGGAGCTAGCATTTTGTGGCCGGAAAAGGCTAAGAAATCGACGCCTAAATCGTTTACATCGGTAGCTAAATGGGGGACGCCTTGGGCTCCATCTAGGGCAATAGTAATGGGGGCATGCTCTCTAGCTTTGGCTACAATCTCTTTAACTGGATTGATAGTGCCGAAAACATTGGAAACCCAAGTAAAAGCTAAAAGTTTGGGTGAGTAAGATAAAGCCTGATCTAAAGACTCTAAATCTAAAGTGCCGTCGGGTAAAACTTCAATCCAGCGCAAATGGGCTTTCTTGCGCAAAGCCAGTTGCTGCCAGGGCACCAAATCGGAATGGTGCTCAAAAACTGGCAAGGCGATACTGTCGCCCTCTTGGATATATTTTTCACCCCAAGTATAGGCCAGTAAGTTTATCGATTCGGTAGTGTTGCGCGTAAAAATAACGGTAGGATCATCTTTTACACCGATAAACTTGGCCACCGTTTGGCGGGCTTCGTCATATTTTTGGGTAGAATGTTCTGAGAGCGGATAGAGACCGCGATGGATATTAGCATAACCAGTACGGGTAAAATCGGCTACGGCATCGATAACATAATTGGGTTGTTGAGAAGAGGCGGCACTATCTAAATAAGCGATAGGGCGGCCATTTACTTCTTGCTTCAAGATTGGAAAATCTTCGCGAATTTTGGCAAATAAATCTTGATCGAACATTCTTTCTTCCCATTTCAGACAAAAATATAAATATCTTATTCTACTTCGGCGTAGACTTGACCATTTTCTACAGTAACTGGATAGGTAGTTAAAGCTCCCACAGCTGGCATACGGGTGGCTTCACCAGTACGCACATCGAAACGGGCACCGTGGCGCGGACATTCTATTTCAAAACCACAGACCAGACAACGGCCCATCTCTTCACCATCGTGAGTGCAACTATCTTCGTAGGCAAAGATCTGTTGGCCTATTCTTACTGCGGCCAGAGAATCTAAGCCGTTAGCCACTATAACAACTTGGTTCTCTGGAAAATTTTCTATGGGCCCTAACGATATTTTCATTTAGATTCTCCTCTTTAGGCAAAACTAGGTTAAAAGATTAAAACAGAGATAAGGCCCGCTCGGTGAAAACAGGCCCGAACCTCTGCTTTTTTTAGTATCGGTTTGGAAGAGGCGAAGTGGCCAGCCCCTAAGCTCGTCCGGTAACGCTGAATTTGCCTTTAGCTAAAGTGGCCAACCAATTGGCTACCGTATCGTTGTCGGCTTTCTCCACTATTTCTTGGAAGAAACCGGCGGTAAGTAAGCTCTTGGCTTCGGCCTCGCTTAAGCCGCGACTTTGCATATAGAAAAGTTGCTCAGGATCGTAATTAGTAAAATTGGCTCCGTGAGTACAACGCACGTCGTCGGCAATAATTTCCAACTTGGGCATCGATTCGGCGCGAGCCTGGGGAGAAAGCATTAAGTTCTGGTTCTTTTGGTAGGCGTCAGTCTTTTGGGCCACTTGATCTACATAAATGTTGCCGGCAAAAACTGAGCGGGCCTTTCCAGAAACGGCGCAGTTAAAGAGCACATTGGAATAGGTGTAGGGAGCTTTGTGGTGGACAAAAGTATCGACATCGCTGCGACTCTTATTATCGGCCAGCACTACGCCATATATTTCCGTTTTGGCTCCGGTGCCATTAAGATCTTCAGCAAAGAAGGTCTTGCTTAAACCGCTACCGATACCGGCGTAGATAATCTTCAAAGAAGCATCTTTACCTAAGCGAGCGTGAATAGTAGTTAGGCAAGTAGTCTCTTTATTCCAGTCGCCGACTAATACGTAATTGAGCTGAGCTCCGTTGGCCAAATCAAACTCTATGAGTGAGTGGACTTTTATAGGCTCGGCCTCACTATTTTTGAAACTTTCGACTATTACAGCTTGGCCGGGGCCGTTGGCCCAAATGACACTGTGGTTAAAATGGTAGTCTTGGGCTTCGGTTGCCAATTCGTCTTCGCTAGCATCTAGGCCAATTTCGTGCAAGATATGGAAAGCTCGCTCGGCTTTAGCTTGGGGAGTGACTTTTATATAAGCGCCGCCGGTACGTAAAGCGCCATTTAAAGCACTACTTAAATCTTTTTGATGGTGTTCGGCTTTGAAGAAGGAACTCTTTAAGTCGGCCTCTTTTTGTAAAGCTTGGCTTAAAGGTAAAATACAAACTCCATCTTGCTCTAAACTGTCGGCCTGTTTATTGGCCAAAGCTTGTTCTTGAGCGGCGTCGACGGCGTCGGCGGCGCTGTTAATGCCATATTCGTGTAAACTGGCCGCCGCTTTGGAGGTAAGTTGAAATTCGTCGACGATCAATTTCTCGCCCCTTAAACGCAAAGCTTGGCTTTTTGGGGGGAAGAACCAATCTGGTGAGCTGCGCCTCCACACTTCCTCTTGTTTGGAGGGGGCTGGTAAAGTGCGGGCGCTTACTAAAGCAGCTTTGCGCACATCTAAGGCCCACTGCGGCTCCTGATTTTGCAAAGCCAATTGGGTTATATTTTCGATCACTTGCTCAAGCTGAGCATATATATTGATTATCACGTTTCCTCCCAGGGATCCGAAAACTGGCAAAAAGGGTTATCCTACCGAACCTTCCATCTCCATCTTGATGAGACGGTTCAGCTCGACGGCATATTCCATAGGCAGCTCTTTGGCAAAAGGCTCAAAGAAACCGTTGACTATCATAGTAATAGCGTCGCTTTCGGAAAGTCCGCGGCTCATCAAATAGAAGATTTGCTCGTCTCCTACTTTGGAAACGGTAGCTTCGTGGCCGATATGGACGTCAGGGTTGGCAATATCCATAGTGGGATAGGTATCGGAGCGGGAATGATCGTCTAAAAGGAGGGCGTCACAACGCACGTTGCCACGTACATTTTTGGCCTTGGCCTCTACTTTTACCAAACCTCGGTACGAAGCTTGGCCGCCATTTTTGGAAATAGACTTAGAAAGTACGTTGGAAGTAGTATTGCTGGCGGCATGGACAATCTTGGCACCAGTATCTTGAACCTGACCTTCTCCGGCGAAAGCTACTGAAACGACTTCGCCGTGGGCCCCTTCGCCCATAAGGTAGATAGCTGGATATTTCATAGAAACTTTGGAGCCGATATTGCCGTCGATCCATTCTATGGTGGCATTTTTGTGGGCCACAGCTCGCTTTGTCACCAAGTTATAAACATTGGTAGACCAGTTTTGAATAGTGCTATAGCGGATCCGGGCTCCTTCCATGGCAATAAGCTCTACCACAGCCGAATGTAAAGAATCTTTGGAATAAATA
The DNA here is from genome assembly GCA_934644775.1 of uncultured bacterium. GTDB lineage: Bacteria > Vulcanimicrobiota > Xenobia > Xenobiales > Xenobiaceae > Bruticola. Next base: position 33,273 of record CAKUDB010000007.1, on the reverse strand, counting down.
GGAGCGGTACAGCCCTCCACATAATGGACGAAGGAGCCTTCGTCGGCGATAATGAGGGTGCGCTCAAATTGGCCCATAGCTTGGGCGTTAATACGGAAATAAGCTTGCAAAGGAATTTCCACATGGACGCCCTTAGGAACGTAAATGAAGGAGCCGCCACTCCATACGGCGGTATTGAGGGCCGCGAACTTATTGTCATTCATAGGAATGACGGTGCCAAAATATTTTTTGACAATGTCGGGATATTGGCGCAAGGCGCTGTCCATATCCAAGAAGATAACGCCATTCTTCTCAATATCGGCCCTAATAGAGTGATAAACTACCTCTGATTCGTATTGGGCAGTTAGGCCGGCCAAGTGTTTGCGCTCGGCTTCGGGAACGCCCAACTTATCAAAGGTGTTTTTGATTTTGTCCGGCACGTCGTTCCAGTCGGTGGCGGCTCTTTCCGAAGGACGGACATAGTAATGGATGTCGTCAAAATGGACGCCGCTTAAGTCGGTGCCCCAAGTGGGCATAGGCTTAGAATTAAATACTTCGTAGGCCTTAAGGCGATTCTCTAACATCCACTCCGGCTCGCCTTTAATGCGGGACATCTCGACGATAAGTTGGGGAGTGAGGCCTACTCCTGATTTATAAACATAATCTTCAGCATCGGAAAAGCCGTATTTATAATCGGTACCGATATTTTTTAAAGATTCTTTTTGATTGTTGGGTGCATCCATATAAAGCTCCTAGGAAAGCAAACGGGCCTGGCCTTCAACAATTCGGGCTTAGCAAAAAGTTGCTCGGTTGAAGGGGCTGGGCGCGAAGAGCCCTTGATAGGGCGAAAAGACCTAATTGTTGACGTATTTATTTAATATTTCGTCGTAACCAGTTTGCTCGAGGCGCAGAGCCAACTCGGGGCCGCCGCTCTCAACTATACGTCCACCGGCTAAAATATGAATAAATTGGGGTTTTAGATAGTCGAGCAAACGCTGATAGTGGGTAATAACTAAAGCGCTGGTATGGCTCTTTTCCAACTCCTCGTGGATACCCTCGGCCACTACTTTGAGAGCGTCGATATCTAAGCCGGAGTCAGTCTCGTCTAAGAGGGAAAGGCTGGGTTGGAGCAAGGCCATTTGTAAAATTTCAATGCGCTTTTTTTCTCCGCCGGAGAAACCCTCATTGACATAGCGGCGGGCAAATTCGGGCTTGATACCCAACTCTTTCATTTTAGCTTGGAGCTCTTTGCGGAAAGGCAGAGGCTTAACATTCTCTTCGCCACGGATATTGCGTACAGAGGCCATTAAGAAGTTGCCCAAGGACACGCCTGGGATGGAAGTAGGATACTGGAAGGCCAAAAAAACGCCACGTTTGGCACGCTCGTTGGCCGGCATGTCCTGAATTTCCTCACCCTTAAAGATGATCTTGCCTTCAGTTACTTTGTAGTTGGGGTGGCCCATAATCGTATTGGACAAGGTAGATTTGCCCGATCCGTTGGGGCCCATCAAGGCATGGACTTCTCCTTGATTGATCGTCAAATTCAAACCTTTGAGAATCTCTTTTTCCCCAACCGAAACGTGCAAATTCTTAACTTCAAGTAATAAAGAATTGGACATAATTGCCTCACTTGCTTATTCTAATGCGCTCGGGTTATTCACACCTTTTCTTCTTTACCCTGCCAAATAAGGCGTCTTGTTAAAAAAATGTTCTTAAAAAGGAGGAATTTTATTAAAAATATTGGCCGATCTATTTATAAAGACGACTAAAATAGTCGCAAATATCTATCCATCCTTCGTAGTTGGAGGTTGAGGGTCAGGAAGTGGGGGATAATGCTCTTTAAAATAATTTGCATACTATTTTTCATTTCGTTAGAATGGAGAATCTCAGGCAACTGGGGTAAAAGCGAATAGGCCGGAAAGAAGAGGAGACGATTTTGCAAGAAAAGGGTTTTATGGCCAAGGGTGTTGAGCTACTGGAAAAGTTTGCCACCCAACGCCATGTCTTGGCTTTAAGGGACGGAATGCTCGGCTCAGTGCCGATTATTTTGGTGGGCAGCACTTTCTTACTTCTGGGAGCTCAAGGGGAGGTTCTAAGCCAATATTTTGGTGGAGAGGTAGCTTGGTTGCCCAACTTGGTCGATACCTCTTTAGGCCAATGGTATTTGGCCAATTCTGCCGATTTTTATATCCCTTATCGCTTAACTATGGGGTTGTTGGGCCTATATATTGCTTTTACCATAGCGGCGGCTTTGGCCAAACAGTACAATATGGCTCCTATACCGCAAGGGTTAGGGGCTGTGGCCGCCCTTTTAGTGACTAAGGCTCCGGGGAAGGTCGTCTTTACCCAAGGTGAAGAAGCTCAGTGGGCCATTCCTCTGAAGCCTTTTGGCCCTGAGGGCATTTTCTTAGCTATTATCGTGGCCATCTTTATGGTGGAATTGTCGCGCCTCTTCTTGCGTCCGGAATGTCCTCAAGCCGAGCCAGACGAAGTCAGTAAGAGTATCCCTCCGGCGGTGACAGAAGCTTTTTCCAGCTTTTTGCCCATGTTAGCCGCTGTGGGCTTAATTTGGCTAGTTAGCCATGTGGCCAACTTTAATATCAATGAAGGTGTCCTTTGGCTCATTTCACCTTTAGCCAGTATGGGCGACAGTTTGACGGCTGTAGAAGCTAGCAACTTTTTCCTACACCTTTTTGCTGTCGCTGGCATTCACGGTATCTCCGTTATCAATGCCGTTATGTTGCCCCTGTGGCAGCAATTCGTGGCCGCCAATGCCGAAGCCCACAGCGTCGGCTTGCCTCTACCTCATGTTACCGCCTATCCTTTTTACCAATGGTTTATCTGGATTGGTGGCTCTGGGGCCACTTTGGCACCGACTTGTCTACTCTTCTTCTTTAAAAACGGCCATTTCCGTAAAGTTGGCAAGATAGCTATTGTACCGGCCCTATTTAATGTCAACGAGCCTTTTCTATTCGGCTTGCCAGTTATCGCCAATCCTCTTTTAGCCGTCCCTTGTATCCTCGCTCCTATGATTTGCGGCCTTATTGCTTGGTATGCCGTCAGCTGGGGCTGGGTGGGCGCTCCTTTTATCGAGGTCCCTTGGGTTATGCCTGGCTTTTTGGGAGCTATTCTCTCTACGCAAGATTGGCGTAGTTTGCTCCTCTTTGCTGTCAACTTCTCTGTCAGCGGCGTAGTCTGGTGGCCTTTTTTGCGCTATGCCGACAAGCAAACAGATTTAGATAGCCAACCCAAACCTAAGGAAGAGTAAGGATACTAAATCAGTTTGGCCGTATGTAAAATATGCTTGGCTTGCTGTAGAATGTTCTTTTCGCTCTGGTAATAGAGTTTGCGCCAAGCCTCCCCCAAATCGAACCAAGCTACCTCCGAAGCTTCTCCGTCGGGAGTGGAGACATTCTCCTGGATAAGGGGCATAAGGAAGAATGTCACCATTTTATAGTAGAGAGTGCGGTTGTCTCGCCAATAGAAATAATACTCTATTTGGTCGATTCGCTCAGCTATGGTGGCCAAGTGGCCTGTCTCTTCCAACACTTCTCTGGTAGCGGTCATCTCCCAAGTTTCGCCACTTTGGACTCGTCCTTTGGGCAAAGCCCAGACGGCACCACCTTTTTTAGCAATAAGACAGACTTTAAGCTTATCGCCTTCTTGTTTGTAAAGGACGCCGCCGGCCGATTGTTGGATGGCATGATGGCTTCCAGCTTCTGGCTTGTCTTTTTCGTCGGTAGCTACTGTAGTGTCGGCTGGAGGACGCAAGCTAGCTTCCAAAGCTAGAGTAATTACTTTATTAGGTTGGGAACTGTCGTATAAGGCAAAATTTACTTTCAGAGAGCGAGCCAAACGACGAGCCCTCTTATGCAGGCCCAAGACGCTCAAGTCGTCTATAGTGGGATTGTGCAAGAGGCTGCGGATCATCTTAGCATTATTTAGCAGTATCTTAACTTGCGTATATTTATGCTCAGAAGCCCACAATAAAGCCATAATTACCGCTTGATATTGGGCTTGGGCGGTAGTGGCTATGCCTATATTCTCAGATACTAGCACCTGGTCTCCGTTGGGAGTTCCGATAACTAGTCCCACCCCAGCGCTTCCCGGATTATTGCGAGCTGTGCCGCAAGTATGTATAACTAAACCCTGTGTCACTTTAGCTTACTTGGCGTAGACTTCGGCTGCCATTTTAGGAATGGAATTAAAGCCCATAGCTTCGACTATAGCTAGTTCGTAAGTACGCATAATCTGGCGAGTCTCTTCGGTGGGGTGATCGAAACCGACCAAGTGGAGCATAGCGTGGGCTATCAACCAAGCTACCATATGGCGCAAACTGATACCGTCTTCTTGAGCTTGGCGTTTAGCCGTATCTAAGCTAATTACAATCTCTCCCAAGTAAAGGTGGACGTCAGGATAGATAAGTAAAGCTGGTTCATCTTCCCAAGCCGGAAAACTTAAGACGTCGGTAGGGGAGTCTACTTGACGAAATTCCTTATTGAGATCGTGAATAGCCGGATCGTCTACCAAGGAAAGTTCAACTTCAAACTTGCGTTGATCTAAGGTTTCGACCTTTTCGCCTTCGTTGACCATTTGACCCAAACATTTGAATAAACCTATTTTTTGATCGATTATGCGTACAGCCTCGTAAACGGCTTGGCGATAGAAGCTTTTGGAAACTTCGGTAAAATTTTCCTTAGTTTTATTAAAAAGTTCTGTTCTTACTTTTAATGAACGTCCACGCATAGTTAAGTTGCTCCTTATAGTGAAAAGACGGCCTTTGGCCTTATTGTCTTTAAGGCTAGCCGATATATCTTTTCGGAAAAGGCTTTATTGGGGATAGTTTCTCTTGTCTCCCCGGTTAAACCCTCCCTAAGAATCTTTCTTTTTTGTTCCTACAGTTGTTGGGGCAGGCCGCTTACTCATAGTTTTGGAATCTGGATAAGCTACGCGATTATGGTAATGGCTAGTTAGCGAGCGAAGAATAGAAGCTTTTACTGTGTTAATATCGCGCATAGAGAGAGGACATTCGTCCAATTGGCGGTTATTGATAATACCGCCCACAATTTTATCGATTAAATTCTTTAAGTTCTCTCTGTTGGGTACTGGCAGAGTGCGCGACGCCGCTTCGATACCGTCACACATCATCACAATAGCCGTCTCTTTTGATTGCGGACGCGGCCCCGGATAGCGGAAGTCTTCGGCAAAGACCGGCTCGTCGTCTTGCATTTTAGCTTTCTGGTAGAAGAAAGAAGCCAAATTTGTGCCATGGTGCTCAGGGATAAATTTGGCTATTTCCGGAGGCAGTTTATACTTTTTGGCCATCTCTTGGCCAAGCTTAATATGGGAAATTACGATCATGGCCGACAGAGCCGGGGGCAATTTGTCGTGAGGGTTTTCGTGGCCGGTCTGGTTCTCTACGAACATATTGGGTTGTCTCATCTTGCCCAAATCGTGGTAGTAGGCACCGGCTCGACACAACATACTGTCGGCACCTATAGCTTGGGCGGCCGCTTCGGCTAAGTTGGCCACCATAATAGAGTGCATATAGGTTCCCGGAGCTCTGGTAAGCAATTCGTGCAAAGCTGGCTCATTGGGGTTGGCCAATTCCAATAGACGAATATGGGTAGTTACTTTACAAGCTCCTTCCAGGAAAGGCAGAGCTCCGGAGGCAATTAAAGCGGGCAGCAAGCCGTTGAGGCCACCATAAAAGAGGGCGCAGACGGCCAATTCTTCAAAGCTGTCACAGTTGCTTAAAGCAAAGATGGCCACGACTAGGACATTGGTAGTCCAGACCCAAATGGAGGCCGTTACTACATTCCAACGCTTATTGGCATTTTGTACTGCCAAAGCACCGACCATACCGGTAATCAGTACGGATACGGCCGCTTCCAAAGTGTTGGTCATTATTCCCGAGTAAATACCTAACATGCTTACCAGCATCAAAGATAGGCGAGGATCGGCCAAAATGGAGATTAACATACTAGTAAAGGCAATAGGCAACAGATAAGGCGAAAGCATAGTCGTATAGCGGGAAACGACCATAAAAGCTATGCAAAGAAAAGCTACTCCGAATACTAAACGCAAATTGTTGAAAAATTGCGGGACATAAAGCTTTATATAGTAGGTGGCCAAAATTTGCATAACTAGCACCATTGTGCAGTATATAAAGAGGGCGCTCCAAGTTATGCCTTTTTTGTAAACCCCTAAAGCTTCCAAGACGGGTACGTCGTGCTCGCCCACAATGTCGCCTTCACGAATAACAATTTGGCCGGGAATAATCGTTTTGGTAATAGGTTCTACCTTATCGCTAGCTTGAATTTTAGCTTGTTGAGTAGCGTTGTAGTCGATAAATTTGTTGGGCACGAGGGCGGCTCTAGCCAATTCGGCATCTATAGAAGCGTTAGCTTCGGTAAGGCCGGGTAGAGCCCGAGCTTCTTGCTCGATACGTTTGTAAGCTGCCTCTATTTCGTCTTCACGTACGCCAGTTTGCATAACTACAGCGAGAATATGCTCGCTATTAGTATAGTATTGCTCTAAGGCTGGAACGCTGGCCCCCAGTAAAGTTTTGACGGTGGCTAATCCCAAATCTAAGGGCACTTGGGCAGAAATATCGGCTACTTCTTTATCGGTAAATTTGCCGGAAGTACGATCCCGCTGGGCTTCACGAATAATATTAAAAGTTTGGCTAATCTTATTTTTGCTTATCTCTAAAGACTGGGGGCTAATATTTTCGATAGAAGCTACTTGGGAAGCCGCTTGCTCTTTGGCTTTATGCCAGCGCTGCTCGTCTACAATTTGTACCGAGCGGGAAGCTTTTATGTCCCAGGGGGCCGGTTTACCTACTTCAACCCTATTTAGGTTGGGTAAATCGGTTATGACAAGCATGGCTACAGAGACAATATAGACAAAGATGCCAATACCTAGGCAAGTGAGTTCTTTTTTGTCGTGCCTAGATTGCAATATATCTTTTATTTTAGCCAAAAAATTCGCCATTATGCTACTCTCGCTCGTTATACTGCCTACTTAGTTCTAGTCATAAGGGTTAAAGCCTTGCTAAAAAACTGTAAGGGGAGAGCTAGTTAAGAAATGCCTTAAAGCTCAATTGGTAGGGGAGCCGCTACAGAGCTTCCCCTTTTGACTAAGAGAATCTACCTAATGTTGCAGTGTAAAGAAAAAGGTTTGAAATTCCGCTATGGCGAAAGTTTTGTCTATGAGTGAACTTCAAAACAATCCCTGCGAATGTAAAAAAGATGAATTGCTCGAGATCTTCTTGGGCGGTGATTTAGCCTCTGCCGAGACTCAAGAAAAAGCGGCAACCGATTCCGAAAGAGCCGAGCGTGAAAGGCTCGGATTGGCCAAGGTAGCTGAGGAATTGAGTGCCAACCCTAAGTCTTTAGAGGGAATTGCCTTTGAACTATTGGGCAATTTGCTGTTGGGCGGCGTCAGTGTTGTCGATAAAGTGGCCGAACTAATGATGGATAAGAATCCAGCCGGCTATGTCAACGCCATATTTAAAGCTGCCGACAGATGTACTGTCCACTATGTAAAATTTACTTTAGTCCGCGCCGTTTTTCGGCGCTATCCCGGTCGCTATCGCCCTTACATTATGGCTTTAGGGCGAGAACTTATTACCGGTACTTTTGATGAACATACTATAGACGTTACTTTGTGGCTATTGCAAAAATTCGGTGCCGAGTTACTTCCCGATTTAGTTACTTTTATGCGCACCCAGGGTCACGGCCAAGAGAAGATTAAAGTTTTAAACGACGCCGTACAAATGTTGGGTGGGGCCGCTTTGCCGGTAATAACCGCTGCTGCCGATAGTACCGACGCCGCTTTAGCTCAGGCCGCTGCCGAAGCCCTTAAACGTATAGGTCAAGCTTAGCCACTATCTATTATCCTTTTATAGCTGTTTATAACCAACTAAAGGGCTGCTCTTACTTTTAGGGCTGTCCTTTTTTTTGTAAGCTACAGCTCTTTAGCCTGAAGGGGCAAGTGAGCCTATTGGTGGGCTAACAAGTGCTTTCTATAACTAATTGGGAAAAGGATATTGGGGGGACTATTGGTGAAATTAGACTAGTCTCAATTCAAGTAAATTATATCGATAACTTAGCTTTAGTGGAGGGATCTTTTATGCCTTTAGTTGCCCAGGGCGGTCAGGCGCGTCCCAAGCCGCTCGTAATACCTCAATATTGCAAAGGCTGTGGCCGCTGTGCGGCAGCTTGTCCTAAGCAATGTATCGCCCCTACCGGTGAGGTGAATCCTGAGACTGGTTGCGTACCGGTATCTATCGACTACACCAAGTGTATAGGTTGCGGAATTTGCTGCAGCTCTTGCCCGGAGCCTTACGCACTCCATATGGATGATATTAAATATTTTTGGGAGCTGTCTGCCCAAGAGCAAGAAAATATCGAGCCCGAGAAGTTGCCCGTAGCCAAACCTATAGCCGATAAGCGCATCCCCTTGCCCGATACCGAACCACTTATGATTAAGGGCACCTATGCTTCGGCCATAGGAGCTCTCTTGGCCGGTTGTCGCCATTTCTTTGGCTATCCTATCACCCCTTCGACCGAAGGTGCCGAACTGATGGCCAAAATTTTGCCTCATATTCAAGGCGTTTTCTTACAAACTGTCAGCGAAGTGGCCACTATAAACTATATGTATGGTTGCGGTGGGGCCGGTCGTCCTTGTATGACTTTCACTTCTTCTCCTGGCTTTAGTCTGATGTTGGAAGGCCTTTCCTATATGATCGGTGCCGAAGTGCCGGGCGTTATCGTTAATATTATGCGTGGCGGCCCCGGTTTGGGTAATATCGGCCCCGAACAATCTGACATCAAACTAGTGTGTCGAGGTTTAGGCCATGGCAATACCCATGCTCTGGCTTTGGCTCCTGCCGATCCTCAAGAGATGCTCGATTTAACTATGGAAGCTTTCCGTCTGGCTTTTAAGTATCGTCAACCGGTGATTATTTTAGGCGACGGCTATTTGGGCCAAGTTACCAGCCAAGTAAAGTTGCCTCAATATATGATTGAGCCGGGTATGCCCACTTGGGCGGTGGCTGGCGACAGGGAGCATAGGGCCAACTTAATTACTTCCATTAGCCTTACCGAAGCCGATTTGGAAAAGTTTAACTACCATCTCAATGATGTTTATGAGCAAATGAGCGAAAATGAGCAGCGAGCCGATTTATTTAAAACGGACGATTGCGATGTGCTCTTTGTCGCTGCCAATACTCCGGCCCGCATGACTAAAGGGGCCATTCGCACCTTGCGTGGGCAAGGAATTAAAGCTGGCTTATTCCGTCCCGTCACTTTATGGCCTTTCCCCATTAAGGCTCTGGCGCAACTCTTACAGGAGAGGCCCCTTCGCCGCATTGTCGTGGTGGAAGCTTCTCACGGCCAGCTGGAAGACGAAATGCGTTTAGCTTTGAGCCACGCCGGAATATACGAACTTCCGCCTATAGCTCACGTGCAACATTCCGGTGGCATTTTGCCCCAAAGTGCTGAAATAGTCCAAGCTGTACTGAAAATGGAGGTGCCGGAATGAACCATGTCTTTTATGAAACTTTCGAGCGTCACGCTCACGGCCAAGGCGTAAAAGCTCATGCTACCCACTATTGCCCCGGTTGTGGTCACGGTTTAATCCATAAATATTTATCTGAGTCTATTGCCGAATTGGGTATCCAGGATCGCACTGTAGCTATTTCTCCGGTCGGCTGTGCCGTTTTCATGTACTATTATATGAATGTTGGCAATATGCAGGCGGCTCACGGTCGGGCTTCGGTAGTGGCTGCTGGTGTAAAGACGGCCCACCCCGATTCTGTAGTTTTGGCCTATCAAGGCGACGGCGATTTAGCTTCTATTGGTTTAGCTGAAATTATCTCTGTAGCTCAGATGGGATTGCCCATAAGTATAATCTTTGTCAACAATAGCACTTACGGAATGACTGGCGGCCAAATGGCACCTACTACTTTAATAGGCCAAAAGATGGCCACTTGTCCCGATGGGCGCACTTTCTCTATGGGCTTGCCTCTAAGAGTGGCCGAGATGATCGCCGGTTTGGACGGCCCCGTCTATGTAGAACGGGTGGCCCTTTTCGATCATAAAAACCGAGTTAAAGCTAAAAAAGCTATTAAGAAGGCTTTGCAAACCCAAATAGATGGTATTGGTTTCTCCTTAGTTGAGGTTGTCTCCGAATGTCCGGTACAACTTAAATTAGATCCGGTTAAAGCTTGCCAATGGGTGCGCGACAATATGATTCCCGTTTATCCTTTGGGCGTGAAAAAAGACGTCACCCAAGAGGAAAGAGAGCATCCCCATATCAATCGTCCCGTCTACGAAACGGAAGGTTTGCTCCGAGAAATAGGGGCCGTCCATGAGGCTGTGCCTAAGTTCGCTTCGGGATTCCCCGCTCACCTCGATCAAGAAGATATTGGCATTAAGTTTGCCGGAGCCGGTGGAGACGGTGCCCAAACGGCTGCTTTATTGTTGGCTAGGGCCGCTTTGCAAGAGGGCTTCGACGCTACCCACATTCCCAGCTATGGCCCCGAATCTAGAGGCGGCACTTCCTATGCCGACGTCCATATCGCTCGCGAGGTACTCTCGCCTGCAGTACCTAATCCTCAAATTTTGGTGGCTTTTAATGCTCCAAGTTTGGTTAAGTTTGCTCCTACCGTACAAGAGGGAGGTATTATTATCTACGACAGTACGGTCATTTTTGAAGTGCCGCCAGTAGCTGAAGGTGTCAAAGTTTATGGCTTGCCTTTGGCGGAAATCGCTCAAAATTTGGGCACGCGCATCTTGAAAAATGTCGTCTGTTTAGGGGCTTTCTATGCCGCAACCAAAATCTTCCCCGAAGCTACCTTCTGGGAAGCTTTGAAGCATGGCTTAAAGAAAAATGCCAAAATACAAGAGATCAATCGCCAAGCTTTTGCTGAAGGCGTCAAGGCTTTTCACAAGCTGTATACCGATAGCCCCCAATAAATAGTCTCTAAAGCTATATTACCTAACTGTTAGGTTGGCTAAAGTCGATTCCAAGCTCGTTGGCGGGCTTGGAATTTTTTATGGGTTTGATTAAAGGTTTAATTAGGAGGAGAGCTAAACTTGGCCAAAGCTGATTGGTTGGCCAAAATTTTGGAGGTACTTTTTATTATGGATTCTGCTGCTGATAAAAAAACAAAGTCCAGGGCCAAGTTGCCCTCTTGGATGATAGAAGAAGAACCGGAAGGAAAAGAAGTTGCACTTTCACCTAAGGTGGAGGAGGTGGAGTCTTCTACTTCTCAAGGGGATGAAGAGGTGCTTTTGGGAGCTCCTAGCGCTTCTTATGCTGCCGAATCCGATGATTTTTGCACACCTTCGTCTCCTCTAGAGGCTTTAGGCGAAGTTGAGGTGCCGCCTGGCTTTAGCGCAGTGGCCGACCATGAAGAAAAAACTTCTCCTCAGCCTGTTGCCGAAACTACCTCTAAGGCCGTTTCTGAAGCTGAGCCTGCCCCAGAAGCGGTAGCCCAAGATACAGCGGAACCTGGCGACGACGATCCCCAAGTAGCCAGAATCAAAGCCGATATGGCCGAATTGGAAAAAGTGGTCGACAGCTTAGAATTTTTGTCTTACTTAAAGCCTCGCTTAAATCGCATTCGTAAAAATGGTTGTGCTGTTGGCGACTTGGTGGGACTTTATCGTATGGCCGCTCAAGTTATGTTGGAGAATATGCAGCGCCAAACAAAAATTATGCAGCACAACAAAGCTGAGTATGAGCGCCAGATGCGTCAATTGCAAGAAGAAGTGCTTTTTGAACAATCTAGCGCCTTAGTGACGGGCAAAGCTCCCCAGAAAAAATCTTACGCTTCCCAGCGTTTGGCTGCTGCTGCCGAAGCTGCTGGAATCTGTGTTAGCGCTGCTACTGGTCAGAGTGCCCAAGCTGCCACTCCCGAGCAACCTACGCCCCAAGCCCAGTCGGAAGAGAAAGCTGCCGAAGCTAATGGTCTAGCCGCTTTGCGTCGACAGATGGAATATAAAGATAGTTTATTGCTCAAGGCTCGTATGGAAGCCGAAGAGGCTGAAAAGCGCTGTGAAAAGATGGCTCAAGATGTCACCAACATTAAGGCTCGTTTGGAAAAAGATCTTAAGATTAAGAGTCAGAAGGCAAAAGAGTCGCTCTTTGAGCGTTTGCTGCCAGTTATGGACAGCTTTGATGGCGCTTTAAAGTCGGCTTCCGATACGCAAGATGCGGCCAGTTTACTATCCGGTTTGCAAAAAATTCACAGTCAGTTACTCGACTGCTGCCAGGCTGAAGGTTTGGAAAGTATAGCCACTCAGGGGCAGCCCTTCGATCCCAACTTCCATGAAGCTATGGGCCATGTTAAAACTAATGCTCTGCCTGAAGATTATATCTATGACGAATTGCGTCGTGGCTACACGCTCGACGGCAAATTGTTACGTGCTTCTATGGTGCGTTTGGCTAGTCCAGATCCTGAAGCTTTGCCACCTGTTAAGGCTGAAGAAGAAACCTCTGAAGTTGTCGCCGATTCGGCTCCGGCTGAATAGGAAATGGTTGCTGTGGCCCATAAAGCTGCTCTGAGTCAGATTGCAGAATCGCCTTTTTAATCTTTTTTAGAGCTTAGCTGAACTCGATTGTTAAGAAAAGATAACAATCTGGTCAATTTTGGAGTAAAAGGCCAATATCGAGGACTTTGCCTAATTCTGGGGCAAAGGTAAAAATATGATTCTGTTGAACAGCGGAGGGGCTGTGTTAGAAGAGAAAAAGTATAGCCAAATTAAGAGCTCTGCGTCTAAGTGCAGAGTCAGCGTAGGCTTGTATTCGGAGGCTCCGGAAAAAATATGGCAGGCAAGATTGTAGGTATAGACTTAGGTACGACTAACTCTGTTGTATCTATAGTTGAGGGTGGGCAACCCGTCGTTATCCCTAGTGCAGAGGGAGACTTCCTTTTCCCATCAGTAGTTGGCTTTTCTAAAACCGGCGAACGTTTAGTCGGTTCTGTGGCTAAGCGTCAGGCTGTTTCCAACCCGGATCGCACGGTTATTTCAATTAAGCGTTATATGGGTACCGACCATAAGACGATTATCGATGACAAGCAATATAGCCCTCAGGAAATATCGGCCATGATCCTCCAAAAGATTAAAGCCGATGCTGAAGCCTATTTGGGCTTCCCTATCGAGCAAGCCGTCATTACGGTTCCGGCCTACTTCTCCGACTCCGAGCGTCAGGCCACCAAAGATGCCGGTACTATTGCTGGCTTAGAGGTCTTGCGCATCATTAACGAGCCTACAGCTTCTTGTATGGCTTACGGTTTGACCAAAAATGAAGACGATTCTTCCGACAAAACTGAAACCGTTTTGGTGTGGGACTTAGGGGGCGGTACTTTCGATGTTTCCATTGTAGAAATTGGCGGCGGTTTGGTAGAAGTAAAATCTACAGCCGGCGACTCCCACTTGGGTGGCGACGACTGGGATCAGCGCATTATGGATTGGTTGGCTGAGGAATTTAAGAATCAGTACAATATCGACTTGCGCACCGATCGCTTGGCTATGCAGCGCTTAAAAGAAGCCTCTGAAAATGCTAAAATTAAGCTCTCTACCGATACGACTACCCGTATCAATTTGCCCTTTATTGCCGCCGACGCTACTGGCCCCAAACACCTCGATATGGAGCTTACCCGCGTAAAGTTCCAAGAACTTACTGCCGATTTGGTCGCTAGATGTGAAGAGCCGGCCAAGCGAGCCTTGAGCGACTCGGGTTTGGGTATCCACCAGATCAATAAAGTTTTATTAGTCGGTGGCTCTACTCGTATGCCCGCCGTCCAGGACAAAGTCCGCTCCCTCTTCAATAAAGAGCCTTCCCGAGAGATCGACCCCGACAAAGTAGTAGCTATGGGTGCAGCTATTCAGGGTGCCGTTTTGGCTGGCGAAGTAAAAGATATGGTTCTTTTAGACGTAACTTCGCTCTCTCTGGGCATCGAAACTGTGGGCGGCGTATTCACCAAATTGATTGAGCGCAACTCTCACATCCCTTGCTCCAAGACCAGAATCTTCACTACTGCGGCCGATGGCCAAACTGTAGTCGAAGTCCATTGCTTACAAGGTGAACGCGAGCTGGCGGCCCACAATAAATCTTTAGGCCGCTTCGAATTGCGCAATATCCCTCCGGCTCCGCGTGGCGTACCTCAGATCGAAGTTACCTTCGACCTCGACGCCAACGGTATTGTCAATGTCTCCGCCAAAGACTTAGCTACTGGCAATAAGCAAAAGATTACTATTCAATCTCCTACCAACCTTTCTCGCGAAGAGATCGACCATATGGTCAAAGAAGCTGCCGTCTATGCTGAAGAAGATGGTCGCCGTCGCGAAGAGTCCACTATTCGCAATAAGGCCAATATCGAGATCGACACTGCCGAGCATACTATGCGCGATTTGGGCGAGCGTATTACTCCCGAGCATCAGAGAGCTCTGCGTGACGCTATCGATCGTTTACGTATGTCTATGCAAGCTTTCGATTTGCCCAAGATTGCTGCCGATACGAAGGCTTTGTCCGATCAGCTTTTCAGTATCTCTACCGACGCCTACTATGCTTTGGAGACTGGTCGCGTAGGAACCGAGCCCAAGAAGCCTGAAGATAAATTGCAGGCAGAAGTTGATGATGAGCCCGCCGACGAAGATCTGTTCGGTTGGTTCGATAAAGAAGGATCTAAGTAAAACGAAGAAAGGCAGCTTTGGGGCTGCCGCAGTGTACAACGTCGGCCTCGAGGGCATTTCTCTTTCATAATGTCCCTTCGGGTCGGCGTTTTTTTGAGGAGTACCATATTTTATGGCCATGAGTATCGACTATTATGAAGTGTTGAACATTGCGCACAATGCTTCTGACCAAGAAATAAAACAAGCCTATCGCCGTTTAGTGCGCAAATACCATCCAGATGTTGCCGAAGATAAAGAAAAAGCTCAGGAAGAGATGATCAAGGTCAATGAGGCTTATGGTGTCTTGTCTGATCCTGATAAACGCGCTTACTATGATAAATACGGCGAGGCTCCCGGAACGGCTTCGGCTCGCGGTCCCGAGGGAGGTTTCGGCGGTTTCGGTGGCTTTGGCGGCTTAGGCGATATTTTTGAAAGCTTTATGAATATGAGTGGCGGCCGTGACGACCGTCAGCCCAGACGAGGGCGCGATATACGTTTAGGCGTCAAGATCAGTTTGCAAGAAGCTTATACCGGTTGTAAGCGCGATATAGAGTTTACCGTCCACGAAACTTGTTTAACTTGTCGTGGCAAACTTACTACCGAGCCCGACGGTATCGAGGTCTGTGCCACCTGTCACGGCACTGGTCGAGTGCAAAAACAGATCAATATCGGTTTTGGTACCGTATCCCAAGTAGTAGAATGTCCTACTTGCGGCGGCCTGGGCAAAAAAGTAAAGAAACCTTGTCCAGAGTGTAAAGGTACCGGTTTAGTCGAAAACAAAAAACATATTGAGATCAATATTCCGGCCGGTATCGATACTGGAAACGGTTTGCGCGTACCCGAGAGCGGAGAGCCGGGAGCCAATGGCGGCCCCAGGGGTAGCGTCATAGTTATAGTTGAAGTGGAAGACGATCCCCGTTTCATTCGTGAAGGCACCGATTTAATTTATAAAAAAGATATTACCTTTACGGAAGCGGCTTTAGGGGACAATGTCGATGTTGAGCAAGTCGTCGGAAAAACGGAAAAATTGGCTATCCCTCCGGGCACTCAGAGCGGCTCTACTTTCAGGATCCGTGGTCGCGGTATGCCCGAATTTGGCGGCAGCCATTTTGGCGATTTACATGTAGTAGTCCAGGTAATTGTACCGACCAAACTTAACGACAAACAGAAACAGCTTCTGCAAGAGTTTGCCCAGGCCGGCCCTCAAGAAGCTAAAGAGCCTACCAAAGGATTTTTTAGGAGGATCCATGATGCAATCTTCGGCTAGCTTGCGTGGCCTTACTTGGCAAGAATTAGAAATAACTGGCAGCCCCGATATAGCTTGTGAGCTCGATGCTTTTCTGACTTCATGTCAGTTAGGCGGCTGGGTAGTAGAGGCAGAAGAACCCCAACTCTGCTGGGTCGTCTATTTGCCTTGTACCGGCTCTTGGGAAGAACGCTTCAGTAAAATACTCCATGGCGTTCGCGAATTGGGCGGCGATTGCCATTTCCGCAAGAATATCGTCGACGAAGATTGGGCCAATTGTTGGAAGCAATTTTATCATCCTATGCGTTTTGGCCGCCATATCGTAGTTTGTCCTTCCTGGGAAGAGTTTAAGCCTGAAGTTGGCGACAAAGTAATCACTTTAGATCCAGGTATGGCTTTCGGTACGGGCGCTCACGCCAGCACGGCCATGTGCTTAGAAATGCTAGAGCGTGTCTGTGCTAAGAGCCTACCGGAAAGTGTTCTTGATGTAGGTACTGGCTCAGGCATTTTGGCTATTGCCGCCCGCCTTTTAGGTACTCGCTTAATAGTTGCTTCCGACAGCGATCCCGTAGCCGTCAAAGCTGCCCGCGAAAACTTTGCCGCCAATCATTTAACCGAAGATTGTCTTCTTTTTGAATATGTGGGCGTACCTTTAGATAAAGGATGTTTTCCTTTAGTTTGCGCCAATTTGGTGGCTTCTTTGCTCTGTCGCTTAGCTACCGACTTGGTAAAAGCTACTTTGCCTGGTGGCCAATTAGTCTTAAGCGGTATTGTCCAAGAACGGGCTGACGAAGTAATTGAAGCTTTCGCCGATGAAGGTGGCGAAGTTGTCGAGCGTATCGATAAAGACGATTGGGTTTGCCTATTAGTAAAGACGAAGTAGAGTATATAGTATGCGCCTAACTAGAGTCTTTTCTCCCCAAAAACTTAGCTTAGGCTCTCTTTTTACTTTGGAGGGCGATACTGGCAAGCATCTTACTCGGGTGATGCGCTTGCGCTTAGGCCAAGAGTTTGTGGCTTTTGACAATTCTGGTGGCGAATTTACTTGCCAACTTCGAGAAATTGCCCGCAACGGCTCCATCCAAGGTCAAGTCCTCTCAGTTGCTTATCCTGATGTGGAGTCGGCTTGCCACTTGCGTATTTGTCTTTCTATAGTAAAGGGCGAGCGTTTCGATTGGGCGGTAGAGAAGCTTACCGAGTTGGGAGTGGCCGAGATTGTCCCTCTACAAACCGAATTTACCCAAGTAATAGCCCCGGCAGATAATAAACGTGAGCGTTGGCAGCGCCTGGCTGCCGGAGCTGCCGCCCAAAGCGGCCGAGTAATGGTGCCTAAGATAATTGCTCCGCTGAATTATGCCGAAGCTTTGGCCAAATATAGTGGCCAATCGAGGTGTATTATCTTTAATTGTGGTGCCGAGCCTTTCGAGCTTCCAAGCCTCTCTTGGCCCGCTTGTACAGCCTTTATCGGCCCCGAAGGCGGCTTCTCTCCAGCCGAATTGCAAGAAGCTGAAGCTTGCGGTTGTCGCTTCTATAGCTTAGGCAAACGTATTTTGCGTGTAGAGACAGCCGCTTTGGCCGTCGCCTCGCGTTTAGCTATGTAGGCTTAACTATTTTTGCATAGTTTTTTTGCTAAAAAATAGGGGCGGCTATTGACAGAAGCGGTTCGGATCGATAAAATACCTTTGTCCCGAGGGCGAATAGCTCAGTTGGCTAGAGCACCTGCGTCACATGCAGGGGGTCACAGGTTCGAGTCCTGTTCCGCCCACCATTTTGTGAGGGACCTAGGTAAAAGAAGGATAGGCGGTATGGGGGAGTGGCCTAGAGGCTTAGGGCGCTGGCCTGTCACGCCGGAGGTCGCGGGTTCGAATCCCGTCTCTCCCGCCAAATATCTTCTTCTTTTTCCTGCCGGGGTAGCTCAGTTGGTAGAGCATGCGACTGAAAATTGCAGTGTCCCCAGTCCGAATCTGGGCCTCGGCACCATCAAAACTGGCGTAGGTTCGTTTTGAGAGAACGCAGCGGTATGGGGGAGTGGCCTAGAGGCTTAGGGCGCTGGCCTGTCACGCCGGAGGTCGCGGGTTCGAATCCCGTCTCTCCCGCCAAATATCTTCTTCTTTTTCCTGCCGGGGTAGCTCAGTTGGTAGAGCATGCGACTGAAAATTGCAGTGTCCCCAGTCCGAATCTGGGCCTCGGCACCATCAAAACTGGCGTAGGTTCGTTTTGAGAGAACGCAGCGGTATGGGGGAGTGGCCTAGAGGCTTAGGGCGCTGGCCTGTCACGCCGGAGGTCGCGGGTTCGAATCCCGTCTCTCCCGCCAAATATCTTCTTCTTTTTCCTGCCGGGGTAGCTCAGTTGGTAGAGCATGCGACTGAAAATTGCAGTGTCCCCAGTCCGAATCTGGGCCTCGGCACCATCAAAACTGGCGTAGGTTCGTTTTGAGAGAACGCAGCGGTATGGGGGAGTGGCCTAGAGGCTTAGGGCGCTGGCCTGTCACGCCGGAGGTCGCGGGTTCGAATCCCGTCTCTCCCGCCAGATATATGTACGCGAATAGAAACGCTTAGCATTGTTTTGCTGGGCGTTTTTTTTATGTTTTAGTTAGGATAGACTGCTTGGTAGGTTAATTATGCTCTGAGGCAGGAAGGCTCTTTTTGAGCAAAGAAGGGGAAGGGGTTGTTTTTGCTAATTGGTGAAATTAGTGACTAATCGGAGGAATAGTTAAAAGTGACTTTATCGAGTGGACCTAGACAGATAACCGAACACACGCCGGTTGTAGCAGTAATCCGTCACATCCTGAAAAAGCAGGCAGCTCCTATCACTGTGCGTGAGCTTACTGCTCAGGTAATAGATGCTTGGGGACGCGATCTCCCCCAGAATCCTTATGTCGATTATTGCTTAGTTTATAAGTTAGCCGTCGGTATCTTAAACTGTCAGGAAAAGTACGATAATTTACCTAACGGAGCTCCGATTTTCTTAGAGCGCGAGCAAGCTAACAGCGATCCTATCATGGTCAATCCTCGTATGAACAGTATCGTCCTTAACGAAATTGCCGACGATTTGGCCGATATTTTGTTAGTTTACAAAGAGCGCTTCTAGTCAATAGGACTTCTCTCTGGTTCTAAAGTTATTCCATTTTTAGGGATAATGAAAATTGGGGGGATTATTAAAAAATACACGGAGGGGTCTCTATATGGATAAATTAAAAGCTCTAGATGCTGCCGTAGGGCAGATCGAAAAGGCCTTTGGTAAGGGCTCGATTATGAAATTGGGCGAAGCGGCTAGCCGTTTCGAAGTGCCGGTTATCCCTACCGGAGCTATGTCTCTAGATTTAGCTTTAGGTATTGGCGGTGTTCCTCGCGGTCGAGTTTGTGAAATCTACGGCCCGGAATCGTCAGGCAAAACTACTTTGGCTTTACAAATTATTGCTGAAGCTCAGCGCAACGGCGGTGTAGCTGCTTTTATCGATGTCGAGCACGCTTTAGATCCCGTTTACGCCCATAATTTGGGGGTAAATACCGACGAGCTTTACGTCTCTCAGCCCGATACTGGCGAGCAAGGCTTAGAAATCGTCGAAATGTTAGTGCGCTCCAACGCCGTCGATGTGGTAGTTGTCGACTCTATTGCCGCTATGGTTCCTAAGGCTGAAATCGAAGGCGATATGGGCGATTCCCATATGGGATTACAAGCTCGCCTTATGTCTCAGGCTTTGCGTAAATTGACGGCGGTTATCTCTAAGTCGCGCACTGCGGTTATATTTATTAACCAAATTCGTGAAAAGATTGGCGTTATGTTTGGTAATCCCGAGACGACTCCCGGTGGCAGAGCTATGAAGTTCTACGCTTCGGTGCGTATGGACGTTCGCAAAGGCGACGCTATTAAGTCCGGATCTGACAATGTCGGTCACAGAGTCAAAGTCAAGATTGTCAAAAATAAATTAGCTCCGCCTTTTAAAACTGCCGAGTTCGATATCCTATTCGGTCGTGGTATCTCTCGCGAAGGTAGCTTAATCGATGTTGGTACGGAAAAAGGCGTTATCCAGAAAGCTGGTGCCTACTACTCCTTTGGCGATATTCGCTTAGGCCAAGGGCGTGACAATGCTCGCGTCTATTTAGAGCAGAATCCCGATTTAGCTGATGAAATTGATGAGCGAATTAGGGAAAAACTCTTAGCCGACCGCGCCCCTGCTGAAGACGAAGCTCCTACTAATAGTGAGGATAAGGCTTAAAGGTGGCCTCTTCCGAAGTTGACGAGGCTGCCTTTCTCGAGCGGGCCTTACATATGCTCTCTTTGCGAGATCACTCTTGCCAAGAACTTAGGCAAAAGTTGGTGGCGCGGGGGTGCCCGCTCGAAGTAGCTCGCCATATTATCGAGCGTTGTCTAGATTGGAAATATCTTGACGATGAGCGTTATGCAGAGCGTTTTGTCAAGATGAAAGCTTTGGGGGGCTGGGGTAGCAGGCGTATCTACAGCGAATTGCTTCGGCGCGGTATAGAAGCTGAAGTGGCTCGTCGGGCTTGCGCCCCTATTCAGGAAGATGGAGAGAGCGAATTGGCTTCGGCTTTGGCTTTAGCTACTAAGAAAGCTGCCAGCGGTCGCAATTATGCTGCTATCTGCCGTTTTTTGGCTTCTCGAGGTTTCCCTGTCGAAATAGTATTAAAGGCTGCCGCTCAGGTTTTCCAACTGGAGCCTTCAGAAGAGTGAGAAGCTGGCAATACTTTTCTAGATATTGAGGAGTCGGCTCTTAAGGGGAAGGGCCGCTCTCTTTTTTTCTTTTATTGGAAAATACTTAGTTAAAGAACGCCTCGGAGGCGTTTTATCATGTTTCAATAGATTATTGGTTTTATCAGATTGCTCGGAACGTGCCTTGGCTTGGCACTGTCAATTCGACGGGCAATCATAGAGAAGGAAGTTATATTTATTATGCCGGCTATGTTAACCGTTTTAGATCAACTAATGGTTATTGTGGCTAGTTTACTGTTTTTGGCTGTTGGATGGGCAATTGGAGTCAGAATAGAGATCCGCAGGCAGCAAGCGGCAAAGTTAGCAGCTGATGATATTAGAGCAGAGGCGGAGCGCTACGCTGACTCTGTCAAAAAAGAGCGCCTTCAGGAAGCTTCGGATACTATTGACAAGATGCGCACCGAAGCTAAGCGCGAAGCTGATGAAAGTCGTTTGGCCCAACAAAGGGCTAAAGAAGAGCTGGATAAGCGGGAAAACAATTTAGAAGCCAAAGAGCGTCAGCTTATCGAGCGTGAGCGCTTGTTGGCCAATCAGCAGGGCCATCTCGATTCCAAAGAAGAGCGCCTATCTACTTTAGAAGCGGAACTTAGCAATCGCAATCAAGCTTTAACTCAAGGGGAGAGCGCCTTGCAAGCTTCTTTGGAGCGTCAGGCTGGTATGACTGGTGAAGAAGCTAAAGTGGCTCTTTTTGAAAAGATTGAGAATGAAAATCGCTTGGCTTTAGCCCGCCGCGTGCGTCAAGCTGAAGTAGCTGCTAAAGAAGATGCCGCTCGCAAAGCTAGGCGCATTATCACTTTAGCTATCCAAAAATATGCTTCTGAGCAAGTCGTGGAATCGACGATCAATGTAGTAAATTTGCCTTCAGAAGAGATGAAAGGGCGCATTATCGGTCGCGAAGGGCGCAATATTCGCTTAATCGAGAATTTGACTGGTGTAGATCTTATAGTCGACGATACTCCAGAAACGGTCTTGCTCTCTTGTTTCGATCCTATTAGGCGCGAGCTTTCCCGCCGGGCTGTCGAAAAGTTGGTAGCTGACGGTCGCATTCGACCTACTAAAATTGAGGAAGTGGTAGCCGCTTCGAGAAGTGAGCTGGACGAAATAATTACTAATGCTGGCGACAAAGCTGCTTTGGAGGCTGGAGTTATCGGTCTCGATCCGGAATTGATCCGTATGTTGGGTCGCTTAAGTTTTCGCACTTCTTACGGCCAAAATATGTTGAAGCACTCTCTGGAAGTGAGTTTCCTCGCTGCCCAAATGGCTGCTGAGCTGGGTGCCGACGTCCAAGTGGCTACCCGGGCCGGCTTGCTCCACGATATAGGTAAAGCTGTGACCGGCACTATGGAAGGGCCCCATGCTATTGTGGGCGGCCACTATTGTGAAAAATATGGCGAAAGTCCGCAAGTGGTTCACTGTGTAGAAGCTCACCACGAAGATGTCGAGCAAAAGACTATCGAGGCTATGTTGGTTCAAGCTGCCGACGCTATTTCGGCCGCCCGTCCCGGTGCCAGACGCGAAAATGTGGAAGATTATATTAAGCGTCTGGAAAATATAGAAAAGATCGGCCACAGCTTTGAAGGCGTCGACCAAGTTTATGCTGTCCAAGCGGGCCGCGAGGTGCGCGTCTTTGTCAATCCCAGTGTAGTTGACGATCTGGAAGCGGCCCGCTTGGCCAATAAGATTGCCGCCCGCATCGACGAAGAGATTAAGTCGCCCGGCATGGTCTTGGTGACGGTAGTACGTGAAAGTCGCCACCAAGCTAAAGTGCCTTAGAGCGCCTTGGGCTTTTAGTTTTCACTAAGTGAAGCTGTGGAGCCGGGCCAGCCCTTTTTCACTTAGAAAATAGGCGGGCGGCTGCTCCAAGGCGTTGGGCCAAACCTAGGGTAAGGAGCCAAGTTTACCAATATGAGACGGATTTATACTTTTTTCTTAACTTTGTGCCTATTGTTAAGCTGCTCTGGGGTGGGTTTGGCCCAACATGTCGGCGCTTTGCAAGAATATCAGCAAGCCCGAACCTATGCTTCCGGTAAGCATTGGAAAGAGGCACTGCCTTTTTTGGAGCGGGCTCTTAAAATCGATCCTGGCTATGCCGACGCCCTTTATATGAAAGCTATTTGCCATATGTCTTTAGAAGAATATGACAAAGCGGTGCCTCTTCTGAAGCGGCTGACCGGATTGCGCCCCGAATTTGTCAATGGTTGGGGCTTGCTCAGCCAGTGTTATGTTCAATTAAATCAACTGGACAACGCCAAAAATGCTATTGGTGAACTTAGCAAAGCGCCTGGTGGCGGGCCAGAGTCGCGCTATATGTCTGGCGTACTTTATTGGATCAAAGGCGATTTAGCCAAAGCCGAATCGGAATGGCTCGAAGCTATTCGCCTGCGCCCGGAAATGGCTAAGGCCCATTACAATTTAGGTATGCTTTATCGCTTAAAAGGCGATAGGGTGCGAGCTTCTTCCTTCCTTAACGATGCTGTGCGCCACAACCCCGACAGCCCCAACTATCGCTTGGGTCTGGGCATTTTACAATATGAAATGGGCCACAAGATTAATGGCGCAGGCAACTTAGATAAAGTGCGGGCCCAAATGGAGCGTCCCGATTTGGCTTCCTTGGCTTTGGCTTACCAAATGTATGTCAACAAGCGTTACGAAGCGGCCGAAAAGGCGGCGGCCCGTGCCTATAAGGATAATGGTGAACTTACCGAAGCTTATCTCTTACGGGGCAAATGTTTGTTTGAGCTGGGCCAGGATAAAGAAGCTAAAGAGATGTTCCTTAAAGTAAGCAAAATGGACAAAAATATTAAGGAAGCCCAGCAAGCCTTAGATAAAATTGCCGCTAAAGAGAAGGCCGCTCAAGAGAAGGCCGAGCGGGAAAGAGCCGAGGTTGAAGCTAAGGCCGCCGCCACTGCCGAACCTGGAGAAGCTGTCGCGCCTATTCCAGCTTCGCAGGCTACTCAGGCAGAAACTACTTTAAAAGCTGAGCCTAGCGAAGGCGCGGATACTAGGGATGAAACCAAAAAGGCCGGTTCTGGAGCCAAACTGGGGGACAAAATCTTTTAGGTTATGCGCTCTTATGTTGTAGGTTTGGCTCTGGGGGTGGCCTTAGGGCTCGTCTGTTGGTTTGGCTTAAGCTGGCCTGGCACAGCCCCAGAAGCTCCCAGGCGGCAACACTTAGAGGTGTGGACTATAGCCCTGAAGCCTAAGTTTACTACTTACATGGAAGGGCTATTGCGCGAATTTGAAGAGGCCAACCCGCAAGTTAAGATAGACTGGATCGATTTGCCCCAACAAAATATTATGCAAAAGCTTATGGCTTCTATTGCTGGCGGCGTACCTCCCGATTTAGTCAATTTAACTACCGGCAACGCTTTATTTTTGGCGCAAAATATGAGCTTGGCACCCATTTCCCAATATGTAAATGACGAGGAAGCTGAGCAATATTATCCTGGTTTATGGCGTTCAGCCTCTTTAAATGGGCAAATCTACGCCGTACCTTGGTATGTTTCGGCGCGAGTGCTTATTTTTAATCGTCAGCTTTTGCAAGAGGCGGGTTGGCCTAGGCAACGTGCGCCGCGCTCTCGGGCCGAAGTGGCCGAGTTGGCTGCGGCTGTAAAAGAGCATAAGCCCCAGAGTTGGGGCTATTATCCGGTGGTGCGCATTATAGACGATTGGCGTTTGGCCAATTTGCCAATCTACGATCACCTTACAGGGCGGGCCTTATTTAGGGAAAAGGCCTATAGCCAAGTGTTGGAGTGGTATGTCCAGTTATATAAAAGGCATCTAGTGCCTAAAGAGTTTTTGTTAGATGGCTACCAAGGTGCCTTAGAGCGCTATAAACAAGGCAATTTAGCTCTATTGGAAGCTGGGCCCCAATTACTTTTACAAATTAAAGCCGACGCTCCCCAAGTTTATGCCCAAACCGATATTGCCCCTTTACCTTGGTCTAAAGAAGGTAAAGTGCCAGCCGCTTTAATGAATTTGGCTGTCCCCCAGTCTTCGCCCCATAAAGAGCTGGCTGTCAAATTGGCCATTTTTATTACTAATTGGCAAAATCAGTTAAAATTTGCTCAAGAAGTACCTTTACTTACTTCCACTTGGCGCAGTACGCAAGATCCTTTTTTTACTCGCGGTAATGGCGATCCCTTGCAAGATAAAGCGGTACGTGTTTCTTTGAAACAATTGGCCAAAGCTAACGATTTTTCCTTAAGCTTGCCTCGGGCCCGCGATTTGGAGCGTTTATTAAATAAAGCTGTCGAATCGGCCATTTATGGAGATAAAAGCAGCAGCGAAGCTTTGAGCGAAGCAGCCCAAGCTTGGGACAAAATTATCGAAGCTTCCGGCTATGGAGATAAGCATAATCATGACTGAGAAAAAAGAATATAACGATCAAAATACCACTGTGGCCCAGCTGCGCGATCAAGTTATAGCTTTTCGCGATAAGCGCGACTGGAAGCAATTCCATAATCCCAAAGATTTAGCTATAGCTATGTCTATCGAAGCTTCCGAAGTGTTGGAGTTATGTCGTTTTAAAAGTAGCGAAGAGATTATCGAAGCGGTTAAAAGTGGCCATAATAAAGAATTTGCCTACGAAATGGCCGACGTCTTGTCTTATTTATTGACCCTTTCCGATTGCTTAGGGGTAGACTTAGCTCAGGCTATGCAGGAAAAGGCCAAAATAAATGAGGCTCATTATCCTGTGGAATTAGCCAAGGGAAAGAAGGCTAAGTATACAGAACTTTAAACGATAACTTAATTTTTTTTTGAATTTAGCTAAAGGGGGCATCGGCAATGAATAAAAACGCAAAATTATGGGCTTTAACTTTGTCTTTTGTGCTTATGGGACTAACTTGTGCTTGCACTTTAGAGGATAAGTCTGAGAGCCATTTGGCTACTTTCCAAAAGGAAAAGGCTCGAGTAGCTGCTGACAGAGCCGAAGATTTTGACGAAGCAAACGACTACGAAGAGGCCTATGAAGCCGACGAAGATGAGGAGAATGGTGAAGCTATAGAGGAAGAGCGAGCTTTCTATCAATCGTCCCGATCCCATAATGTGGGCAAGTCTCGTAAAAACTCATTAGCTAATCAAAAGAGTCAGCCACCTTCATTGGCTCCGCGAGGTTTTGGACAATACCAAATTTATGATCAACAGGCCCGTATGCCGGTAGCTACTTTACAAGTACCACGCGGTTGGCAAGCTACTAGTCAGGTAAAATGGGGCCAATTTGGTTATTCTTTGTGTATTTATGAAGCTTTATTTAGCGATCCTAATTCTGGGGCAGCGGTAAGTTTTAGCTCTGGTCTGGCCTGCCCCCGCAATGGTTCTAACCGAAACTCAGAACTACTTAACAACCCTAGAAAATACGGTGATCTTTTTATTGGCGATATAAAAAAATATGCTCATCTTAACGGCCCGGTTAAGTTAGTCTCTGCCGATTTAGTCTCGCCTTCTGCTTCAACTAAGCAATTTGCTACTCAGCTTCAAAGTCAGGGTGGTTCTTGTTTAGCTAAACAACTGGTAGTTAAATACGATTTTCAGAAAAATAACCAGCCTTGGGGGGCTATGCTTACTGTCGATGTAATTTTGCAAGAGGTGAGCTTTGCTTATGGCCCCACCAATCATACCGAATGGCTACTTAATTTAGCTTCTTATGTCTATCCTAAAAGTAACGCCGAGTCGGTTATTAAACTTGGTAAGCAAATTATTGCCAGCGGTATACCTAATCCTCAATGGCAACAATATTTAGCTAATGTCACTACTGGTACTGTCTCTCAGCAAAATAGCCAATTCCAGAGTCAGCAACAAGCGGTGCGTCAAAATCAGCAAGATATTAGCGATATGCTTAGCGACAGTTATCAGCAGCGCTCTGCTTCTCAAGATAGGGTTAGTCAAGGTTGGAGCGAGGCCATTCGTGGTGAAAGTTCTCACTCTAACCCTTACGATAGTTCTTCAACTGTAACTACTTCTAATAGCTACAATCACGGTTGGGCTAATAGTAATGGTGATGTTATCAATACTGATAGTAGCAACTTTAATCCCAATACTGCGTCCGATTACAATGGCACTGAGTGGACGCAAATTAAGTAGCTAGATGGCGGCACTGTAAAAAATGCGTAAATGCCATAATCCTTTAATCCCTTGGCTTTTCTTGGCTCCTGCCTTGCTAATTTTAGGAGTATTTGTCATTTATCCTATTTTATGTGGTGCCGCTTTGGCTTTTTTCGATTTTAATATGCTGCGCTACGACAGTGCCGACCATTTGCTGAGCCCTCGGTGGGTCGGTTTAGCTAATTTCAAACGTTTGGCGGCCGATCCTTACTTGGCAGTAGCTTTAAAAAATTCGCTTCTGTATGTGCTTTTGGTACCTTTTTTACAAGCTGTTTCTTTGCTTTTAGCTTGGTTGCTGCGCGGTGAAACTCTCAAAGAGCGCTTGGCCAGAACGGTTCTTTATGTGCCGGTAGTGACTTCTGCCGTGGTTGTAGGTATTACTTGGAAATGGATCTTGCGTAGCGATGGTCTACTTAATCAAGCTTTAGGCTGGATCAGCTTTGGCTTAATTGAGCCTGTACCTTGGCTTACCGATTCCAATTTGGCTATTTTTTCACTCATGTTGGTGACAGCTTGGCAAGGTTTGGGCTATTACCTTATTTTATATTTAGCTGGTTTACAAGCTATTCCCAAAGAGTTGGAAGAGTATGCTTCCTTGGAAGGGGCTTCGCTGGGCCAAATCTTACTTAAAATTATCGTGCCTTTGCTTAAGCCCACTATAGCTGTTTGTAGCTTACTTTCAGTTATTTCAGCTCTGAAAGTATTTACTGAAGTTTTTATTATTACTGGCGGCGGCCCCCAAAACTCGACTATTACGGCCTCTTACTATATTTATATGAGTGCTTTTGAAAATTTTGATATGGGTTACGCCTCAGCTATAGCTCTGATTTTGGCCCTAATAATAAGTTGCGCTTCTTTAAGCCATTATCTGTTGTTTAAGAAAGACGGTTGGGAATTGAGCTAAAGAATAAAAAAAAGAATCTGGCTTTCCTTTGGGGCGTCAGATTCTTTATGGGACTAATATTTAGTTTAATTTCTATTTTATACTGACAATCTGCTCTGGGGCTACCGATTTATTGTACAGCTTAATAATTTTACCTGGATAGTGAGCTACTTCGCGGTATTTCCCTAAAGCGCCACCTTTAAAAATATCTTGGCAAGCTAGATAAAGGGGCGTATTGTGTGGGTTATCCATCTCGCCCACTAAATTGCTCCACTGGCGTGGATCGAGGCCGCGATCTGAAGCTATAGCCATAGCGCGAAGGATGGTGCCGCCGCCACCATTGTAGGCTGCTAACATAAGGCACCAATATTGCTCGGTAGTGGGATTGCCATATTTTTGATAAGCTGCGGCTACTTTTTGGGCATATTGGCAACGCTCGGGAGGGAGGCCCATCATTTTGTGATAATTGCCTGGATCGATAATAACTTTGGCTTTTTCGGCTAGCACTTTGACGCCGGCTGGAATAGCTTGGTTGGGATCGCGACTGGCCGACCAGCCTAGTCCGAAGCGGCGGGCTGTCTCTGGAGTTAGCTGGGCAATACCCACGGCCCCGGTGTAGCTGACCGCTTCCGGATTGAAGCTGCTTTCACAAGCCAAAAGGGATTTCATGAGCAGCGGATGTAAGGGCACTACGTTTTTGTGAGGCCAAGCGTTATTTACTGCGCTAAATATGGAAGAATTGTAACTATTCTCTCTAGCTCCGTAGCCCCAAGAGGTGCGCAAATCTTCATAAGAGCGGACGGCAGGCATAGAAAAGGAGGGCACTTCTTCGGACTTAGGCCGGACAGTTTGGGTTTCAGCATAGCGGCGCACCGTCGTCAGTTGAGTGCTTGACACTTTGTCGCTGGGGGGCTCTATTGAGGGAGTAATTTCTCTTTCCGGCCAAATCTCGTCAATTTGGAATAGGGGAGAAGAGATGCGAATCTCTTCAGCTGTATCCTTAGCTAGGGCAGTTCCGGCCGGAACGAGAGCGAGAGCCAAGCCTAAACTTACCAAAAAAGCCGCTTGGCCGAATTTTTGACTAAAATTTATCACAGATTCCCACCACTAAAACTTCAATTTTGAACGCAGGGGGCTTCTGCCCCTCGGTTCTGACTTCCTGTACAATGTTAAAAAGCCAGACAAAAATGTCTGGCCCTTTTTATTGTCCATTTTATACTTTATTGTTCTTGGGAGTGTTTGTGGAGAAAACGATGGTTGCAAAGGTGGGCGCTAATCAATATACAACCGCCTAAAGCTCCCACTATTTCTGAGCCCAAGTGGCCGATTACTCCATGCAAAGGATGGGCCCCTAAGATCATCGTCAAGGAGATAATACCTAAAGCTATGACCAAATTCTTCTTATGTCTGAGCCAACCAGTAACTAAAGCAAGGCAAGCTACCGGAACGATCAGAGCCGTAATATAAAAGTGCCAGCGCTCGTCTAAATGGAACCGATCGCCCAACAAAGGCAAAAGGGCCAACACCGCCGGCAAAAGGGTGCAGTGAATTAGACAAGCAGAAGATAAAACCACGCCCAATAAATCCAACCCGCGCAGCCCTTCAGGCTTGGCAGCTGCATTTTCAGCGCTATGACATTGACATGTAGAAGAAACGGCAGTCATAATTTTCCCCACAAAAAAGAGTCCACCCTCCGGGGACTCACAAACATTCAGTTTAATTTTTACTTTGATGATAGTAATTTATCATTAGCAAAATGTCAAGAGCGAGATGCTTTATGCCACGATTAGGAATAAACGGATCGGTGATAGGATCGGTGAAAAGATCGGTGATAGGGTCGGAGAAAAGGTCGGAGAAAACACTGGATATAATGGGGATAATAGCGGCGCAAGTATAGCGAGTATTACTGAAAATCAAGAGAAAATTCTAGAAATAATGCGCTATAAGCCAACCGTTTCCGCATACGAAATTGGTGAAAAAATTGGCTTATCGTTGAGAAATGTGGAAATGAATATTCGCAAATTAAAAGCGGCAGGTTTACTGGCAAGAAAAGGCGCAGCTCGTGGAGGTTATTGGGTGGTACTGTAGGCTATAATTTGCCAAAGTAAGGCGCAAAAATAAACGCTGTCGCAACTAAAAACGGCAGCGTTTTTTTACGTCTATTTATGTGTAGTTACGCGGCTTTAGCGTTGGCATTTATTTGCTCAATAATTGAGCGTATATTTGTCCAGGCCGATCTATTATCGCCGAATAATTCTCCAACGCTGCCTCTATCGGTAAAAGGTGTTTCTTGTAAAATTTTCAGATCTTCCAGCAAGCCATTTTGGACAATATATTCTACAATTTGATTTACAAAATAGATTTGTTCGCTACTAAAATTGGCTTCATCCAAATATTGAGAAAAAGCGGCTTTGGCTGCTTGCATATCTAAACCTACTATACTGCGCACAAATTTACCTAATGGTTCGGTGCCATACTCAGCTTCATAATCTTCGCGACTGCCTAATTCATTCCAAAGAGTGTGCTCTAGCTCTTGCCAGTCGCTCTGGTTAAGTGGGATGTTATTTTTCAATTTGGCAATAGCACCGCTGTTTTGATGCTGCTGAATGTAAAATTCAACTTTAGCTTTATAATTTTTCAAAATATCGCTAGCTAAATCGGCCTCGTTTTCTTCAACGGATAAAACATCATCAGTAAAATTCGTTTCATAAGTTTCTACTTTTTGATTGGGTAAAAACTTAAGTAAATCGCGCAGCTCTACGCGTACTTGCTCGAAGTCGGCAGCTCCAGCTTGATTGAGAAAGTCTGTTTGGGTAATTTTGTTAATAGTGTCAGCGCGTTTAAGAATATCGGGAATATTGCTAAAACAGGCTAAGCTTTCGGCTTTGTTTTGTAAATCTTTCTTGCGCTTGCGGCTGGTCTTGCCTTCTAAAGCTTGCAATTCCAAACCATAAAGCAGAGCATCAAAACGCAAAGCTTTAATATCTTCTGTGCCATCGCCGGTAATAAGTGGAGCCAGCTCTTCTTTAACGTTTTTTATATCTTTAAATTCTATGGTTTGGTAATTTTCTTCTTTAAAATAGCGCTCGACTATTTTTAGATGTTGACGCACGGCAAAATTATCTTTATTGAGTTGCTGTACTTTAGCTACCATTTCTCTGACTAATTGCTTGCGCAAACTAGTGAGATTTTCAGTTTGATATTTTAGATCCTGAAGGCTATGAATAATTTCAAATTGCAAACCAAAAAGAGCTGCCGAAAGTGAAGGGGCCGCAGTGACCGCTTGGCCGTGAGGGTTAGTGCGAAAATATTCAAAATTATTATACCAATCAAAAATGCGAAAATGTTTTTTGTCTTGACCGTCAATTAACTTGGGACAGAGACGAGTGCCTCGGCCAATCATTTGCCAAAATTTGCAAGGGCTCAAAACTTTTTTGAAAAAGACCAAATTCAATACTTCTGGAATATCAATGCCTGTATCCAGCATATCTACGGAAATAGCAATTTGCGGCAATTTATTAGGGTCGGAAAAATCGTCGATAAGTGTCTGAGAATATGAAGTCGTCTGGTTATCGATTACTTGAGCAAAATTCTTAAATTGAGGATATTGTTCAGCAAAAATTTTACTAATAGCTTCTGCATGGCGATGATTTAGAGCAAAAATAATCGTCTTGCCAATTCTGTTGCCATAATCGACTTTTAAGCCATCGCTCATAAGTTTATCTAAAACTTTAACGATAGTATCTCTGTTAAAGACAGTTTTATTTAGAGCTGAAGAGCCTATATAAGCGGGAATATCGTCATTTTCGTCTTTAAATTTTTCTTCATATTCTTCTTGGTCTCTTTCACTTAGTTCATCATAGTGAATGCCTTCATTCATAAACTTAAGCTTAGTTTCAATACTTTTGTAATCGACCAAAAAGCCATCCTTAACCGCTTGTTCCAATTCGTAAGCGTAGGTGGGCACACCGTCTTCCAACTCAAAAAGTTCATAGGTATTGCGATCTATATCTTGCTTGGGAGTAGCGGTTAAACCTACGATAGGAGCATCGAAATATTCGATAATATCTTTATATTTATTGTAGATGGAGCGATGGGCTTCGTCACAAATAATTAAATCGAAGTGGCCGCAAGTGAAAACTTTTTGGCCTTCTTGGCTTTCGGCTTTATCAATGAGATTATTTATAGTTTGATAAGTTGAACAAATGCAGCGAGCGCTGTAGTCTTTTTCTTCGCATAAGTTTGTGGTGTTTAAGTTAGGCAGTAAATTGGTAAAATTGCGTTTAGCTTGAGTAACTAAAGCATTGCGATCAGCTAAAAAGAGAATATTCTTGGCCCAACCGTATTTGGTTAGAATATCGCTTAAAGCTATAATAGTACGCGTTTTGCCACTTCCAGTAGCCATAACTAAAAGAGCTTTGCGCCGACTTTTTTGCTCAAAAGCAGAGCAAATAGCCTTGATGGCAGCTTTTTGGTAATAGCGGCCAGCAATTTTAGGATCAACTTTGGCTTGGACTAAACTTTGGCGATTGGAACGTAAGTTGAAGAGTTTTTCTAAATCGCTTTGAGAATAGAAAGTAGCTACTTTACGTTCGGGATATTGGCCGTCGATAATTTTAGTGTCAAAACCGTTAGTTAAAAAGATAACTGGGCGGCGACCATACTTTTTCTCTAAGCTGTCGGCGTAAAGTTTAGCTTGCTGACGACCTTGCGTAGGATCGGAGCAACTCCTTTTGGCTTCAATAATAGCTAACGGTTTGCCGTCTTGGCCGTATAATACATAGTCGGCGCGACCTTGACCCGATTTAGTGGGCATATTATCGATGGGAACTTCGTTAAGCCAGTTGCTATTTTCAACCCAGCCAGCTTCAGTGAGCATAACGTCTATATATAGCTTGCGAGTTTCGTATTCCGATTTTTCTAGAGGGACGTCTTGATAATGGGGGCGCTGCTTTTGGCTGTGCTCGCTTAACTTTTGGCGTAGCTGTTCATTTTCTTGGAGAAGTGCTTCAAGATCGACATTAGGCAGCTGAGAAGCTAAAGCTAAGCTAGCTTCTGATTTACTAATAAGCGAAGGATCAAACTTGCGCTCTGTATAGTTTGAACTATAGCAATAGGCGATAAAATCGACAAAAACGAAGAGGTTTTCTAAGCAAAGCATAGCCTCTTCGCGACGTACTCTTTTTCTATTGTCGTGGGCCGCAATATTGCCTAAGCGGCGGATATAATCTAAGCGTTTGTAGAGCTCTGGGCTGATAATTTTGCGAAATTCTTCGCTGCTGAGGAGGCTGTATAAGTCGTCTTGGTAAGGTTTAGCTAAGTCTTTTTCGACGCTGTAAAGCCACTTAATGGCTCGCTCCATAGCTATACGGCAGTTGATGGCGCAAGCATTAGGATCAACAGTAATTACTTTTTCCGCACAAATAGCCGCTTCGGCGAAACATTCGAAGGTCGGCTCAGTTTGTAAAAAGTCAAAATTAGTCATAATCAGCCTCACTAAGTGACAATTTGGTTAATAAATTACGATAAAGGCGTCCAGCAAGCCTGTTACCAACTATAAATTTTGATTTGTCGACCTTTTCCACAAAGGCAGCAAACTGCTGCTGGAGAGGGAGAGGAGGAAGAGGAATAGTTAA
>CAKUDB010000006.1 GCA_934644775.1 uncultured bacterium | reverse complement strand
GCCTTTGCTGCCGCGCCCGCACCTGCGCCTGTTGCGCCTGCCTTTGCTGCCGCGCCCGCACCTGCGCCTGTTGCGCCTGCCTTTGCTGCCGCGCCCGCACCTGCGCCTGTTGCGCCGCCAGTAGGTTACGCTTCTTTAACAGATAGCCACAGTGGACAAGTCTTTCAGTTAAATTCCGACAAAATATTGTTGGGGCGGGGGCCGGGGGGGGGTGATGATGGCTTTAAACTCGATTTTGCAGGACTGCGCGGCGGAGCTACTGTATCTAAGAGGCACGCTTGGTTGCGCCATGATTCAACTGGTGTATTTATCGAAGACGTGGGCAGCGGCAACGGCACCTTTATCAACGGTGAAAGATTGCCCCAAGGTATCGAGCGCGGCTTACATAGCGGTGATCAGCTGCGTTTGGGAGCTGTGCTGCTAAATTTTACGATTTACAATAATAAAAAGTAGGAACTTTTGGCCATATGGATTTTTTAAGTGATTATCCCGTCAATCAAAGCTTATTAGATTGGGCTAAGGAAGCTGAAATTACCACTTTGGTTCAGGCTTTCAATAAAGTAGCTAGAGAGTGCGCTTCTAGGCCTTACTTAGGGTGCTGTGACGGTAAAAAGTTTAATTTCAAAACTTATGGCGAAGTCTATCAGGAAGTGTTGTGCTTTGCTTCTGCTCTCTTGGAGTTGGGCTTAGAACATTTCCAACGAGTAGCCAATTTCTCGAGCAATAGGCCGGAGTGGCCGGTAGTCGATTTCGGTACCGTCTTTGCCGGTTGTATCCACGTCTCTATGTATCCTACTTTAAGTGTCGAAGAGATGGCCTATATCGTCGACGACAGTGACGCTGTCGTTATAGTAGCTTCTGGTAAAGAACAGATCAAAAAAAGTATAGAGGCGGTCAATAATAATTTAGTGCCTAAAGTTCGCCATATTGTAGCTATGGATAACTTTGAAGTCGATCCAGGTGAATTAAAAGACGGGGTTCGCTTTTGGAACTGGAAAGAGTTTTTGGCTTCAGGGCGCGATACTTTAGAGGCTAATAGAGCCGCTATTGAAAAAATTGGTCAAGATACCAAAGCTGATGATATTTGTAGTTTTGTCTATACTTCCGGTACTACTGGCAACCCCAAGGGGGCTATGCTTATGCACGGCAATTTCGTTTCCCAAATGGTCTCCCTTACCCAGATGGTCGGCTTAAATAAAGACGATGTAGAATTGTCCTTCCTGCCCTTGTCTCACGTTTTTGAGCGCATATGTTACTATGCCTTAACTTACTGTGGCAGCTCGATTGGCTATACACGCAGCATTAAGTTCGTGCCGGCCGATTTGAAAATTTTGCGTCCTACTGTGGTACCTAGTGTGCCGCGTCTCTTCGAAAAGATCTTTGCCAAAGTGGTCGCCAATTCCGGCGGCGGCCTTAAAGATAAGATCTTCCACCGAGCTATAGCTGTGGGCAGAGCCTATCGCGAAGCGCTCAAAAAAGGTAAGGTGCCTTTCTTATTAAAAGCCGAATTTGCTTTAGTTAATAATACGGTCTTTGCCAAAATTCGTCAGGCTACTGGCGGTCGCATTCGCTTCTTTGTTTCTGGCGGCGCTCCGGCTCGCTTAGATGTTTTAAATTTCTTCTTAGATGTCAATTTATGTATTTTGGAAGGTTACGGTCTGACTGAAACTAGTCCGGTACTCTGTCTCAATTCGCCCCACAATATCAATCCCGGTACGGTGGGCGAAGCTGTGAGCGGCGTAGAAATTAAAGTGGCCGATGATGGAGAAATTTGTGCCAAGGGGCCCAATATTATGCGCGGCTACTTCAAATTGCCCCAAGAAACGGCTGAAGTGTTTGACGAAGAGGGCTTTTTTCATACTGGCGATGTGGGCGAGTATAACGAAGAGACGAAATGTTATACGATTACCGATCGTAAAAAAGAGATTATTGTCCTTTCCAATGGTAAAAATGTCGCTCCAGCACCTCTAGAAAATGCCATTAAAGCTAGTAGTTGGATCGAGCAAGTAGTTGTTGTTGGCAATAATCGCAGCTTTGTGGGAGCTTTAGTGGTACCTTGCTTTGAAAAGTTTGAGCAATGGGCCCAGGAACAGGAGCTCACTTTAACCAGAGAAGAACTTACTAAGAATATTAAAGTTGAAAAGATCCTTTTAAAAGAGATTGCCGACTGCTGTAAGGGCTTTTCCGATTATGAAAAAGTGCGTCGCATAGCCATATTGCCGCGTGAACTTAAAGCTAGTGAGGGAGAGATTACTCCCACTTTGAAGGTCAAACGGCGTATAGTTAATGCCCACTTTGGCGATGTAGTCGAGAGTATTTATAACCGTCCCAGTGAAGAAACCTTTGTGATAGCGGAAGGAAAGACGGAGCGGTGAATAATCACTCTGCAGAGCCACTGCACTTTGTGATATAGTAATTGGGCGGCTTCCGCTGGCTGCGCAGGAGGCCCACTAAAGAGATAGGAGAGCACAAGAAATAATGGATCAGGCTAAATTGATTAACCAAAAACTCGACGGAACACTTCGCAATGCCGTATCTGCCGGAGGCAGTGAGCCTTTGCAAGTGATTGTTCAGACTAAAGACGGCCTTAAAGAAGAAGATGAGCGCTTGGTAGCCAGCTTGGGTGGAAAAGTTAAGGATAATCTTTATATTATTAACGCCTTCTCGGCCGATTTAACTCCCAAGGCTATACAAATGATGATCCTTTCTGATCGCATTGTCAGAATCTTTAGCGACGCCGAAGTTCACGTATAAAGTTTTACAACCTAACTGGGCCGCCTTTGAATATGGGGCGGTCGTATCTTTTAAGCATAAGCCGGGCTTTGCTATTTAGATAAACTTCGGCTTTTGCCTTATTTTTTTGTCATTGGAGCTCATATGAAAAAGCAAACGCAGGAAGATCTGTTTGATAAAATAGTTTCCCTTTGTAAAAGGCGCGGTTTTGTCTATCCCGGTTCCGATATTTATGGCGGATTGGCCAACTGTTGGGATTACGGCCCCTTAGGCGCTCAGATGAAGAAGAACGTCAAAGATATTTGGTGGCGTACTAATGTGCAAGAAAGAGATGATATGGTCGGTATCGACGCCGCTATCTTTATGCACCCGCGCACTTGGGAAGCTTCCGGCCACACTCAGGCTTTTTCCGATCCTTTGGTAGACTGCCGTAAGTGCAAACAGCGTTTCCGGGCTGACGAGCTTACTCCCGACGCCGAATGTCCGGCCGGCGGAACTCACGATCTTACCGAAGTTCGCCAGTTTAATTTAATGTTTGAAACCCAAATGGGCGTAGTTAAAAACGAAACTTCTCGCGTTTTCCTCCGTCCCGAGACGGCTCAGGGCATCTTTGTCAACTTCGCCAACGTCCAGACGTCCACTCGTCGCAAGTTGCCTTTTGGTATTGCCCAAATCGGTAAATCTTTCCGTAATGAAATTACCCCTCGCCGTTTCACTTTCAGAATGCGCGAGTTTGAGCAAATGGAGATCGAATACTTTGTCCGTCCCGAAGATGCCGACAAAGCTTTCAAGAGTTGGGTAGATTGCCGCTATGCTTGGTACAAGAAATTGGGTATCAAAGAAGATAAGTTACGCTTGCGCCAGCATGAAAAAGACGAATTGGCCCACTATGCTAAGGGTTGCTACGATGTAGAATATTTCTTCCCTTGGGGTTGGGGCGAGCTGGAAGGTATTGCCAACCGCAGCGACTTCGACTTAACTCGCCATTCCGAATACTCTGGTAAGAGCTTGAGTTACTTCGATCCCGATACTAACGAGCATATCATGCCTTGGGTTATCGAGCCTTCCGGCGGTGTCGATCGGGCTACCTTCGCTTTCATTGCCGACGCTTACGATGAAGACACTGCTATTTCGGCCAAAGGTCAGGAAGAAGTGCGCGTCGTTTTACACTTACATCCTCGTTTAGCTCCCATTCAGGTGGCCGTATTGCCTCTCTTAAAGAATAAGCCTCAGTTAGTCGAGAAGGCTAAAGAGCTCGAAGCTAAGTTGCGCCGTCACTTCTTGGTAGATTACGACGAGCGTGGCCAGATTGGTAAGCGCTACCGTCGCTACGATGAAATTGGCACACCTTGCTGCTTAACTGTCGACTTTGATACTTTGGAAGACGATACCGTCACTGTACGTGATCGCGATACTATGCAGCAAGAGCGTATTAAGATCGCCGATTTGCGCCAGTATCTTAACGATAAGCTCTGCATGGATATGGAGTTCTAGCAACTTATCAATTGGTGTCGATTTAGTGCCTTTTTAAGTATAAAGCACTTCTATTTCGATAAAGAGAAAGGGCCTCTGAATAAGTTCAGGGGCCCTTTTTTCAGAAATTTAGGCGAAGGCTATTTCACTTATCAAGTTAGGGATTAACAAAGCCGCGCATTTGGTTAAACATTGAATCATCCAAACCACAATTGGCTTCCAGACCCTTATAGACGCGCATCTTTTTGTGGACATCGTTTTCATAAATATCGATCTTCTTGGGGAAGAAACGTCCGTCGGCCAGTTTGGTAATGTCTTTATATTCGACTCGTACCAAGATCTTTTGTTTATCGCTAATACGAATAGCATCTAATCTGAGAGGTACCAATCTTTTAGGATCGATATAGACAGTTTTGGTATCGTTTTCGTCTTGGGGATTTTCGATAAGGACTTCGACCGTTTCGACATTGTCAATAGTCTTTTTACCTTTGATGGTATATTTTTTACTGGCGTCGATAGGATATTTCTGAATATTAAAAGGCAAATTAAGAGTACCGCTGGGCTGGTCTAAAGCTTTCTTTACCGGATATTGGCCCATACTGATATAGTGCCAGACATTTATGCCGTCGCGGATAATGATCGCTTCTTTTTTATCCATAGGGCCGCCCGGATCGTTAATTACAGCGTCGATACGTAATTTGTTGGGAGCTTTGAAATAAATTTTATCGTTAGAGCTTAAGACAAAAGCGTTGCTTTCACTGGAAAGATCGTAACACTCTAATTCGATTACCAAGTCGCGAATAGGCATAACTCCGTTGGGAGCATATAACGATTCCACCAGCTGACGCGCTTGGTTAGACTGGGAAGCAAAAGCGGCTCCTAGGCTGACAACAACCAAAGCGACAACGGTCAACGCCAGGGAAGATAATGATCTAGCTTTTAACAATGGGGTTTCCACCTGTCCTCTTTTGAAAGTCTTATTTGGAGTTAAATTTTAGAAGATTGGTAGTGTTCCCTCTTTCAGGAACTAAAGCTTAGCCTCTCTTTAGATTAGGTTAGGAAGGGAAGGGGCCATTTCGTTCGAAATTCCGAACCCATAGTTTTACCGCTTCGAAGGTATAAACTCAACTTACCTGTAAAATGCGGAGGTTGATCTTTGTGTTCTGCGTAAAATGTGGTTTCGATAATGAGCTTGGGGCTAAGATATGCCGAAAATGCGGGGCTACCTTGCCACGTTATGTCTCTGAAGCCGAAACTCAAGAAGAACCTAAAGTCGAGTCTCCGGTTATTAACGAGCGCTTGCAAATTTTTGAGCAAGCTGTCGATAAAGTTAGCTCTGGCGAGTGGACGATAGAAGAATTTGCCCATTTCCTGGAAGAAACGGCTGCCGTTTTGGCTGAAAAAGAGCAAGGTATACGCTCTATTGATATTCCCGAAGAAGCTGCTGCCGACTTTAAAGAAGAGTTAGACGTGGGCTTTGAGGGTATAAAGCTTTATAACCAAGGTATGCAAGTCTTCTTCACTTTTGTGGAAAATGGAGATCCGGCCTTTTTGGAAGAAGGGCTCGAATTGGTGCGTCGGGGCAACGAGCGCATAAATGAAGCTATGCGCATCAATCGTGAAAATCGCAGCAAATTGGAAGAGTCGATAGGCGGACCGTTCCTTTAAATTAGCGCAAACGGTAGCGCTGCAATTTGCCAGTATTGGAGCGGGGCAGATCGGGGACAAAATCGACCCATTTTATTTGCCTGTGCAAAGGCTGATTATTGTTGGCTTTTATACGCAGTGCTGTGGCCATCTCTCCGCTAGGCTCGATATTGGGCTCTAGAACTATATAAGCTCGCAATCTCATCTTGTCGTTATTATCCATAGCGCTAACTACGGCAGCTTGAGCTACTTCCGGAAAACTAAGCAAATTTTGCTCTACGTCGCCTGGCGAAACCCAATGGTCGTCGATAAGCATCATATCTTCACGCTTTCCAGCAAAGTAATAATAGCCATCTTCATCCATAATACATTTATCGCCCGTATCGAGCCAAGGGCCGATTAAAGCGCGGGTGGTCTTTTTTTGTTTATTCCAGAAGCCGAGCATAGTTGAGCCGCCGTAGACGAGCAAATTGCCAATCTGACCTGGAGCGACATGTAAACCATTTTTGTCTTCCAGACGAATAGAATAGCCTGGAGCAGCTTGTCCCAAGGATCCAGCTCTAATTTGACCGGGACGGTTGGTAATATAGGCATATAATTCTTCAGTGCTGCTCAAGGCGTTGATAATATCTAAGTCAAATTTTTTCTTCCAACTAACTTGAGTAGCCAAGGTGAGCGGCTGATTGGTAGAAATACAAGCTCGCAAACTGGGCAAACTGACCGACTCGTGTTGGCTTTCGGCA
Organism: uncultured bacterium; assembly: GCA_934644775.1. Taxonomy (GTDB): domain Bacteria; phylum Vulcanimicrobiota; class Xenobia; order Xenobiales; family Xenobiaceae; genus Bruticola. The sequence goes on along the minus strand of CAKUDB010000006.1, from coordinate 103,577 downwards.
TCTTGCAAAATTTGGTTATAAATATCTGGTGAGGAAAAAATAACTGTCGCTTTGTGAGTGCGCATCTTCTCCAAAAGTTCGGCACCACTAAGTTTGGCTTCTAACATCACTATAGAAGCTCGGCTTATAAGGGGAAAGAAGATACGCTCCATTAAGCCTTGGCTGCTATATAAGGGGGAAGTGCTGATAATAATATCATTTTCATCTAGGTGGAGCACCTCTTGGGCATAGCTAAGGCCGGCGTATAAAGGAGAGCGTTGGCTGTGCATAGTGGCTTTGGGAAAACCGGCCGAGCCTTGGGTATAGACCCAAAAGGCTGTATCGTCGCAAGTTGTGGCAGCTGCAGCTAGCTCAGAATCTTGTTCTTGGCGCTCTTCCGCCATAGACAGACTTCCCGATATTTCGGAAGGTTGAGCCGAAATAACTTCAGTCTTCCAGGGTAACTCTCGGCAAAGCTCGCGCACGGTGAGAAAATCTTCCGGATCTACTATAGCTACGGTAGCTCTAGATTCATCTAACAGATAGCGCAATTCGTACCTTTGCAATTGGGCTGGCAAAGCTACTGGGACGGCCCCTAATTTTATCGCTGCTAAAAAAAGTGAGACAAAGTCGGTACTGTTTTTGAGCATAAGTAAGACCCGGCGCTCGATACTGACTTTATGCTTAAGCAAAAAGTTGCCCGCTTGATTAACTAAAGCGGCCAGTTGCTTAAAAGTTAAGATATGTTGGGGGGAGACGATAGCAATATTGTCGCCATTTTCGGTGACGGCTGCTTGGAGGAGATAATCGGCAATATTAAGCTCTCTGGTAACATTTAAGCTTAAAGCTTGCGGATTATCGAAACTGCGCACACTGCCGACCATATTGTTAGATGGATGCTCTGCCACTAGCTGCACTCCTTAAGGTATCTTAGCTACAAACTTCACTGATAAAAGGCTTTTCCTTCAGAACTATTGGTTTTTAACTTTGGCTCGATTTTGAATTTCTTGATTCCTTCGCTGCAGAAAGTCTTCGGCAGCTTGTTTAGCCAAAGGATCGAGCTTTTCTAATTTTTCCATAATTTGTTGAGCTTCTTTCTCTTTATGGGTTAGTAATAATATGGCAAAACGGGCGTACAGAGCCGTTGGCAAGTCTGGAGTAATAGAGTCGACTCTGTCTAAAACTCGAAGGGCTTCTGGGAAGCGTCGCAATTCGATTAAAAACTGAGCTTTAGTTACTAAAATGCGCGGATTGCGCGGATCGATACCTAGGGCACGGTTAGTTAATCTTACAGCTTCTTCCAAGCCTTGGGGAGTTTTGGCCAAAATTGAAGCCCAGTTTAGCAAAGGAACGGTTTTTTCTGGAGCAAAGGCTGCGGCTATGGAAGCGTATTCGATAGCTTTAAATAAAATTTTGTTGTCTGGCTCGGGAAGAACCTCAACGTAAATTTGGCGGAAGACTTGGCTTATTTCCAAATTGTAATTCCAGGTCATCCAGGCTGGACTTAAGGCTGAGGCCAATTCATAGTAAGCGTTGGCTTGATCGTAAGTTAGCAATATTTTAGAGATGGGTTTATTAGGTTGGTGGCTTAATTCTACAGCTTCATCGAAATATTTGTTGCCCAAAGAGCCAAAGCGCAAGCTGGCTAAATCCATAAAAGCGGCTAAACTTACCAAAATTATTACTGCACCAGCTATTAAGACGGCCAAACGAACTCGGCTATTTAATGACCATAAACTTATATCTAAGTCTTCATTAGTTCCATTTTCTTTGGTGGGAGTAGCCGAGGCACTAATGGCAGCTATTATAAAAAGCCACAGAACTTCGCTAGAAACTGTAAAGCTAGTAAATAAATGGGCTATCCACAGGGTGGTGGTAGCACTTAAAAAGGCGGCCTTAAGGGAGGCTGACTTTATTTGTAAAGCTGAATTGAAGGCAAAACCTATACTTATAAGGCATAAGATTAAAGCTGGCCAACCGGCAGTGGCAACAGCGTGACACAATTGATTGTGAGTTGAAGTGGGCAAAGAGCCGTTGGGGCGAGTATACATCGGCTCAGAATCGCGATCGAGCAAATTGGCTTGTACTTGACCGTAAGGGCCTACGCCCGTCCAAGGAAAGGCTAAGGCTGTTTTTAATGCCGACTTCCAAAACCAAATACGCGCCTGTAAACTAGGATCGCTTAGGTCTTGAAAACTTTTAATTCGCTCGTTAATTGTCAGTTGTTTACGATTAACTTGCTGCAAGCTGCGCTCGCCGCTGGCCATATAAGTGCCGGTAAGTAAGGCTAAACCAACTAACAAGATCAGGCTAGTTTTTATTACGGAGCGCTTATCTGCCGAGCAAACTACCATAGTTACAAACCAAACTACCAGTCCGAAAGTTAGTCCCACCCAAGCGGCTCTAGTTTGAGTAAAGATCATGGCTAAAGCGCAAAAAAGCCAGCCGCCGAAAGCCAGATAGCGGAACCATTTAGTTTGGAGGCGCGTATAGATCCAAGATAAAGCTAGAGGTAAGACGGTAGCAATCCAGACCCCGGAATAATTGGGATTACCAAAAGTAGAGATAGTGCGCTCTTGGGAAAGGTGGGGATAATTCCAATCCATAGGATCGCCAATAGGTAAGCCAAAAATCTTTATATCTAGAGGGGTTATCTTTTGTAAATAGGCATAAGCGCAAGCTAATAAACAAGCTAAACTTAAGTAACCTAGCAAATGCCAAAGATAATTTGGGCTTTCGCTTCCTTCTTCTGCAAACAGACTATCCATAAGGGATGAATTAAAGATACTATCCCAGGCCATAAGCAGAAGGGCGCTGGTGGCGTAAAAAATAGTAAATTCTAATAAGTGCAGCCCTAGGCCGGCCCAAATTCCGCTGGCGGCCATAAATCCGTAAAAGAGTACAGCTACTTTTGTTAAAGAACTTTGCGGCCAAAAGCGCAACTTTCCAGCCACGCATCCCACTAGCCAAGCACAAATAACTAGAACCGAAGCCCACAGGGTTACGGCCATTTTGGGCTCTTCTACGCTGTCATAGAAGCCGGTCCAAGCCACTAAAGGTACGATAAATATTAAGGTAAAGGTACCGGCTTCCAATAACCGACGCAGTATTTTCATAAAATAAAATCCTTTGATCTAAAGAAAAACAAGCCCCCTTAGTCCCAGCAAAGGCCCGCTTAAAAAGTGCAATTGCTTCGGATAAAGGAGGCTCGATAGTCGATTTAAGGCTCTTCCGCCTTCAGCCTCTTGCTTAAAAGGCGGAGGACTTAGTTGGGGTAGGACTAGGTTAAAAGAACGTCATCTAACTTGCGTCTAGCCGTTACTTTGGGCGCTTCGGTGGGATAACCGATACGCAAAATCAGTTGAGGCCATTCGGTCAAGCCTAAGAGGCTTTGCAAGCGTTTGCGCAACTCAACTACAGGAATAGGCTGGTTGAGGAATGAGGCTTGCAAACCGTTGGCGGCGGCGCTAAGTAATACTCTCTCTACGGCTTGTCCGCTTTGCACCCAATCGCTGGGAGTATCGGTAGGGGAAGTAATTACTCCCAGAAGGGTGGTGGCGCAAGTTAGAGCCTGGTCGCCGCGAGCAAATTCGTCTGTATAGTTAAAAACTCTGTGGGTAAGAGGGGCTAAAATTCCGGCCACGGCATTGGTATTGCCCATAGCGTAACCGGGAACTCCGTCTCCAGAGCGTCCGCTGCTGCGTACCCAAGAAGCATATTCTTTCCTGGTAGCCAAGTCGGCCCCTAAATCTTTATCGCCTTCGCTAATCATGCCAGCCAAGGCCATCTGGGTACTGTTAATAGTAATAGGCACAAACTCGCAACCATACACTTTGGCTGCATTTTCGAATAGCTCGATTAGTTCTGGTTTTACTACCTCTTCACTGAAAGGCTTGCGATAAGAGTGGCGTTGTTGGATAGCTTTGAAAAGCTTGTTGTCTTTACCAAATTCTCCGGTATTTTTCCAAGTAACTTCGGCTACCAAGTTGTCTTCGGAATTGGGAGGCATGATAACGGTTTCTTCCAAGAAACCAAAACGGCGCAAAGCTATACGAAGATTGCATAAGGCTGCGCCGCAAGAAATGATATTTTCTCTACCTAAGGGATCGCGGTGAATTTGTAAACGCTCAGTATCATGGAATAACTTAATAGTATTACCTTGCAACTTGAATATCCAAGGCTGGGCATTCCAAGATGAAGGGGCTAAAATTGCGTAATGAAGGATAAACGAGACTTTCGTCAGATCATCGGCATCTTTGGGAAAATCGTTTTCAGTGATATTCCTAGACTTTAATTTTGTTACCATACAACCTCTTCTATTACTGAAAAATCCCCTAAAACAAAGCGGGGGACAAAACTTACTTTCTTTTTCTACCTTAATAACTCGGTACTTTTTTATTCTAAAATAAAGTCCCCTGCTTTTTAAGTCCCTACCTAGAGAAAATTGTTAATAGTCTAGTTTTTTGTGTATAATATATGCGTGAGCAAAGAACAGAAAAATACCGTCTTAGAAAAGAATCCATCAGTCAATTCTCAAGAGAGTGGGGCCCTCTTCTCCCAAGCAGAAGAGTGTTTAGCTGCTGCTCGTTTTGCCGAGGCTATTTCCCTTTTTAAGCAAGTTATGGCTTATGGCGACCAATCAGGGCCTTTGCAATTCAATTTAGGATTGGCTTACCTACTTAACGGCCAGCTCGACTCTGGCCTAGAAGCTATGGGAAAGACTATCGACGAAGACGGAGATTTAGATCTAGATTTAATTAAATATATCAATCCGCAATTGACGATGCAAGCGGCTGCTTTATTGAAAAAAGCCGTCGATAGTAGCACCGATTTAGCTTTGATAGCTCGGGCTGTGCCAGCTTTTCTAGTTTTGAATCGTTTTTTTGAAGCCCAAGTAGCTTTAGATGAAATAGGCGGACAGAATAATTTAATGGCGCGCTCTGGCTTATGGCGCAGCCTAATTTTGGCTAAATTGGGCAAGATGGGCGAAGCTTGTCAGGTGGCGAGTAAATATTGTCAAGATCGGGCCAACGATGCTTACGGCTTCTATGTTTTAGGTTTAATCCATTTTCACTTAAAAGAGACGGCTAGAGCTATAGAGGCTTATCGTAAGGCTTTGGAAATTGCTCCGGGCCACATTAAAGCCAGTTTGCGTTTAGCTCAAGCTTACATGTTGGCTGAGCAATATCCCCAAGTAGAGAATACTTTGCGCAACTTGTTAGATAGGCATCCCTCTTGTATCGAGGCCTACTTTGGCTTGGGCAAATGTCTAGAAAGGCAATATCGTTTAGACGAAGCTGCCGAACATATTGCCACAGCTGCCGATTTAAGTCCAGAAACTTGCGATTATCAATTAGCTGCCGGTAAAATTTTTAAAAATCTCGGTCAAAATAGTCGAGCTTTAGAATATTTACGCAAGGCGACAGTCCTTTGTCCAGATGCAGGAGAAGCCCACTACTATTTAGGTTGTGTGCTTAGTTCTTTAGAGCGCTTTTCCGAAGCGGTAGCCGAACTGGAAAAAGCCGCTAAAATTGAGCCTCGCAGCAGCTATACCTTCTATAGTTTAGGTATCGCCTACGCTAAGCTCAACCATTTTGATAAGGCCATTGCCTCTTTTACCAAAGCTTTAGAATTGAATCCCAAGGCTCAAGAAGTTCGTTACGAAATAGGCCTTCTCTGGTATAGAAGCGCTTCTTACGAAGAAGCGATCAGCGAATTTAAAGCTTATCTTCAATTTTCGCCTCTGGATTGTCGATCCCGTTATTATATGGGGCTTAGCTATCGGGCCTTAGGTCGCATTAAAGAAGCTGAACAACTATTATTTGAGGCTATGAAAGGCAGCGTCGCTCAAGGGCAAGAGGTATATTACGAAAGTGCCAATTCTTTGCAAGAAGGTCAGCCTTCGGCAAGTTTGCACGCTTTGGCCGAAGCTGCTTTGGACGATTTGCCCAACCGGAAGAGCGATTTCTTTGAAGCTTCTATGTTGCAATTCTTCGGAACTAAAGCGGCTCGTCTACATCAACTTGTTAAGGAAGAGCGAGAATATAGTGGCAACGTAGAAGATAGTCTCTTCCAATTTATGGGCTCCCTTTCTGCCTTGACAGATTTACGCGACGTCTATAGCCAGTCCCATTCTCAGCGAGTAGCAGCTATTGCCGATATTTTGGCTGAAGCTTTGGGGGTAGGAGAAGAACTGAAAAATGGTATCCATGTGGGAGCTTGTTTGCACGATTCTGGTAAAATGGCTCTGCCAGACATGGCTATGTATTATGCCGACAACCCCCATAACGACACCGACGTAAAAGAGTGCAACGAATTATATAAACAGCATACCCTTTTAGGTTATGAGAACTTTGCAGCTATGCCCTTCCCGGACGGCGTATTGGAAGCTATCCATTCTCACCACGAAATGTGGGACGGCAGCGGTTTTCCTTTGGGCTTAAAGGGAGAAGCTATTCCTTTAGCTGCTCAAATTGTCGGTTTGGCCGATTATTATGAGCGTTTGCTGACCAAAGGAAGCGCTCAAGGGGCCTATACCCAAGGGGCGGCTTTAGATCTTATAAAAAAAGCTGCGGGCCAACTTTTCAATCCCGAGTTGGTACAACAATTTGAGCTGGAATTTGCCAAAATCAATGCCAAACTCGAATCGGCCACCGATTAGTCGTCTATTGGACGATAGATATAAACTGTAGCTTCGTCCCAAGTAAAGGGGTAGATATATTGCTGGATTAGCTCCCAGCCTGGTTGGTTTAGCTCTCGGCTGACACTAATTATTTTAGCTTTCGGCGGTGCCCATTTAAGCAAATTCTTTTGCAAGGCCGTCCAGGTTGGAGTATCTAGGCATACCGCCGTCAAAAAGTAAATATCTCCGGCGGGCAACTCCTCCCAACTAAAGTCAGCCTCTTGGAAGCTGACTTTAGTTTTTAGGCCCAAGAGGCTGACAGCTCGGTCTCCTCGGCTTATATAGTCGGGTACTATATCTAGACCGATTGCTTTTGAGCCGAAAGCTAGAGCTGCCGTTAAGGGAACTACTCCGCGGCCACAGCCTAAATCGACTATTTTTGTTTGCTCGGAAGCGCCGAGCCCTTTTAACAGAGCATAAACTGTGCCGGGCAGAGTCTCTCCGTAAGTTAGGTTGCCACAATCGTCTGGCAAGCCGCCGCCCTTGGAGAGCTTGTGGGGAGCATGTTGTCTAAAATATCGTCTGACGGCGGCATTAGGCGAAGTGCCTAACCAGCTCAACATAAGACAAAAGCGCAACCTATACCACCACAGAGAAGCTCCGTAAAGGCAAAACTCGCTTAAAGTTTGTCTTATTATCCAGAAAATATTTTCCCAAGCGACGAGCAGCAATTTCATAAATTAACGAATTTGGCCCTGGCCTTCGATAAGATATTTATTGGTGGTGAGAGCCTCTAAGCCTAGCGGGCCGCGAGCATGGAGCTTTTGAGTAGAAATGCCTATTTCGGCCCCAAAGCCAAACTCACCACCGTCGGTAAAGCGGGTAGAAGCATTGACATAGACTGCACAAGAGGTAATGCGCTGCTGAAATTGCTTAGCTGCTTGCCAATCTTTAGTAACGATAGCTTCGGAGTGGCCGGAAGAATGGGCGTTGATATGGTTAATTGCTTCCTCTAAACCGTCTACGATCTTTACGGCTATATCTAAACTGAGGTATTCTTTGTCCCAATCTTCCTCGGTAGCGGCTACGGCTTTGTCGGTTAAAGCACACACTTGAGGAGATCCGTGTAAAATTACCTCGGCCATATCGTCATTTTCGGCCATTTTTTGTAAAAATTGCGGGGCCACTTCGGAATCGATAAGCAAAGTTTCCAAAGCGTTGCAGACACCGGGCCGTTGGGTTTTGCCATTAACTAAAATATTGAGAGCCATATCTAAATCGGCGCTTTTGTGTACGTAAAGGTGGCAATTGCCTACACCCGTTTCGATAACGGGAACGGTAGCTATTTCTTTAACTCGGCTAATTAAACTGCCACCCCCTCGTGGAATAATACAATCGATTAAACCGTTCATTTTGGCCAACTCTTCGACAGTTTGGCGGCCTTCATTCTCTACAGGAATGATAAAATCGGGATCTAAGCCGCATTCTTGGAGAGCTTGGCGCATACTGCAAGAGAGCACTTTATTCGATTGGGCGGCGTGGGAAGAGCCGCGCAGTAGACAAGCGTTGCCCGATTTTAAGCAAAGTACAGCTGAATCGACGGTGACGTTGGGGCGAGCTTCGTAAACCATAGCAATAACCCCTAAGGGCACTTGTACTTTGCGTATTGAGAGACCGTTGGGACGAGTCCAACCAATTTCGCGCCCTACGGGATCGTCGAGTTGAGCTACTTTTAACACACTGTCGGCCAAGGCTAAGAGGCGAGCTGAAGTGAGGGTAAGCCTATCTAAAAAAGCTGGCGTAGCCCCTTCTTGGGCGGCTTTAGCTACGTCGTGGCCGTTGGCCTGAAAAATTTGCTCTTGATCGGCCAAAAGTTGTCCGGCAATCTTTTCTAAAGCTCGATTTTTTTCTCCCGTTTTTAAGTTGGCCAAAGCAAAAGAAGCTTTTCGGGCCCTTTTTGCCAATGTGCGTACTGTATCCATAGCTATTCCCTTAAAAAATGTTTCTCGAAATTGGTCGGAAAGAGTTTCTTCTTATATTGATCCGACCTAAGCAAAAGTGAGTAATAAAAATGTTTTAGCGGCTTTTTTCTTCTTCCTGCTTAGTTGGAGGCGGCGCTTATTTGTTCTCTACTTAGTTTGTGTTATTATCAACGGCGTGATTCACGTAGTAAATTTAAGCAAATCTTTCGGCGCTCAGGTTATTTTAGACGACGTCAGCTTCGCCGTAGCGCCAGGCGAAAAAGTCGCTTTAGTAGGTCGCAACGGTTGTGGCAAAACTACTCTATTACATATTATCTGTGGTACTGAGCCTTACGATAGCGGATCTATTATTTTGGGCCCCTCTTGTCAAGTGGGTTATTTGGGCCAAGAAGGTCAGCTCAATCACAGCCTTACGCTCTATCAAGAGATGGAGCAAGTTTTTGCCGACGTAAAAGTGCTTGAAGGCGAAGTGCGCTCTTTAGAGGAGCAAATGGCCAAACTAGGCGAGTCTAGCGATCCTGCCGATAGTGAGCGGTTACAATCGGTGCTCAATCGTTACGGTCGCTGTCGTATGCGCCTAGAACATAGTGAGCCGGAACTTATCGACGCCAAAATTCGCAGCACTTTGCACGGCTTAGGCTTTACTGACGGCGACATGGATCGCCTGACTTCAGAATTTAGCGGCGGTTGGCAAATGCGCGGATCTATGGCCAAATTACTTTTGCGCGATCCCGATTTGTTGCTTTTAGATGAGCCTACCAACCATCTGGATATTTATGCTGCCGAATGGTTGGAAGGTTATATTCGCCAAAGTTCAGCTACAGTTATTCTGGTCTCTCACGACCGCTATTTTATGGATCATTGCATAAATCGCGTTCTGGAGTTGCGCCATACCAAAATTAACGAATATGCCGGCAATTACAGCTTTTATGTGGAAGAGCGCGAGCGCAGGCGCGAGCAACAGGAAGCCGCCTACCAAAATCAGCAAAAGAAGCTGAAGCAAGAAATGCGTTTTGTAGAGCGCTTCCGTTATAAGGCCAGTTTAGCTACTCGAGTACAAAGTCGCCTGAAGCTTATAGAAAAGCGCGACTTTATCGAGGCCCCAGACAAAGATCAGCGCTCTTTAAAAGCTCAATTCGCTGCTGCTTCAGCTTCTGGCCAATCGGTACTTTCGGTAAAGAATATTTATAAAGCTTACGGCCAACGTCAAGTTCTTACCGGCTTAAGTTTAGAAGTACAGCGCGGTGAAAGGATGGCTTTGGTAGGCGGCAACGGAGTAGGTAAATCGACGCTTTTGCGCTTGTTAGCTGGTTTGGAAGAGCCAGATAGTGGCAAAATTAAAGCTGGCTACAAGTTAGAGCCTGTCTATTATGCTCAACATCAGGCCGAATCGCTGGATATGAACCGCACTATTCTAGAAGAAGTCTATTCAGTTTGCGGTTTTGATGTCGATCAGACTAGGGTGCGCACTATCTTGGGCTGTTTACTCTTTGAAGGCGACGACGTCAATAAAGAGATCTCGGTACTAAGTGGAGGAGAGCGCAGCCGCGTGGCTTTGGCTCGCTGCATCTTACAGCCTTCTAACTTGTTGCTTTTAGATGAGCCTACCAATCATCTGGATATAGAATCGCGCCAGGCTTTACTCAACGCTTTGCAAGATTATCCGGGCACAGTTATGATCGTTACCCATGACCGCTTTTTTATGAATGAATTGGCCGACGTTGTGGTAGAGATTCGTCAGGGACGTGCTTTCCGCTATTTGGGCAATTACGATGACTATGTGGCTGCTCGTGGCCAAGAAGTACAGCGTGAAGCTGCTGCCAAGGCTCAAGGGGGTAAGCTGGCACCGACCAAAACCCAGCAAGCTAAAAATCGCAAAGCCGCGCTAGCTGCCTACCAACAGAGCCAAAGTGAAAACCGAAATAATAAGGGCTCAGGTCAGGCGGGCAGCCAGTTTAAGTGGAAGTTTTCTGCCTTGGAAAAGCGCATTTGCACTTTGGAAGAAGAGATGCAAGCTTTGGGAGAGCGTTTGGCCGATCCGGCCCTTTACAACGATCCCGAGAAATTAAAAAAACTGCGCGACGAATATAACAGCAAAGAACAAGAAAATGCCGAGCTTATGGTTATTTGGGAGCAAATGGCTGAAGAGCAATAGTCCTAGGGCTATTTAGGGGTTGGGCTGGAGATAAGGGGAGCTTAAAGTTGAAAAAGATTGGAGCTACCCAAGATAGGGTGTCGGTAGGGGAGGCTACAAGATAGAGAAGGAGGAGCAAGCGGTGCCAAGGAGTTGGAAATCGAGAGCTTTATTTTTTTGTATAGGCTTAGTTGTCGGTGCCGGAGTTTGGTGTGGGCTTAATTATGAGCGTTTGTCGGAAATGAAGCCTTCCTCCCAGCTAGCGGTTGCTCAAAAAAACGCTTCTAATGGGGAAGAAGCCCCCTGGAGAGGTGGCAGCCAGGCTTTACCGCCTATTCCTCAAATTAGCGCTGAAAAGCCCTTGCGCCAAGCGGTGAGAGATTATGCCGATTATTGGGAAGCTTCTTCCACTGGAAAGCTTGAAAAGGCTAAATTGGCGGCGATCCTTAAAGAGGTCGGGCCCTTAAAAAGTGACGATTGGTCTAAACTTTCTATGTATAAATATCCCTTGCGTTCGGTTGGGGAAAAATTGCACGAGCTAGATCCTTCGTCAAAATATCTGGAAACTCTAGCTTTAGCTGGGATTAGCAAATCAAAAGAGGAGAATGGGGCCGCCAAAGGTTGGCAATTCTCTCCTTTTGAGGAAGCTGTCTACCAAACTTACTTTACAGATAAAAATAAAGATTTCCCCTTGAATATTTCGCTGGAGATCTTTTTGGCTATACGCAATGGCGACTATGCCAAAATGGAAGAATTGCACAACCGAATCGGCTTAGGGCCGGCTCCCCGCTGGCCTTTAGAGGCTTTTCGTCAGCTTTATGCTAGTAGCAACCTCCCTAGCGATTCTGAGTTGGTAGAAGAGTTAAAGAAACTCCTTCCTGAAGAGAAAGATTGGCAAAGAGTTTCCTGGTGTGAGATAGGTTACGGCAACGGTAGGATCTTCTCTGCCCTGCGGGGGCAGCTGGGTCCTCAAGGAGCTATTTGGGCTGTGGAAACAGACTCTTCTTGTCAGCGTTTTGTTAAAGATCTATTGGCTTCCGGCCTTACCGATTGGGGGGAGATTAAATTGATAGACGGCTCTTACAAAGATTGTCATATTCCCGCTGGAAGTGTAGATATAGCCCATGTGGGGCTAGATTATCTTGGAGAAGGGCCATATGAGCAAATTCGGCGCGATGGTTTGCCTTTTTTAGCTAGTATCAAGAAAGCCTTAAAAAAAGATGGTTGGCTTCTAGTCGATTCACCGAGCCAGCCCTCGCCTGATAGAGTGCGGACTTTTATGAAGATGGCCGGTTTTAAAGAAGTAAAGGCTATTTCTAAGCCTCATACCGATTGGTCAACCCCTTATTTTGGGGCCGCTTTTACTTCAGAAAATTAAGCCTTCCAGCGGCAAATAAAGATCGCCAATTTGAGGGCGACATTTATTGAGCTAAGGTCAATTCTAGAGGAGGGAATAACCCTTCAGAAGGGAAAGATAAGAGGGAAATGTTGTGCGTAGCTTGTGGTAAAATTACTGATTCTACAGATGTTTGTGAGCATTGCCAAGCTCCTCTGCCTTCCAGAACTGCCCTCCCTCCTTATCAGAACGGTCCCCTGTTGGAAGTAACTGAATTGATAGCCGATTGGGAAGATGGGAAGTTGTCTTTTGACGAGCTGGAAAAACGGATCGGAGAGCGTACTAGCTTCTACAATTCTCGGTTATCCGAGGTGCGGACTATGGACGTCCCTGAAGATGTCCGGGCCGAAATAAGTGAAGAATTGAGTATCGGTCGTATGGGACTGGAAAGCTTACTTAGGGCTCTAGATCTAGTCAAACAGTATGCTGGAAATGACGATATTTCTGCTCGCACCTTAGCTCTTCAAGCTGCTGAGAGCGGAACCAAGATGCTTAACAAGGCTATGCACCTAAACTGGAAATCGTACACTATGCTCCAAGCTAGTGCTGAAGAGATGCTAGCTCTAGCCCAGAGGAGCGTATAAAAAAGTGCAGGGCGATTAAATCGGCCCTAACAATAGTAGTGGGGGAAGAAAATTTGGGAGAAGCGAAGCGTCGATCTATTTTTGATGTCCTCGCTTAGTTTTCGGTTTAAAACCTTTGTAGGTAGTAACTGAAAACGTAAGATTACTAAAAACACAAACCGCATGCAGTGGGAATTATCCCGGCTGCGGCGTTGGAAGGGAAAGGCAATAAATGACTTGTAGTTGTGAAAGTTGGCGTAAAAAGCTGACCAATGAGAAAGCTACTTACCAATTCGAAGAAGGCAACGCTGAAATGCGCGCCATTTTGGGCGGCAAAGGCGCCAACCTGGCTGAGATGACCCGTATGGAAATCCCCGTACCTCCCGGCTTTACTGTAACGACTGAAGTTTGCAATATGTACTATGAGCTGGGCAAAATTATGCCTCCCGGCTTAGATCAAGAAATTGAAGAGCAAATGGCCACTCTGGCTAAGAAGATGGACAAAGGCTTCGGTTGCCCCAAGAACCCCCTCTTGGTCTCCGTTCGCTCTGGTGCCAAATTCTCTATGCCCGGTATGATGGACACCATCCTCAACCTCGGTCTCAACGACGAAACCGTAAAAGGTTTGGCCGAGCAATCTAACGACGAGCGTTTCGCTTATGACGCTTATCGTCGTTTTATTATGATGTTCTCCGACGTAGTAATGGATCTTCCCAAGTCCGAATTTGAGAAGATTCTGCGCGCCAAGAAAGACGCCGAAGGCGTAAAAGAAGATTCTAAACTTTCCGCTGCCGCTTTGAAAGAAGTTGTAGAACTCTATAAGAAACTCTTTAAAGAAGAGAAGGGCTTCGATTTCCCCCAGGACGTCCACCAGCAGCTTAAAGAAGCCGTATTGGCCGTATTCCGTTCTTGGATGAACGAGCGCGCTATCATCTACCGCAACCACGAGAAGATCCCCCACAACTTAGGCACCGCCGTAAACGTACAGGCTATGTGCTTTGGTAACATGGGCGAAAATTCCGGTACTGGCGTAGCTTTCAGCCGCGACTACAACGATGGTACCAAGGGTTTGGTCGGAGACTTCCTCTTAAATGCTCAGGGCGAAGACGTAGTGGCCGGTATTCGCAAAGTCTCTCCTATTGACGAGCTCAAGAGAATTATGCCTGAGAGTTACAAAGCTCTCGCCGACATCGCCAACAACTTAGAGTTGCACTACAAAGACCTCCAGGATATGGAATTTACCATTGAAAAGGGTCGTTTGTTCATGTTGCAAACCCGTAACGGTAAGAGAACCGCTGCCGCCGCCGTCAAGATCGCCGTCGACATGGTTCACGAAGGTCTTATCACCAAAGAAGAAGCCGTTATGCGCGTAGCTCCCGAGCAGCTCGATCGCTTACTCCACCCCTTCATTCCCGATAAGGTGAAGAAGCAGGCTCAAGCCGATGGCAGCATGTTAGCTAAAGGTACAGCTGCTTCTCCCGGTGCCGCTTGCGGTCGCGTAGTCTTTGACAAGAATGAAGCTGTCCGCCTCCACGGCGAAACCCCGGTTATTTTGGTTCGTATCGACACTACTCCTGAAGACGCTGCCGGTATGTTGGTGGCTAAGGGTATCCTCACTTCCACTGGCGGCCCTTCATCTCACGCCGCTTTGGTAGCTCGCGGTTGGGGTATCCCTTGCGTAGTAGGTTGCGAAGCTTTACATATCGATATCGAGAATAAGACCGTTACCGTAGGCGATAAGTCCTTCAAAGATGGCGATTTCCTCACTATCGACGGTTCTACTGGTGAGGTTATGCTTGGCGAACTTCCTTTGGAAGAGCCCAAAGACCTTACTCCCGAGACCAAAGAGCTCTTAGGTTGGGCTGACGAAGTTAAGCGCTTGAGAGTTTATGCCAACGCTGACAATCCCAAAGACGCTGCTAGAGCCAGAGCTTTCGGTGCTGTAGGTATCGGTCTGTGCCGTACCGAGCATATGTTCATGGAAACTGAGCGTTTGCCTTACGTACAGGATATGATCTTGATCGCTGGTGACGCCGAAAATGGCAACCGCGCCCGTCAGGCTATCGTCAAAGAGTTTGCTGAAGCTACTGGCCGCCACAAAGAAGCTTTGGAAGCCAAGTTGGCCGAGTTCGACAAGAAGCATATGCCTATTTGGAACCGTTACCAAGAGCTTTTGGCCAAATTGCTCGAGTTCCAGCGTGGCGACTTCCGTGGCATTTTGGAAGCTATGCAGGGCTGCTGGACTATTATCCGCTTAATCGACCCGCCTTTACATGAGTTCCTTCCTAAGCACGGCCCTCTCTTCGAAGATGTCGTTCGTCTGAGAACTCTTAAAGAAGTCGACGAGAAAGCTTACGAAGCTGCTTTGGCCGAAATCCGTGCTAAACGCGGTGCCGACGTCACCTTGGATAGCTTGGTAGCCCTTTTAGCTCGCGTCGAAAAGATGAGCGAGTGCAACCCCATGCTCGGTTTGCGCGTCTGCCGTTTAGGTATCGTCTTCCCCGAAATCGTCAAGATGCAGGTCCGCGGTATTATGGAAGCTGCTTGCGGTTTGGTTAAAGCCGGTATTGACGCTAAGCCCGAGATTATGATCCCCGGTGTAGGTACTGTCGAAGAGATGCGCTGGAACCGCAAGATGGTAACGGAAATGGCCGAGAAAGTTATGGCCGAAACTGGCGTAACTGTGAAGTACAAAGTCGGTACCATGGTCGAGATCCCCAGAGCCGCTCTGACCGCTGGTGATATTGCTACTGAAGCCGAGTTCTTCAGCTTCGGTACTAACGACCTCTCCCAGACCACCTTCGGTTACTCCCGTGACGACGCCGCCAAGACCTTCGTGCCTATCTACTTAGATCAGCACATCTTAAAGGCCGATCCTTTCCAGGTATTGGATCAGGTTGGTGTGGGCCGCTTAATGAAGATGGCCGTCAAAGAAGGCCGCGCTACTCGCGGTGAAGATATGGAGATCGGTATTTGTGGTGAGCACGGCGGCGAGCCTTCTTCCGTCGCTTTCTGCCACGAAATTGGCCTCACTTACGTATCTTGCTCTCCTTACCGTGTGCCTATCGCTCGTTTGGCCGCCGCTCAGGCTGCCGTTCGCGAAAAACGCAACGGTGAAGGCGCTACTGCTGACATTCGCTAGGCTTTAACTTGCAACTAGGTTGCATTTTTCCACTCTCCGGCCCAGGCTTGTAAGCTCGAGCTGGAGAGCCCCCTAGGGTAAAGAAGAAGCCCCCAATTACTTTCCAGTAGTTGGGGGCTTCTCTATATTAGGCTTAAAACTAAATTCCCGCCTCTCCTTAAAAATAGGGGAAAGGCGGGGATTTATATTCGTTTAGTACAAAATTGGTGCTAAAAATCGAGCAATTCTTGGCCTGGGCCGGTGTCGTAAAGTTCGTCGCCTTCGTCAGTAGTTTTTGATTCAGAGGCTGCGGTGGCAGTTGTTTGGCTGGTGGCTGTTTGGGCGGCCTCTTGGCAATTTAATAAAGCGCTTAAGGAGATGATCTCCAAACTTAAATTTTGCAGCGAGTTCTTTAAGTTGGTGACCAAAGCTTGCAAGTTGGCATTGTCTGGCATAGCTTCTTGCAAAATTTTGACCTGTTCCAAGAGGGCGTCCATTTTTGTTTTGGCAGCCTGAGACGAATCTAAACGAGCTTGTTGCAAAAGCAATTCTTGTTGTTTTTGGCGGTGACGCTCATTTTGGATATATTCTAAAATATGCTGAAAAGGCTTGTAAAAACCTTGGTTTTGCTTAAGCAAGGCGCACCAATTGCGCAACTCTTGGATAGGAATACCCAAGGCTTGATAACATTGAGCAATAGCTTGAATATCCAATTTGGCAGCGTGGCGAGCAAAAACTGCCGCTAATTGGCGTTGGGCTTCGTTCAATTTAGCATAGTTGATCTTTACGCCCAACTTAGAAAATTCGGCCGCCCAAAAAAGCTGGCGCAAAAGCTTGCGAGTAGGATGGTAGTGCTTTTTTATAAGCTCCAACTGTTTGGCCGGTAAGGAGCGTTTGCCTACGCCGATAGAAGATAAATAAGACGGCGTTATTTCTAGCTTTTTGGCCATATCATTGATAGTCTCGCTATGTTCTACGCGAAGCTTTTTGAGCAATTTACCCAAAATAGTTGTACTCATATAAATCCTTCAGTTGGAAAAATGGCGGGAAACGGCCAAAATAAAACTCCGTTCTACTTCAAATTTCCCCAAGAAAAACCTTTTAGGCCTTTTTTCAAAAAAAACAGCTATTTTGGCGGCAAAAAAAACTAAATAGCAGGCGGACAGCTTCAAAAAGCCAATTTTTACCAGAATTGTAGAGAAAGGTTAAGAAAATATGTTGAAGCACCTCCATTCGGCTTGGACTAAGTTTTGCCAACTCAGCTTAGTTGTCAGAATTATTATAGGTCTATGTATAGGCATAGTTTTAGCTCTAGTCTGTCCCCAGGCCACAGCTGTAGCTTATTTGGGGAAAATGTTTGTCGGAGCCCTTAAAGGATTGGCTCCGATCTTAGTCTTTGGGCTGGTAGCTGCTTCTTTGGCTCAGCATAACGGTGCCATGAAGAACAATGTCGGCAAGGTCGTCGTCCTTTATATTGTAGGTATGCTTTTGGCCGGCGGCGTTTCTGTAGGCTTTGATTATCTTTTCCATCCTACGTTGGTGCTGGGAAGTTACGATAAAGATATTATCCCTCCCCAAAATATCAGCGAAATTTTGGGGAGTATGTTGATAACTTTGGTAGATAATCCTATAAAATCTATTGCCGAAGCCAACTATTTGGGGATCCTTTGCTGGGCTGTGCTAATGGGATTAGCCTTGAGAGCTGCTTCAGAATCGACCAAAAAGACTATTACTGAGATATCTGAAGCTTTAAGTAAAGTAATTAGCTACGTTATAGAATGCGCTCCTTTCGGCGTTATGGGCTTAGTCTTTAGCGCTATTGCCGAAAGTGGTTTACAAGCTCTGTTAGTTTATGGCCGTTTAATCGCTGTTTTAGTTGGCGCTATGGCCGTTGTGGCTTTAATTACCAATCCGCTGATCGTCTGGATTAAATTGGGGCGCAATCCTTATCCTTTAGTATGGAAATGTCTTTGCCAAAGTGGTATACCGGCTTTCTTTACTCGCAGTTCGGCGGCCAATATCCCTGTAAATATGGATCTTTGCGAAGAGCTAAAATTAGATGAAGCCACTTATTCAGTCTCTATTCCCCTAGGAGCTATTATCAATATGAGCGGTGCGGCTTGTACGATCGCTATTTTAACTTTAGCTGCCGCCAACACTTTGGGACTCCATGTAGGTCTAGCCACTGCCTTGATGCTTTGTGTTATTGCCACAATCAGCGCTTGTGGGACTTCCGGTGTAGCCGGAGGCTCTCTTTTGCTGATCCCTTTAGCTTGTAATTTGTTCGGTATCCCCATTGATGTGGCTATGCAGGTTGTGGGAGTAGGTTTTGTTATTGGCGTAATTCAAGATTCTTGCGAGACGGCCCTCAACTCTTCTACAGACGTGCTCTTTACGGCCGCTGTGGAATTAGCCGAAAAAGGAGAGGCGGCTTAAATAATCACTAGTGGCTAGCAACTCTAAGGCAGGAGCTAAAATGGCCCTGCCTAAAGTGAGGGAGGTTAGTTTTCGGCTGATTAGCCAGTTTTTTAGTTCGGCCAGGAAACTATGGGAGGAATAATCATGGCCCTTAATTGGCGAAAATTTATCGTTCTGGTAGGATGTGGCGCTTTTATGGTCTCTCTGGGGGCTTGTGGCAAGCAGCCGCCAAAATCGTCCCCAAGCGAAAGTCGGCAGGGGGTAGTCGCTTCCCCCGCTGTCGAGTCTAAAGGGGCTACGGTAAAAAAAGATAGTACCCACACCACAGGTAAGAGCCAAGTAAGTAAAGCCGGTTCTGCATCTAAGGACAAGACTTCCACCACCACTTCTGGTAGCTCCCCGTCGGGGGTAGCCCCTTCTCCTTCGGCACTTGCAAAGGCTTCTGGGGCCGCTTCTAAAGTTGGCAGCTTCGAAAATAAGGCCCAACCGACGGCCCAACCGGCTCGAAAAAATATCCACCAGGCCGCTTTTAAGGCTGCCAATTATCCAGCTGCCATAGGCAAGGGCAAGGCTTCAGCTCCTAAAGTTATGGGCCAAGACAGCCCTGTAGCCTCTTCGCTGAGCCAAGAAGCCAGAAAAAAGATTGCGGCCGACGATACTAAGAATACTTTGGGCTCTGTAGTCAAAACTAAGGAAGCTTGGCATGAAGGGCGCGATTTGGCCACCCAGCCGGGCTATGAAATTTATGCTCGGGCCGTTAGTTGCACTGAAAATGGCCAGTATAAGGAAGCAGCTAAGCTCTACGCCCAAGCCGCTCAAATGGGGTTAGCTGAGGCCCAATACGAATATTCAGTATGCTTAGCTAACGGCACCGGTGTAAAAGCTTCTCCTTCTGAGTCGGTGCGCTATTTGCGCCAAGCGGCCGAGCAAGGCTTCGATAAAGCGCAAACCAATTTGGGCATCTACTATCGTCGCGGCTACGGAGTGGGGGCCGACGCCAAAGAATCGGCCCGTTGGTTCCTTAAGGCAGCCGAACAAGGGGATATGAAAGCTGCCTACTTTTTGGCCGATTGTTACGAGCGCGGCAATGGCGTAGCCCAAGATTATGGCCAAGCTTTGAAATATTATTTGCGCTGCGCCGAAAGTGGCAATGCGGCCGCTTGCAGTACGGTAGGCACCTACTATCAGCGTGGCTTGGGCGTACCTAAAGACGCTACTAAAGCGGTGCGCTACTATAAATTGGCTTCCGAGGGTGGCTACTCCGGAGCCCACTTCAATTTAGCCCAATGCTACCATAACGGTGAAGGGGTGGCCAAAAATGCCCAGCAAGCTGTCCATTATTACACTTTGGCCGCTCAAGCGGGGGTGACTTTAGCCCAATTTAAGCTGGGCGTCTGTTATTTAGAAGGTGACGGCGTGGCCCAGAATGCTTCTGAAGGGGTACGTTGGCTCAGCGAAGCGGCCGAGCACGGCTCAGAAGTAGCCGCTTTCCTCTTAGCAGCTTGTTATAGAGACGGTAAGGGGGTCAAACAGGATCTCTCTCAAGAGATGCACTGGCTCTCCAGGGCCGCCCAGATGAAATATCCGCCGGCTCTATTCGCTTTAGCCACTTGCTATCTGGAAGGGCGTGGCGTCGATCAAGATGTAGATCAAGCTAAGCAACTTTTAAATGAAGCTTCGCTTATGGGTATGCCTCAAGCGGGCGCTTTGCTTCGCAATATCAATCAGACTGACGCCCAGGCAAAACAAAAATAGCACTACTTTATCTTTTGAGGTCTCTATTATGCGTGAAACTCTCCAAGAAGCCACCATCTGGATAGTAAAAGTAGGCACAAGAGTTTGTGTAGACGGCCATGGCCGTTTAAATGGCCGAATTATGTTGAGCTTGGCTCGCCAGATCCAAGCTTTACGCGAGCAAGGGCGTAAAGTCTGTTTGGTAAGTTCCGGCGCTATAGGTATGGGGCGCGAATTGCTTCAAGTAGAGGGTTGCGGCGACGATTTGCCCTTAAAGCAAGCTTTAGCCGCTATGGGCCAAGTAGAAATTATGGACAGCTACAAAAACTTATTTGCCATGTTGGGCATTAAAGTTGGCCAAGTATTACTGACACGCGACGATATTGCCGCTCGCGATCGCTATCTCAATGCTCGCAACACTCTGAACGCCCTTTTAGATTACGGTATCTTGCCTATTATTAACGAAAACGATTCCGTTTCTACTGGAGAGATTCGCTTTGGCGACAACGACAGTTTGGCGGCTATGGTGGGCTCTATAGTTAATTCCGATGTGGTAGTCAACTTAACTTCTGTACCTGGTATATTGGCTGGAGAAGGAAAAGACGAGCATGTGATTGAGCGAATTACGGAGATCAATTCGGAAATTGAAAGCTTAGATCGAGGTACTACTACTAAAGGCGGTACTGGCGGCTTAGCTTCAAAATTGCGAGCCGCTAAGATGGTTATGCGCTACGGCGGCTCTATGGTTATTGCTTCAGCCCAAGAAGAAAATGTGCTTTTGCGCCTGGCCCAGGGCGAGCCTTTAGGCACCCTCTTCGAAGGTAACGAAAGTAGGCTTAATAGCAGACAGCGCTGGTTGGCTGAGGCTGCTCGAGCTGAAGGCAGCATTATTGTCGACAGCGGAGCCGCCCAGGCTTTAGCTCAAGGGGGCAACAGTTTGTTGGCCGTAGGTTGTTTAGCTTGTCAAGGCGATTTTAAGGCCGGCGATTTGGTGACAATTACAGTAGAAGGCCGGGAAGATGTACCTTTTGCTCGCGGTTTATCTAACTACAGTCGCTCCGAAGTAGAGCAAATTTTGGGCCGTCCCAATGCCGAGATCGCAGCTATCTTGGGCCATACGGCTTATGCCGACGTTATCCACTGTGATAATTTGATTATTTGTTAATTATCAATAGATAATATCAAAGGGAGGCTAAGATGGTTATGGCCCAGCTAGCTAAGCCAAAAATGGCAAGTGGCACTTTTGTATCTCCTGACGGTAAGTCCAACTTAAAACTTTTAGATAAACTTTGTCGCGGCGGTGTTATCGAGCGTTTTACTAAAGCCAAGCTAGACGAAGAATATGCCGCTAGGCTGGCTCAAGAGAGGCTATTTTGGGTTACTCATGAAGGGGCGCTCAACCGTTTACTTATTGTTTGGGATTGTCTCTACTGGGCGCGACGAGAATCTATCCATATAACTACCGTACATGGTGCCCTAGATAGTTCCCTTACGGCTTACTTATTGGAGATAATTCCACTCGATCCCCTTAAACGCAAATTAGAATTTGACGAAGTTGCGCTCGAGCAAACTGGGCCTACCACTATTACTGTGGCCTCTGTATCCGAACTTAATTTACTAAAGACATTTATCAATAATCGTTATACCGTTACCTTTCGCCCCTTTGTTGAAGTGGGCAGCCCGCCTTCATATCCTTAAGAAAATTTAGAGTCTACTTTTTTTGTAAGTAAGGAGCTTTTTATGTCTTTTGTCCACTTACATGTCCATACCGAGTACAGCTTACTTGACGGTGCCAATCGCATTAAAGATATTGTACAAAAAGCCAAAGATTGTGGTATGCCGGCTTTGGCTATTACCGATCACGGCGTTATGGGTGGCTGCGTAAAATTCTACCATGCTTGCAAAAATGCTGGTATTAAGCCTCTAATTGGCTGTGAAATTTATGTTGCGCCGCGCACTCGCTTCGATCGCGAAGGCGATTTGGACAAACATTATTTCCATTTAACCCTTATAGCTAAAGATCGCCAAGGCTATTCTAATCTGTGCCAAATCGTCTCCGAAGCTTATTTGCATGGTTTTTATTACAAGCCGCGAGCCGATCATGAGCTTTTGGAGCAGCATTCCCAAGGGTTGATCGCTTTAACTGGTTGTCTGCGCGGCGAAGTTAACGACGCTCTATTAAATGACGATTACGAATTGGCCAGTCAGCGTTTGGCTTTTTTGAAAAAGTGTTTTGGCCCGGACGATCTCTTTGTGGAACTAATGAACCACGGTATAGAAGAGCAACAAAAGACTAATCCTTTGCTTATTAAGTTGGCCAAAGAGCATGGCTTAAAAGTTGTAGCTACTAACGACGCCCACTTTCTAAATAAAGAAGATACTGATGTCCAAGATATTCTTATTTGCGTCGGTTCGGGCAGATTATTGAATGAAACTAAGCGCCTCCATTCTTGCCCTGAGTGTTACTTAAAAACTCGCGAAGAGATGTTGGAAGCCTTCTCTTTCTGTCCCGAGGCGGTCGATAATACGCTTTTAGTGGCTGAGCGCTGTAATTTTGAAATGGACTTTAGCACTACTTATTTGCCTAAGTTTCCTGTGCCCGAAGGGAGTAACAGTACCGATTATCTTAAAGAGCTCTGTCGCCAGGGCTTGCTGGAGCGTTTCGGTACGCTTACTCCTGAGCAAAAATATTTAGACCGTTTACAAACTGAATTAGATGTTATTATTGGTAAAGGTTTCCCCGACTATTTCTTGTTGGTCTGGGACTTTATTAACTGGTCGCGCCAGCATGGCATTCCTGTGGGCCCTGGTCGCGGCTCGGCTGCCGGCTCATTGGTCGCTTATTTAATCGGTATTACCCAATTAGATCCCCTTAAATACGATTTACTTTTCGAGCGTTTCTTAAATCCCGAGCGTACCGAATTGCCCGATATTGATACCGACTTTTGTGTCGATAGGCGCGGCGAAGTTATCCAATATTGTCGCGAGCGCTATGGCGAAGATCGCGTCTCCCAAATTGCTACTTACGGGCGTATGAAAGCTAAAAATGCTATTCGCGACGTAGGCCGGGTGATGGATGTGCCTTTAGCCGATGTGGGCAAGCTTTGTAAAGCTGTGCCCGACGAAATGAAGATAACTATAAAAGATGCCCTCAAAAATCCCGACTTCGAAAAACTTTACGAAAGTAGCGAGCTTAATAAGCGCTTGGTAGACGACGCCATGCGTTGTGAAGGTATGGCTCGCAATGCGGGTATGCACGCAGCTGGTGTAATTATTTCCAGCCGTCCTCTGGGCCAATTAGTACCTTTGCAAAAAAATGGCGACGATGTGGTTGTGCAATACGATATGAACGACTCGGCCGAAGTCGGTATGGTAAAGATGGATTTTTTAGGGTTGCGCAACCTTACTGTTATCAACAATTGCTTAAAGATTATCGAATATTCTCGCGGTATCAAGGTCGATATTAACCACGATGTCGACTACGAAGACCAGAAAGTTTACGCCTTGCTTTCGGCTGCCGATACTAACGGTGTCTTCCAGCTTGAATCTGACGGTATGAAGCGCTACTTAAAGCAATTGAAACCCGACCGTTTTACCGATATTGTAGCTTTCTTGGCCCTTTATCGCCCCGGCCCTATTAAAGGCGGCGTCGTCGACGATTTTATTGCCAGACGCCACGGTCGCGGTGGCGGAGTCGTCTATCCTCACCCCAAGCTTGAGCCTATTCTGGCCGATACTTACGGTTTCTTCTTATATCAAGAGCAAGTAATGCTTACGGCTACCACTTTAGCTGGCTACACTATGGCCAAGGCTGATAAGTTGCGCAAAGCTATGGGTAAAAAGAAGAAAGAGGTTATGGCCGAGCACCATGTCTACTTTGTGGAAGGTGCCAAAGAGCGCGGCGTCGACGAAAAATGTGCCGAAAATATCTTTGAGACTATGGCCAAATTTGCTGAATATGGCTTTAATAAGTCCCACTCGGCCGCCTACGCTATGGTGACATTCCAGACGGCTTGGCTTAAAACTTACTATCGTCCTGAATATATGGCTGCTCTAATGACCAGCGTTATGAGCGATATTAAGAAAGTCTCTTTCTTTATTCACGAGTGTCGTGACTCCGGTTTAGAAGTATTGGGACCGGATGTCAATGAATCGTTGGCCGGTTTTTCCGTTTCCAAAGGGGCGGTGCGCTGGGGCATGGCCGCTTTGCGTGGCGTAGGGGTTAATGCGGTAAATTTAATCGTTAAAGAGCGAGAGGAGCGCGGCCCTTATAAAAACTTAATCGATTTCTGCTCCCGTCTCGATCCTCGCTATATCAATAAAAAGATTTGGGAAGGCCTTATTAAATCTGGAGCCCTCGATCTTTTTGGAGTCAATCGGGCCACTTTGCTTAGCAACTTAGAGCATATTTTGGAGTATATGAAAATGTGCCAGCGCGAAGCGGCCAATGCCCAGGTGGGCCTTTTCGGTGATGAGCCCGGAGGGGGCGGCCAAGATGATATTCGCTGTGTTATCCATACCCAGGAAGACGAATTTGCTCGCCGTGAATTGCTCGATTTCGAAAAAGATATGCTGGGCGTTTACCTTTCCGGCTCTCCTTTGGAAGATTATACGGAAGTTCTTAAAGAAAATACTACTTGCAATATCGACCAACTTGGCTCTATGGTGGGGCGCAACGTTAGAGTAGGCGGTTTAGTTACATCTTGTCGCACAGTTATCACTAAGCGCAAAGATAAGATGGCCTTTGTTACTATACAAGATTTTACTGGCACTGTAGAGTTCTCTCTTAAACCGCGTGATTTTGAAGCTAATATCGAAAAATGTGGCGAAGGCCAAGTTATTATTGTGCGCGGCAGCGTCGAAGTAGACCACGGTTTTACTCCCGCGCCTTCTACCGTCTTTGACGAGAGCGATGAGGACGACAAAGATGATGACGAAGGGCAAACCTTAGCTGTCGAAGAGGCCGAGTCCGAGCCCGAAGGAGAAAAATATCGGATCAATGCTATAGATGTAAGTGACGTCAATTTTATTATGGCTTCCGGCAATAAAGTACAGCACGATTTTGACGATTCTGTAGTAAAAAGCTTAAAAGGGCTCAATGTCGCTTTCCCCGGTTCGGCTCGCTCTTTAGTGGCCAACTTTAAAGAGATTCTCTTGCGCCATAAAGGCGATCGCCCCGTCTTTGTCCATGTGCGTGGCCCGGAAGATACTACGGTAATTCGTCTCCACCGAGATTATTTTGTCAACGACAGCAGCGAATTGCGTTTTGAGTTGGGTAAACTTTTAGGTGACGGTTGTTGCTATTAGCCGAAGTTGGCAAATTTTGCTAGTGCGAAGTTTCGCCCTCAATTATGGAGAAAAAATAGAAAGATACTTAAATTGGCTTAAGTTTAGTTGAAAAAAAGGTCAATATTGTCTTTTTGCGAGCGTGTTTCGTTTGATTGGTCTTATTTCAAGTGCTAAACTAAGTTCGCTTATTGGCATTTTTTTATTTTTTTGTTTTATCGCCCCTCTGTGAAGAGGAGCCGATTAGCTAGGAGCTATATTTTTCCATGGATAACAATACTGTAGACTTCGCCACTTATTTAAAGAACTATCCCGACGCCGAAGGTCGGTTCGGCCCTTTTGGTGGAGCCTACTTACCCGAGCAATTAGTGCCTGCTTTTAAAGAAATAAACGACGCTTACCAAACAATTTGCCATTCTTCCAAATTTGTTACTGAGTTGCGCCGTATTCGTCGCGAATTTCAAGGACGTCCTACTCCCGTCTACCATTGTGAGCGTCTCTCCAATTTGCTTGGTCAGACCCAAATCTACTTAAAACGCGAAGATCTTAACCATACTGGCGCTCACAAACTCAACCATTGTATGGGTGAAGGCTTATTGGCCAAATTTATGGGCAAGAAAAAGCTCATTGCCGAAACTGGTGCTGGCCAACATGGTGTGGCTTTAGCTACTGCCGCCGCCTATTTCGGCCTAGAGTGCGATATTTATATGGGTGAAGTCGATATTAAGAAACAAGCTCCTAACGTATCGCGTATGCGTTTGCTCGGTGCCCGAGTTATTCCGGCTACTCACGGATTGAAAACTTTAAAAGAGGCTGTCGATGCCGCTTTTGAAGCTTACCTTAAAGAATACGAAACGGCTATTTATTGTATCGGTTCGGCTGTCGGCCCCCATCCTTTCCCCATGATTGTGCGCGATTTCCAAATGGTTGTGGGAGTGGAAGCTCGCGAGCAATTTATAGATATGATGGGCTTCTTGCCTGACGCTGTAGTTGCTTGCGTCGGCGGCGGCAGCAATTCCTTAGGTTTATTTACGGCTTTCCTTAACGATCCGGTTAAAATTTACGGCGTAGAGCCTTTAGGTCGCGGCGAAAAGATGGGCGATCATGCAGCCAGTATCACTTATGGCACTCCCGGAGTTATGCACGGTTTTAATAGCTTAATGCTTAAAGATAAAGATGGTGGCCCCGCTCCCGTCTATTCTGTAGCTTCCGGTTTGGATTATCCTTCTGTTGGCCCTGAGCACGCCTTTTTGCACAGTTTAGGTCGCGTTTCTTACGATAAGGTGACAGATAGAGAAGCTTTAGAGGCTTTCTATAATCTCTCTCGCTATGAAGGTATTATTCCCGCTTTGGAAAGCTCTCACGCTTTAGCTTACGCTATCAAGTTGGCTAGAAAGAGGGCTCACGGCTCCGTATTGGTCAACCTTTCTGGTCGTGGCGATAAGGATATGGATTATATTATCGAAAATTATGGCTATGGTGAAGATTATTTGATTAAGCCTTAGCTTTTTTGAGCCTCTTTAGACTTAAATTTAAGTTAAACCGCACTTTTTTTATAGGCCATCTTATTCTTGGGAAAAAGAAGACCCCTAGCGAAGTGCGGTTTTATTTTGCTCTATAGATAGGCGTTAATATAGCGAAAAATATGCTCTGAAGGAATTACCTATGTGGAGCGAAGATAGACAGAGCCATGATGGATCCAATCTTCATAATGAATTCCCAAAATCAGCGCATGTTGGAAAATACCCAGCGCTCCAGTGACGGTTTGCGCACTAATATGATGCGTGAGCGCAAAGAAAAGGCTGGTGTGCGTAAGAGCCATTATATCGACGATACTGCCGAATTTAGCTCCGATTTGTCCGATATGGGTGAAGATATGCTTGGTGGCATGGACGACTTAGTTGGCGGCGGTGGAGGAGGGGGCGGAGCGGCCCTTTTCCGCAAAATGTGGGAAGAAGATGTTGAAGAAGAAGACAAAAAGGCCGCCCAGCGCTCGGCTGATACCCTTTTTGATGAGGGGCAGAGCACTTGTCTTATCGATTCTAAAGTAGAAAGCTCCGATAACAGCGCCCCTCTAGGCGAATTGCCAGGGCTTGAAAAGTTAGAAGAGGAAACTCCTGAAAAGGCTGCCCCTTCTTGTGAAGATGGGGGCGCTGTCGCCAAGGCTGGGCCTAGCTCCGACCATTTAGGCACAGATGCTGTTATCGATTTAGGCGGCCAACGCGAAGCTGCTCTATCTGAAGCTATGGCTCGAGAAGAGCGAGAAGAGTCGGCAGAAGAAGCTGCGCCCCCCACTTCGGCCACCGCTGCAGCCGAGCCTGAAATAGAGGCTGAACCTTTAGATAGAAGCGTTACCGTAACTGTCGCTGCTCAAGAAGCTCCTCTTCCAGCTGCTGAAGATGTCGATCTCTCCCAATCGCAAGCGGAAAATAAAAAAGCCCAACCGACGGAGAAACGGGGCCCTAGCCTGGTCTCTTCCCTTTTGGACAATTCTGAAGGTTTTATCTTCCATGAGGCTGTGCCCGAAGTAGTCGAATTATCTGCCCATACTTCCAAGAGTAAACATGAAGCCGACGCCCTTAAGGTGCCCCACGAGTTGGAAAAGGTGCTCGATCAACTGATCTTATGCCAAGCTGCTCCTCAGGTGGCCGAGCCTTTGCGTTTATTGCTGAGCCGTTTTGGTAAAGGTATACTCGACGCTTGTATGCGCGATGGTTTGAAAGTTAAACTGTTACCCCACCAAGAATTAAAAGCTGCTGTCTACGCAGCCGATTCTTCTTTGCAAGGTCTGGAAGTCGGCTATGGAGCCTATCTGGCTAAAGAGCGCACTTGCCTTATTGCTGCCGAGCTCTTTTCCGAAAATAGCCAAGACGATCCCCTTTATGGGTTCCATCCTGCTCTTTATTATTTTGGTATGGCTTGGGATCATGCTTTAGGCGAGGGCAACTTCGCCAGTTTGCAATCGCCGGTTATTAAGGCTAATGCCCAAGCTTGCCAAACCGGATTGGAGGGCCATTGTGCGCCCGATCCCATGGCTTGTGCCGATCCGGTGAATTATTTTGCTCAGGCCGTAGAAGCTTACTTTTCGGCCAACGAATGTAGCCAAGCTCTTTGGAATCGTGAAGATCTTTACGATTTTGACCGACTTATGTACGATTATTTGGAATATTTACACCTTAAGAGTGGCAAACAGAGTTAAGAGAGGAATATGAGCTATGGACTATGTCTTATATCCTTTAGTTATGGCTCGCGACGGACGCAAATTAGGGGAGTTCCCTCTAGGTACGGTGAGTTTTGACCAAGAAAATGGTATAAGGGTAGATTGTCCTGACGGTGGACTGAATCGGCGCTTAAGTGAATATTTCACTACTCCACGTCGGGTAAGGCGCAAATTGGGCTCAGTCGAAACGGTATTAACCTATGCTTGGGAAGAGCTGGAGCCTGGCAGCCAAGAATATTTCCAAGAATCTATTGCTAGGCTCCATTGTCTGGGCTTTGTGGCCAAACTTTTTACCACTTAGTTAGGTAAAAACTTATCGGCCATAACTTTACCTATACCTGCCCCAAAGATTAGGCCTATTACTAGGCCGTACCAGGTATGGAGCAACATCCAAGCGGCATAGCCTACAACGGCAGCTCCTACCACTACAATAATAGGCATCACAAAAGTATAAATTTTGCTCTGTTGCTCGAGACATTCTTTATGATAAATTTTAATAACTCCGTCTATGGGCCTCTCTACGCCGGTAGAGCGAATTAGGGTTTTCCCACAGCGAGCACAGGGAACCGGTTCTACGTCTGAGCCGCAATCTAAACAGTAGAGCGGTTTGCCGCTAAAAGTAAGTCTTTCAGGTTTATAGACAAAGTCCAGGCCAATTTGTTTGCCGCACTTACTGCACTTGAAGGGCTTTTTACATCCGCATTTAGGACAGGTACCTATGCCTCTAGTTTCTACCATATTGCCACATTCTGCACAGGGATAATTCGCCATAAAACGCACCGCCTCTTAAATTTACCGACAAAAAATACTTACTTATCTTATCTAACAATTGCGAGCTTCTTAAGGGCAAATCCTGCTAAGAGGGAGAGACTTGATGGAGCGACGAAAAACATTACCTGTGGGGGAGAAAGAGACTTGGGAAACAAAAACTGTAAAATAGTCTTTTATACTTAGTCACACCGCCAATGGGAGCAAAATATGAGAAAGTTAAGTAGATACTTGGCCATTTTGGCCGCAGTCCTGATAGGATGGGGATGCATAAAAAGCGCCCAAGCTCAAATTATTTTAACTACTGGTGAATACAGAGTAGTTGTAGTTAATAAAGCCGAGCAACGCTTAGGTATAGCCGAACTTGGGGCCAATCCCAATCGCCGCCAAAATTGGGTTTATGTTAAACATAATACAGAACTTATGAAACGGGTTACTCCCCAGCCCGATGATGGTGAGTTCCGTTATGAAAAAGTAACTTGGAACGAATTTTTCAACGATATAAAGAAGGGATCACTTATTACGGTCCATGGTGGGCGCGATTGGGATCGCTCTATAGACGCTAGAAAAATTTGGTATAAAGATTAATCCACTTTATTTCTTTTGAGGGCGACGCTGTTTATGAGGGGCCAAGACCATCCTTTCCGGAGGAGCGTTGGTAGGGTCGGAAGTTAAAGCTACTTTTTGGCGTATCTCCTCAGCGCTATGTAATTCGCCCACGCCTATGCCGGGGCAGCGTTTGGCTGCCAGACGCCAGGCTCTGGGCGAAAAAACTACCTCTGGCCAAAAAGGCCAGGTGCGACACTGTATAGGGCGTGAGTTTCTGACCATACATCCGGTGGGCGCTTGGGCATTTTTCTCGTCGCGCTCCAGCAATATGCAGTCGTAGCCGTACTTACATCTCACTTCCTTGACATAAAATTGGCCTTCATAGCGACAGACTATCGAGCGGGTAAAAGTTTCCCAATCCATTTGCAACTCTTGGGCCATAGCTTGGGCTTCCTGATCGGTACATTGTACGATCCCTGAAGGGCCAGAACAGCAGCGCCCACAGCGTTGACAAGTAAAACGCAGCCCTTCGGCAGCGTACCATTCCTCACCAGACTCTTGTAAAAATTCTAAATCTTCTCTGCTCATAGTATAAATTTTATCGGCCTTTCTCTAGAAAGATATATCTTCCAAGAGCAAGAAGCGCGAAGGGGTGTCGTTCTGGCCTGGATTATTGTCAAAAACTATACCAATATTGTAATTGTCACCCACTTTATAGGCGGCCAACCCGGAGCCGAAGTTTCCTGGAGCTATATTGTCAGCTACTAAGCGAGCTTCTTCCGAGCCGTCAGGCTGGTACCAAATCTGACTAGTACCACTAAATCTCTCGTCGGGAGTTTTGGAAGATAAGAGGTAGAGCAATCCTTTATCTTGCACATAATAAATATCGGTCAAGACAAACGGCTCGTTAAGCGAAGCGTCCAAACCGGGCTTCAAATTAGTCTTTAAAATTTCAAACTTGATCTTTTTCTTGCGCTCAATAATTTGGTTGAGCGAAGTTCTGTAAACAATGACGCTTTCATCTTTATTGAGCGGCTGGGAGAGAGCAAAATAGAGATAGTCGTCGATAGGATTACAAGCTATACCTTCCACCTTCAAACGCTGCTGGGCATTTTCGCCAAAATATCCCGTATTGCGCCAAGCTAGCTCCGGATCATAATTGGTCGTGGTTGAATTGTCGGTAAAACGCTCGCTGCGCAATTCGTAATAGTGGAGCACACTTCGGGCCCAGAGGAAACGTACATTATTGTTAACGTGGTGGTGGCTGCCTACTACGAAAAACTTTCCGTCCTCAAGATTGCATAAACCGGTATAGCGCGGCTGGGGAAAGGTACGCGGCACCCCCAGACGGCGAAAACGTCGACCTTCGGTATCAAAGATGTGCATCTGTTGGCTATTTTCATCACATACCAAAATACGGTTGCGACTGATAAAAGATAAAGCGCTGGGACGGAAATCTTTAAGGACGCCGTCATCTCCGCGCATATCGAATATAGGAGCCGCTTCATTAGTATACTCTGAGTCTGCACTACTTTCGCTAGAAGTTGACTCTTCGGAGAGAGAAGGTGAACTTTCGGTAGTTGTGACGGTGGGGGAGGAGGTGGCAGCCTCTTGAGTGGGGGCAGTCTCTTGCTCTGGAGCCGATTCTGTCGCTTGATAAATAGTAATGCCGCCATTCTCTCCAGTATTTTCGGCTTGAGCCGGAGTGAATAAAGGAGCCGTATAAGTAAGCAAGGCTAGAGCTCCGGCAATAGATAAATACTTTTTGAAGTTAAAAGCGGTCATATTTTCTTCCACCTCTTAAAGGCTGACTTATTTTTATACTAGCTGATCCTACCCTAGATTCTTGTCTATTGGGGCTTGGCCCTTCTTTTGGCAAGGTCGGTGAGGCAAATGGACTGTCGAAAGGGCGATTTTTTTTCTTGGCTCGATTAGGCTGGGAAGGTTAATATTAAGAAAAAACAAAAGATTAGCCCAAAAAAGAGACAGAGTCTGTTTCCGGAGGTAGGCATTTTGGGTTTTGATATGGATTTTCTAGTTTCGACGGCCAACCCGCGCCCTACTTCGGAAGAACTTAAAGAGAAAGTCGCCGCCATCTCTCCCTATATAGAAATTACTGAAGGCGGTGCCAGAGGTGCTTTATGGAGCGCTGAATATATAAATCCCGAGACTTTGGTCTCTTTTGAGTTTGTTTGTAAAAATCCGGGCTCGGAGATTATCAATTCAAAAGCTTATGAGACTGGTTTAAACGTCAGCGTACCTTGCGTCTGTCCCACTTTTATCGCCCGCGAAAGTATGCCCATTTTGGCTAAATTTGCCAATAATAGCCAATTGTGGCTTTATGCTCCTAATGGTCAAGTGATCGAAAAGCCAGACGGAGCCCAGTTGCGAATCCTTTGGAATGATCAAAATAAACGTACCATCCAGCGCATGTCTATAGGTGACGACGAATTGCCCCATTATTTTCCTATGGAGCAAATGGACGCCATGTGGCGTTACGCCAACGCTCGCTCTCAGCTAACCAAACGCTACGAAGGGCGGGGAATCTATGTGCCGCGTATCGTTCTCATTCGCAATAAACTTTCTCGCAAACAGATATTCCGCTCTATCTTTTGGACAGAAATAGAGCCTACCGTTTTGCCAGATATAGACGCCTTAGTTTTAAGTAAGCCTGGACGCCTTATCTTTGGCCGTTTCCCAGCTGGAGAGCCTGAAAATGTTGTGGTTCGTTTTGATCAAATAGAAGATATTGTAGAACCTTACATAAAGACGGCCACTCGTCCTTTTGAGCATAGAATTATCGAAGATACCGCCCCTTTTCGTTTGCAAATTATGCGCCGCTTGTTGGAATTGTTGCCAGCTAAACATCGTAACTTTGAAACTGTCGATCCTGAGGAAGTTATCGATATTCAAGTTTAGCTAGAGGGCTAAAGGGCTCCATCTTTGGTAGGGATAACTAACTACGCTGGGCAGTGGGCTCCCTAGAGAGATTGGCCTATAAATTGAACCAAAAAAAGAACCGACCAACACCAACAGTTGATCGGCCCCTTATCCGCTGTATGGTCGAGGCGAGAGGATTTGAACCTCCGACCTCAACGTCCCGAACGTTGCGCGCTGCCAGGCTGCGCTACGCCTCGACATAACTATGCTCGAATGATTATATCTATATTTTACGCCTTGTCAATGCTCGAGCACTCAAAATGCAGAGGCGAAAAGACCTTCTGGCAGCTTGCCAGCTGCGTAAAATAGGCTATTTTGTCTCTTCGGCTTTATGGTGAGCGTTGCTGTACATACCCAAAGCCTGCATATAAAGAACTAATAAGCTTTCTTGTTCTTCTCTCTCTTGGGGCTCTAATTTGCGCAAGCTAATAATACGGCGCAAAATTTTAACGTCGAATCCTTCGATTTTGGCTTCGGCATATACATCTTTTATATCTTGGGCTATGCCGGCTTTCTCTTCTTCCAAAGCTTCTATACGCTCGACAATAGCTTCAAGTTTGGCGTCAGTTCCTTCCATTGTGTCCCTCCAAAAGCTTTTCTATTCGTTTAAGTTGCCGGGGCATTATAACAAAAAAGTTAATTTGAAACCAGTTTTTTAGAGGCTACTTGGGCTTTGCCAGGGGGCGACTCTTATCCAAACTTGACTTTATCTTTTTGCTATTGTATTATATCATGCGCGATAGAGGGTCAAAGTTCCCTCATGAGGCTGTTAAGCCTCCGCAAGATCGGTGTTAGAGCCGGTCAGTTTGGGTTGAGTATTGATAAGACTCGGAACAAGTTTTGCTTGAAAAGTTCTATAAAAGGGGATAACTAGGGAGCTTACGCGCCGACATAGTGTTGGTGTGCGCTCTTTTTGTTCTTTCTTTACGTAGGAGTGAGCTAGGGCTCTGACAATTAGCTTGCCTCGAGGTAGGGCTATTTTGCTGGGCGGCAGTTAGCTAAAGGGCAGCTCCTTTCCGAAAGATATTCAGCCTAGATGCCGTATGGGATCTGCTCTATTGGCAGAAAAGTAGGGCGCAGAAAATAAAAGAATATTGGTATATAGATGGGGCATCATCTATTTAGAGAGAGCTTGGCCATTCCGCTTAGCGGAGGCGAGGTTCGTTTGTATCTAAGAATCCTCTACCTTTGGGCATGGGGAGTATGTCAGCTAATTGCGCAGAGGAGGATCTTCTCGAATGTCGTTTCTTCGACACAAGAACGAGGCCACAGGGCGTATATCTTTCCAAAAAATTCCGCCGGTTATGGAGCTCCCTTATTTAATTGAGCTCCAGCGCTCGTCTTACAGCCGCTTTTTACAAAAAGGTATGGACGATACCTTTAAAGATATATCTCCAATCGAGGACTTTACCGGCAACTTAGTGCTGGAATTCCTTGAGCATAAATTAGACGAACCGCCCCAGTCGGTGGAAACGTGCCGTGACAAAGATGCCACTTACGCCTACCCCTTAAAAGTTAAAGT
Organism: uncultured bacterium; assembly: GCA_934644775.1. Classification (GTDB taxonomy): domain Bacteria; phylum Vulcanimicrobiota; class Xenobia; order Xenobiales; family Xenobiaceae; genus Bruticola. The sequence continues at coordinate 69,343 of CAKUDB010000006.1, read as the reverse complement.
TCGTTTAACTACTAAAGAGAATGGCGAAGTACGTGAAGCCAGGGAACAAGAGATCTTCATTGGCGATTTCCCTGCCATGACCGAGCAAGGAACGTTTATTATCAACGGTGCCGAGCGTGTTATCGTTAGTCAGTTGGTACGTTCTCCGGGTATTTATTATCAACATCACGAAGATCCTAACACCGGCCATTCCACCTGGTCGGCCGTAGTTATTCCTAACCGCGGTGCCTGGATGGAATTTGAAACCGATACTGCCGGTGTAATTTATGTGCGCATCGATAAAGCCCGCAAGCTGCCCGCTACCGTGTTGCTGCGTGCTTTAGAGTATGAGAGTGACGATGACATCAGAGCCCTCTTCAACGGCGAGCCTTTACTGGAAAAGACTCTCGAAAAAGACTCGGTAGAGACTGTTGAAGAAGCCCTGTTAGAAATTTACAAAAAACAGCGTCCCGGCGAGCAGCCCTCTCAGGAGAGCGCCCGTACTTTGCTGAACAATTTGTTTTTCGAGCGCAAACGCTACGATTTAGCTAGAGTAGGTAGCTATCGTTTGGCTCGCAAATTAGGTCGTAAAATTGTCTGTACCCATTGTGGCGCTTACAATATGCCCGATAAAGAAGATTGCTGCCAGTGTGGCCAACACTTGGAGTATCCTTCCATTCTTAGCAAAGACGATGTCGTAGCCGCCGTCCGCTATATCTTAGCTTTAATGAAAGCCGACGCTTATCGTCGCCAAGATGAGAAAGAGCTAGACGTCTCCTTAGACGAAGGCCTCCGCCTCTATATTGAAAATGGTGTTATTAAGCTTAGAGCCAGCGGCGAAGACAGTTTCGACGTCTTAGTTAAGCACGACGATATTGACCACTTGGGCAACCGTCGTATCCGTGGCGTAGGTGAACTGTTACAAAATCAGTTCCGCGTCGGCTTACTTCGTTTAGAGCGCGTAGTGCGTGAGCGCATGTCTGTACAAGATGTGGAGACTATCACTCCTCAGCTGCTCATCAATACCCGCCCCGTCACCGCTGCCATCAAAGAATTTTTCGGCTCCTCCCAGCTCTCCCAGTTTATGGATCAAACCAATATGCTGGCCGAGCTTACCCACAAGCGTCGTCTCTCGGCTTTGGGCCCTGGCGGTCTCTCTCGTGAGCGCGCCGGCTTCGAAGTCCGCGACGTCCACGACTCTCACTATGGTCGTATTTGTCCTATTGAAACTCCTGAAGGGCCCAACATCGGTTTGATCGGCTCTTTGGCTACTTATGGCCGAGTCAATTCCTTCGGTTTCATTGAAGCTCCTTACCGCAAAGTCAACCTGATCCTCTCTGCCGACGTGACTAATCCCGCTACTGGTGCTATTTTCCACAGCGGCGATATTATCGAGCGTCGCGATTATGACGAGCTTTTGGCTCAAGACGTTAAAGTGCCTGTGCGCGTCCACGTTACTGACGAAATTCAGTACCAAGACGCCGACGTAGAAGACGAATACGTAATTTGTCAGGCTAATACCCGTCTGGACGAGCGCAGCAATATCGTAGACGAGCGTGTGGTAGTCCGTCGCAAGCGCGGCAAGAAAGAGACTACGGTTGTGGCCCGCGAAGAAGTCGACTTCATGGACGTAACTCCTAAGCAAATCGTCTCTGTAGCTACAGCTTTGATCCCCTTCTTGGAGCACGACGACGCCAACCGAGCCCTTATGGGTGCCAACATGCAGCGCCAAGCTGTACCGTTGCTCTCTCCCCAGGCTCCTATCGTCGGTACTGGTATGGAATACCGAGCTGCCACCGACTCTGGTGCTTTGGTTATTTCCAAACACAAGGGGTATGTAAGTGCCGTTTCTGCCACTGCCGTCACCGTCACCGACGAGCTTGGTCAAGAACATGTATACCATTTGCGCAAATTTAAGCGCTCCAATGCCGGCACTTGTATCAACCAGCGTCCGGCGGTGAGCTTAGGCCAGCACGTCGATGTGCGCAGCGTTTTGGCCGATGGCGCTTCTTCTGTAAATGGAGAGTTGGCCTTAGGGCGCAACGTTTTGGTAGCATTTATGCCGTGGGAAGGTTACAACTACGAAGACGCTATTTTGCTTAGCGAAGAAGTGGCCCGCGACGACGTCTTCACTTCCATTCATATTGAAGAACATGAGTGCGAAGCTCGCGATACCAAGCTCGGTGCCGAAGAGATTACCCGCGATATTCCCAGTGTAGGCGAAGATGCTCTTAAAGATCTCGATGAAAACGGTATCGTCCGTATCGGTGCTGAGGTAAATACTGAAGATATTTTGGTCGGTAAGGTTACTCCCAAAGGCGAGACCGAACTTACGGCCGAGGAGCGTTTGCTCCGGGCTATCTTTGGCGAAAAGGCCCGCGATGTGCGCGATACTTCCCTTAAAGTGCCTCACGGTCAAAAGGGTAAAGTTATTGACGTTAAGGTCTTCAACCGCGACGACGAAGAAAGCGGCGGCAAGAAGTCTACCGATCTTAAGCCAGGCGTCAATAAGTTGGTTCGCGTCTATGTAGCTCAGAAGCGTAAGATTATGCAAGGCGACAAGATGGCCGGACGTCACGGTAACAAAGGTGTAGTCTCTCGCGTTATGCCTATCGAGGATATGCCTTATTTACCCGACGGTACTCCCGTTCAGATCGTTCTGAACCCCTTGGGTGTGCCTTCTCGTATGAATATCGGTCAGATTTTGGAGACTCACTTAGGTTTGGCTATGGCTATGCTTTCTGAGCCTGGTAAGCCTCGCTTCCGCGTAGAAGTCCCCGTCTTCGACTCTGCTTCTGAAGAAGAACTTCGTTATGTAATGAATACCGCCAATTTGCAAGCCGACTTGCAGCGCAAAGGCGTCTATCTCAGTACCGAAGAGTTGGTTTATGTCTTAGATGAGCCTAGCCGTATCTCTCGTTTGCAAGAGTTTATCAAGAATAAGACAAAACTTATCTACACCACTCAAGAGCTCAAGAAGATTATCGATGAGACTCCTGAAAAGCAGTTAGCTGCTGCTATTATCAAAGAATTGCGCGGTTACGACGTTGACATCAACGAAGTAAATCAAGTTTTGCGTGAGCGCAGTTTGGAAGACCGCTTGGGTGAAGTCCTTATCGGTCATCGCAAACACTATAGCTTAGAGCAAATTCGCGAAATCGCGGCTTATATCGAGCTCTACCGCCGACACGTTGTCGTAGACGGCAAGACCGTTCTTTATGATGGACGTACCGGTGAGCCTTACGATGGTCGCGTTACTGTCGGTCAGATCTATATGCTTAAGTTGGCCCACTTGGTAGACGATAAGATTCACGCTCGCTCTACTGGCCCTTACAGCTTAATTACGCAGCAGCCTTTGGGCGGTAAAGCTCAGTTCGGTGGTCAGCGCTTCGGTGAAATGGAAGTCTGGGCCCTCGAAGCTTACGGTGCTGCTTACACTCTCCAAGAGCTTCTTACCGTTAAGTCCGACGATGTTTTGGGTCGTGTCAAAACTTACGAAGCTATTGTTAAGGGTGAAAATGTTCTCGAACCCGGCGTTCCTGAGTCCTTCAAAGTGCTCATTAAGGAATTGCAGAGTTTGGCTCTGGATGTCAAGATTCTGGGCTCCAACGGACGTGAGATCGAAATCCGCTCCGTGGAAGAACAAGAGCAAGTCCACAGCAGTGGATCGCACGAAATCTTTGGTATGTCCGATAATGCTCTGGCTTAAATCTAAGGCTTCTTAGGTTAAAAGCTCTTACTGCGGCTGGCAGAGGAGAAGAACTAAAGATAGGTCTCTTCTCTGTCGCCCACCAGGAGGACTCAAGTTAATATGGATGTCAATAATTTTGAGGCTATGCAAATAGGTCTGGCCTCTCCCGAACAGATTCGCAAGTGGTCTTTCGGCGAAGTCAAGAAGCCCGAAACTATTAACTATAGAACTCTCAAACCTGAGCGCGATGGACTTTTCTGCGAGCGCATTTTTGGTCCGGTGAAAGACTGGGAATGCCATTGCGGTAAGTATAAGCGCGTACGTCACAAGGGTTTGATTTGTGATAAGTGCGGTGTGGAAATTACCCGTGCTAAAGTGCGCCGTGAGCGCATGGGCCACATCAATTTGGCCTCTCCCGTGACGCATATTTGGTATTTTAAGGGTGTGCCTTCTCGCATAGGTCTGCTTCTCGAGCTTTCTCCCCGCAACTTAGAGAAAGTTATCTATTTTAGCAGCTACATTGTGATCGATCCCGGCGATCCGGAAATCGGCCTCAAAAAGTACCAGCTCCTTTCCGAGCAAGAGTACCGCGAGCTTAAAGAAAAGTATCCTTATGGCAACTTCCGCGCCGGTATGGGTGCCGAAGCTATCCAGGAGCTTCTCAAAGAGATCGATTTAGATAAACTTTATGAAGAACTGCGCACCGACATTGTAGAGCAGAGCGGCCAGCGCAAGGCTAAAGCTATAAAGCGCTTAGAAGTTGTCGAAGCTTTCCGTAAATCGGGCAACCGTCCTGAGTGGATGGTCTTGACGGTTATCCCAGTTATCCCTCCCGATTTGCGCCCTATGGTGCAACTCGACGGCGCTCGTTTTGCTACTTCCGACCTCAACGATCTTTATCGCCGAGTCATCAACCGCAATAACCGTTTGCGCCGTTTGCAAGATTTGGGAGCTCCCGACATTATCGTTAAAAACGAAAAGCGTATGCTCCAAGAGGCTGTCGACGCTCTAATCGACAACGGTCGCCGCGGTCGTCCCGTTACTGGCCCTAACAGCCGTCCTTTGAAGAGCTTATCTGATATGCTCAAGGGTAAACAAGGGCGCTTCCGTCAGAACTTGCTCGGTAAGCGTGTCGACTACTCTGGCCGTTCTGTCATTGTAGTTGGCCCTAAGTTAAAGTTGCACCAGTGCGGTTTGCCTAAAGAGATGGCTTTAGAGCTCTTCAAACCCTTTGTTATGAAGAACTTGGTCGATAATGGCAAGGCTCTCAACATTAAAGCCGCCAAACGCATGGTCGAAAAGGCCCGCGCCGAAGTGTGGGACGCTTTGGAAGAGGTTATTGTCGATCATCCTGTCTTGCTTAACCGTGCTCCAACGCTGCACCGCTTGGGCATTCAGGCTTTCGAGCCCGTATTGGTAGAAGGTAAAGCTTTACAGCTCCATCCTTTGGTCTGTACCCCTTACAATGCCGACTTCGACGGCGACCAGATGGCTGTCCACCTTCCTTTATCAGCCGGCGCTCAGGCCGAGGCTCGCATTCTCATGTTGTCCGCTCACAACATCTTGTTGCCCGCTTACGGCTCTCCGGCTACCGTGCCTACCCAAGACATGGTATTGGGTATGTATTATCTCACTATTGAAAAGCACGACTCCAAGGGCGAAGGCAAGTGCTTTAGTTCAGTCAACGAAGCTGTTTTGGCTTATGAAGCTGGCGTAGTCGAGATTCAGGCTCCTATCTTTGTCAGCATCTTTAATGAGCGCGTCTCTACTACTGTGGGCCGTTTGCTTATGTGGGGTGCTGTTCCCGATAATATTCGTGAAGATTCTATTTTGCCTGGCGATGGTCGCCCCTTGGGTAAAGGGCGTATGGTCTTTGCCGAATTTAACCATCCCTTTGGCAAGAAAGATATTGTCGCTCTAGTTAAGCGTACCCACTCAGCTCATGGCAACACTAAGACGGCCGCTTTCCTTGATAACCTCAAGGCTTTGGGCTATAAGTTTGCCACCCGCTCTGGTACGTCGATCAGCGTCCATGACATCAAGATCCCTCCTGAGAAAGGGCGCATTTTGGCCCACGCCGACGAAAAGGTGGCTGTGGCCGATCGCTTCTTAGCTAGAGGCTTCTTAACCGAAAACGAGCACTATTTGCAGCTCAACAAGATTTGGGCTGACGCTACTGAGGAAGTCGGTTCAGCGATGATGCGCCACTTAGATCGCTTGAACCCGGTCTTTATGATGGCTACTTCTGGTGCTCGTGGCAACCCATCCCAGGTAAAACAGTTGGCCGGTATGCGCGGTTTGATGGCTGACCCGACTGGTAAGATCATCCCCATGCCTATTCGCGCCAACTTGCGTGAAGGTCTGACCGTATTAGAATACTTTATCGGTACTCACGGTGCCCGTAAAGGTTTGGCCGACACCGCTCTGCGTACGGCCGACTCCGGTTATCTTACCCGCCGTTTGATCGACGTCTCTCAAGATATTATCGTGCGTGAAGCCGATTGTGGTACTAGCCATGGTATCTTGGTGGAGCCTGCTGTCAATGGCAACGACATTAAGATGCGCTTAGCTGAGCGTCTGACTGGTCGTTATGCTGCTCAAGATCTCGATTATGAAGATAAGAGCGGCAAACCTTGCCACATTAGCTCGGGCGATCTTATTGAAGAGGAACAGGCTGCCGATATTGAGCGTTGGCTCTCTCGCGAGGCTGATGCCAGCGGCTTCATTAAGCCCAATCCAGAAGATCGCCATACTTGGTATCGTCCCGGCTTTAGAATCCGCTCTGTCATGACTTGCCACGCCGAGCATGGTGTTTGCGCTAAGTGTTACGGTCGCAACTTGGCCACTGGTAAGCCCGTCGAAATCGGTGAAACTGTCGGTATTGTAGCGGCTCAGTCTATCGGTGAGCCTGGTACCCAGCTTACGTTGCGTACCTTCCACACTGGTGGTGTTGCTCAGGAAGACATCGTCCAAGGTTTGCCTCGTGTCGAAGAACTCTTCGAAGCTCGCAAACCTAAGAATTTGGGCTTCTTGGCCGAAATTAGCGGCGTAGTCACTTTGGGTGAAGAGAAAGGTCAGCAAAAGGTGACGATTACTCGTCGCCGGGCCGATGGCAGCGTCGAAGATGAATTTGACATGTTAGTACCTCACAATGCCCGACTCAATGTCGCTGAGGGTGATACCGTAGTAGCTGGTGACGTTATTGTCGACGGCTTTATGAATCCCCATGACATCTTGCGCATTAAGGGCTTGGAGCACGTGCAGCGCTACATTGTCGACCAGGTACAAACCGTATACCGCGATCAAGGTGTAGACATTAGTGATAAACACGTAGAAGTTATTGTACGCCAGATGTTGCGTAAAGTGCGTATCACCGATGCTGGCGACACTAATATGTTGCCTGGCAGTTTACAAGATGTGCTCTATGTCGAAAGCCAGAACAATATGATTCGGGACGAAAACGACAAGCTTATCGCCGAATTGGGAGAAGCCGCTGCTGGCGAAAAGCTCAGAGCCTTTGCTACCTTTGAGCCAGTGCTCTTGGGTGTTACTAAGGCTTCCTTGGCTACCGACTCCTTCTTGTCGGCCGCTTCCTTCCAAGAGACTACCAAAGTTCTCACTGAGGCGGCTATCAATGGTAAAGTTGACCATTTGCGTGGCCTGAAGGAAAATGTCATTATCGGTAAATTGATCCCTGCCGGTACTGGTATGGAGCAATATCGCCAGGTAAAGATCGGTTTGCATGGAGCTAAGGTCTACGAAGAGACTAAGCACTCAGGCCCTTCCGTTTTTGATAGTTCGCTGGCTCCTGAAGACAGCTTGGCCGTAAGTTTAGGTAGCGATACTTTTAACTTCTAGATGGGAAGGCACTTTGGGGCTGAAGGAAGTTAGTTTCTCTAGCCCCTTGAGTTGCTCTCCATGTATATGAGAGGCGGGTCGTTCTTATTCTATGTATGAGGGCGAGCCCGCCTTTTTGGTACTTGGCTCACTTACAGCAGGAGCAGGTTTTTTGCCTTTTTTTGCTAAAGTGAACGGGGAATAAGTAGGGTAACGGAGTTGGGAAAGAAGTATTATCCCCAGCTATCGTTGGGAGGATTTTCTTTTGGACGAGGTTTTCAGTAGCGCAGCCTTACAGCAAGTGAAGGGGGCGGCCCGCAGGCGTTTGCAGCGTTGTATGAAACGTGATGGGGCCGGGGAACAGGCTTCTGTGACGGAGCAAGATTGGCTTGATGCTTTAGCTCGTGAGATATTTAAGAGTAAAAAATTAAGTGACAGCATACGTCAGAAGGCTCTTAGTCAGTTAGTTCAGGTCTCTCCCGGTGGAATTTTAGCTATATCTTGGCTCTGTGAAAATGCCGGAGAAACTATTATGGTCGATAAGATTATCAGTTTTGCCTGTGAGCTTATCAATCCTGAGACAGAAGTACATTTTGCCAGAGAAGTTTCCCTTGAGCCTTTGAAGAAAGAGGAGAGCCTTTATTGTGGCAGAGCTTTGGTCAGTAAGCCGGAACTGAGCAATAATGACAGAGTTTGTTTATTTATTTGTCTATTAGTTAGCGACTATCTTTCTAAAGAGGGGCGTTTAGCTTTAATAGAGCAGTCTTTGGGAATACGCGGTTTTACGGCTGACAATAAGCTGACTATCTGTCAGTGGGCTCTGGGGCTAGATGTAGAGAAGAGCGTCTCTAGCGGTTTCTTAAAGCAGCCTGTCTATGCTCCCAACTTTTTAGCCAGAAAAGCTGTCACTTGCTTAGCTAAAGCTACAGAAAATGCTCCTAAAGTTCTCCGCCATATCGTCGAGAATATCTCTTATTGGAGCGACGATATTATGCCTCTGTTGCACGGCGTCCTGGATCTAATGGCTCTTATGGATCCTGAAGAGCGTATCGATTTACAAAACCAAAAGTTTAAAGTGCAATGTACGGCCCTTTACGATCTTTGTCGCAACTATGGTGATGCCAGCGTCCGTCGTCGCGCTTATGCTTTAGCGGCCGAAACGGAGAACGATGAGTTTTTGCGCAGCGCTTTACATGATGGCGATTTGGGCGTACGCAATTGGGCTTTGGCCTACTTTAATAAAAAGCGTTAATAATGGTAAGTTTCTGGGCTTGTCAATCTTTTTAAGCTGCGGCCCTAAGGTCGCCTATTCCGTTGAGGAGGGTTATTTACAGCATGTTGAAAGTCGGTATTTTACGCGGTCGTGAGGATAGTTTTCCTGATGGTGTATTGGCAGAGATAAATCGCCGCAATTGTGGCGTACAGGCTGAATATATTCACTTAGGCGGCACTAGCTGCGCTGAAAAGTGCCCTTACGGTGCCATCTTAGATCGTATCTCCCACGAAGTGCCTTACTACCAAGTTTATTTAAAGCAAGCTTCTTTGCAAGGTACTTATGTTGTCAATAATCCCTTCTGGATGAATGTTGATGATAAGTTTTTCGGCTACTCCTTGGCCAAACGTTTAGGTATTCCCGTACCTAAAACTGTAGTATTGCCCAACTTAGCTTACACTGCCGATATTACAGCCGGTTCTTTGCGCAATATGTGGCCTATCGACTGGGATGCTCGCTTAGCTGAAGTTGGTTTGCCTTGTATTATGAAGCCGGCTTTTGGCGGCGGTTGGAAGAATGTCTATAAAATTTACAGCAAAGAAGAGGCTATCAAGGCTTACAATGAGTCTGGCAGCTTGACTATGACTTTGCAAGAATTTATCGCTTGGGAAGATTATATTCGTTGCTTAAGTATCGGTCGCACTAATGCTAGAGCTATTCGTTATATTCCTCGTCCTATGGGCCAGGGCGAATATGTCCAAGATCAGGGAGTGCTCGATCCGGCCGATTTGGCTAAAGCTGAAGAATATACTATCAAGTTTAATAGCGCTATAGGCTACGACATGAATGCCTTAGAGTTCGCTATTAAAGATCACGTTCTCTATGCTATCGATATTACCAATTATGTTTGTGATTTCGATTATCGCTCTTTAAAAGAGGCTCACTTCCCTTGGGCTGTCAATAAGATGGCCGATTTGCTTATTGAAAAAGCTAAAGCGGGAGCTCGCAACGATACTACGGCCAATTGGCAAAATATCTAGGCTTCTATTTAGTCTGTAAAGAAAAGCAGCCGAGTAGCATTTTTGAGTGCTGGCGGCTGTTTTTTTGTAATATATTAGAGAATTGTCAATTCGGCTAGTAAAGAAAAAGCCCGCCGGTCGATAATCGATATTGACGAGCGGGTTTTTTTGCTGTGCCGTATAAAAAGGCCAACTAATCTTAGTGACCGTTAAAAACTCTGGACCAACCCATCATAGCTCTATCGAAAGCCATGGCGCGGTTATTGGCAGCTTGCTGAATAATATCGAAAATAGAAGCCTGAGCATCAGAGAGGATCTTCATCAACTCGACCAGCCATTTTTGACGGTCGGCTTGCATTTGGGTGAGGATGGAGAGAGCCGCTTCGCGATCTTGCTCCATCCTTTGGAGACGCTCGGCGCGGGCAGCAGCACTTTCTGTTTCGCCAGTCTCTCCAGCTTGACCGCCTCCACCACCTTCGGGAGGAACTTCACCGGCAGCGCCACCGTTTCCACCGTCTACGGGAGGGGGAGTACCGGCTCCTCCATCGTCGGTAGGAACGCTTCCACCAATAGTATTGCCTTGGTCATCCATTAAAATAAAACCGTATTCATCGGTTTGCGGCTCTTTGGGGGCAGCCTCTTCGGCTTTACCGGTAGTTCCGGCCTGAGCGCTACCTACTTCAGGCTCTTGAGCACTTTCAAAAGTATCGCTGATCTCTTCTTCAAACTGATTTTGGGCAGCACCTATATGGGTGGCGTTTTCTTGAGCATTTTGAGCAAAAGAAAGGCCTTCGGACAACTGGACATTGTCGGTTGCAGTAGCATTGTGAGCCTCGCTCTGGGGGGCTACGTCGGTTTTGCGGGTTAATTGGCTCTGACCACCAACTTGCTGCATATTGCGAGTAGCGTTGGCTTGCGAATATGTATTGGTATTGATTCCGATAGGGGCAACCATTTATATAGGCCTCCTTACAAGGCTAAAGGCCAGAACATTCTGGCTAAAAGGCAATTATTTTCCCTAGTATTATAAATGGTTAGCCCCTTAAAAAAAAGGCTGTCTTGTTGCTTATTTGTGAAATTTAGTTCATAAGCTGGGCCAGGCTAGGCAACTTAATAGTAATGGTAGTGAATAGTAAGCGTATTGGACAGCCTAGGAGTGAAAGGTTCCCCAGGTCTCTTTAATTAAGCTAGGACGAGCTAGGCTGTCGCTTGCTATCGATTCTTTTATCCAGCATTAAGGAAGAGCTTTTGCCAACTTTTTTGGTAATCATCTTCCGATTTTTTACGTCTAAGCATTACCTCTCGCCAAATACGTCGCAATTCAGTTTGTAAGTCGGCCCAAATAGCTTGTCTTTTGGCTTCATGTAGCAATTTCTCAGCTTTAATGCGATCGTAAATAACCTCAACTCGCAGCTTCTCTTGCTGCTCTTTTTCTTCTTGGAGGGCTCGCTCTTCTGCTGGGCTAGGCGGCTCCTCGGCGGCAGGTGGCTTCTTGGCTTCTGCTTTGGGGCCAGTGGAGGAGGCTAAAGAAGATGAAGTGGAGGAAGCCTCGGTAGTAAAGGAATCACCTCTAGCTGATTCCATCGCGCTGGTCGATTCAGTGGCTCTAGTCGGTTCAGTTGCGCTGGCCGATTCAGTAGCTCTGGTCGAATTAGGTGCCCTAGCCGATCCGGTAAACTCAGCTGTTGGGGTTTCGAGTGTAAAGGTGTCGGTAACCAAAGCGTCGGCCCGCTCTTGGCCAAGGGATAAAGGCTCCGCCCCTATGGTTGTATAAAAATCTTCTTGAAAGAGTAGGGCTGGTGCTCCTTCACAACTAAAGGCACAATGGGTGGCTGCTGTGGCCGCCGAGTAGGCATTGGGGCGGCTGCGACATCTGGCCTCACTTTCGGCAGCCAGCGTTGGCTCAGTCTCCTGCTGGACTTGGGGCTGGGTTTGAGATTGGACTGGAGATTGGTTTATAGTTTCGGAGCTAGCCCTATTCTCTAGATCTGAGGTTTGGCTTGACCAAGGTTGGGCTAAATTAGCATCGGGTGGCCCTAAGTTTTCAAGGGGTAGTTGTTTATTGGGACTATAGGCAGATAATAGTACCGAATCTGGGGTATCTGCCACTTCTAAGGGCGGAGGTGCTAAATTCTGATGTTGTGGTGGCAGTAGAGAACCTTTTACAGAAAGGCTGTCCAAAGAATAGTTAGAAGTGATCATATCGCTTAGTCCCCCTTGGTCTTATTTTTTGGTTAGTTTGTTTTATATCTGTCCCCCCAGCCAGAATATAAAATCCCCCCACTTGTCGGTATAGTGCTAAGGACGATAAAGTTAGGCTTTAATATAGTCGCACCATTTGTTGAACATTTTGTCTTGAGTTTTAGCCCGATTGACAGTCACTTCTTGTTGGATTTCAAAGATTTTGGTTTGAGTATCGCTGGCAATTTTCCAACGCTCCATAGCGCTCTTTTGCGCTTGGGCATCGATAGAAGCATAGATCGTCTGCGCATTTTGATAGTCGTTAGCCATCATTTGCATATTGTGAGCTTGCTGGCTTTTTTCAAAAAAGTTCCCTAAGAGGCTAGTGCCTAAACCTACTATATCCATATTTATGTACCCCGCTTTACTTTAATATGGCCGGATCTTTTTTTTGTTTATCTCGGCTGGTTCTATGCTTGCAGTGTACCTAACTATTATTGCCAACTTCTCGGCTATAATTTTGCCGTTTCTTTATCACTTTATTACAAAAAGAAATACGTCTTACCAAAATTACATTTGGTAAGACGTATTTCTTTTATCCGTATTTACGCAAGTTTAAGCTAAACGATCAAAATCAAGCTCTGCAGAGCCATCATCTTGTACTTCTTCCATATGAACAGGCAAGCCTTGCTCAACCATTTGTTCAGCTATGCGTTTATTATTTTCCATTAAAGTAAAAGTCATAGCATCGCGTGAGGAGGCCATAACAATTTCCAAAACTTCCAAAACCCATTTGGATAAATCAGCATTGGGCCTTTTTATAGCTTGCCAATCAATTTGTTCGCGGCTTTTCTCCCAAGAGTCTTGATACATGCGATTGAAGTTGGCAATCATCTCTTCGGGACTTAAACCTACTCGGGGTTCCATTTCCATAGCTTGTCTTGACCATCCGTTCTCGCTTTAAGCAGCGGCAAAATTAGGAGAAAAGTTTTTTTCAATACACTCTAGAAGCCGGAGCTTTGAGTTGAGCTCCGGCGCAATATAGTTTAGAAAGAAACCATACCGACAGAGTTTACGTTAATCTTGGGCGCTATTTCGTTCCAAGAAAGCACTACCAAGTTGGGGAAGGAGCGCTCGGTCAACTTACGCACAGCCGGACGAATTTGGGGAGCCACCAAAAGGATGGGTTGCAAGCCACGCTCTTGCAAAGCATTAGCTTGGTTGGAAATAGCTTGCAAGATCTCTTGGCCTAAGTTGGGATCTAAGGTTAAGAAAGAGCCCAACTCGCTGCGTTGGATAGCGCCCTGAATCATTTGCTCAATTTTGGGATCGAGGGTAATAACGTTAATCGTACCGTCATTATTACAGTAATCCTTACAAATGACTCGCGATAAGCTGACGCGGCAAAACTCGGTCAGCATCTCCGGATCTTTGGTAATATGGACGTTGTCGCCCATAGTTTCCAAAATAGAGACTAAGTCACGCACAGAGACACGCTCTTTGACCAAGTTTTGCAATACTTTTTGGATTTCGCCCAAGCCCAAAGCGTCGGGGAAGATCTCTTTGACCACTGCCGGGTGCGTCTTTTTGACAGTGTCGATAAGGGCCTGAACTTCCTGACGGCCGAGCATTTCGGAAGCGTGAGTTCGAACAACTTCGGTTAATTGGGTGGCAATAACGCTTACAGGGTCGAAGATCATACATCCTAAGCGTTCGGCGTCGCCGCGTTGCTCGGGAGAGATCCAGACGCCGGGCATACCGTAAGTCGGGTCGACAGTTTTGGTGCCGCGCAAATTCTTCAATTTCTCTTCCGGGCCGATAGCCAGGAATTGGTTGACTTGGACTTCGCCCTGAGCCACTTCTATTTCTTTAATTTTAATTACATAAGCATTGGGCTTCAATTGTAAGTTGTCTCGGAAGCGTACGCCGGGGACGACAATACCCAATTCTAAAGCAATATGGCGACGAATAGAAGTGACGCGATCCAAAAGCTTGGCCCCTTGGTTGGGGTCTACCAAAGAGAGCAAGCCGCGGCCCACTTCCAAAGAGATGGGGTCGACTTGCATGAGCTGAACCACACTTTCGGGCTTCTTTTGCTCGGTCTTTTTCTTTTGCTCTTGAGCCGTTACCGCACCGCCGCTGGCTACAGCCACAGCTTCCATATTCTTCTTCTCCAACTGCTTGCCCAAGAAGAAGAGGGCTCCACCGATACAAGCCAAGGTAAAAGCCATAAACTTTGGCAAACCAGCTACCAGGGACAAGAAGGCCAAGAGCAACATAAAGGAACCGGCCATCTTCAAAGCGCCAGGTTGACCAGACACTTGTTCGACTACGTCGCGGCCGAGGTTCGATTCGGAAGCGGCACGAGATACAACCAAACCCATAGCTGTAGACATCAAGAAGGCGGGCAAGGTGGTCATTAAGCCGTTACCGATAGAGAGAATAGCGTAAGTATTTAAAGCATGGGATACGTCCATACCATGGTAAAGTACGCCAATACCTATACCGCCGACTACGTTTACCAACATAATCACGATAGAAGCCATAGCGTCACCTTTTACGAACTTGCCGGCACCATCCATAGAACCGTAGAAGTCGGATTCTCTTTCGATATCTTTACGTTTTTTGCGGGCCGTATCGGCATCGATATTTCCAGCATGTAAGTCGGCGTCGATAGCCATTTGTTTACCAGGCATAGCGTCCAAGTTAAAACGGGCGGCTACCTGGGCAATACGTTCAGCACCGTTGGTAATTACCATAATTTGGATGATAATTAAGATGATAAACATAATGAAACCTACGATTAAGTTGCCGCCTACAGCAACTTTTCCAAACGTAGGAATTAAGTGGCCCGCTCCAGTAGGCATCTTGGTGACAATGTCTATTTCATTGCCATGGAGCAGGATCATACGTGTAGCCGAGACGTCCAGGGCCAAACGGAACAGAGTCGCTACCAGCAAGACGGTAGGGAAAACCGCGAATTGCAGAGGCTCTTCAATGTAAATTGAAATGAGCACTGTGATAATAGCGCAAGCTAAGTTAAAGGCCAAAAGTACATCGAGCAAATCGGGCGGGAGAGGAACGATCAACATACCCACAATACCGACAATGGCAACGGCACTGCCGACATCGGAGTATTTCATTAGTTTTCCTAACAGGCTTTCTTCACCGGGCTGGGCACCCATTATTCGACTTCTCCAGTTATATTAGATTTTGGTTCACACATATTAACAGACTCACATCCAAACCGGCCTTCAAAATATGGCCGGTCTAAATGCGAGTCTTAGAATAAAAGTTTGCTAAAAAGCCAACCAAGTATTAACGTCTTCCTGCTGCCATACCTCGGGCCGTGAATTGGGTTTTAGGCATCGAAGGTGAAGCTGTAGCGGCACGAGCTGTACGGCGCGGAGGGCCGTTGCGGGCCAGACGACGGCGGCGCAACAATTCGCGCTTCCTTTTTAGCTTAATTACGTAGGCCAGCACTTCGGCTACTGCCTTATACATCTCGGTAGGTACCGGGCCGGAAAGTTCGCAAGTCTTAAACAAAGCTCTGGCCAGTTCAACATTTTCCACAATGGGTACATCGTGATCTTCAGCCATAATCTTAATTTGGACGGCGGTCATATTCTCGCCTTTGGCAACTACGATAGGTACGGGATCTTGCCCTTGTTTGTAGCGCAGAGCCACCGCTAAATGAGTAGGATTAGTTACTACCGCTGAAGCATCGGGCACTTCCTTCATCATGTTGCCGCCCCCTCCGCCGCCACCTTGAGAGCTTTGGCGCATAAGCTGGCGCAACTTACCCTTTACTTGAGGGTTGCCCTCGGTTTCCTTATACTCATCTTTCAGATCCTGCATACTCATGCGCATTTGCTTCATGAATTGCTTTTTCTGGAAGATGTAGTCCAGGCCGGCTATAGCTACCATGCCGATAGCTACTTTCATAACTAAGTTTTTGACGGTAACACCTACCAACTCTAAAGTGGCCATTAAAGGAATGGCCGGAGCTGTTTGCAACTGAGGAATAATTTCGCCCACAACTTTATAACATATGTAGCCGATAATCCCTAACTTGGCCAGCTGCTTAAGCAATTCTACAGCAGATTTAACGCTGAAAATACGCTTAAAGCCCTCTAAGGGATTGATCTTATTGAGGCTGGGCTTAAGCGTTTCGGTAGAGAATATAAATTGAACCTGGGCCAAGTTGGCTACGATCGCCATTACAAAACCGGCGGCCAAAAGTGGAGCTAACACCAACAGAATCGTTATCATAACGTGGAAAATATCCCCATTAAGACTGCGGGCATTCATATTGTAGGTTGGTATCATGCCCCAAATATAGACGGTTAGTTCACGTATTCTCGACAACATACCGCCACCGGCTCCGTACATGGCACCGGCGGTAGCCAAAAGCAGGCAGGTGGATATTACCTCCTGACTCTTCATTACTTGGCCTTTTTTGCGGGCTTCTTGTAACTTATGCTCAGTTGGTTCTTCAGTTTTGTCGCTATCCTGACCACCCATCTAATATCACCTCCTTATGGCTTCATCATTCCTATACATTGTAGCAAAAGATCTAGGTTTATTTCAAACTGATTGCCCATAACTCTCATAATTAAAGGATAGGAAAGTCTTAATAATACCAATCCGATAGCAATATTGAGAGGGAAACTCAGCATAAAAATATTCATTTGAGGAGCTACGCGAGCCAGTAGACCCAGAGCGCACTGGGCTATAAATAGAGCCGCCAAAGCCGGGGCGGCGATCTGGGTGCCGATAACTAACAGATCGCTAGTCATGCGCAAAAGGGTCATGGCCAGATTCTCTGACATATTAAAATAGGTCAGAGGTACTACTTGGTAACTTTTATAGATGGCGGCGAAAAGTTGATGATGGCCCCCCAATACTAAGTAAAGATTCATCGAGGTATAGAATAAAACTTTACGCAGTAAGTTGATGGCACCGTGGCTAGCTGGATCGAAGGAGGCTGCCGAAGATAGACCCATCTGAATATCGAGCATTTCACCACCGAACTGGGCGGCACCTATAACAATGAAGGAAACGAAGCCGATAACCAAACCTACACAGGCCTGAGTTAGGATAGCCCCCAAAAAGGGAAAAAGGTCGGTAGGCATATCGTTGGGGACAGGCAAAGTAGGGTACATAACCACTGTAATAGCTGCAGCCAAACCAACCAATACTGTGTTAGGTATGTGGTTACTACCTAAAATAGGTGCTTGTACGAAGATTAGGGCTATCCTCACGAAAGCCAACAGCCCCACGCCCAGCAACTGCAGTGCCGGATCGCTCATCATGCCAGTCATAATAGTTTATTTGGGCCCCAAACGAGCAATGTCGGCGAATGTCGAAATTGTAAAACTGGATAACATATTGAACATCCAGTTGCCACACAACACTATAGCCATAAAAGTGGCAATAATTTTAGGTACGAAAGAGAGGGTTTGCTCTTGCACCTGGGTGGTCGCTTGTACAATACTGACCATAAGACCGACCGACAGAGCCGACATCAGCATCGGGGCTGAGAGGATAAGCACCAAATAGAGAGCCTTGGTACAAAGCGCCAAGACGAAGCCGTCATCAAAAACTTCCGCTCCCAGTACTAACATTTTACCTCCTTTAATCTCTTATCGCTACATTATCGTTAATTGTCTAGCTTATGATCTTGGATAATTGAAACTCTCTACCACACCTTTTATTATTAGGTGCCAGCCGTCTATAAGTACGAAAAGAAGTAGTTTGAAAGGTAGAGAAATAGACATCGGCGAGAGCATGAACATACCCATGGACATGAGTACCGAGGCTACCACCATATCGATAACCAAGAAAGGTACGTAGAGAAGAAAACCTATCTGGAATGAAGTTTTTATTTCAGAGAGTACAAATGAGGGAAGTAAAATATAAAAAGGAATATCTTCGCGTTTAGTAATATTTTTGACGCGCCCAATATCGAAGAAAAGTTGAATATCCTTTTCTCTAGTTTGGTAAAGCATAAAAGACTGGATGGGCTTGTAGGCTTTAGCGAAAAAAGCGCTTTGTGAAATCTTTCCTGCTAAATATGGCTGTAAAGCATCCTTATTTATCGATTCGCCTACTGGTGCCATAACGAACATCGTCAAAAATAGGGCCAAGCCCATAAGCACCTGGGTGGGGGGGACTTGCTGAGTACCCATAGCTGAGCGCAGGAAGCTCAGGGTCATGACGATACGTATGAAGGCTGTACACATAGCCAGAATATAGGGGGCCAACGAAAGTAGACTCAGGCCGCCTAATAGCAATAAAGTAGTGGAAAAAGTTTGCTTTTCGTTAGCTTTGGCACCATTGATACTGATATTAGGCATATTGAGCTGCGGAAAAGGATTTTGGGCATTGGCCATATCGGCAAAAAGCCAAAAGAATAGGGCCAAAGCCACAAGCGGCAGACAAATAGCTAATATACGTCTTAGGCGAAAATTCATTTCTTTTCTCGCTTCATACTCAAAAGATGAGTGGACGTACTCCTAAAAAAAGATGGGAGCTTCCTGTTTCTACAAAAGATACAACTGGCCTTGCCAAAAGATTGCTAGGCCCACATATATGCTTTCCACAGGCGTAAATTTCCGTGCGCCTCACGGTATCTCTTTTATAAATTGTGATTTGCCACATTATCCCTTATCCCCTACCTAAGAAGGCAGAAGAGATTTCCTACTTAATGGGGATAAAAAGACTATTTCTCTATTCTGGGCAATGGTAGAGAAGAAAAATGTTGGCTGATAACTTCCTTTAGTAAGTTTTTCTTTTCCCCTGGACTTCCTGGAAGAGGGTCGGCTGATTTTGGGTTAGAGTTAGGCTCTAGAGGCTTGGCTTCAGAAGTTTCAGAAGCTTCAGATGTTGGCCTAATACTTTCTTGAGAAGCGATCTCTTCTGTGGGTGGGGGAAGCTTAGTGGGGGCAAGGTCAAAATTAGCTAAAGTAGTAATGGCCTGATCGGTTATTCCTAAAAGGATATGCTGGCCGTGGGTTTCGATCAAAACGATCATTTTATTGGGAGCCAGAGCTTTCTTTTCAATAATTTGCAAATGGTTTTGGGGAGTAGCTGAAACTCCGGTAAATTTATTGAAGAGCGGAGCAAATATCTTGAGAGAGAGCCAGATGATCGTGCAAGTTATACACAACATCAAGAACATAGAGCCCAACCGAGGGACAAAGGTCGATTCTACTTTAGTAGTTCCTGCAGCCGATGAAGGGGGCCAGGGCTCATGCAAAATGTTAAAGTAGGGGTCTTCTTTATCTGTAGAAGTTGCCTTGGAGGGAGGAACAGCTGGGGAGGAGGGGGCTAGTGTAGTTTCGGTATCTTTCTTTTTAGTTTCCGGTGTAGCAACTTTGGAGGAGGCTGGCGCTTGGGTTTGTGTTGGTCTCTTTGTTGGTGGGGCAGCAAGGGGAGTATTCTTGGCTTGTTGAACTTCCAATTTAGCTTGTTGAGCTTCTAATTCAGCTTGCTTTTCTAAGGCATTCTTTTCTTGCTCAATTACCTTATTAAAGAGCTCGCGTCCAGTCATGGTAGGCGAAGCGGAAGGCTGCTGCCTCAGTTGCTTAGTGCTGCTAAAAACGCCCAAGCCGATAATTAGAGCTAAAGCCAAAAAGCAAACGACGCCCACCGATAGCAAAGAGCGCCGTCTACTTTGTTCCATTTCGTTGAGAAGCGATTTAAAGTCGAACATTATTTAGAAACAAGTTCGGTAATACGTACTGCATAGCAGCCGTCTAGTTCGACTACTTCGCCTCGAGCAATTAAATGGCCGTTGATCTTTAAATCTATAGGATCGCCTTCTTCTTTGTCCAATTCTAAGAGGCACCCTTGGGTCAATTTTAAGACATCGCGCACTGTGCGGGCAGTTTCGCCCATTTCTGCTTCAATAATAAAGGGAACGTCATAAAGGATATTTAGATCTTCCGCATTTTCTGCTAAGCCAGCGGAGGAGCCCGCTCTTTGAGCGCGTCTAGCATTTACCGATAAGCTGTCCAATAACTTGCCTCCGATATGTTGAATGTGCCGCCTAAGACGAGCAACCTAGCGAACAATTTCCGTCACACGAATGCCGTAGCGTCCGTCTATTTCCACAACTTCGCCTCTGGCAATAGGGCGGTTATTGATAATTAAATCTACGGGAGCGCCGGCTTCTTTGTCCAGATCGATCACTGTACCCACATTGAGGCGCAGTACCTCGCGCACTAAACGTTTGGCTTTACCCAGTTCGGCGTGAATCTCCAAGGGGACGTCACGCAACAAGTCTATACTGGAGGCAGAACCTCCGGCTGGACTAGAACTATCTAATACCCCAAATTGTACGGAGCGGGGGCCTTGCTGATCACTCATCGAATTCTTCATCTCCCTCTTGTAATACGCGGCTTATTTTGCAAGCCAGCTTGGAATCTTTTGTGCCTGGATGGCCCAAAAATTTAGTTTTGCCTTCGACCTTTACTTTCAAGGGCTGAGAAATTTCTGTGTCCAGTCGAATGGTGTCGCCTCTTTCCAAACTGAGCAACTCTTGGAAGAGGAGTTCGGCACGGCCTAAACTTACCGTAATAGGAACTTTAGCTCCTTGTATCTTGTCGGCAATGTGGGCTGTCATAGGCGGTTGAGAGGCCGACGTCTTGGCACCTTTAGTCAAATTAAACTCGTCGTAAGAACCCTTAGGCAAGCAATCGCGCAAATATTGGAAAGGTAATACTACATTGATAGATCCGCTGGCTGAAGCAATATCGGCTTGGAAGGGAATTACTACCATTAGCTCGGAAGGGCTGGCAATATGGACGGCCATAGGGTTAAACTCAAAAGAGACTAATTGGGGCTTAACCGGTTTAAGAGTCTTCCAGGCTTGAGCATAAGCGTCGAGCAAACGGGCCAAAGGCTTTTGCAAGATGGCTTTTTCCAAATCGGTAAAGGAATCGCGCAGTTCATCCCGTGAAGGGATGCCCTTACCGCCCATGAGCCTTTCGAACAAGGCAAAAGCCAATCCAAAATCTATATCTATAAAGCCTTGTACGTCTTGTTCCAGCTTAAAGATCAACATTGGCGTAGTTTCGGCCAAGGAGTTTATGTAAGAAGTGTAACTTCGCGTAACTATAGTCATAAGCTCCATGCGAAAACGAGACTGGAGCATAGGAGCTAAACTGGTAATGACGGTATCAGAAAAAGTTACAAAAACATTTTCGATAAATTTTATCTGATCCGCTGTAAATTTCTCTGTTTTGCGAAAATCATAAGCCGAAGCTCCATCGCCTCTGCGCGACGAAGTCAGGCGCATGATTTCGTCATAACTACCGGAATCTTGGCGCAATCGGTTCCTCCTAAAAATGGCCTACAGATTTTGTCGAACTTTCCGAAGCTAGATACTAAGTGATAAATCTAGACAAAAACTGCCCTTGTACGTCCTTAGAATCGGACTACCCTTCCTCTTCCAAAGACCAAGACGAGCTGCCGAACAATTATCCTTCGAAAACGCCTGGCCACTTCGACACCAATTCTGGCAATTCCTTATCAAAAAAAAAGACGACAAGAAACTATCTCCAAAAAAGATAGCTCCCTATCGCCTTTTTAGATAGGCAAGATGCGCTTATCTACAATTGAACCACCAATAAGGGCGCAACTTAAGCCTTTTTCAACGATATACTAGCGGACTAAACCGATAGCCGACTCCATCAAACCGTCCATAGCTTTGAAAGCGGCGAAGTTAGCTTCGTAGTTCTGCTTAGCCATACCGATAGCGGCGGCTTGCTGAGCATAGTCTACATTGGCTAACTCTAAGCTACCAGCAGCGATGCGGCCCATAGCACCCTGACCGGCCACGCCTACTACAGCTTCGCCGGAATTGTCAGTCTTGCCAAAGCTGGTAGTACCGGTTTTCTTCAAACCGCTGGCGTTGGCGAAGGAGGCGATAGATACCTGGGCAATAGGCACGGACTCAGAAACGCTCTGACCGGTAGTAGGATCGGTGATAGTCTGCTCACCATAGAGCTTACCGGTTTCGTCGAAGTGATAACCGGTATATTTGCCACCATACAACTTAGTGTTGGGATCCATATGGAGCTCGATAGGCTGAGGATCACTGCAAATGTTGCCCTGAGCATCTAACTGATAGCCCATAACATTTTTGCCTTCGCTATTGGTCAACATACCGTTGTTGAAAGCGAAGCGACCGTCACGAGTGTAGTGAGTCTGGTTGCCGTCGTTGACCATGAAGAAGCCCTGACCATCGATAGCCAAGTTGGTGGCACATTCGGTCTGGAAGAGCTGGCCTTGGCTGAAGATAATGCCATTAGACTGGGTCTTAGCACCGCCGCCGCCCATAGTCTGGCCCATAATATCGTTGAACTGTACGCTCTCAGCCTTGTAACCAGGAGTGAACTGGTTTTGCAAGTTCTGGAAATAAGAGTTCAGCATAGTCTGGTTCTGCTGAATGGCATTGGCTGAATTATTAAAATCAAACATGATCTACTTTTGCCTCCTTAACCCCGTTGGGCACGTTACTCTTGAAGCTTTGAGCCTGTTGAGAAAAGCCCTCTCCATCTCAATGTAAAGGTATCAAGGGCTTATTGTCACACCTTAAACAGTTTGTTTCTAAAATGTAAACAATGAAGTCCCAAACAGGCTAAAATCGCTCTTTTTAGGCGATATGATCGACCATCTCAATGTCGATATTGCGCAAATTCATACCTTTCTTTTCGATATGCTCGCGCAGCTCGGCTCGGCTCTCTTGGAGCACTTCGCGCGTATCTTCAGAATCGGTAATAAATTGAGCGCTCAGCTCGCCGTCTTTGCTACGGTTAATCTTAATTTTGAGCTCGCCCAGATACTCGGGGTTGAGACGGAGAGTAAGTTCGTCTCGGCTGGTAAAGTTGCGAATCTCCATGTGGGTAACGATCTGGTTGATAACTTGCTGGCGCTTTTGAGTTTGGGTAAGCCTTTGAGTCTTGTGGGCTTCTTCTGCTTTGTTGGCGCTGTTGAGAGCTACGCTGTCGTCGGCCTTTTCTGCTTTGTCTCCTTTGGCTGCGCCGGAAGCGGCCTGAGCAGCTTCAGTGGTAAGTTGCTTGCCCTCTTCTTTTTTGCCAGTTTTACCTAAGAGCTCGTCAAACTTCTGACCGGCCAAAGAGGGAGCTTCTTTACTGGAAGTGTTGGCTTGGGCGGTAGCTTCTTTAGCCACTCCGCTATTCTCTTTGGGCTGAGCATTAGGCATTTTTAAAGCTTTGGAAGCTTCGTCGAGCTTCATGGCTTGCTTTTCGGCCATACTCAAAGTATCGGGGTTGCGATACATCATGTCGTAAAGGAAAGCCTTACTGCCCATAGATTGCGGATTTTGGGTTATTTTGGCTTGCTCGGCTTTGGCTTGGGCCTGAGCTTCGGCCTTTTCGGCCTTCTGACGCTCGGCAGCCTCTTTGCGAGTCTCCTTTTTGGCTATGACATCGTTTTCGGTGTTGGCCTTATCGGAAGTAGCTGCTTCTAAACAACTGTTGAAGGCACTGGAATTAGTTTCGATTTTGTCACTTTTGCTATCGCGGTTCTGCTGAACGGCAGACGAACCTAACATAGATACAAAAAGTTGATTTTCCATAACGGCTCCTTTTTTTTCTATGGGGAAAACTCGACCTTTTAAGCCAGCTCCGAATGAGGTAGAGCACTCGAAAGCGGAGCTAGCTTATAAAAATGGGGAAGGGATAAAGACTAAGCTTGGATCCCTTTGTTTTCCTGGTAATAGCCTAAGACTTTATCTACGTAGTTTTGGGTTTCCTGATAAGGAGGAACTCCACCGTACTGCTGTACGGAGCCAGGGCCTGCGTTGTAGGCAGCGATAGTTTTAGTCATATCGCCATTAAACATTTCCATAAGCTGGCCCAGATATTTGGCTCCACCCATGATATTGTCTTTAGGATCATAGGCATTCTTGACGCCTAAATCGTTGGCCGTTTCAGGCATAAGTTGCATGAGCCCTTGGGCACCGCAAACAGAAGTGGCTTGAGGATTGAAGGCCGATTCTTGCTTAATGACGGCTTTAATAAGGGCGGGATCGACGTGGTATTTTTCGGAAGCCTCTTTGATAATGCTGTCAAATTGAGTGGGACTGCCCGAACCGGTTCCTACGGGTATACTGGAAGAATTGATGGCGGCGGCAGAAGGATCGAAGCGCTGACCGTTGGTCATGCTATTGATCATGCTCTGGAAAGAAGCTGCGTCTTGCGCAGATGTAAGCTTTCCGCTAGCGGATTTTGAGCTCATTCTAGTATCGAGAGCATTTTCCAACGAAGTCATTTGCCGCTCAATTTGATCTATTCTGGCGAATATGGACATTTCCTTAGCCTCCTTAAAATAGTGCTGCCTTTCATTCTGTAGATACTTTTTCTCAGTCGGAAAGCAGACTGAAGAATCTTATTACTTTTATCACTATTTCTTCTGCTTAGTATAGTAGAAAAAGAAGATTTTTTCCAAGCTTTTATTGGAATAGCTGGCTATAGTAGTCTTACTACAAGCGTCGGTTTTAAGCTTAAATTGACGAAGGATCGCGAGCATATTTCAAAGTGGCTAACTCGTCGAGCATTTTGTTCTCTTCTTGCTCTATTTCGGCCAACCACTTTTCTTGGCTCTTTTCCTTATTCTTTTCGTAACTTTGTCTCTCTTGAGCGGCCTTCATGAGAGCCTCGCGCTGTTGAGCAATGCGGATAGTCAGCTCTTTAATTCTGAGCTCTTGGTTGACGATCTGACCTTTTACAAACTCGATATGCTGAGGAAAGAATCTCAGTTGATTTATATCCAGAGTACCGTTAGCTTGTCTAACTTTTAATTCTTCGCGAATGGAAACCAATTTTTGCTCAAGCTGAGCCTTAATCTGGCGCTCATTCTCTTGCTGCTGAATAAGCTTAGCCAGTTTCTCTTTTTCATCTTCTTCAGCTTGGATCTTCAGTTCGAGAATCTGTTGCAAGCGATAACGAAAGCGTTTTTGAGCCATAGTTTACTTTTGATCTCCGAACATTTCCAACAAACGGCGACGAGTTTCTTCAAAGGGAGCCGGCTCGTAAATGCCCTGACTGAGGAATTTTTGAACCTCGTCAATCTTATCGATAGCAAAGTCTACCTTAGGATTGGAGCCTTTTTGGTAAGCGCCGATGTTAATCAAGTCTTCATTTTCTTGGTAGACGGCCAGTACGTTTCTAAGAATACCGGCAGCCTTTTGGATCTCTTTAGGATTGATTTCCGTAAAAAGACGGGACACCGATTGTAATACGTCTACAGCCGGGTAGCGGTTTTTGTGGGCGATCTTACGGTTGAGGACGATGTGGCCGTCTAAGATGCCTCGCACGGTGTCGGCGATAGGCTCATTCATATCGTCGCCTTCTACCAATACTGTGTAGATACCGGTAATGGAACCTTTGGGGGAAGTACCGGCTCGTTCCATTAATTTAGGCAACAAAGCAAAGCAAGAAGGAGT
The DNA here is from genome assembly GCA_934644775.1 of uncultured bacterium. Lineage (GTDB taxonomy): Bacteria > Vulcanimicrobiota > Xenobia > Xenobiales > Xenobiaceae > Bruticola. Next base: position 43,946 of record CAKUDB010000006.1, on the reverse strand, counting down.
GTAACCTTTGGTGGCCGGCGGCTCACCTACAGCCAAACCTACTTCGCGCTGGGCCATGGCAAAACGGGTGACGGAGTCCATCATAAGCATAACGTCGTTACCTTGGTCGCGGAAGTATTCGGCCAAGGCTGTACCTGTATAAGCACCTTTTAAACGCACCAAAGCGGGCTGGTCGGAAGTAGCTACCACCACAACGGAGCGCTTCATACCTTCGGGGCCGAGGTCGCGCTCGATAAAGTCGCGCAGCTCACGGCCACGCTCTCCGATCAGAGCCAATATGTTGACTTGAGCGGCCGTATTTCGGGCAATCATGGATAAGGTGGTCGATTTTCCTACACCGGAACCGGCGAAGATACCGACACGTTGGCCCGCACCCAAGGTTAGGGTAGAGTCGAGTACGCGCACTCCCATAGGCAAAGCTCGCTTAATACGCGGCCTGGTAATAGGGTTGGGCGGCTCGTTATAAATAGAATATTCCGTTTCGTATTCCAAGGGTCCCAAACCGTCGATAGGGTTGCCCAAGCCGTCGAGGACTCGTCCTAAAAGCTTGGGGCCGACCTTAACTGAAAGGGGTTTGCCAGTAGCTCGAACTTCACAGCCGGGACTGATGCCGCCCAAGTCGCCTAAAGGCATAAGCATAACTTTGCTACCTTTAAAACCTACAACCTCGGCCCTAATAGGTTTGGAGCCTTCGCGCTCGTAGATAAGGCAGAGCTCGCCCATTTTTACGGCCGGCCCTTCAGACTCAATAGTTAAGCCGATAACTTGGCTGACGCGACCGTGCATACGAATAGGTTGGCAACGGCCTAGCGACAGATAATAGGAAGGAAAAGTGATCTTGGGTAGCGGCTCAACTTCTGGCAAGGGCTCAGCTAAAGCTTGCTCTTTGGCCGCTAAATCGTCTGCTTGGGAAGGCGGAGGAGCTGGAGTCGGTTCCGCTTGAGGCTGAGGAACAGCTGGGGCTGCTGGAGGGGGTGGGGGAGTGGGCGGAGCAGCCGGAGCTGGCGAGGCCTTGCCGTCACCTTGTCTGGGAGCAGTAAAGTTTGTTTTGGGAACTGAAGCTGGGCGAGCCGCCAACGGTCTGGCAGCCGGTTTAGCTGGCATCTGCGCCATCGTCTATGTCCTCTCCTTTGCTGCTTCTGTCAAAAGCGGTAGTTATGGCCGATAACTGAGTCTCCAGCCGGGCGTCGATATTGCCTAAGTTCGTTTCGATAATACAGCCACCGCGAGTTACTTTAGAATCGACTGACAGATCGAAATCTTTTAGTCCTTCGACCATACGCATAAGGGACGAGCGGTCGTTATTAACGATATGATAATCGTCAGGATTGACGCGAATGCGCACTTCTTCGCGATCCTTCATGTCGGCTAGAGCTTCTTTGACGACGCCCATAATGACGTCGTTATTGGTACTTACTTCCAAGCCGATAATCTTTTCGGCAATACCTATAGAGAGCTTGGCCAAGGCCGGCTCGGTATCTTCTATAAGTTTGCGCCTTTCGTTGATAGCTTGTACGTAAAGATCTCGAGCTTTAAGCATAAGATCGACATACTCGCGATGGGCAATGCGCTTACCCTCTTCGATACCTTGTTGGGTACCTTGTTGCATGGCCATTTGCCTAGCATTTTCGGCGTCGGCGGCAGCTTGTTCGTTGAACTGTTGTATTTGCTCGTTAGCTTGTTGAATCATTTGTTGGATTTGATTTTGGGCTTGAGCAATAAGTTCTTTGGCTTTGGCTTCGGCCTTAGCAATAATCTCTTTGTCGACTGGAGGTGGAGGGGGAGGAGTAGGAGCACCCGGAGGAGGCGGATCACCGGTGGGTACACTTACTGAATGAGCGGAAACGGGAGGAAGTTTGTGACTGGTATGCTCGGTTCTGCGATTACCAAAGACCTTACCTAAATTGGAAGCTACAGGCGGCCGACCTGTTTGAGGGTGAAACTCACCGTCGCCTTCGGCAGCCTGAGGGGCGGCTTCAGGAGGGCCGCTGCGCCCTCGGAAGATCTTGCCTCCGCCGTCGCTGGCTACTTTGGTAGCTCCGAAGTTGGTCGGAACAAATTCACTTAAGTCGGCAGTGCCTGTAGGTCGTTGCTTAAGCAGGGCAGAGCGTTTGGGAAGGGCGTCCCCGCCGGACATATTGTTATTTCCTTTGAAAAGAGCCAGGGTAGTTCACCTACTTTGCTATTTAGTATGGTCGGTTCTATCTGAACTTAATTTTACCTAATGTCACCAGACCGCGCAAAATATTGCGGATACGCTGTTGGGCTTGCTTAATTTCATCCCAAGATACTTGAACTAAACTTTCCACATCGTCACGTAAAGCTCTGGCTACGTCTGGGGACAAGAAGCGGTAGACTCGCTTAGATAAGTTCTCGTCGGCACCCTTTAAAGCTAAAACTAAGTCGCGGAAATCGGTCAGGCGCAAAACTTGTTCGAGCGAAGGGTCGTCGACATTGTTAAGATCTTCGAAATCACAGAGTTTAGTCTTTAAGTTGTTGACTAAAAGGGGACTCTTGGTAGCTAAGCCGCTAAGTACGCGCTCTTCAGTGCCTCGGTCGGCTTGGTTGAGTATCTCCAAAAGGGCTTCTTTACCGTCGGCATGAGAGTAGGCACCGTCTTCTAAAGCTTGGTGTAGACGCGATTCCAAAACTTTTTCCAATTCAGCCAAAATTTCTGGGTTGACAGGATGTAATTCGGCTAGACGTTTGGCTACTTCGGTTTGGACTTGAGGTTGTAAGTCGCTTAGTACGGCTGAAGCTTGGCTGGGCTGCAAGTAGGAAAGAATTACAGCTATAGTTTGAGGGTGCTCTTTGCGAATTAGTTGGAGCAATTGGCGAGGATCGACACGGCGCAAGAAGTCCAGAGGACGATTACTCGAGGAAGTCGTCATAGAAGCCGTTTGAGCAAAACCGCCAATTGGAGGAGGGGCACCGCCTATACCGGTAGGGCCGCCCAAGGCATGGCCGCCTAGGCCGAAACTGGCAAAAGGCCGAGGAGCGTCGCCGCCTCCATCTTGATTCAAAAACTCTTGAATAACTTGAGCTCTGGTCTCTGGAGATATTTGGGGCAGTTTAGATATTTCGGTGGTAATAGCCTGAACTTCTTCGGGGCCCAATTCCTTAAAGATTTCCGCTGAAGCTTCAGGCGGAAGAGACATCAATAATATGGCTGTCTTCTGTTTGGGGGGCAAGTTTACAGACATGACCATACCTCCTCAGCTTATATTTTACAAAAAAAAATCGGTCTTTCAGTGTTACTACGGGCAATAGAACCTTATGCCGGTTGGAGTTGTTCGACTTTTTTACTGATATTTCTTGCCTGAAGATACCACTAAGCTAAGGAACAAGATATAAAAATGTGCCCCGAGGCTGGGAAGAGCCCCGAGGCACATCTTGCACTTCCACCTTGGGGTGCTGATCGGCTAAACTATCTTTGTTGCTGTTGGTCGCTAAGCCAAGTGTTTTTGATCATTTCGGCCAACTTATTGGGACGCTCTTTAGCCAGACGCTCCAACTGATCGGAAGTATTAACTCTAGTTTCACCCATAGCCTTAGACTTACCAGACTTTTCGTTGAGGAGGTCGGCAATATCGGAGCTAGCGCCGCCAGTGGAGGCACCGAGGATAAGCTGAGATTGGCTAGCTTTAACTTGGCGCTGACGAGAGACGTAAACTGCCACTAAAGCCATAAGCAAAACGGCGGGGATAAAAGCTATGGCAGCCAAAGTGGAAGTGCTGATACCGCTAGAAGGGGGAGCCACAGGGGTGTTTCCTGAAGCCATGCCAGCGGCCATTTCACTATAGACGCCATCTAAAGTAGCGGTAGCAAAAGGAACGCTCTTGACGGTGACAGAGTCGCCACGGCTCTCATTGATACCGATAGCATCTTTTACCAAACCGGCGATAGCGGCTTCCTGATCGGGCTTTAAGTTATCTACAGCTACAGATACGGTTAAGCGCTGAATACGGGGAGAAGTATCGACATTTTTGGAAATGGTCTTATTCACTTCATATTTCTCAGACTCTTCAGTCTTTACGTAAGTACCTTTTTTCTTCTCGCTGCTGCTAGTATCCATCTGGACGGCACCGTCGTCGCCGCTGGAAGCAGAACTGTTACCGTCTTTATTATATTGCTCGACGCGCTTTTGACCGCCCACTTTAACTTTACCGCTGTCATCGGGGCCGCCGACAACTTCGCGCTGAACTTCATTCTGGGAGAAGTCGACTTCAGCCGTCACTTGAGCGGCGAACTTCTGAGCGCCCAGCACGGTAGCTAATTGCTGTTCGACTTTGTCTTTGAGATGTTTCTCTAAGGCGAGTTTGTACTCGAGTTGGCTGCTGGGAGCCATACCAAAATTGTTACCGTTGATAGGAAGGTTGGCTGTGAGGTCTCTGCCGTTAGTGTCGACTATTTTGACATTTTCTGCTTTTAAATCGGGGACAGAGTAGGCAACCAAGTTGACGATACCTGTGATTTGGTCGCGACTGAGCTGAGCACCGGGCTTAAGTTTAAGCATAACGGCGGCTTTGGCACCTTCTTGGCCGTTATCGAACAAGGTGCGCTCGGGAAGGCCGAGTTTTACATAAGCATCGGCGACACCATCCATCTGACGCATGGATTCGGTAAGTTCTCCTTCGAGGACTTGCTTGCGAATGTCGTCCTTCTCTTTCTCAGACATGGTATTGATACCGCTGGAATCAGGTTTGGTGGCATTAGTCATTACAGCATGGCGGGGAAGACCATGAGAAGCTAATTGAGCCTGAGCTCTAACCTTATCTTTAGGTGAGACCAAAAGGTTATCGTTAGTTTGAGCTACCTGGTGGGGAATGTTCCATTCTTGCAATTTCATGGAGACATCTTTGACATCGTCTTCACTGAGCTTGGTCGCGTAGAGCTCCACAGGCTTATTGGCGGAGCTATAGATATTAAGTCCGATAACTCCGACAATAGTCAGAACTATAATGCAGATAATTGCAATCCTCACCTTCGGGTTCATGCCCGTCCACATAGCGCCGAGCTTGCCCAAAGGATTACCATTGTTGGCTCCACCCGGCGGTTTGCCCAGGGGACCTCTTCCTGTGGCTAACGGACCACTGCCTGTCCGCATGCCCGTCTGGATACCGGTGGCCATAGTTTGTTCTCCTTCCTCCAGGGAAATAATCTAATTCGGTGTTTCCCCCTCCGGGATTGTTTTATAAATTATATCGGCGTTTCCTCCTTACAGAGGGAACGCCGATCCCGAATTATTCCCTACAGTATACTTAAATTATAACTGCATTTGGAACAAAGTGGTAGCCGAAGAGCAAAGCTTGGAAGCAATCTGAGTAGTGAGGTGGAGCATAACTTCAGATTTAGCCCCGGCAATAGACATCTCGTGGAGATTGTTCAAGCTGCCGTCGAGCAACTTATCGGTGCACTCCTGAGCTGTGGTCATGGTGGAGTTGACGTTGGAAAGAGCGTCGCCCAACATGTTGGAGAAAGATTTGGCGTCGGCTTCAGAAGGAGCGCTGATGGAAGGCAAACTGGTGGAAATGCCCTGAATAGAATTGGTAGAACTGACAGTGCTCATCTGAGGGGCCTGATGGAGACCGCCAATCCCTTGGATGGAAGAAAACTGCATATTATAACCTCCTTAAAACGTCGAAAAGCTCGTCTGGAAATTACTTGCCAATTTCGAGGGCTTTATTGGCCATAGACTTGGAAGCTTCCAGAATCGTGGCATTAGCTTCGAAGGCGCGGCTAGCCATCATCATATTAGTCATTTCGGAAATGACGTTGATATTGGGCATGGCCACGTAGCCTTTGTGCTCGCCGCTGGTCTGAGCTTTGGGGTTAGAAGGATCGTAAACCCAACGGAAATCGGAATTGTCGGCCTGTACACCGGCTACCTCGACGCCATTGGCGGCCTGAGGAGCTTCATCGTCGAAGGAGCAAGCTTGGAACTCGTTCTCGAAGTCGCCGATTTGCTTCTGGGTAACAACCGCTACCATGCGGCGGAAAGGAGTGCCGTCGGCGGTTTCGGTGGTGTTGACGTTGGCAATATTGGCCGCAGTAACGTCCATCATTTTGCGCTGAGCGGTCATACCGCTGGATGCTACATCAAAGGTGTTGAAAAAATTCATCGTATAATCCTCCTACCTTGGATTTGGGGGCTTTTTACTAGCGGCCGGAGTTGTCGATCACATACTTTAAGGTACCGTATACGCCAGAGATCTTGCTGGCTAAAGCGTTGTACATGATCTGGTTTTTAGCAAGGTTGCTCATCTCTTGGTTGATGTCAAGAGGGCCGCCCACAGATTCTACTGTGGCCTTCAAGGTATCGGCAGTATAGCCGCCGCTGGAACCGAGGCGGAATTCCGGATCTACAGCTGTATTGGCTGTTAACTCGCCAGTTTCGTCTTCCTGTTCCATGGCCATGACTTCTTTGAGATGGCTCTCGAAAACTACTCGCTGGGAATCATATCCCTCTGTATTGACATTAGCTATGTTACTGGAGATGACCTGCTGACGTAAAGAGGCGGCGTCCAGTGCTCTCTCAAGCAAATTGGTGTCAACTAACTTTACTGGCTTCATCGGTATATTCTCCTCCCTGTTCCGGCAGTCCGCCATAAGCGGATTAAGCGGAAAAATTAACTTTTTTTCTCCCTAGCATATTAAAGGAGCGCTGTTGCTGATAGTTTGTTTATATATTAACAAACTGTAAACAAGCGCTCCCGAAGTCTTTCGAAAGCTAAACTCTCGAAAAATGGGGAAAAACTGGGCTGTCCCTTCTATAATTTGTTATGGCTTTCCTTTGGAAAAAAAAGTTAAGGAGTAGTTAGGGACTTTACTTTGGTGGCCTTTTAGGTGATAACAGGAAAGTTTTTTGACTATGATGAAAAGTTACGGGCCCACAGCTTTCGGACAGCGTATCGTTCAATTTTTTAGCTTGGCAGGATGGTCTAAAAAATAGCTTCTTGAGAGATTATATATAGTAAGAAGCTTGGCATTATTCTACTTTTACTACGTGAGGTTTCGTTCTTTTGGATCCTTTGCATACCGGTATTTTGGCGTCATTTTGCAGCAATATTTTGGGCATGCAGAAAAAAATGCTCAAACAAACCGGCCTTTCAAAAACTTCTGCAGCTGAAGGTACAGATAATGTTTCCCTTTCTTCCGAAGCTACTCAGGCTCAGGAGGCTTGGGGAGCCGAATCGAGTACTCCCCAGACTCCGCAAGAACGTTTCTTGGCCGAAGCTATGAGTCAGCTTTCTAGGCTCGACCCTCAGTCGGATGCTTTCTTTTACGAGTCTGTTTCTACTTTGGTCGATTCGGCTTTGCGTGAGGCTTTCGGGGGGCGCTTAAGTTTAAGTCGCGGCTATCCTCAAATGAAAGACAAGATCGTGCGCACCATTATGCAGGATGAGCGCTATCAAGATATTGTCGGTGATTTCATAGAATCTTGGTCTAATATGGAAAATGCCAAGGCGGCCCGAGTAGAGCAAGAGGTTTCGGCGGAAACTGATTTTACCGAAGAGTCGGGCCAGACCTACTTCGATAGTTAGCTTTGGGGCCGACGAGAAGAAAGGATATTGGCTAGTTATGTATAGCAATTCAGAAGAAAGATTTAATTCGCAAGAACAATTGATCCCTGCCTCCGTTCCCGAACTTGAGCCGGGCAGTGAAGAGATTGCCATTACCAAGATCGTACACGATAAATTAAAAGAGCAAAATTGTCTTTTGCCAGGCGAGCGCGAAAGTGTAGCTTACCGTTTAGCTGAAATTATGGTCAGCGCCAAGAATTTATATGTGGAAGTTTTGCCTCGTCTAGTTAATTGTGATAAGGCTCAACCCGTTAGTGAAGAGGAAGGGGCTCAAGAGGAACCCCTCCACCATGATTGCTTTAACCAAGGCGAAAGCGAGTGTGACGAATATGGAGAAGAGAATAATTCGCCCATAGAAGAAACTCCTATTTTTAATGAATTGGCTGGAGCTCGTATGGCCTTTATTCATTTGCGCGATCTTATTGCCGATTTCGATGATGCCTTTATGGTAGCTATGGCTTCTCAGCGTGAAGCTGACGGCCATAAAGATCGCTTGGAAGAAGCCGATTTTGAATACGAAGAATAGTTCAAGTATGTCTGAAGGCCAGCTTGAGCAAAAAGCTCAGCAAATCTTGTCTCAAGTTTTCGGTTATCACTCTTTTCGCGGCCCACAATTAGAGATTATTTTACACTTAGCTCGCGGTGGCAGCGCTGTAGTGCTTATGCCTACCGGAGGCGGCAAATCGTTGTGCTACCAAATTCCGGCTTTAATGCGTTCGGGTGTAGCTTTAGTAGTTTCGCCTCTGATTGCCCTTATGCAGGATCAGGTCGAGGCTCTGTTAGGCAATGGGGTGCGGGCAGCCTTCTTAAATTCTTCTCTTACAACTCAGGAAGCTCGCCGTATCTGTGCCAAAATCTACGCTGGAGAGCTAGATTTACTTTACGTTTCGCCCGAGCGAGCTATTATGGACGGATTTTTAGAGATGCTCGGCTCTTCTCGCTTGGCCCTTATTGCCATAGATGAAGCCCATTGTGTATCCCAATGGGGCCACGATTTTCGTCCCGAATATGTGCAATTGGCCAAATTGCGCCAGCATTTTCCTGGAGTTCCTTGGGTAGCTCTTACCGCTACCGCCGACGCAGCTACTCGCAGCGATATTATTAACCATTTGGGGTTGCAAGAAGCCAGACGCTTTATTACCAGTTTCGATCGGCCCAACATCTATTACAGTATTTGTGCTCAAGCTTCGGGAATGGCCGAAACTAGGCGTCGTTTTTTTGCCTTTTTGCAAAATAAACATCGGGGGGATTCGGGTATCGTTTATTGTCTTACGCGCAAAGATGTCGAAAAGACGGCTCAGTGGTTGTGTAGTTTGGGCTATGCAGCTTTGCCCTATCATGCTGGTCTAAGCAACGAAGAGAGAGCCGCCAACCAGACGCGCTTTGTTCAAGAAGAAGCTATTATTATGGTAGCGACGGTGGCTTTCGGTATGGGTATAGATAAGCCCAATGTGCGCTTTGTGGCCCATTTTTGTCTCCCTAGCAGTGTGGAAGCCTACTATCAGGAGACCGGTAGAGCCGGCCGCGATGGATTACCTTCTTCGGCTTGGCTCTCTTATAATATGTCCGATATTGTTATGCGCCAGAATTTTATTGAAAATTCCTCAGCTGACGATTTGCATAAGAATATTGAAAGGCGCAAATTGCGGGCCCTTTTGGGCTTTTGTGAAACGGTTACTTGCCGCCGTCGCGCCCTTTTGGAATATTTTGGCGAGGAGACTAAAGAAAATTGTGGCTATTGTGATAATTGCACCAATCCGCCTCAGGCGGTAGACGGATTGATCTATGCCCAAAAAGCTCTTTCTTGCGTTTACCGAACTGGTCAGCTTTACGGGGCGGCTTATTTAATCGACGTCTTGCGTGGGGCTAAAACGGAGCGTTTATTATCTCAAGGCCACGATAAGCTGAGTACCTACGCTATTGGCAAAGAGTTGAGCGTCAAGCAATGGACTTCCGTCTTTCGCCAACTTATGGCGGCTGGCTATTTAAGGGTAGATTTAGCTGGATATGGTAGTATAAAACTTACTAAGCGCAGTCGAGAGGTTTTGGAAGGCAATGTCAAGTTGCCTTTGCGCATAGATGAAGATATTAAGGCTTCCAAGTCTAAGAAAGAATCTAAAAATCCCCAACGTCCTATATTAAATACTTTAACTGGAGGCTCTGGGGCTACTCAGGCAGCTCGCTCAGTCAGCGAGCTCTTTGAAGTGTTGCGTCGTAAACGTATGGAGTTAGCCCGCCAAGAAGGGATAGCTCCTTATTTAGTTTTGCACGACGCTTCTTTATTAGCTATGGCTCAACAGAGGCCGCGCACTTTGGAGGAGTTGTCACAAATTTCTGGTTTTGGTCTAGTAAAATTGCAAAAATATGGCGCTTCCATGTTGTCGGTAATCGCTGAGTTTTTAGCTAAAGAATATTCGGCCTCTCAAGCTATCTAGGGCTGAACTTAGCTTCCAACAGGCTAAGAGTTGGTCTCTTTTTTTTAGGCAGGTTTGCTGCCGCCGTTTTGCGAACTTTTGGCCTTACTTAATAGTTCGACTGTCTCTTTTTTTTTGACAGGTCGGCGCAGAAAATGCACTCTTAAACTTGGCATTAGGCAAAAATATACAGATAGTTTTTTTATCTTTAGCGATAACGCCAACTTTCAGAGTGGATTTGCTGTTTTTCTTGGCTAAAAAAGGTAGGTTAGGTAGCAAAATGAGCTCAGAAAATATCAGTAGTAATCGTCCGGTATATAAAGGGAAAGGCTCTGGTAAGCCGACAATTCTGTTTTCGTCAGTCTTTGGCCCTTATGCTCAGAATGATGCTTTTGGCAGTCGGGCTATCAACCCTATGGAACTTTATCATAACCAGGTTACGCGAGTCCAAGGCCCTTTCTCTTTGCGCATGTTCCATCGCTCTTGGGGCTTAATGTTTATCCAACAAAATATTCATGCTCCCTCTACCGTACTCGACTTTCCCACTCAAGAGAGGTTTATCCACGAATTACAAGTTGGCAATTACGATATTGTAGGCATTAGCGGTATCGTGGCCAATGTACATAAAGTCCATCGTATGTGTCAGTTGGTGCGCCGTTACTCTCCGCGCAGCGTTATTGTAGTAGGTGGCCATGTGGCTTCTATACCTGGCCTGGAAAACATGATTGACGCCGACCATATTGCCAAAGGAGAAGGGGTAAGCTGGTTCCGCCATTTTTTAGGCGAAGACGAAACGGCTAAAATTGTCCATCCTGATATTGTCTCAGGTTTCGGTACCCGCCTTTTCGGTTTTGACGTAAAAAGTAGCAGTCAGGATACGGCCGCTACCGTAATTACTTCCGTAGGTTGTCCTATGGGTTGCAATTTCTGTGCGACTTCGGCCCTCTTTGGTGGCAAAGGCCACTCGGTAACATTCTTCGATAGTGGGGAGGAACTGTATGACTTGATGTGTGGCTTTGAGCGCCGTTTGGGCACCAGTTCCTTCTTTATTATGGATGAAAACTTCTTGCTCAATCGTCCTCGAGCCATGGAATTACTCGATTTAATGGAGCGGGATGGTAAAGCCTGGTCCCTTTATTGTTTCTCTTCAGCTAATGCTTTACGCCAATATTCTATGGACGAACTTTTGCGCTTGGGCCTTTCTTGGCTTTGGATGGGCCTTGAAGGGGAAGATAGCCAATATTCCAAACTTAAGGGCTGCGATTCGGTAGAGTTTGTGGGGCGATTGCAAGAACTGGGTATTAAAATTTTGGGCTCCAGTATTATCGGTTTAGAGAATCATACTCCAGAAAATATCGACCAAGTGATTGCTCGAGCTATCAAACATAATACCGATTTCCACCAATTTATGCTCTATACTCCCTTGCCAGGTACTCCGCTTTTCCAGGAACAGGCAGCCAAAGGTGCCATGTTGGAAGACGTCGATTTGGCCGATATTCATGGCCAATATCGCTTTAACTTTAAGCATCCTTACATTACTCCCGAGCAAAGTGAGGAGTTTTTGCTTAGAGCTTTCCAAGCCGATTACGAGGTTAACGGGCCTAGCGTCTTTAGAGTGATTAACACCGTTTGGAAGGGTTGGAAAAATTTCCATAAATACGATAATAAGAGGGTCTTACGCCGCTTAGAGCAAGATTCGGCCACTATACGCCGCTATGCTTACGGGGCTCTGTGGGCTATGGAGCAATATCTCAAAGAATCTAATCGTAGCGTAAAAGAGCGGATCCATACCTTGCGTGAGCAATTTGTCCACGATTTTGGCTCTTTAACTAAAGTAATTGGTATGATTAGCGGGCCAGTTATTTTAGCTTCTATACGTCGTGAAGCTAGGCGTTTAAAAAATGGCTTTACTGTGGAGCCTAGCACTTTCGTAGAAAGGCGCAATTGGGGTGGTATCTAGCCTGAAATTGAAGGCTGCATAAATAAAACTGGCCCGGTAAGTTATAAGCTACCAGGCCAGTTTTATTTATGCAATCTAATGCACAGACGAACCATTACTTATTTTCAATAGTTAATTCGCGGAACTTGGGTAAACCGAGCTTATCGTAAGCCTGCGGATCCAGCGTTACAACCCAATCGTCTGCTAATTTTACAGTTGGAGAGATCGTTAATTTATACTCATTGCCCTCAAAATGGCTTACGCTTATTACGCTTCCACCTTGCTTTTGATTTTTACTACTGCACTTCGCTTCAGGGTAAGTGGATACGATGGACTCGGGCAAAACGAAATTGCAAGTACGCATCTTGACGACGCCGGAAATATCATCAGGCTCATACGCAATAAGACCCATTACATAAAGCTCGAGCCCCTTGTCTTTATTAATTTCTGATCCCTTATAAGTATCCAGAATAGAGTAAGACGGTTCTTTAGTTTCACTAAAGAAGACATAGCTCTTGGCAGGATAGATACGCAAAGTGTGAATAGCAATAAGCTTTTCGTCAAGCTTACCATAGTCATTGTAAGAAGCGGTTACTTTTGCTTCATATACTTTAGCCGGTGCACTCTCGACCGTAACTTTATTATCTTTTATGGAAACTATTGCGCCACTTGGCTCAAGAGCAAACTTAGTAGCTTTAGTTACATCGATAGCTTCAGGAGTAGGTCCTTGGCCACTAGTTGCACTGTAAGAAGCTGTGGCAGTGAAAGACTGAGCGCCTACGGCAGCAATTTCTTCGTCGATAGTGGGGATAAGTTCTCCGCCTTCAGTAGAGCCATGTAAAGTTACAACTTCTTGGCCTAAATTGATATTAGCCTTTCCACCTTTTTCTGTCAGTACTCGGCTCATCAAGACTTTGCTGTAAGGCTCGGCAGAATCTTCTCCATTGTAAACTGTAACGTCTTTTCCGTCGATGGGAGATGGGGCGATCGTAATTGAAGTAGGCTTTTGATTTGTTACGTAAATAGGTTGTTTCAATGAAGCTTTAATATTGCCACCTGGCACGAGAATTAAAGCCTTAATGGCCTGGGCGGGAATTTTTCCTTCGTTGGGGCCCTCAAAACCTACACCTGTATAAGTTTGTCCTCTGTCACTCTTGCTCAGTACGTCTTTATAGTTATCTATGCCGGTAACTTCTTGGGCGAAGGAGATAAGATTGACTTTGTAGCTCTCTTTAGGCTTTTCAGTTCTCTTTGCCTCTACGGGAAATATTAGGGTGGTAGTCGTAGTTCCTTCTGGACTTAAGACGTAGCGAGTAGCTTGGAGGTCGACCTCGCCATTCTCGGGCATTTCAAACTTGTCAACTCGAGGATTTTCTACTTCAGCCTTTTCTTCATCATAGTTCCAAGGAATACTGTTGATACCTACAGCTACGATGGAACCGGTAGAATCGTAATAGGCAGCTGTAACTTTTTCCGCCTCAGTGGGCACTTCGGGAACGACTACTTCCGGTTTTAGATCATAAGAGTCTGTTTCTTTAACGATTTGGTCTTGGTCTTTTTTGGTAAAACTGTAGCGGACTTTAACAATATCCGGATCTATAGTAGTACGTCCGGTAGAATGATTAGCTACAGAATAATAGAAGGTTACGCTATTGTTGCCGCCTAGTTTTTCGGCGGTAGTGGTAGAACCATTGTGAGTACCGCAACCGGCTGTCGCCAGGGCCAAACTTAGACCGGCGGTAGCTGTAAGAGCAAGGAAACCGAATATGTTCTTCTTCGCCATAATAAAGTTGAGAGGATCCTTTCGCAATTATGCTAAACGACCGCCAGCAAAACGACAGTCGCGCTTTGGAGCCTTGCTGATTTCTTTATTACAGCCAAGGGAAGAGCTCCGCAGCTAAAGTTAAAAAAACTAATAACAGTCCAACCTTTTTCCACACTTCAGCCTAGGTACCTTTTTCGCTGAGTCCAGTACGATGGCTCTTTAGCTTAGATAGCCTAGCACTAAAGTAGCCTAGTGGCCAGGGGCTTGGCCTTTACTATGATTGGAGGGAGCGTATATCTTTTTAATCTCTTCTTGGTTGAGCTTATTATGTCTACCGCGCTTTTCCGGATGAGCTTTATACTTTTGGCAATGCTCTAAAAGATTTTGGGCTTCTGTATCGTCGGGATCTATTTCAAGAGCAATTTTCAGCTCGGTGATAGCTTCGTCATACTTTTCGTTTAAATAATACTCTGCTGCCAGAGCGTAACGCAATTTGGAGCTATCTTTTAAAGCTTTAAGGCCATCGCGGTAGACTTCTATCTCCTTTTCATGGTTGCCTTTAAAGTGATGGATACTGGCTATCTCCAAAAAACTGCTCTCCATAGGATAAGTTTTTACAGCCGCTTGAAAGCACTCTAAGGCTGCGTCATCGTTATTATTATGAAGATGCTCGTGGCCTATATTATGGAAGGTTACTGCCGTTGAGTAAGCTTTATGTTGCTGCCAAACCGGCGGCAATAGGAAAGCAGCCACGATAATAAAGGCGATAGCGGCTACTATTTCTATTATTTGCAGCTTCTTCTTTTTGGGATCGGTATAATAAGTTAAGAAGGCCAAGGTAAGCAAACCTCCGATTGGGTATGTGAGTATTGTATCACCGTTGTAGAATCAGTGGATGAAAGTTTTTTTACTGAGCCGTTAATTGCCCTTCAATTTCTGCTTTTTCTGGTGTCTCTTGCCGACTATCTTGTCCTATGTCGGACTGCTGCTGGGGAAGCTCTGGGAGATCGGTCTTTTTAGCTTGTTGGCACATAAGGTGGGCTAAGTAGAAAGAGATAAGGTCGGTAGCAATAAGCAAAGTTAAAGTTAGGGTTGGGTGTTGTAAAGCTGTAGTAATCGAATACTTAAAAAGGCAGAGCCAGCCTGAGAAGGAGGCTAGACCAAAGATAGCTCCTATAAGGCGCGTCTTCTTTTTAGCTTCCGGCATAGTTATAGCTAAGAGTGCCATAGTAAAAGGCACAGCCATTATAAGATCGATAAGGTAGTGACAACCGACGCTAAAAGTGGACAAAACGGTTAAAAAGACTAAAAGCAAAGCCACCTGGCGGTATATAGGCTTAGAGCGATAAAGTGAATAGTAAACTGCCAAGATCCAAGAAAAATGCAAACTGGGCATACAGTTACGAAGCAAATAATAAGGAGCTTCGATAGGTACAGGATTCATATTGGCAGCTGGCCAGGGACCATTAGGAAAAGAGTTGGTGCCACAATATAATTCTACACCAACAGCTGGCAGGAAAGAGTAAGAAAAACTGCCACATATAGCAATCAAGATGAAAAAAACGGCTGGTATGAGGAAGTTCCAATGGCTATAGCCGTGTTTTTCATTGAGTTTATACACAGCGATTTGAGCGAATACCATATAAAGTGAGAGGTAGAAATAAATAATATACATAGGCAAACGCCAAATTAAACTGCTGCTTAGGAATCTGCTTATTATAAAACTAATTTGACTTCCCCATAGAGAGTCAAGAGCATATAGGTAAGGATCATAAACACGCAGATCAAAACCTACCACTGAAGAGCCTAGGCTCAGAAGTATCGGCATACTTATTGATAAACTTAATACTTCCAGACATTTATTCAAAGCATTGGAATTATGCTCTTTTAAATTCGTGAAAATTCGCCATAAAATAGCCATTATCGCTCCAGTAAGCAAACCAGGTCCTATATGAAGAATTTGACCGACTGGGCCGATAATAGCTAGGCGATACTTTATTAAGACAGCTTCGACTACTGCGCCGATAGTGAGAGAAACTATAAATTCGCGTTTTTGAAAGGGCAGCAACATCCAATAAGCGAAGACGCTTCCTAGACAAGCTGTGCCGAAAAGTGGATTCTCATAAGTTTGCCACCATAAACTTTTATGAAAATAATTGACATTGCCCCCCAATAGAGGAGCAATTTCAAAAAAAAATGCCAAACACAATATTACTATCAGTAGAATAATATAGGGGCTTTTTTTGTTTATTGTCATCTTCTTTTTGTTAGGCCTTTTGGGGTGAAGTTTGTGAAGTTTGAAGATTGTCCGCAGTTTGCAGCGATACTTCAGATTGGTCGGTTGCTATTTGCTTAGCCTTTTTAGCTTGTTGGCACATAAGGTGGGCTAAGTAGAAAGAGATAAGGTCGGTAGCAATAAGCAAAGTTAAAGTTAGGGTTGGGTGTTGTAAAGCTGTAGTAATCGAATACTTAAAAAGGCAGAGCCAGCCTGAGAAGGAGGCTAGACCAAAGATAGCTCCTATAAGGCGCGTCTTCTTTTTAGCTTCCGGCATAGTTATAGCTAAGAGTGCCATAGTAAAAGGCACAGCCATTATAAGATCGATAAGGTAGTGACAACCGACGCTAAAAGTGGATAAAACGGTTAAAAAGACTAAAAGCAAAGCCACCTGGCGGTATATGGGCTTAGAGCGATAAAGTGAATAGTAAATTGCCAAGATCCAAGAAAAATGCAAACTGGGCATACAGTTACGTACAAACTGAAAAGGGGCTTCGACAGGTACGGGATTCATATTGGCAGCAGGCCAGGGACCATTAGGAAAGTAGTTCGTACCACAATAAATATCTACGCCAACAGCTGGTAAAAACTCATAACAAAAAGCTCCTAATATTCCGATAAGTAAGAAATAAAAGGTTGGATTTAAACGAGCGGTATGTTTTAAGCCTAATTGTTCATTCTCTTTATATACTTCAACTTGAGCTAACATCATAAATAAAGACAGATATACATATATAGCTGTCATAAAAAGGCTAAGGGGCAACCAATGGCGCAAAATTTTACTTAAGATGAAACTGACTTGAATACCCCACAGTGAATCTAAAGCATAAAGATAGGGATCGTATACATAAGGTCCACATTTTACATTAGCTATGGAAAGAGAGACCGGCATACTTAGAGCTAATCCCAAAACTTCCAAACATCGGTTTACTTTATCTATTTGTTTCTCTTTACTGTATTGGATAATGCGCCAAATGACAGCTAAAAGAGCCCCTATTAGCAGACCTGGGCCTAAATCTAAAAAACCGTACAGGTGTTCTTCTAAGGGATTTCCCATAACGTTGGCTAGTCGATAAGCAATTAGCCAACCATCTATAGCTAAACCAATAGTAACTACCGCCAAAAGCTCCACTTTTTTTATAGGTAGTAAAAAGAAATAAGCGCAAGCTCCTCCCAGGCAAGCCGTCATGAATAGAATATTGGTTTTAGCCATCGCAGATAGGGATGTGTGAAAGTGAGGATATCCAGGCTGAATGAGCGGCCTCAATTCATAAAAGCCGATAGCTATTAAGATTATGACCAATAGAATAATATAGGGGCTTTTTTTCATAGCTACAGGCAGCTCCGCAATTAAAAAGAAAATTACCGGCTAAAATACCACAAGGCCAGACTATTTCCTATAGACTGCGCAAAGTTGGGACAATAAAAAGCCTTGCCGACATTTTGTAAGTGTCGGACAAGGCTCTTTTGATCGATTGGCTCGGACAGAAATTGCTGCGCTCTTATAAAATTACTTATTGCTATCCAATGGCTTCATGGTGGGGAAGAGAATGACGTCACGAATACAGTTTTGACCAGTTAAAAGCATGACTAAACGGTCTATACCGATACCCAAGCCGCCTGTGGGGGGCATACCATACATAAGGGCGTTAAGGAAGTCTTCATCTAAAGGATGGGCTTCTTCGTCGATACCTTTAAGGGCTTGTTGCTCTTCGAAGCGCTGACGCTGGTCGAAAGGATCGTTTACTTCGCTAAAAGCGTTGGCCAATTCGCTGCCGCAAACATAAAGCTCAAAGCGATCGGTTAAAGTGGGATCATCTTCTTTGCGTTTAGCCAAGGGAGAGAGTTCTACCGGCTGTTCAGTAACGAAGGTCGGTTGAATGAGATGCTCTTCGCAAGCTACCTCAAAGATTTTGTCAAACAACTGGGCTAAAGTATACTCTTTGTTACCTAAGTTGATACCTAACTCTAACGCTTTCTCTTTGGCACGGCCAGGCTCTCTAAGTTCTTTAATAGAAATGTTGGCATATTTCTGGAATAAAGAGTCCATGGTAAGGCGAGGGTAAGGAGGACGTAAGTCGAGCTCGTGGCCCATGAAAGTGACATTGTGAGTGTGGAGTACTTCGTGGCAACAAGTATCGATAATACCTTCGGTAATTTTCATCATACCTTGGCAATCGCTCCAAGCTTCGTAGAGCTCGATAGTGGTAAACTCGGGATTATGCTTGGTATCGATGCCTTCGTTGCGGAAGAGGCGACCTATTTCATACACTTTTTCCAAACCGCCCACGATACAGCGCTTCAAGTGAAGCTCGGTGGCAATACGCAAGTACATATCAACATTGAGCGCGTTGTGGTGAGTTATAAAGGGACGAGCGGCAGCTCCGCCAGCTACGGTAGACATGCAAGGGGTTTCTACTTCTAAGAAGCCCATCTTGTCTAGGTGGCGACGAATGGCGGCAATAATGTGGCTGCGCTTAATAAAGACTTCACGCACATCTTTATTGGCGATAAGGTCGGCGTAGCGCTGTCTATAACGCACTTCAACATCGGTTAGACCGTGGAACTTTTCTGGCGGAGGGATTAAGCTCTTAGCAGAGATGCTCCATTCTTTTACTCGCACGGAAAGCTCGCCTCGGCTGGTGCGGAAAACTACGCCTGTTACTGTAATTAAATCGCCCAAGTCAGCTAAACTTAAGCGTTTGTAAGACTCTTCGCCCAAGATGTCGTACTTAAAATAGAGTTGGATACGGTCGGAAAGATCAGTTAAATCGATAAAGGAAGCCTTGCCGTGGCCGCGCCAAGCGGTAATACGACCAGCTAAGCTAACTTCTTCTTCCGATTCTTCTTCGGGAGCCAGATCTTTATACTTATCTTTAATGAAAGCGGCGTTGGCGGTGCGGATAAATTTTTTGCCGTAAGGGTTGAGCCCTTGCTCTTCCAAAGTTCTTAAGTGCTTAATGCGAATAGCTTGCTGCTCACTTAAGCTGAGCTCGGGAGCCGCTTGGCGCTTAGCTTTTTTCTGTTCTTGACTCATATATATATGGCTGACCTTTCTATTTTTGTCTACAAAAAAAAGGCTCCGTCTTCACCTCGTCGGTTTTGTTGGGGGCGGAACCTGCTGATTTAATAAAAAATCTTGGAAAATATATTAAGCGATCTTGACGCCGACAGGCTCAATACTCTCAATCTTCCAGGAAATAACCCCGCTGGGAGTCTTGACGTCGACAATATCACCCAGACCGTGACCCAAAAGAGCGGCTCCTAAAGGACAATCGTTGGAAATACGACCATTTTGAGGATTAGTTTCGCGAGTACCTACGATCTCTAAGGAATAGCGCTCCTCGTTGCCGTTTTCGTCTTTTTCGGTATTGACAATCGTAACCAGTACGCCCAGGTTGACTTCCCTAAGCTGGCCGCCGACATGGCCTTCGGCATCTTCACCGATAATGGTGTAGTTCTGTAAGACGCGCTCGAGCTCGCTAATGGTACCTTCGACGAAACCTTGTTCGGCTTTGGCACTTTCGTATTCGGCGTTTTCGGAAATATCACCAAATTCACGGGCTATGCGGATACGCTCGGCAATTTGTTCACGCTTGGTAGTTTTTAAGTAATTGAGCTTCTGTTGAGCATCAATTAGACCTTGCCTAGTTAAATAATTGGTTTTTTCGTTAGCCATATTCGCCTCCGAGGCACAACGTTAAATGCCTTGATATATAAGAAAGTGGGAGATTAGTCCTGAAGCTTAACAATACGCGGTTTGAACTCGAGACGTTTGATTAAATCTAAATAATCTTGCGCTTCGACTTCATCCCATTTTTTGCCTAAAATCGCCAGCATTACGGCCTCCATAACGTTGGTGCCGAAGGAGCGTCCGTTAAATTCGGGCGTAGTAGTGACCAAATATGTTACACCGCGCTTACGCAATTCGTCAAGATCTTGGCTGGTGACAGTATTGGTGATAATCGTCTTACCTTCCAAGCGGTCGGGAAGGTGGCGACGAATAAAGAGGAAGTCGCCCGCTATTATATCGGCCTCTTGATAATATTTATCGGTTAGAGGAGTAGGCTCAATATCGGCTTGCTTTTTGCCTGTAGGGTAAAGCATACTTATAGGCAATTTGCAAAAATCGGGTAGCAGTTTGTCGGCCCTTTGGGCCAACTCATCTAAGCTAAGTATAGGTTGATCCAAATTTAAAGAAAAAATTAGATCTCCGTAAGTAACTTGGGCTCCAGCTTCCTCTAAAGCTCCGGCCATACCGAAACGATCTAAGGCACAAACCATCAAGACTTTTTGGCCTTTCAAGGGAATAAGCTCGTCGCTAGCCAACATGCGGATAATTTCGCGCTCTAAAGTGTTTTTGAGACCACTGCCATCTACAACGGGAGTATGCTTGACCAACTGGAGGAGCTTTAAGCCGTCGCGCAGAGCATAGCGTTTTGTTTTGCTATATAAGTACACGTCGAGACCGCCTAAACCGATAGCGTCCACTTTTCCGTCTAGCTCTTTTAATATTTCTTTGGCTCGACGCAAATCGCCGTCGGTACCGCGACGGGAGATCTCGAAAGGTATGCCTAAAAGCTCGGTAGTTACGCTGTGGTCGCGAGTAGAAGACCCGATACTGACACTTACTATGCGTTTTATCTTCTTATTATCTCTTTGCTCTGTCATAATTAGAATGTGCGCGAATTTTTGTTGCGCTCCTTGGATAAAGTTCTGACTTGTTCGATACGCTCGTCGGTAATAGGTTCGTCGAAGGCTCGGAAACCAGCCAACTTGAAGCCGTGCTTTTTGGCCAGGCGACTGATCTCTTCCACTTTTTCTATTTGGAGTCCCCTGCCGATAGAGAAGTCTTCAAAGCGCCCTTCTAAAGTAAGGATCATCGTTTCGGCCATACAAGCTAGGCAAATACCTTCAGGGAAGCCGAAGTCGAAATTAAACTGGGGATTCTTACCCGGAGCTACGCAAACACCGCCTTCAATTACCAAAACGTCGGGACGTAACTGGGCCACTTCGCGACAGACGTCGTGAGGAACGGCCACATCGCATATAACTGAGCCTGGCTTAAAAATGCTGGGCTGTAAGATGTCTCCTCCGGAGGAAGTGCAACTAACTACTAAATCGGAGCGCCTGATATTCGCTCCCATATCGATAGAAATTTCGATATTGGTTTTGGGATAAAGTGAGTGAATATCTTCAGCTACGTTGGCCAAACGCTGCTCAGAACGGCCTAACAAAATGAGGGTACCTACGCTACGTTTAGCTAAGATCTTGGAACAGACGCTGCCAATAGAGCCGGTGGCTCCTACCACCGCCACAGTGGCTTGGGCTGGATCGAGTCCTAATAGTTCGCTAGCTTTGGTGGCCCCTTCCACAGCGGTAGCTACGGTGTAGCTGTTGCCACTGGTAACGGCAATATCCATCTCGCGAGCTACGGTTAGACCAGCCGAGCCTACTACTGAGGTGTAGCCGCCCAAGCCAACGATTTGGGCCCCGTCAGCTTGAGCCAACTTACAAGCGTCTAGAATGCGCCCTAGCACTAATTGGCGATCTAAACCGGTAATCTGTTGAGGAAAAAGGGGAACTGTGTAAAAATCGCCTTCAATCTCGCTGCCATCGTAAGCGGAAGTTACTCCAGTTATATGGGAAGCGTGATAAGAGGGAGTCCATTCAAGAACTTTTTTGACTAAGGGCTCGCGCTTACCGGCTACGTTGGGAAGGTGACGAATAATATCGCGCATCCCTAAAGGGTGAATTAAGAAGCCAAAGCGGTTCACTGTCTAGGCCCGTCCTTCGATACGGGATTTCATGCTCTTAAGCATCATATCAGAATTTTCGGTAACTTTAATTTCCAAAACTCCGCCAATTAAGTGGATCAGTTCAGGAATACCAAAATCGAAATCGACGGTTAAGGTAATTTTGCATCCTTCTTGGCAAGGCTCAAAGATCCACTGGCCTTCAAATTTGTCTAAATCGCCTTCAATAAGCTTGTAGCTAACCGTCAAATGCTCGTCGTCGAAATGATCCTCTTCGGTCCAAATAATTTCGGTGCCGTCGATCTCGGTGCTCCAATCGGTAACGGTCATATTTTCGCCGCGTTCGACAACTTCCACGCTCTGAACGTCGGGCATGAATTTAGGGAAGCTTTCCATGTCTTTGGCAAGTTCATAAGCGGCTCTGGGGTCGCCTTTTGCAATAATGCTGCGGGCTACGTAGGTCATAATTCCTCCGGTTACTATTGAAACTGAGACTGAGACGAAAGTGAACTGCCGTCAAGCTGAAAAGCCAGTCGGCTGCGGAGAGACGCCGCCCTCCTTATTTTTTCTGCTCTATTTCCAGTAGCTAAACTTAAAGTTAGTAAAGTAACTGCGAATAGAGCAGACCTGACATTCCCATGTTCTGTGGGTAGGACTTAGCTAAGTCGGTATATTAGGCCACCATAGGGCTCGACCGCTTCGGCCGGAAAGGCTCGGCTACAAGGGTATAGGCAACCTTTTGTCGGCAATGGATGGCCTTAAGCGCGTCCAGCGAAAAGCTCTCGCGTCTTAGCCAAAGATTCGGCTAAGGCTTTCAAGCACAAATCTATATCTTCACGGGCGATAGCTAAAGCCGGCTCAAAGCGAATAACTTTAGGCTGATTTAAGGTATAAACGGCTATAATCTGGCGGTGGGACATTTCAGAAATGATCGAGCCGGCATATTCTTCTTTAACCGATTCGATGCCTAAGAGTAAACCGAGGCCGCGAACTTCCCTAATTAAATCGGGATATTGGGCGGCCAATTTTTCCAGCTCGCCTTTAAAGTAAGCTCCGCTCTGGGCCGATTTGCGACATAAGTCCTCTTGCTCATAGACTTCCAAGGTAGCTAGACCGGCTGTGCAAGCCAAGGGACTGCCGCCGAAAGTGGAAGTGTGGATAGTGGGACGTCCTTTAAAAGCTGACCATACTTTGGGAGTGCCGACGAAAGCACCTATGGGAAGGATCCCTCCACTTAAGGCTTTGGCTAAGACTAAAATATCGGGAGTTACATCCCAATGGTTAACAGCAAACATCTTGCCAGTACGTCCAAAACCAGTCTGGACTTCGTCGGCAATTAAAAGAGCGCCGTGTCGATCACAAACTTCGCGCATCTTTTGCATATAACCGTCGGGAGCGACGTGGATACCGCCCTCGCCCTGGACTGGCTCGACGATAACGGCAGATACGGTTTCGTCTACAGCTTCTTCCAAAGCTTTAACATCGCCAAAAGGAATGTGGCGTACTTCGGGCATAAGCGGCTCAAAAGGATCACGGTAGTTGGGACGGCCAGAAACTGCCAAGCCGCCAGTAGATTTGCCGTGAAAGGCATTATTCATGGCTACAAAGGTAATGCGGCCGGTGGCCAAACGGGCAATTTTTAAAGCGCCCTCAACAGCTTCGGTGCCACTGTTACAGAAAAAAGTATATTGTAAGTCGCCGGGGGTAATTTCGGCCAGCTTTTTAGCTAATCTGGCTTGGGCCTCGGTAAAGAAGACTTTGGCTGAAAGGGCCATTTTGTGCAATTGTTTTTCGACAGCGGCGATAACGTGGGGGTGGGAGTGGCCTACGCAAAATACACCGTAGCCGCCGGCCATATCTAAATATTTTTTGCCGGTTATATCCCAAACATAACTTCCTAGAGCGTGATCCTCTACCGTACCTAGACCGGTAATGCGCATCACTCTAGCCAAATCAGGATTGATATAGTCCCTATACATGCGGGCTACGTCTTTAGAGGTTAATTCTTCTGTCATCTTATTTAATCACCACACTTTGGGGCCAATCGCCGCCGAATTTTACAGACTTACGCTCGCTCGTAAAGAAACCACCTCTTAGCGCTATAGCTGCGGCCTGAAGGTAGAGAGGGAGTGGCGAACACTCTGTAAAAAAAGCTGCCCAATTTGGTTTTACAAAAACCTCCCCCAGAGTTCGTCCGCTTTCGACAAGGTGTGGGCTCTTCCTTGCGAGCTTATGGCCTTGCAGGAGGAAGAAAAGTAAAAAATAAAAAAACAGCTACTCCCTATGGGCCGCTTTAGCAAACCAATAAAATTCGCTTTAAAAATGGGCCTCGTCGCCCTTATCGTGTTCGTTGTTTATGTTGTCTTTGCGCCTAATTGGCCCGGCAAAAAGGTTGGCTGGCCGCAAAAAACTCATTCTGCACGAGCTTCATTGTGGGATGACAATTTTAAGCCAGAAGGTAAGAAGCGCCGCCAAAGGGTTGTTTCTCTTACTCCCAGCCTTACGGAGACTATCTGCGCTTTGGGAGCGGAAGACTATTTAGTGGGGGTGACAGACAATGACGATTATCCACCTTCGGTTAGCTTATTGCCTAGTGTAGGCGACATGTACCCCAATTTGGAGCTAATTGCGGCGGCGGCTCCCGACTTAATTGTTTACGACGAAACTTTGCTGCCTGCAGGCTTAATCGGCCGCTTAACCAAGCTTAAAGGGCGTCGTTTGCCTCTACGTTTAAGTAGCCTAGAAGATTTAGCTAAAGTTTTGCCTATTTTGGGGCAGGCTCTAGATAAGCGCCAAGAAGCGGCCACTTTAAGTGGCCAACTAGCTGAGTTTTTATCTACTTGCCAAGAGCGCAATCAACACATATCGGCAAGACCGAGCCTATTTTTAGTTATTTGGCCTTGTCCTATTATCACTGTGGGTGGCCCTTCTTATATCGATAATTTAATCACTTTGGCTGGCGCTCGCAATTGTTACGGCGATCTTAAAACGGCCTATCCTACCGTTTCTCTGGAAGATTTACTGCAACGAGATCCCGATCTAATTATTATGAATTGTGAAGGAGCCCCCGATATTACTAAATTGGCCGGTTGGTCTTCTCTGCGGGCGGTGCAATCTGGTCGGGTATATCATGTGTCGGCCAGTCTATTACATCGCTCCACTATGCGCTCTTTGCAAGGGGTCGAACTTATGCGCCAATATTGTGAGGTTAGCTATGACGATTGACCGGGGCCAAGTGATACCTAAAGCGAAGGCCCAGCCTTTGTGGCGGCAGCCCGCTGTTATTTTAGCTGCAGCTATTTTAGTTTTGCTAGCTTCTGTAGCCGCAGCGGCGGTATACGGATCGGTCTCTTTGCCTTGGTCAGACTTTTTCAGCTTATTGACTAATTCTTCGTCGGTGCCGGAAGCTAGTCGAATTATTATGGCTGATTTGCGTTGGCCGCGTATTTTGTTAGCTATCTTTACCGGAGCGGCTTTAGCTCTAGCTGGTTGCGGATTTCAGGCCATTTTGCGCAATTCTTTGGCCGATCCTTATATTGTGGGCACTTCTTCTGGGGCCTCTCTGGGGGCCACTTTGGCCATCGTTTTACACATTCCCAACTTCTGCTCTTATTTGCCCTCTATACCTTTAATGGCCTTTGTGGGGGCTGTTCTGGCTATGCTGGCCGTTTACCGTTTGGCTAAGGTAGACAATGTTTTGCCAGTAGGCACATTTCTGTTAGCCGGAGTTATTGTCGGCTCTTTCACCGGAGCTATGGTGAGTTTACTTATGAGCTTAGCTGGACAGGACTTGCAGCGAGTAGTTATCTGGATGATGGGAACACTAGATCAAGCCGACAATACCTCTCTATTGGCAGTCGCTCCTTATTTGCTCTTGGGAGGGGGCGCTCTGTATTTCTATGCCGTCCCCTTAAATATGTTATGTATGGGAGAAGAACAAGCCAAATCTTTAGGTGTCAATGTGGAAACTTTAAAGGTGGTCGTGGTGGCAGCTTGTTCGTTAATGACAGCCGCTTCGGTGGCTGTAGCTGGTATGATTGGCTTTTTAGGCTTAGTTATTCCCCATATTACTCGCCTTTTAGTTGGCCCCGATCATCGTTTGCTTTTACCGGTTGGGGCTATCAACGGGGCTTCATTTTTGGTTATAGCCGATACTATAGCTAGAACAATAATCGCTCCGCAGGAATTGCCTGTAGGGGTGCTGACCGCTTTGGTAGGAGCTCCCTTCTTTTTCTTTATTTTGAAGAAGAAAGGGGTTCGCTAAGCGAACTATTTTCCCCAAAAAGATATAGGTGCAGATTGATCAGAGGAAAAGATGGCTTCAGGAGTTGTGCAAGCTCAAAATATAATCTATAGATACAAAGAGGGAGAGAGGCCAGTTCTTAATGATCTCTTTTTGTCTATTGGTGAAGGTGAGTTTGTGGGCATACTTGGCCCCAATGGGGCGGGTAAATCTACCCTTTTACGCGCTTTGGCCGGTTTGCTTACTTTGGAAAGCGGCTCTTCTTATCTCTATGGAAAAGATTGTCGCTATTTATCTAGACGACAAATTGCCAAAAAGCTGGCTTTTGTTCCCCAAAATAGCACTATTTGGCAAGATTTTACTTGTCAAGAAATAGTGGAAATGGGTTGTTATGCTCACTTCGGTAATCAGTTGGGAGGCAGAGAGAGCTCGGCAGCCGTTTTTAAAGCTATGCAGGATACCGATACGCTCGCTTTAGCTGAACGCCCTATATCCGAGCTTTCTGGCGGCGAGTTACAGCGAGTTCGTCTAGCCCAAGCTTTAGCCCAGAATACCTCGATCTTGCTTTTGGACGAGCCGACTAACCACCTAGATATTTGCTTCCAAATAGAAATTATGGATTTAATCCTCACTCTAAATAGAGAGCGCTCTTTAACGGTGGTAGTCATCTTGCACGATTTGAACTTGGCGTCCCAGTATTGCTCTCGTTTGGTAGTGCTGGAAAAAGGTGGTATTGCCGCCGACGGTAGTCCTGGGGTCGTACTGACCCCAGAACTTATCAAGCGCGTCTTTAAGGTTGATGTGGAAATTATCGAGGGAGATTCTCCCCGGATTTTTGTGCGCTCCAATATACTTGGTTAAAATTGATGAGAAAAAATTAACAGATATTCAGAGGTTATTTATGCTCAATAAGATTAAAACCGGACGCTTCGGTATTTGTCTATTGGTAATGGTCTTGCTACTGACCTTGCCAGCTTTAGCGGCTATGATTTCTACCAAACAAGAGATTCAGATTGGTCAATCTTCCTCCCAACAGATTGAAAAGAAATACGGCTTAGTTAAGAATGAACACTTGGCCCAGCAAATTAACGATCTAGGGCAGAGCTTGGTTAAACATGGCTCCCGTGGCATCCCTTACAGCTTTAAGGTGCTCAATCAAGATATTATCAATGCTTTTGCTTTCCCTGGCGGTTTTATCTATGTCACCAAAGGTATATGCAAAGTTATGAGTATAAACCAACTGAGTTTTGTGTTGGGCCATGAAATTACCCATGTGGAGAGGCGCCATTCCGTAAAAGCTTTAGAGCGCTCTATGATGAGTCAGATCGGTGGTGCCTTGCTGAGTAGTTTTATCAAGGGAGGCGATCGCAATCAAATTTCCACCATGTTGGGCATGACCAATTTTGTAATCAGTAACCGCTACAGTCAAGCCCAAGAAAAAGAAGCAGACGACGGGGGAGTAGTGCTTATGTGTCAGGCCGGATACGATCCCGGCTACGGAGTCGAAGCCTTACAAATTTTGAAAAAGAATGATAATGGTAAGGGTGACAGCCAGTTTATGAACTCTTTGCTTAGTACCCATCCTCTAACTAAGGATCGTATAGACGATATTCAAGCTCGAGTAGCCGGTTTGCGTGAAGAGTATCAGCTTTATGAGCATAACAGAGGCAATAGCTCTAGCCTTTTGTCCAAATAAGGCGTAACTTGAAAGCTCTTCGCTCTTTAAATAGCTGAGCTGGTGGCTAGTAAAGATAGGCGGAGAGAGTAGTTGGGACTTTTTGGGGGGCGGCCCTTTTTCCCTTTGAGACAAGTTCTCTAAAGGATATTAACTTGGAAAAGTGGTATAGTGGGCGGTTGTTTGCCTATATATGCGGGGGGACGAGGGGGAATATTCCTTTTGGGCTGCGCAGTTTGTAGAAGAATAGTGCTTTATTGGATGGATTACTATGTCGGATCTAGTAGTAAAATTTGTCAAAGGTCAAAGAATTATCAATGAGTCTGACCCGCAGATGGGGCTGGGGTGTGTTGAAGAAGTAGTCGATGAGCGTTTATTAAAAGTTTTTTTTCCTGCCAAATCGGAAGAGTGTCTATATAGAATAAATACCGCCCCTTTGCGTCGGATTATTTTGCATGTTGGCCAAACGGCTGTGGCTCGCGATGGTAGCCATTTTCGCATAGAAAATATTACCCAAGAGGGTGGCTTGATTACCTATTGGAATGGTCAGCAATCTATATCTGAAGCCGATTTGGAAGACAAGGTGCCTTTGTCCAGCTCTTTGGGGCGTATGCGTTATGGCAATGTGGGCTATCCTGAAGATTTGCATTTGCGTTTGGCTGCCCATAAATTGCGCTCCAAGATGTTTAGCTCCGAATCTTATTTTATAGGCGCTTCGCGAGCTAGTTTGTTGCCTCACCAGCTTTATGTCACCGAGCGTGTTTGTTCAATGCTCAACCCTAGGGTTCTCCTTTCCGATGAAGTTGGTTTAGGAAAAACTATCGAGGCTGGCCGTATCTTTAGCGTTTTGCGCGAATGTGGACGGGCTTCCCGAGTGCTAATCATCTTACCGGACAGCTTAACCAACCAGTGGTTGGCCGAAATGGCTCGCCGCTTTAACGAAGTTTTTAGCTTAGTGGGTAGTGAAGCCTTGGAAGAGGACGATCCTTATATGGCTGCCCGGCGAGCTATTACCCCTTGGACGGCCTTGAAAGACGGCTTGCTCGACGAAGCCCTCAAGTATGATTGGGATTTGCTTATCGTTGATGAAGCTCACCATTTGCACGAAGGGCAAGACGCTTACCAAGCCGTCAGCCAGTTGGCCCAGCGCTCTCGCAGCGTTTTGCTTTTAACGGCTACCCCTTCGCGCAGTGGTTTGGAAACTGAGTTCGGCCTACTGCGTTTAGTCGATCCTAAGCGCTTTACCAACTTTGACACTTATTGCCAAGAGCGCGAAACTTGGAAGCACGGTTCCGGTTTAGCCAAAAAGCTGTGTCTAGCTTTAAATGAAGATCATAGTGGATCTAACCATGAGGCCGTTCGGCTGGCTTTAAAAGATATTGAGGCTGAGTTCCCCCATGATGAACAGATCAGCCATCTCAGCCAGGCTTTACAAGATCGTTTAGACACAGCTTCTTATCAAGAACATAGCCGGGCTCTACTTAGCGCTTTAATAGATCGCCACGGCCCCGGCCGAGTGCTCTTCCGCAATAGGCGAGCCCGCTTATCCGGCTTATTCTCTGGCCGCTTAATCCATCCGGTGCCGCTCTCTCGTCAGGCGGCCGAAAATGTCTTCCCCGGTTTGGGGGAACTTACTCCAGCTCAGTTGCGCCAAGATCAGCGCGTCTTATGGATAGCTTCGTATATAAAGTCTCATCCCGGCGAAAAGGTGGTCTTAATTGCTAAGCGTATGCAGTTGGTAGCCGCTTTACATGAGCGTTTGCGCGACAATTTCGGCATCTATTCGGCTGTCTTTCACGAGGGCTTAACCGTTTTTGAGCGCGATAAACAGGCCGTTTGGTTCACCGATCCGGAAGGGGCTGATATTTTGCTTTGTAGCGAAATAGGTAGCGAGGGGCGCAATTTCCAAGCTGCCCACACCCTTATCTTCTGGGATATCCCTTTAAGTCCCGATACGGTAGAACAGCGTATAGGCCGCTTAGATCGTATAGGTCAAACCCATCCGGTAGACGTTTACGTTATGTACTTTAAAGGGGGAACTCCCGAAGAGCGCCTCTTTGCTTGGCATAAGATGGTGGGCTCTTTTGAGGGGCCAGTTGAAGGTGGAGAAGAGATCGCTACTACGGTTCGTCTCGATCAAGTTTTAATGCAGCCGGGCGATTTTAGGCCAGTATTGGCTCAATCTTTGGAGTTAGTTAAACAATACAAGCAAAAGGCCGAAGATAATGTCGACTATTTAGTCGACTTAAATTCCTTTAACGAAGAGCGAGGCCAGAAGTTAGCTGCTATGATCGAGGCTGAGACGAAACATTTTGATATTGAGGGGGTCGTCATCAAGCTTTTAGAGCGTTTCGGTATCAATACCGAAGAGCTTAGCACAGCGGGTATGTACCACCTTACGCCTGGTAAAAATATGCAAATAGAAGCCCTGTCGCGTTTGCGTGAAGGCGGTATGTTGGCTACTTTCAACCGAGAGTTGGCTTTAGCTCGCGAAGAGGTAGAATACTTAAATGGGGCCCATCCTCTGGTAAAAGAATTGCTCTCTTTTGCTCTAGATGGTACTGAGGGCAGCGCTTCGGCCGTCTATTGGAAGAGCGCTCCCAAAAATGGATTGGTGGTACAGTTCTTATTTATCTTTGAGGCTATCGGTCAAGATAACTTGGAATTAGGGCGTTATCTCTCTCCTGTTCCCATCTTAATCAATGTCAATTTAGATGGCACTATCTATCGCGAAGAGATACCCACCCATAAAGGGCTGAAGCGGATTAAGTCCAACAGTGTAGTTAAGCTTTGGGAAAAGTGTGGCCAACGGGTCGAGATCTTAACAGAAAAGATCGTTAAGGCCATTCAGAATATGGTTAAACCTATGCGAACAAAGGCTATGGACAAGGCTAAACTTATCTTGGAAGGCGAGAAGTTGCGCTTACAAGAGCTTTGTAAGATCAACCCTTCAGTAACTCTATCAGACGTAGAAGCTCAGGAAGAGTTAAACGAAACTGTCTACTCAGCTATTGCCGACTCTGGCCCCAGATTAGATGCGGTACGTTTGGTAGTTATGGAAGTGGGAGATGATAATTATTAGGAGTTAACCAAAAATTATAAAAGGCCTCTGGAGAAGAGTGAAAAGAGATAGTAAGCTCTCTCCAGTGGCCTTTTTTACTAAGAGTAGGTAGCTAAAGAGGCCCAAAACGAGTGGGCTATAAAAAAACTTGTTCTTTTTTGGGGTAAAGGTATTGACTTAGGTATTGGGCTGAGGTATTATTCTTCTCGCCCGGAGGGTTGTGAACGGAGCGTAGCGCAGCCTGGATAGCGCACTTGCTTTGGGAGCAAGGGGTCGCCGGTTCAAATCCGGCCGCTCCGACCAGTAGTAAGTCTTTGCGCTAGGTAGTAAGCATAGGGTATATGCGCCCATAGCTCAGGGGATAGAGCAACTGCCTTCTAAGCAGTGGGTCGGAGGTTCGATTCCTCCTGGGCGTGCCAGAAAATATGGTGGATATAGCTCAGTCGGTTAGAGCGCCGGTCTGTGGAACCGGAGGTCGTGGGTTCGAGTCCCACTATCCACCCCACCTAGACAGCATTTAAGCTGCTGAAGGTGAATGTGGGTTGTTAGCTCAGTGGTAGAGCATCTGACTTTTAATCAGGTGGCCACAGGTTCGAGTCCTGTACAACCCACCAAGATGAGCCTCTCAAAGGGGCTCATTTTTTTTGTTTTTTTAGTGGTAAAAGTAGGAGAGGATACGTTTGGGCCTTCTATCTATAAATAAGCGGGAATGGAGCTAGAAGAGATCGAAAAGGACGAGCCTCTCACTATTGGAATCTTTTTTCGCATATCTGAGGTCTATCGTGGAACAAAATAGAAATATCAACTACTCAAACTTTACCGATGAAGATCGCGCTGCTATTGTTGTGCGCTACTTGGCAGGTGAAGATGAAGGCAAGTTAGCTAAAGAGATTGGGGTGGCCCCTCAAGTAATTGAAGCTTGGGCTGGCAAAGTTGCTCAGGCGGTGGGGCAGAAGAAGAGTAATATCGACACTGAAGAAGATAAAGAGATTGAAAATAAAATTTCTGAATTACAAGGTGAAGTGAAACAATTACAAGGTCAGATCCAGCAAATGCGCAAGTTTGCTGAAATGCGCGAAGTGATCTTAGAAGCTAACTCTAAGCGCCCTATCTTTTTAAAGTAAGTAAATTAGTTCGGCGTCGTCAGTAAGTTTCCCATTCCTAATAGGGCCAGTCTTCTGGCGGCGTTAGAACGATAATCTTTAGGCGGCGGTGCAACGATGTCTCTTAGTTTTTATTCTGTTCGCAGCTGGGGCTTAGGTTTAGCGGCGCTGGTCTGTTGGCTGGGAAGTAGCCTTCCGGTTTCGGCTGACGAAGTATACGTACGCAATAAGCCATTTAAACGTGTCGTCTACATAGAATCAAGTTTGTATGCTCCCTTGAAGCAATTCGTTCAAGCTATGCGTTTAGGGGTATCTACTTCGGAAGATGGACGTTTGCTGTTTTACTCTGCCCCCAATGATTGGTCTAGTGCAGACGTTGAAAGGGCGCTTGGCGGCCAAGAGTCCGGCTGGGCGGCTCGAGAAAATAAACTTCTAGAAGCCGAGTATAGCAATGTAGTCTTTCCTATAGCTTACGTATGGCATGATAACGAAGTGTGGGTGCCCGTTCGCCTGCTGGCTGAGCGTTTGGGCTTTACAGTTAGCGACAATAAGTCTACCGGCATTATCGATATAATTGCCCCTCGCCCTATTAGTTCTGCCGACCGTTTGGCTGCCGAAGAACTTAAAGCCGAAAAAGCGGCTCGAGTAGAGCGAGCTGAGCAAATTTTAGCTACTCGCCGGGCCGAGAAGCTTAAGCGCCAAGAAGAAGAGGCCCAAGAGGCTAAAAAGATTGCCGCTCAGAAGAAAAAGGCCGCTTCAGCTTCAGCCTCTAGCAATAATGTTAAGCGTAAGCGAGTCACCTATTCTGCTGAAGGTGATTTTCCTAGCGAGTTTAACGACGACGCCGCTTTATCTGAAACTACTCCCAGAAGGGTCGGTGGAGCTTCGAGGGCAGCTGCCAATATAAAAGCGACTCCCCAGGAGCTTGACGGAGGCTCTTACCCTAAAGCTAAGGCGCGTCCTAAGAAAAAGAAGGCCCAACCTGCCACTACTGCTTCTAAAGTGGCTGAGTCTAAGCCTGTAGTAAAAGATACTGAAGCTAAGTCGGAAACTAGCTCGGTCGAGCCTGTTAAGGCTATTCCTTTTGTCTCTTATAGCCATCCTCAAGTTAGTGCCAATTATGGTGATGGCACTCTCCAATACTCAGTTGATATTTTTAATCGCTCGGCAACGGAAGCCAAAAAAGTAAGCGCCGTATTATCTGTAGTCGATAGTAGTGGCCATAAAGTTCTTACTAAGCGCGAGGAGTTGGGTACGGTGGGAGCTGGAGAGACAAAAATTCTTAAAGGTACTGGACGCCATCCTTTGCGCAATAGTATTCCCAGAGTCTCCTACTATTTGGAAATAGAACTCGATTGGGAAGGGCGCTAAGCTTTTGAAGGGTACTAGTAGCTCCAGTATTTCGTAACTTTATTTTTTTTTGATTAACTTACCTCATGGCAGGTATTAGGCTTGCTCGTTCGAATGGTTGGAAGTTATTTTTTGTAAATATACTTACCTAGCGGAGGAACTTTATGATCTCGGTTAACGATTTCCGTACCGGCTTGACTGTTGAAATTGACGGCGACCTCTATCAGATAGTCGAATTTTTGCACGTAAAACCTGGCAAAGGCGCCGCTTTTGTCCGTTCTAAGATCAAAAATATCAAGACCGGTTACGTTATCGAGAAGACGTTCCGCGGTGGTGAAAAGATCATGCGCGCTCATATTGACCGTCGTAAGATGCAATTCACTTACTCAGATGGCGATATGTATCACTTCATGGATTTGGAAACTTATGAAGATCTGCCTATCGACGTATCCTTGCTCGGCGACCAGAAGCAGTGGCTTAAAGACGGTATGGAAGTAGACGTCGCTTTGCATAACGATATTCCTATCGGTGTCGAAGTTCCTAACTTCGTGGAGTTAGTTATTACCCATACTGAGCCTGGTTTCAAAGGTGATACCGCTACCGGTGCTACCAAGCCCGCTACTTTGGAAACTGGTGCCGTTATCAACGTCCCTCTGTTTGTAGAAATAGGCACTAAAGTGCAAGTCGATACTCGCTCGGGAGAGTATTTGCGCCGCCTGTAATGCCAGATAGCCTTCTTGGGGTGTTGGTATCTTAGCTAAAGAAGCGGGCCTAAGTGGTTCGCTTCTTTTTTTATTAGGGACTGGGCGCAGAGTCTGTTTAGAGGAAGAATAGTCGCCTTAAAGAACTGGGAGACCTGGTATGTTATTAAACTTTAAACGCTTTTCTACTATTTCTGTATCTTTATTACTGTTGTCCGGCTTGTGTGCTTGTGGTCCGGCTGCTCAGTCTACTCACTTTAGTGGTCAGATCGGCCGCTTTTGCGAAGAGGGTATCTCCTTTACCGTACCTATAATCGAGCGCTCCTCAGAAGTGTCGGGTGAAGACCAATTTTGGGAATTGCGTCGCGGTATAGGCAATACGCTCGTTATTGCTTTGGCTCCGCTCAATGCTCAGCCCGATGCTCCTCACTTCAGAAGCAATGTGGCTTTAACTAGGATCGATATAGAAAATCTTCAAGTAGACGCTGCCCAATTTGCCAAAGTTCAGATTAAACATATGAAGGATGAGTTGAAAGAAGTTGGCGATATAGAGGAGGGCGTTGATGATACCGCTCCTTGGGTAAGTTTTACTCAAGTAAAAGACGGCTTAAAAGTTTATAGTAAAGCTTGGTTCTTTGTTGAACCTATTAAAGATGAGCAAAAGATTAGAGCTGGTTACGTTCTTTTGGGCTCGGCTGTAGATTACCAGCCGACTCCCGAAGATCTTAAGGCTAATCCGGCTCTAAGTAATACCACTTTAGAAGCCACTTTAAATAAATTTCATGATATTGCTCAAACATTTAGTTTTGGTCGTTTCCGATCCGGATTTATCAAACATGCCGAAGCTTTGGCCCTTATTGAAGATAAATTAGCCACTGAATCGGCAGCCAAGCCTGCAGCCAAGGTGGACGAGCCGTCGACAGCTAAGCCTGCAGCCAAGGCCGCTCCCCAGGGAGGGGCCAAAGGCGAAGTAGCGGCTGCCTCTTCGGCCAAGTAGGTTACGGTTTGGTTGGCGCTCCCATCTTTTTTTATTGGAAAGATCGGGGAGCTTTTTTTTTAAGTACTGGTTGAGGCTATTGAGGGCTCTGAGGTAGTTATGACTGAAGATAAATGGAAAGTTTGCGCTTTATGTCGCTATTTAGAAACTGTCGATAACGGTTTAGAGATAGATGAAATTTTGGACACAGAGTACACTTTGTTCCATTGTACGCGGTTAAATATCTTTCGCCAGGAAGAGTATTTATTAGCACCGGTTAGTGATAAAGTGGAAGATAAACGCGCTGACGTTTGTCCCTACTGGGAGCCTTGGAGCCAGGATTGTTTGGGGTCTGAGGAGCGTTTCTTAGGCTTACCCGAAGCGGAAAATTTAATAAATAGAGAAGAATCTGAGTTGGCCAGCCTCTTTAACAGCGTTTTTGAAAATAAGCCTAAACAGGTTGCCGACGAAGCTAACAGAGTATATCCTGACCAAACTGAAGGAGGGGACAAGCGGTGAAGATTCTGTCTACACTCTCTACATTAAAGAGATTGGGCCCGCGTACTTGGTGCGGGGAAGTCGAACAGTTCGGCCTTTCTGTAGTTAGAGAGTTGCGCCATATCAGTTTAGAAAATGCCCAAGAGCGTTGTCACGAACTTAGTTCTTGTGAAATGAAGGGGTTGACCGTACCTTATGCGGTTTGCGAAGAAGAGGGCCACCTTTTTGTAGTACGTCCTTGGGTTGAAGGTAGCCCCTTAGAACCTGTTATTAAAGCAGAAACTGTCTGTCAGATCTTGGAATTACTAGCTTCGGCACCTTCTGAGTTTATTATTTACGATTTGCGTCCCGAGCATTTAATTCAGCAAGGCAACAAGATCATACTTTGCGATCCCGGATTCGAAGAGCGCGGCCACTCGCCTTATTGTGCTCCCGAGCAAGTAAATAGGGGTGAAATAAATCCTGGAGTAGTCGATTACCAACTGGGAGCTACTTTATATCACTTATTAAGTGGCAGTCCGCCTCCCGACGCTCAGACTTTGCTTATCCCAGATGTGGAATTGGAGCCTTTAGCTGATTTATCGAAAAAAATAAATCGACATATCAGTAAATTGTTCGATCCCGATCCTATGGCGCGCCCTTTACCCTCCGATTTGTTGGCAGATTTTCGCGATTGGGCCAAGCGAGTTAAGCAAGAAGAGAAGCAACTTAAGAAAAAACAGAAAAAGCGGCGCTGGCCTTCTTCAGAACAAAAGGCTGTTGCTGTCGAGTCGCACCCCCCCAAGACTAAAACTACTGTGGAATTAGCTATCGAGAGCGAATATGCTGACGACGCTGATCCTGTGGGAGCAGTTTTGGCTAAAAAAGCTGGTTCAGTTCAAAAGGCTCTAAGCTCGATAGATTGGTCTATTGTGGCTATGGTGGCTTTACCTTTGTTAGGTACGTTGTGTGTAGGTGGGTTGCTCTTTTACAGCGGTATTATCGGCAATGAGCCCCCTAATGGTGACGTCTCTATAGTCTCTGCTCGTCCGACGCCAACTTTAGACAATTTACCCCAGTCTTGGGTCTCTCCCCAGGATAATGCTCCCATGATTTTGATCCCTGCTGGCTCTTATTATAGTGGGCCAGTACCCGCTGCTGGTAAAGCTGCTCGTCCTTTGGCAGTAGATCTGTCAGCTTTTTATATAGATAGATACGAAGTAACTAATCGGCAATTTAAAAAATTCGTCAAAGCTACAGGCTACAAGGCTCAAGGCAATTGGGAGGAAGCGGCCACCGACGATCGCTTAGATCATCCTGTAATTAGGGTCTCTTTTTACGATTGCGAAGCTTATGCTCACTGGGCCGGAAAACGTTTGCCTACAGCCGATGAATGGGAAAAAGCGGCTCGCGGAGGAGATTTGCGCCTTTATCCTTGGGGTGGTACTGAGCCGGACTATACCAAGTTCAACTGTGTCGAGAGTGGCTTAAGTAATACTGCCCCGGTAGGCTCTTTCCCTAAAGGGGCTTCCCCTTACGGCGTTGAGGATATGGCCGGCAATGTCTGGGAATGGGTCGATACTTGGTTTATACCTTACGGATCTACAGAAGATTACACCCCTCTGACTAAAGTTATTAAAGGCGGTTCGCGCAGTGACAGCGCAGCCGATTGTATGCTTATTCAAGAACATGGCGTACTTCCTGAGCAAGGGCGTTTAGCTAATTCCGGGTTCCGTTGTGTATTTGATCCTTTACCGGGAACTCACGCTGGGGCGGCTAAGACTAATCGCCCTTCGGGCTCAGCTAAGCCTAAAACTAAGAAGTTGCGCTCGTTAGAACAACTTACTCCCAAGCCTCAGCCAGCTAAACCTATCGAAGAACAAGTGAGCGAAGTCCCCTTCGAATATGGCAATGGCGAAGGCGATTACGATCCGGCTTTCGACGGCCAATATAACTATCCCGATAATGGATATGGCCAGGATATAGTAGGAGAGACTTACGAAGATTCTACTCCCAGTGCAGGCCACGAACTGAGTGCTCCAGACTCTGCCGCTGCTAATAACGAGGGGCACAATGTCGATAAAAAAGCCAATAACGAAGAAGCTGGTTTTGTCAATCGTACCGAGAGCGGAGAAATTATCCCCACCGCTCCTGGCCATACCTCTCAAAAATCTGCTCCTGTGATTCCCGACTTTAGTAAAAATAGTAGCAGCGGCTACGTAGATGAAGATCAGGTTAACTACTACTAATTTTTACTTGGCTGTAGTGTTGGTAATGGCAGCGGCTCTGCTTTGGGGGGGCTCTAAGCAAGCATGGAGCCGCCGCCATAAAAACATCCCTTTGCCCCGGCCCACACCGGCCGTACAACCAAGCAGCCCAGATCTACCCACTAGCCTTGTCCCAGGCGACGATACCGCTAAGCCATCCCAAGCCGAAGAAGAGGGAGAGGCGAAGCGAGATTCGCTAGCCCAGGAGCAAGATTTACATTATCCTATTCGGGTACTTATTTACCAAGGCAGCCATCCAATAAAAGTGCGTGGTTTGGCCGAGCCTTCACCAGCTTTGTACCCTGCCTCTTGTCAGCTTGCTAGTCCTAACTTAATTATCGACGGTAAGTTCAGTCCAGCGTCTGAATATGAGATTAGCGCTAAGGACAAGGGAAAGGTGTTCAGTTGTGCGGCCGGATATGGTTTACAAGTAGGCACCACCCTCTATCGAGGTTGTTTAAAAGTTGAGAGTGAGGCCGATACTTTCCGGTTAATAAATTGGGTCTCTTTGGAAGACTATTTGCGTGGGGTCGTACCTAAAGAACTTTTGTGCTCCTCTCCTGAAGCCGTAAAAGCTCAGGCGGTAGTTGCCCGTACTTACGCATTGGCTCGACGTTTATCCAATAAAACATACGATGTAGATTGTGGAACTAACTCCCAAGTCTACGCCGGTGCCTCCGCCGAAGCGGCTATTTCTGATCAGGCAGTAGCCGAAACTAGTGGCTTGGTACTTACTTACCAGGGGCGTTTAGCCGACCAAACGCTCTACCATTCGGCTTGCGGAGGTAAGACAGAGAGTCCACTTTATGTCTACGGCTCTAATTCTGAACCTTACCTAGTAAGTGTCGA
The DNA here is from genome assembly GCA_934644775.1 of uncultured bacterium. GTDB lineage: Bacteria > Vulcanimicrobiota > Xenobia > Xenobiales > Xenobiaceae > Bruticola. The sequence continues at coordinate 5,512 of CAKUDB010000006.1, read as the reverse complement.
TTGTCTAAATGATCAAGGTGAAGCCGATTGTGCCGCTTCTCCTTATGCTTCTTGGCAAGCGAGCTGGAGTAAAGAGGAGCTGGGGCAGGAGCTCAGTCGATATTGCGGGAAAAAAAAGGGGTCGGTAGCCGGTTTGGAAGTAATTGAGCAAGGGCCTTCAGGGCGGATTTCTAAATTAAAAGTCCACTTTGAAGATAGCTTAGAGCTGCTTTTAGAATATGGGGCTATCCGATCTGCTTTGCGCTTTAAAGATGTGTCTGGTGCCAAGCGCTCCTTACCTTCGGCAAAATTTACTATTACTGAAGGCCTTTGGGCCAACCTAGAAACTCAGAAAGCTTGTCCCAAGCCGACGAGGCCTATCATGGGACAGGTTTTGGATCTTTTAGGGACGGAAAAGGCCTGGGAAGAAGATATAGCCGAACTTCGCCAATTGGGGGAAAAATCTGAAGCGGTCGTTTTGTCTGGACAAGGCTGGGGTCATGGTATAGGCATGTGCCAGTGGGGAGCTATAGGCATGGCTAAACGGGGCCAGCATTATAGCCAGATCTTAGCCAGATACTTCGTTAATACTCAGATCGATTCTCTGGAAAATTTGGGTTTAACCCCGTAAAAAGGGTATATAATGGCAAAAATGCTTTTTCTACTATAGAAAAATGGCAAGCAAAACCGATTAGAAACGAGAGGGTACGATGCTTTACAGAAAAGGTTCCATCTTTTTTAATGAAATGCAAGAACAGCCCAAAATTTGGCGCAAAGTTTTAGAGACTATGGCTTCTAAAAGTGGCTCGATGGTGGAGTGGATTCGCAAGCAAAACTTCGGCCAGGTGGTCTATGTTTCTACCTCCGATTTCTATAATATCGGTCTTTCGGCGGCTAAAATAACTAACTTAGTTTCTGGCTTAAATTCTTTGGCCGTTACCGCCAGTGAGCTTATGTTTGGACGGCGTCCTCCCTACGACGCTCGCATTCGCACTTTAGTAGTAGTCCTTTCGGCACCGGATATTGCCCAAGAGATTGGTTGGGGGATAGAAAGGCTTAAACAACTCGATCCTAAAGCCCAGGTAATCGCTTTGGAAGTTGGCGAAAGTAACACTTTAGAATCGGGCTTGGCTGTCACTTCAATAGTCTTTCCCGAATTAAAAGGGAGTATGAAATTCCCCATTTTAAGTACCAATGGGATACTGCTGGCTTGTATGAATTTGGTGGGTTGGATTTGCGGCAAGCAAGTGCTGTTAAATGAGCTTAATACTCTTCCAGAAATATTGGGCGCTCACTTAAAAGATTGGCAAGTTAAATCTCAGCAAATTGTGATGATGGAGCGCTTGAGCAATATTGTCTTTTTAGGCTCTGGCCCTTTTGCTGGAGTGGCCAAAGAGGCTGCTTATTTAATCTCCCGAGTTGCCGGTTTGCCCGCTACTAGCAACTATTTTATTGAATATCGCCACGGCTACTATGGTTATGCTACTAATCAAACTTTGATTGTCGGTATGGTTTCCAATACTTTCAGAGTTGTGGAAGAAAGGGTTATGGCCGACTTGGCTATTACCAGAGCTCGTCGAGTAATGTTGGCCGAAGATGGGGCCAACGATCTTATGACTCGCTGTGACGATCTTTTGGAGCTTAAGTCGGGAGTTAGTGAAATTGCCCGCGTATTGCTGCTGCTGCCGGTAGTACAATTTATGATGTTTTATATCGCTATGGCCAGAGGAGTCAATCCTGACAAACCTAAGCATCTTGAGCATCCTCGTATGCAGCTCAAAGAACGTCCAGGTGTAAAATAATGGTGATACTAGCAACTGTCAATTTTGATGATTCCAATAAGATATTTTGGGCTATATTGCCTCTAATAGCAATTATGGTGGCCCTCTATTGGTATGAAAAATACGCCGATATTCCCAAGTTAGAGAGCTTAAATTCTGCTCAAAAAACTTGGCTTTTCTTGCGCTCTATCGATCCAAGCCTGGCTGCCAAGGTTTTTATGGCTTTAGGCTCGGAAGTTGCTTGGAGTTACTTAAAAAGAATAGAGAATTTGGCTCCTCAATCGGTAGGACTTACCAATAAGGTTTGTGATGAATTTTGTAACAAAGTAAACAACTTCTCTACTCTAAAAACTAGCGCTATCTACGCTACATCTGCCGATTTTTTGGCTGACAAGTATCATGGTGATGGAGCCCTTTTGGCCTCCGACTTGTGTAAGGTGTGGCCTTTGGAAGATAGCTTGGCTCCAGAGCTGGAAGAGACTGTCCAGACCGAGGTTGGGGCTGAAGATAAGACAGGGCCTTCCGCTAGCTAGATATGTTTGTTTAGGCCTTGAATAGGTAAATATTTGAGGTAGTCGACCAATCGAAGGCTCAGCTTCAGTGGCAGTTTATTTCCCTAAGCTGGGCTTTTTTGGTGCCTAAAAAATATTTTAGGCTAATATGAGCATTATGAGGAGTTGATAATGAGCAGTATCCTTTACAGACGTTGGCGTCAATATTTACATAGCCAGGAGCCTTTCTCTTTGGTGACAGTAGTAAAAACCTACGGTTCTACCCCCCGCAGTGCCGGGGCTAAAATGTTGGTCGACCGTACCGGTAAGGTAGTAGGGACTATTGGTGGCGGCTGCCCGGAGGCTGAAGCTTGGCAAGAGGCTAAAGCTGCAGCTAGTCAAGGAGGCAATACTTTACTTAATGTAAATTTGGCTCACACGGGCGATTTGCTAAAAGACGGCGGCGAGGCCATGATTTGTGGCGGTCGCTTGTTGGTGTTGGTAGAGACTTTTAAAGAACAGCCTGCCAAAGTTAAGCTTATGGAAGAATTGTTAGAGCGTCTACTTGATAAGGGGCAAACTGTGGTAAATATGGTATGTTTAGGCTCGCACAAGCATACCCCTACTTCAAAGGCTCTAACTACTTCTCGAGAAGAGCCGCTTTTGGGCAAGCACTGGCTTTATGGGCCCCAAGACGGGTTACAGAGCCAAGAAGATAGCCCCCTTAGCTCTGAGGAACTGTCGGCTGCTTTGGAATCTTTGGCTCAAAATGTTATTGCCAAGGGGGAAGCCCTATGCCAAGTTGTCTCCTACGGCAACTATGAAATGGAAATTTTTGCCGAACTGATCGCCCCTTCTAAGCGCCTTTATATTGCTGGAGCTGGCCATGTGTCGCGTCCTGTGGCTGCTATAGGTAAAATGTGCGGTTTTGAGGTGATAGTTAATGATGATCGTCAGCTTTATGCCGATCCCCACCTCTTTGTCGAAGGTGTGAAAGTTGTTTCTAAACCGTTTACTGAGTTTTTTACCGAATTAGAACCTTATTTAGATAGAGATTGCGCCGTTGTGCTAGTAACTAGAGGCCATAAACACGACGAAGAATGTTTGCGCTGTTTAATTGGTAAAGAGCTGGGCTATATTGGTATGATTGGCAGCCGTCGGCGCACTGTAATTATTATGGAACATTTGCTTTCCGACGGTGTGGATCCATCTTGGTTGGCTAAGGTACATGCACCTATCGGTTTAGATTTAGGTGGTGAAACTCCTGAGGAGATAGCTGTTGCCATTATGGCGGAAATTATCAGCACTTTTAGAGGTGGTTCCACCGAGTCGGTGAGTTTAAATAAAGCTACTGTCGATAAATTGAGGCGTCAAGCTTAAATAAAAAAAAGAGCTAAGAGCCAATATGGGGCGGGAGAGCCCTATCGCTTTTGAACTTAGCTCTTTTTTTATTGGATTTTTTGTAGTTACAAACGTGTCTCCCAAGCGCTTAAAGTTTGCACTATATTATTTTGGGTATCTACAGCTGTCCAAATGGGAGCGTCGTTGACGATAACTGAAAAGATTAACTCCTGTCCGGCAGCTGTAATTACATATCCAGTTAAAGATGAATCGTGATCTAAAGTGCCAGTTTTGGCTCTAACTTCTACGTCTCCTAAGCGTCCGCGCAAAGTACCTCTACCGCTGTGGGGTAAGCTCTCTTTATACCAGCTTCTGTAGTAGCTGCGATCCATGGCGTCTAAAACGTTGGCCAATTGGTTGGGAGAGATTCTGTTCTCGGGAGAAAGGCCACAACCGTCGACCATTTTTAAGTTGGCGGTATTGATATTGTTATATTGCAAAAAGTTTTTACAAGCCTGCATACCGCTGGCGGCGCTACCTTGACCGGAGGTCATCTGACCGACATAGCGATAGAGGTGCTCGGCAAAAAGGTTGTCACTTTCGTGATTGATTTCTTGGATAATAGTGGCAATAGGTAAAGAAAAATGGATACCATAGCGAGGCAAACTGTTGGCTAAAGCAGCTTCGCCAGCTGGGTTAATTAGGCGTACTTTGCCTCTGACGACGATATTTTCTTTGTCAAGGAGCTTCTTAAAGACGCCGATACTAAAGAGAGGCGGATCTTCTACACAGATCTGGCGACGCACTTCGCCTCCTGGAGCTGAGCCCAGCACTTGTACGACGTTGCTGCCTTTAGGACGCTCGATAGCGGTGTCATAATCGCCTGTATATTTCGTTTCGATAGACATAGTGGAACATTCCGGCTCCAAACTGCAGCCTAAGGGCGAAACTACCGCTTCAATAAGGTTGCCATTGAGAGAGAGGCCGCCTACCGGAGCGGAGAAGGAATCGAGACGATAATGATCGAGCCACCCTTGTGGGAGATGTTGTCGATCAAAAACCGAATCGTCGGCTACTAAATCGCCGGTAATCTCTCTAACATTGGCCGCTTTGAGATTTTGTATAAATTGGGAATAAGGAGCTGTGCAAGGCTGATCGTAAGGGGGAGTGGTAGTAGGATCGCCGCTGCCGCGCAGATATAAATTGCCTTCTATTTGTCCTTTGCCATTAGGTAAAGGGCCGCACAACTCAGTTTTTAAACGGTAGTTGGGGCCTAACATGCTTAGAGAGGTGGCCGTGGTGAGGACTTTCAAGTTGGAAGCTGGCACTAAGGGCGTATTACCGTCGGAAGAAAAGACGATTCTGCCGCTTTCCAGGACTTTTACATAGACGCCCACTTTGGTCTTTTCGTCTACTTTAGCATTTTGCACAATACTGAGAAGGGTGCGTTTTAGTATGGGAGCTTGATCGTCGGTGGCCATAACTCTAGTTGATATAGTTGGTATTCCTAAGGCGATAGCGCCCAGACAAAAGGTAAGGCCGAAAAAACGTCTGAGTTTAGTGGTATTCATAATTGGGCAATACTACAATCCAAAGCCCGCCTCAATAAGTATAAAATGAGTGCGGGCTTAACTAATTATTTATTTGTGAATGTTTCTCCACCCTCGGAAATAAGGGGCAACCCGGAGCACCTTCTTGGGGGAGGATTCTCCACGCTGCCCCTCATACCCTACCTATAAGGTGGAGGGCTAGGGCCATAAATATACGGCTTATCAGAACAAGGCCTGCCTATCTATCCCTATGTTTTCTTCTGCCACCCTCAGAGCGGCTGTCGGAAGGCCGACTGGGCCTGTTGTCTACGCTGGGCCTACTAGGTCGGCTGGGCCTATTGTCTACGCTGGGCCTACTAGGTCGGCTGGG
>CAKUDB010000005.1 GCA_934644775.1 uncultured bacterium | reverse complement strand
GGTCGGTTAGGGCGGTTGTTATCAATGCCCGGCTTACCAGGTCGGTTGGGCCTATCGTTATCGAATCCGGGCCTGCCGGGTCTGTTGGGCCTGTCGTTATCGAATCCGGGCCTGCCAGGTCGGTTAGGGCGGTTGTTATCAATGCCCGGCTTACCAGGTCGGTTGGGCCTATCGTTATCGAATCCGGGCCTGCCAGGTCTGTTGGGTCTGTCGTTATCGAATCCGGGCCTGCCGGGTCTGTTGGGCCTGTCGTTATCGAATCCGGGTCTGCCGGGTCGGTTCTTATCATTCCAGTGGTGATCTGGGCGCGGAGGGCGAGGGCGTGGCGGCGGAGGATTATAACTGGGACGATTCGGCGGCGGTGGCGGCGGAGGGTTATAATAATGCTGATTGTAACCCCAAGGATACCAGCTATTATTCCAATAGCGATAATAATTATAGCCAGGACCCCACCAGAAGCGGTGGCCGCTCCAGTCCCAACTGCTGCCGTAAAAGATCTCGTTCAAAAGAGTATAAGTACCCCATTGAATAGCTGAGTTAATAAAAGTGGCCCCATAGTTAGGGGTAGAGAGGCTGTAGACAGAATTTACATCATAAGAAGGTACGGTAATGGTGTTAGGATTGGTAGGATTGATGTAAATGTAGTTATTTTCACTACTAACTTTAACTTCATCGTTAGAGACTAACTTTTTGTTGTCGTAGGCAATTTTACGCAGCTTTTGTATGGCTGTGTACATTTCGTCATTTTTATTAGTGAAAATATCTGCTAAGTCGTAAGTCCAGTCCATATCGCTGGACATATTGTAAAGTACGTCTGGGGTAGCCAAAAGGGAGACGACGCTCGTATCTAATTTTTGAGCTTCGGCTTTCTTGGCTACTTCTTCGAGAGTAGCTTTGGGATATTTATCTAAAAGGTCTTGGGCTTCTAAAATTTGTTTAGGATAGGTAGAAGCGATCAGTACGTTGCCCAACAGACTGTCAGGGTAAAGAGCAATAGGAGCCAAAGTTTGCTCAATACTCGATAACTCTACGGTTTGGGGTGATGCAGATTTAGCGCTAACTTGCAGCGGCAAAAGCAGGCAGAGGGCTAGCATTAGAGCTAGCCAAAATGCTCTGCCTACCGTAACTTTCCTCATATGCAACCTTCTTTCTGAACATAAAGTACAATTTTTGCTTTGTCCCTTGTTTTGATCTCCTTTAGGCAGGATCGTTCCTGCTAAAATAAAGATAAATATTAAGAAAAGATAAAGATTGGGGACAGGCTGTTTGGAAAAAGTTGGCCCAGGTCAGCGCTCTACCATATGTTTCCGCTATAGTAGGAACTTTCCATTTTTATAGCTGACCTTTGGCAGGCATTTTACAAAATTAACAGAGAAGATAACTGGCTATGTTCGCTGTGAAGATTTTATATGAAGATGAGGCCATACTGGTCGCTTTCAAGCCGGCCGGTTTACCTATGCACGCCAATTTAGATACCGAGCGGGTAAATTTTGTCAGTTTGTTGCAAAAAGAATTGGGCGAGCGTGACGGCAATCCCGGTTATTTAGGTATCCATCAGCGCCTAGATTTAGGCACTTCCGGTTTAGTTATCTTTACACGTTGTCAAGCGGCCAACGCTTCCTTGGCCAAACAATTTTTGGAGCATAGTTTAAGTAAGATTTATTTAACTATGGTTACTGCGCCTGGCCATTTAGCAGCTAAAGAATGGGATTGCCGCTATGCCTTGGGGGAGGCTGAAAAACGGGGGGGAGCGGTGCGTTGGCGACATAATCCTCAAACCCAAGATGCCGGTTTCAAAAAGGCTTGGACCCATTTTACTCTCAAAAAGCGCAAACATGGTTTACTCTTACTTCAGGCCGAGCTTAAGAGCGGTCGCAAACACCAGATACGCGCCCATTTAGCGGCCCAAAAGATGCCTATTCTTGGTGACAAGCTCTACGGCGGCCCTGAGCAAATTGAGCTAAAAGGCACCCTCTTTCCTCTCGAGCGTCCTCTCTTACATGCCTACGCTCTTAAATTTAATCATCCACTAACTGGGCAGCCTCTGCAAATTCGGGCTCCTTTGCCGCTCGATTTTGCCAAACTAATGGTGGCAGCCGAACTTGGAGAAATTAAAGATTATGAAACCTAAAGTTTTGGCTATTATGGGACCGACCGCTTCGGGCAAATCTAAATTAAGCTTAGAGCTGGCCCAGGCCTTTAACGGTGAAATTATCAGCGCTGATTCTGCTCAACTCTATATCGGTGCCGATATAGGTACGGCTAAGCCGACGGCAGAAGAGTTGGCCCAAGTGGCCCACCATTTAGTAAATATACGCACTTTGTCAGAGCCTCAATTTAGCTTAGCCGAGTTTAAACAGTTGGCCGGAGCCGCTATAGAAGATGTACATAAGCGGGGCCGCCTTCCCATTGTATCTGGCGGCACCGGCCTCTATTTGCGCGGCTTGCTAGATGGCTACACTTTAATCGATTTGCCGCCCGACCCAGAGTTGCGTGAGAGTTTGAATCAGCGCTCCTTGGCCAGTTTGTTGGCTCAGTTGGTCCAGCTCGACCCTGACACTTATGCTAAAATAGACAGATGTAATAAACGTCGAGTTAGCAGAGCTCTGGAAGTTGTCTTGCAAACGGGCCGTTCTTTTAGCCAAGTGTCTAGGCGTGAACCGCCCAATTTCGATATTCTAAAGTTGGGCATAAATATTGAGCGTACAACTTTATATGAGCGCATAGATAGGCGCTGCCAAGTTATGCTCGATTCTGGTTGGGCCCAAGAGGTAGAGTGGCTTAAAGAGCAAGGTCATGAGGCCGATTTGCGCCGTTTGCGCATTTTGGGCTATCCAGAGTTGTTAGACGCCTTAGATGGCACCCTCTCTTTAGAAGAAGCGGGCCAGAAGATTCGTTTTGCTACCCATCGTTATGCCAAAAGGCAGCAAACTTGGCTTAAAGCTGAAACCGATTTGCATAAAATCGAGTTTGGAGCCAATCTCTTCTCAGAGGCTGAAACTTTGGTAAAGGCTTGGTTAGCTGGTCAAAGCAAAGGATAAAATTTTATGGATCAGGTTCAAGAATTAAAATTATGCAAGTGGCAAGGGTTGGGCAACGACTTTATTCTCTTAGTGAGCGATCAGTGTGATACTACTCGAAATTCAGCTTGGGCAGTAAAGTTGTGCGACCGTCATTACGGAGTTGGCGGCGACGGTTTGATTTATCTATTCAAAGACAGCGAACAGATTATAAATATGGTTATTTTTAATGCCGACGGCACTTTGGCCGGTATGTGTGGCAACGGTATTCGCTGTTTGGCTGCTATGGCTTATCGCTTGGGTTGGATCGGTTTGGGAGAAGAGACTATCGTCAAAGTAGGCGACAGTAACAAAAAGGTAACAGTTCTAAGTTGCGATCCCTATTTAGTAAAAGTCGATATGGGAGAAGCTACCGACTTGAAAAAAGTGGTCGGTCAGTTGCCCGACGGGACGGCCTACGAGGGCTGGGAAGTTAATATGGGTAATCCCCATCTGGCTTTAATTTTACCCCATTATTTAATGGAAGCTGAAGACGAAGAGGGGGATAGACGCAGCCATTTAGCTTGGCCCGATGTACTTAGTTACGGCCCTCAATTGGAATATTCTAGCACTAATCCCCAGAGAGCCCAAGATGGACAGAATGTAGAATTTGTTATTCCTCAAGATAAAAATAATTTGCATATGCGAGTTTGGGAACGCGGTGTAGGGGAAACTTTAGCTTGTGGCACTGGAGCTTGCGCTTCTTTTGTGGCCGCCCATCAGTCGGGCTTATGCCGATCGGCAGCGGTAGTTCATTTGCCTGGTGGGCGTTTGGCTATCGCTTACGGAACTAACGACCACATTATGATGACCGGCCCAGCCGAATTTGTCTTCGAAGCTTCCCTATCGATTAACAAATAAAATTCATCTGTCAATTCGGAGGTCTAAAATAACATGTCAAATACTGTGAAGTCGCCTGTTATACGCTTACAAGAAGTTTTAAGTAGCAAGAACTTGTCAGGTGCCATCCTTACTTCAGCTGAAAGTATCAGATATTTTTCAGGTTTTACTAGTACCGATGGATTAGTCTTTGTCGGCGAAGGCCATGTAGCTGTAGTGACCGACTCGCGTTATTGGGCCCAGGTAGAATCCCAATGTCCGTCGGTTGAATTGGTAAAATATCTTTCTCATGAACAGCGCAGCTTGGCTAACGCCTTAGCTATTTGGCTTAAAGAGCATAAGCTGGGTGGACGCTTAGCTGTGGAAGGGCGCAGCCTAACTTTAGACGCCTACTTAAATTTGCAACAAGAATTAGTGGCTAGCGGTTTAGCCGAAAGTTTAGTTAACTTATCTCCGTCTATTGATGAATTGCGTTTAGTTAAGACTAGCCAGGAGCTTGAGGCTATAGCTAAAGCCGCTCAAGTGGCCGATGAAGCTTGGAAAAAGGCTTTAACTTCCTTTAAAGTGGGGATTAGCGAAGCCGATTTATGTGCTGAATTAGAGTACCAAATGCAAAAATGTGGGGCTCGCAAACCTTCATTCGATACTATTGTCGCTTCTGGTCTTAATGGCGCTTACCCTCACGCTTTAGTTACTGACAAAAAGATTGGCGAGGGTGAGTTGGTGACGGTCGATTTTGGTTGTATAGTAGAAGGTTGGTGCAGTGATATTACTCGCACTATTTGGCTAGGCCAATTAGATCAGGAGATGGTCAAAATCTGGTCGGTAGTCAAAAAGGCTCACGATAGCGCTATCCAAGGACTGCGCCCCGGCCTTACCGGCAGCCAGGTCGATAAGATCGCTCGAGATATTATTGAAGAAGCAGGCTTTGGCCCCTACTTTAGTCACAGTTTGGGCCACGGTGTGGGGTTAGCTGTCCATGAAGGGCCCGGACTTAGGCGCGAATCTACTTTAGTATTGCAATCCCATATGACAGCCACTATAGAACCTGGTATCTATATACCCCAAGTCGGCGGCTGTCGTATCGAAGATTTGCTCTTCTTAACCGAAGATGGGGCCCAAACTTTGAGCTATTCTCCCTATCAAATACCCGGCCAAAGCCACCCCTTGGAAGCTTTTAACTAAATATAAATAGACTAATTAGCTACTTATTTAGCTTTAGCTTTTAGTTCGCTTTCGCTTATACCAGAGTTTAGCTTATAAGGCTAGTTTTTAGTTTAACTTTTTATGCACAAACGTAGATAATATTTAGGCAAAAGTACCAATTTTGGTAAGAACGAAATGACGATTTTGGGCAGGAAAAAGGCCCAATTGGCAAACAATATCCTGCTATTCGATTTAGATAAGGGTGGATTTATGACGGAAAAATTGCGTATCGGAATTATGACCAGTGGTGGTGATGCCCCTGGCATGAATGCAGCAGTACGGGCTGTAGTAAAAAGCGCTATCAAGGGCGGAGCTGATGTCTATGGTATCTATAATGGCTATGTCGGTTTGCAAGAACCGGAAAACGGTGGAGTAAAAAAACTTACCGTAGGGGAGGTTAGCGGCATTATTAATTTGGGCGGCACTATTTTAGGTACAGCCCGCTGTGACGCTATGCTGCACCCGGAAGGCCGTCGCCAGGCTATTTCCACCTTGGTAAAATATGGCATAGATCGCTTAATTTGTATTGGTGGAGACGGCTCGTTAACGGGTGCTGAAAATTTGCGCCGCGAGTGGGTAGATACGGTCAAGAGTTTAGTTGAAGCTCAAGAAGTGGCCGCCGACTCTTTAGAAAAGCATCCTTTTCTTAGTGTTATCGGTTTGCCAGGAACTATAGATAATGATCTTTGTGGCTCCGATATTACCATTGGGGCCGACACGGCCTTGCATCGTATAGTAGACGCTATAGACGCTATTTTTAGTACGGCGGCTAGCCATCAGCGGACTTTTGTTGTGGAAGTAATGGGGCGTCATTGCGGCTATTTGGCTGTGATGACCGCTTTGGCTACCGGTGCCGAATGGGTATTGATTCCCGAGGACCCTTGTCGCGATGGTTGGGAAGAAAAGATGTATGCCGCCTTGAGCAAAGGTCGCCATGCTGGTAAACGGGCTGCTATTGTTATTATTGCTGAAGGGGCTCGCGATATTCATGGACATCCTATCTCCTCCGATTATGTCCAAAAGTTCCTCACTCAAAAGGGGGAAGATGCTCGCGTAACTATTTTGGGCCACGTCCAGCGTGGAGGCTCACCTTCAGCGTATGATCGCAACTTAGGTAGCTTGCTCGGCCACGAAGCTGTAAGATATGCTTTGCAAGAAAAAGTACAGCATTCTGTAGTAGCCGTTATGAAGGGTAATCGTCCCGATGTTGTCCCCTTAATGAAAGCTGTGGAAGATACTCACAAGGCTCAACAAGCTTGCATAAGCGAAGAGGATAATGGCGCTTTAAGGTTGCGCAGTCGCTCTTTAGCCGACAGTTACGACCTTTTTAAAATTGCCAATGCTACCGAATTAAAAAGGACGCTTAAGCATCCTAAGCGTGTGGCTATCGTCCATTGTGGCGCTCCGGCACCGGGTATGAATATGGCCGTACGTACGGTAGCTCGTCTGTTAATCGCCCAAGGTCATGAAGTAGTTAAAGTTCAGGGTGGTTTAGCTAGCTTTGTAGAACATTCTAATAAAAATAGCGATCGAGATGAGCCTAAGTCGGAATTAGAGCCCAAACTTACCTTACATTCTGATAAGGATATGATTGTAAAAAGCGATCCTCGCTTCAAGTATCTGGATTGGATGAGCGTTTCCGGCTGGGCTTGTGAAGGTGGTGCCCGTATTGGCACTTGTCACACCAGTTTTAAGCCTTCCGATTTATATGTCGTCTCCAGCTCGGTAAGAGAACAAGGTATCGACGCTATTATCGTTATCGGCGGTTGGGAAGCTTACGAATGTGTCAACACTTTATACAAAGAGAGATACAGAACTAATAATGGCTCCGGCCATGGCTACCACTTAGATGTTCCCGTAATTTGCGTCCCTGCTTCCATTGACAACAATTTGCCTGGCAGTGAGTTTAGTATCGGTGCCGATACGGCTTTAAATTGTATTATCGATTGTGTAGATAAAATTAAGCGCTCAGCCGTCGCTAATAAGAGGGCTTTCCTTATTGAGGTAATGGGTGCCGAATGTGGCTATTTAGCCCAAATGAGCGGTTTAGCTACTGGTGCCGAATATATCTACCTTAACGAGCATCCCAAAAATGCTTCCGATATTCTCAAAGATATTGAAAAATTGAAGAAGCAATTCAACGAAGAGGGGCGCACTGTAGCTCTGGTAATCAATAACGAAAAGTCCAGCTACAGTACCAGCGTATTGGAAGCTATTTTTGAGACTGAGTGTAAGGGCGACTTCAATGTCCGCCAGGCTATTTTGGGCCACATCCAACAAGGTGGCGATCCTACCTCTTTCGATCGTACCCTTTCGGCCAGATTAGCCAATGCTGCCGTAAGTGAGCTTATGAAGATCTTTGCTACTGACGGCAATACTATGGGCTTTGTTGGTTTGCAACCCGAGGGTATAAAATTCTTCGATTTCTACGATTATGATCGCATGACTGAGAAGACTTGCCGTCGTCCTACTAATGAATGGTGGTTAGAAGATTTCCTTAAATTAAATGAGGATTTGACCTAGCTCTGCCGCTTTTCTTTTTCCCCCGCCTCCCTAGAGGCGGGGGAAAGGGGCTTTTAGCTGTCTAAATTGCGGAATTTGTGGATCAGCTCGATCTTAGCTTCCAGTAATTTGGTCGTTAAAGAGATATGATAGATGTGGGGATTGCGCATACGCAATACGCCGCTATCTAAAGCGTTTAAGTCGTTGAGGCGGTTTTGGCGCAGCTCTTCTAAGCTGGGAGCTGGACGGGTACGTCTTCCCTGAGTCCAAACCGTATCCAACATAGGCTCCATACGACTAATGTCTTCGCGTTTAATGGTGCGGAACATACTCTTTTCGCTAGGATGGTGCAAAACAATGCGCTCTTCCAAATCGGGACGTTCGTCAGCAAAACCTATTAAATCGGCAGTAGCGCGATTACGTTTATCATAAATACGCCAAGCTGTCTTGTGGCCGGGATTGATAAGCTTAGAAATAGAGTTGGAAAGTTTCATAGCTGGAACCCACTGGCCATCTACCTCTAAAGCTACCAATTTATAGACACCGCCCAGAGAAGACTGGCCCGAAGAGGTAATTAAGCGGGTACCTACTCCGTAAGAGAGGCGATTGATAACTCGGTCGGCATTAACTCCGTTGCGACTAGCTTCGTCTCTAATTTGCGCATGAATTTGTAAAATAGTCATTTCGTCCAAATCGTTGGAGAGAACAATACAAGCTTCAGGGAAACCGGCTTCATCCAACACTTTAGAAACCTGCATAGATAGATAGGCTAAGTCGCCCGAGTCTAAGCGGACGCCTATTGGTTTATAGCCCTGGCGGCGCAACTTTTCGAACACGGTAATAGCGTGGGGCAAGCCGCTATTTAAGGTATCGATCGTATCGATTAAGAGCAAGCAATTATCCGGGTATAGATCGGCATAGGCTTGGAAAGCCTCTAATTCAGATTTGCCTAAAGCCATCCAAGTTTGTACCATAGCGTGGGAATGGGTGCCTTTAGGAGGCAGCCCCATAGCGCAAGATAAGCCTACGTTGGAAGTATAATTGCATCCGCCAATTAAAGCTGCTCTGGCCCCTTGGTTACCTCCTAAACCGTGAGCTCGACGTAAGCCAAATTCCATAACTAATTGGCTGCCACAACTGTGGCGTATGCGCGAAGCCTTGGTGGCAATTAAGGTTTGGAAATTGATACAATTGAGTAGGGCTGTTTCCAAAATTTGGCCCATAGCCAGAGGGCCTTCCACCATAGTTAGGGGCACGTTGGGATGGACGACGCGCCCTTCAGCCACCGATTTGATAGTTAATTTTTTGAAGTTGCCCTCTTCACGTAGCCACTCCAAAAAGTCCTTCTCAAAAATAGGTCGGCTAAAACTGTCTTGCTCTCGGGATAGATAGCCCAAAGCTTCGTCGTCAAAATAGACATTGTCCATCCAATCGAGTAACCATTCTAAGCCTGCGTTAATACAGTATCCGGCCTGGTGCTCGCCGTAATTGGGATAGGTGCGAAAAAAATGATCGAATTGGGCCTTTTGTTCGTGGATACCAGACTTAAAGTAGAGCTGAGCCATAGTCAGCTGATACATATCGGTAAAGAGGATGCCCTCCATGAGCCTAAATTGAGAAATATCCATTGGTAAGTAGAGTCCTTTTACAATGATTGCTGCCTAAGAATAAAAAATGGGCCAACTTTAGTTGCCTAAAATGGACAATTTGTCAAGAGGGCCCGTTTCTTTTGCCAGTATCTATAAATATTTAGCATTATTTAAAGCGGCATAAGCACAGCCTATGAGGTTGGCGTCTTCCACTTTAATGATAGAGAAGGTCATTTCGGTGGGAATTAAAGAGGGCAAAAGCTTGGCTACTCGCGGGGCCAAGGCCGGATCGGCCCAATAGCGGCTCCCTTCGGCAGTAATGCACACTCGCCCCTTGTCTCCTAAAACCCGGATCAAACCAGCTAAACCGGCAGCAATTAAATCGGCGGAGCGATTTAAAATAGCCTCGGCCAAATCGTCATGGAAGCGATCGCGCAGTTCTACCAATTGGCCGGTACCTTGGTAAGGATCAAAAGAATCACTTTCGCCACTAGCCTGGGCGTAAAGGAAAGGCAAATAATAGCCGGCGACAGCTTTTTCATAGCGATGTTGGCCCGGATTATCTAAACTCTTATCTAATTGATCGTCAAATTGGTTGAGATAGGGCGGATTGAAATTGCCTGACTCTAAATTGATAGCCATGCTATTTTGTTTCCAAGGCAACTTACTTAGCTTATTGTCAGCTTTGAGGGCGGTAAAAGCGGCCATATTGGTGCCAGTTCCGGCAATAAGGCCTATATAATGTTCAAAATTATGGGCATTAGCTCCAGCGCCAGCTAAAAGGGTAGCCACAGTGTCGTTTAAAACGGTAACGGAATCGGCTTGGTAATCTTGACGCTGCATAGCTTCAAGCAGCATCTGTCCGACTAAATGGCCCTCTACGCCCTGAATATGGACATCTTTAGTCCACTGGAGCAACTTGGCGTCGGCTTGGGGAGTCGATTGGGCCGGATAAGAGAAACAGTAGCCAATAGGCAAATTGGCCTCTGGATTGAGTTGTTTAGCTAAAGAAGCTTGTAAATCAAAGAAAGCTTCAGCAGAAATAGACTCGCCGTGACGACCAGCCGGAATGGTAGCTTGAAGGGGTCCAGCTTCCAACTTATGGGTGCCGTCCGGGTTGAGCTTAATAATGGCCGCTCTGATATTGGTGCCGCCGGTATCTACTACCAATACGGTTCCGCTAATGCCTTGAGGAGGCGGAGCTAAGTAAGCTGGGATCGCTTTTATCTCTTGGCCGTCTCTGACCAAACCTATTTTGATACGTTCGCTTAGTATGTTGGCAGTCTCTTCTAGTTGTTCCCGGCTAAGGGTAAACTTTGCCAAAAGATCCGGGGTATGAGCCATAATCTGTTAGCCTCAAGTTGTATAAATTCAGCGCATAGCCGACAGCCAGCGCCAAGTTGAGCAGAGCCTTTTGTTTGGCTAAGTCTCCGCTTAAGATTTTAACGTTGCGGTAAAAATCGTGGAAATCTTTGAGCAAGTTGGCGAGCTGTCCTTCTAAGCGCTTGGTTGTTAGAGGGGGAGGCAGCGAATTTCCATTTTTAGCCAACTGGTCATAGTAAAAGCACAAACTTTCCGCTTGAGATAGTAGTTGGCACAATTGGGGTTGGCTGTAAAGTTCGAGGGCTGGGGCCAACCAGAGCGGTTGGGGCCAACTGAGGCGGCTATCGGCTTTGCGCAGCCAAGCTAGGCGGTAGTGGGCGCGGTGCCAAGCCTGGGAACCCCAGAGCTTCTCTAAAATTGGAGCTAAGCTTGGCGCCGCGCAGGTGGCAGCTGTCGGCAGAATCGACGTTGACAATGTATGTAGGGACAACTTGGCCCAGGCTAAGGCACTTAAAGTGAAAGTTAAGAAATGTCGGTTGGGCGCTTCTATTTGTATATATGCATCTAAAGGCTGATTTTTATGGATTAAGGGAGGCGCTTGTATATTTATCGCTTTGATCAGGTGAGCCAAATCAGCCTTTGTACCTTGAACCCAAGATGCTATAGGCAAAAGAAAAGCGCCCTTAAACCAGCAATTGGGAAAGCCGTCTTGAAAGGAGAGGGCCGAAAAGGTGGGATTCATAGTAAGCGAACGGTCAGTCAAAAACTTAAGCCAGGCCGGACTTTGCAAGGCTGAGCAGAGGGCCGAGCGCCAAGTAAAAAAACTAAGTTCGCTTAAAATTGGGTTGGTTGGGGTCATGGTAAAGAAAAACCGACAGCTGCCGCCCAAAGGCTGATAGCGTCGGTTCCATTTTTAGCCAAAAGTAATATTGCCGTCAGTATCGGCCGATTTTAATAAGCCGACAACAAAGTCGTAAATGGCCAATAAAGTAGGAATACCCGTCCAGAAAAATAATAAATAGAGCCAACCAGCTTTGTTCTGACCAGCATAAAATTTGTGAATGCCAAAGCCTCCTAAAAAGAATACGATCAACAAATATATTATCTTATTAACTTTTCTCATAAGAAATAGGCCTTTCCTATAATTGGGCAGCGACAACTTATAGACAACTTATAAGCTGTCGTCCGGCTCCTTTCTAGACTATTACTTTTTTTCTTCTGTATTTTTTTATCTTGTCACTTTTTCACTATTGGTGAGCTAGTTAATCTCTAAAGTAGGAAGTGCTGCTGTAGAAGCGGAAAGAAAATCGGCTATGAGCCAAGATTTTTTTAATCCCAACCTATATAGTTCTACAGCCGAGGCCTTACAAGCTTTACACCGCGACAATATCAATTTAAATCATCGCTTAGGGGCCAGAGTTTGTGCTTTAGGCCATAAGTCGATCCTCTTCTCTTTGGTTTTTTTAGAAGAAGCTGCCGAATCGGCTGATTTTGCCGCTTGCCTGCGCGACAAACGTTGGCATGAAGTAGCTTCCAACAATGAGGAAGGGGCCCAGGCTATACTTAAAAGTGTGGGAGGTCGGGCTCAAGTCCACAATGGCACTCTATATATAAGTACCGAAGATGAAAACTGGAGTTTACCCTCTGCAACTGGTAAAGCTTTGGCCACTCCAGGAATGCTAACGCCACAAGTGCTGGGGCCAGCTAACGCTTCGGCCATAAAAGGGGTACTTTGGGATCGTCAGCGCTTGGAAGAAGCTTCGCTGACTTTATTAGATAGTGAAAATACCTCTGATTTAATAGAAGCTTTTCGTTATTTATTTAGGGCTTCGTTGGCTTGTCGGCAAGATCCCCTCGGTCTATTGGTGACAGCTTTTAAGAGGGGCAAAGCGGAACTGTCTACCGAAGTAGCTAAGCAAGTTCGAGACAATATGGACAGCGATTTGGGACGCGCTTTGCTCAGCTTGCTCAGTCTAGACTTAAAAAAATTTAAGGACGCTCTTTTCTATTTCGATCAGCCTGAGCAAAGCCGATTTAGAGAGTTATTGGGCCCAATTTTACTGGCGGCCCTTTTGCCTTTAGTTAAAGAAAAAGAGTTTAAGACTCAATTGTTGCCCAGTCTGCCCCATTTGGCACCTTTAATCGCTCAATGTAGCCGAGCGGGCCA
Source organism: uncultured bacterium (assembly GCA_934644775.1). GTDB lineage: Bacteria > Vulcanimicrobiota > Xenobia > Xenobiales > Xenobiaceae > Bruticola. The sequence goes on along the minus strand of CAKUDB010000005.1, from coordinate 112,147 downwards.
ACCTTCGTCTGCTCAGACCGAGGGCTTTACAGAGCTTACCGAGTTTCTCGACGCCCTCTTAGATCAGCTCGAAACTTTAGAATTGCCCGAGCGTTTTGCCCTGTCCGCCTTTATTTTTGACTTAGCTCCCCATTTTCCCCATTTGGGAGATTATCTATTAAAACGACTTAAAGTTACCAATCTATCTAGTAGTGTCGCCTTTTTAGGTAATCTTTTGTCGCGTTTACCAAAAGATGACCAAGCTTACCAGTATCTTAAAGAGCGTTTACTCCAATTGTTTGAGGAGCATGGCAGCGAGGCCGGTTTAAGTCGTCGTTTGCGGGCCATACTTAAAAATTTGGGCACGGCCATCTTAGAAGATCTCACTTCAGAACGCTTTTTGGCCTCTTTGGATGAACCTAAGCGCATTTTTATCGTTAATTTGTGGGCTGATTTTCGCCGCTCTGAGTCGGAAAGTGGTCTCAAAACTTCCCATAAGAGCCCTTGTGAGCATGAACAGGGGGGCAGTTGTGGCTGCCACAGTGAAGATTTGGGCCCTAAGCACGAGCAAGAAATGGAAATTCTGCTTTCCGAATTTCATAAGTGGGCTGGAGCTTGTACTCGTGGAGAGGCTTTAAGCTCTGCTCATATGCAAAAAGTTTTTGCTCGTTATGTAATTGGCCGTTTGTCGGCTCAAGATAGGGCTTCTACTCTAGCTTTGGTGCGCACCAAACAACTAGATTTGCCTCAAGTGCGAGAAGCTTTACAAAAATTAGATAGTCGGTGGCGCTTTGTTTATTCCTTTTTGTTTAATGAAGCTTGCTCTTTGGACGAGCCGGATAATAAGGTTGTTCTCTCCCTCTTAGCTTCTTGTGGGCAGCCTGCTTGGGAATTTAGCTTTAAAGTAGTGAGCGAAGACGCCGCTCTGGAGTCGGGCGGCGAAGCCTTAAAAGCCGGTACCTTTGCTTTATTGCTCCATTGTCCAGAGATAGAAAAGTTTGGCTGTCGACCAGAAATAGAAGATATGGCCGCTCAGGTCTTTGAGTTCCCCAGCCTAAAAGAAGTGGATGGCTCAGAAGATAATAAAAAACGCCATGTCGTCTCTGCCGTTTGGCAGAGTTTGGGCTATTTAGGATCGGTACCCGTTATTAGCGATACTTTACGTACTCGCATAGTCGAACGGCTCAGCCAAAGGCTTAATGAAAACTCGGCCCCTAAAGTTGAGGCCCTCTTTAGTATTTACCGAGTTGCCGGTAGACAAGTTAGAGGCCAAATCGAGCATATTTTGGCCCAAGTGTTAAATTCGGCCGAACCAGATCGCCATCTTTTGCACTGTTGTTTGCAAGGACTCTTAGATATGCTTAAAGACGGTCCTTTACTTACCGACTCGGAAGCTTTTGTGGCTTTGCTCTGTCGTACAGTTTTAAGCAAAAGCCAAGAGCCCAGCCTTAATGATATTATGAAACAAGTGTTGAGCCGTTCGGCTCAAGGAGACGGGGTGCAAATGCCCCAAGCTTGGGATCATGCCGATAGAACTTTAGCCCTTTCGATTATCGGAGCGGTAGCTTGTCATCCCCAAGCCGACGATCATTTGCACCAAATGTTCGTTTTCCGCCTTTTCTCTTTTTTGGAAGATTGGTTTGAAGGTGTGGAAAAAGGCCTCAATTTGTATGCCTATCGGAGCAATCCTATTTGGGGAGCTTTAAGTGAATTGCTGCGAAGCGATCATTCTAATTTTACTTTAACTTTGGCCCGTCGGGCGGCTCTGCGCCTTATGGCCGATTATAAAAAGGGTTTGGAAGGGTGTAATTTAGCTCAAAGTGAGAGCGCCCAAAAGTTTTTATTGGCTGTTTTGGAAGTTAGCGGTGGCGTGAGCTTAAAAGTGAATAACTTAAATGTTGAGTTAGATCGGGCCGTTCTAAGTGCCCTTACTGAAGTGGTACGTAACAGTCCGCCGGAAAATAAAGCTGCTCTATTCTTATTGGAAGACTTAGCCAAGAGGCGTATCTTGGCTGACGAGCTTCAGGAAGACTTAGAAATTTTCTTGGCCCTTTGGCAACAAAGTTCGGCTAAATAGGAGCACTTGGCCCCTAGCAAAGGGCAGGAGAGCCTATAGGCCTTACAGAATGTTTAGGCCTGTTTTGAAGGCCTCGGGGGGTAATTTATGGTATAAGCGCAGCGTATTTGTTGAAGTCCTAAACCATAGTTTCAGATTGGCCATATAGCAAGATTTTTTATAAAGACAAGAACTGGTAATAGGTACATATATAAATATGAGTGCGTATTCTGTTCGGATAGGCAATATCTCTATAGGTAAAGATGCTCCTATAGCTGTGCAAAGTATGGCCAATACTTGTACTGCTCATATTGAGGAGACGGTTGCCCAAGTTTTGGAATTGGCTCGCGCCGGTTCTGAATTAGTGCGCTTTACTGTAAAAGACGACGACGACGCCAAAGCTGTCCCTTATATTAGGGATAAAGTACGCCAGGCTGGCTGTTTAGTCCCCTTAATTGGAGATTTCCATTATAATGGCCATCTACTTTTAAGCCGTTATCCCGATTGCTTACAAGCTCTGGACAAATTGCGCATCAATCCTGGCAATGTGGGGGCTGGTCAACACCACGACGATAATTTCCGCACTATGGTTGAGCTTATCGCCCGAGCTGGTAAAGTTGCCCGCATCGGCGTCAATGCCGGCTCTATCGATAAAGAACTTTTGGCTAAGTTGCTTGAGGAAAACAGACAGGCCGCCATTCCGCTAAGCGATAAAGAAGTCTTCCTGCGCACTATGGCCCAGAGTGCTATAAGTTCAGCCCAGATGGCCGAAAAATACGGCTTAGCTCCCGATCATATCGTACTCTCGGCCAAAATTTCTAATGTTCCCGATTTGCTTACCGTTTATCACGACTTAAACGAGCATTGCCCTTACGCTCTTCACTTAGGTTTAACTGAAGCCGGCGTAGGCATGAAGGGCCTAATTAGTTCTGCCGTAGCTTTGGGAATCTTGCTCCATGAGGGTATTGGCAATACTATCAGAGTCTCTCTTACTCCCAAGCCTGGTGAAAGTCGTACCCAAGAAGTTTACGCTGCTCAGGAAATTTTGCAGAGTTTAGGGCTGCGTCAGTTTTTACCACAAGTCGTTTCTTGTCCCGGTTGTGGTCGTACTTCTAGCCAACTTTTCCAAAGTATTGCTTTGGAAGTAGGTCAATATTTGCGCGAGCGTGTACCTACCTGGAAAGAAGAGGGTCTTAAGGGGTACAGTCAGCTTAAAGTTGCCGTTATGGGATGTATCGTCAATGGCCCAGGTGAAGGTAAAGATGCCAATATCGGTCTCTCTCTTCCTGGGCGGGGTGAATCTCCACGGGCTTTGCTCTTTGTAGATGGCCACCACGAAGCTACTTTGGAGGGCGACAATTTAGCTGAGCAATTTATTGAGCGTGTTGAGCGCTATGCGAAGTTAAAGTATTCTTCTCAGAGCCATTAGGACGATTAGGATAGTTCAGTGCAGGAGGTTTTTAGGTGGCTAAACTCGGTTTTATGGTGACACGCTCACTAAGTGCCAGTACCGGTTCTCGAACTTTGTCTCTTCTGGCTGCGGCAGCTTTGAGTAAAGAACATGAAGTGTATATACTTTTTACTGCCGACGGTGTTTATCAATGTATGCGCAAGCAGAAGCTTAAAAAAGATGAAGAGGGCGATTTTCAACAAAAAATACAAACCTTAGTCTATGCCGGTGCCAAGATCTTAGTCAGTAGTCCTTGCTTAGAGTCTAGGGGTATCGCTATTGGTAATATGTGCCCAGGTGTCAGAGTCGTCACTTTTGAAGATATTGCCAGTATGATGGGACAAGTAGATCAGGCGGTGTGCTTATGAGCTATCCTTGCGGTTTTCCTGCTAAAAATATTGTATTGTTTATCAACCGAGCCAACTACTCCGAGGATAGCTTAATCGAAGTGCTTACTTTTGCTGTTGGTCTGGTAGGTGGTTTATCTGAGCATAGCTTAGATGTGGTCTTTATAGGCGACGGCGTAACCGAGTGTGTAGCTTCCCGGTTAAACGATACTACCAAGCCCTATATGGTTTCGGCCAAAAGTAGGGGAGTGGCCTTTTGGGCGGACAAATATAGTTTGGAATTGCGCGGTATGCTGGAAGATAGTCTCTTTGCTGGCTGTGCAGTTATCTCTCCTGAAGACCTGGCCGATTTGGTCAAAAAATCTGATATGCACCTGAGGCTTTAATAATATGGGTAAGGACGAAAAGACTGTTCTCTTTGTGGTAGGACGCGACTCGGTTGTAGAGGCTCGCCGCATGTTGGGCTATTGCCAGAAAGCCGACATCTTTTTGGTAGGGCGAGGACTTTTACTTCCTACAGCTATGTTTCCTAAACGAAAAGTATATGCCTTGCGTGAGGAAGCCGAATCGATGGGAGTAGGTAATAAGGCTGGAGAAGGTTTGCTTTTAGTAGAAGCTGCCGATATGGTAGATATACTTTTGGCTCATAAAATATATAATTTTAGTTAAGTAACGGGTAGCTTCTCAGTGAGGAGCTCTTTTTTTTTGAATTGGCAACTTAGGAATAGCTCGAAGTACGACGATTGTCTGAGAGTTTGATTTAGGAGTGTAAGAAGATGAATTTCTCCTATACAAAGATAACCCCTATCGACGAGAGTTTCTCCCCCCAATGCTGGGAACACCTCAACCATAAGAGTATTCCTCCGCGCTCTATGGGTCAATTGGAGCAAGTGGCGGTAAAAATAGCCTGTCTACAGAAAAGTTTGCACCCAGTTTTAGGTCGGCCTCCGGTTATTATCGGAGCTGGCGATCATGGCGTTTTTGCTCAGAAAGTAAGTTTTGCGCCTCAAGAAGTTACTTGGCAACACAGTATAAGCTTAGCTCACGGCGGAGGGGTAGCCGGACTTTTTGCTGCTAAGTTCGGATTGCCCTTTATTTTGGTAGACGTGGGGGTTAAACATATATTTAAGCCAGAAGATGGAGTCGTAGATAGAAAGGTAGTTTTCGGAACTAAGGATATTAGTGTAGAAAATGGTATGAGCCTAGAAGAATGCTTAAAATGTTTCGAGCACGGTCGCGATATTGTTACTGAACAGGCTCAAAAAGGTGCCAAAGCCGTTATTTTTGGTGAAATGGGCATTTCTAACACTACTCCAGCGGCTGCTTTAACTGGCCATATCTTGAAATTGGCACCTGAAGTGGTCGTCGGTGAAGGTACTGGCCTTAGTCAAGCAGCTTTAGCTTCTAAACGGGCTGTAGTTAAGCGCATCCTAGAGCGCAATTTGGGGGTAGAAGAGCCTATCGAGTTAATGGCTCGTATGGGTGGTGCCGAATTGGCTTTTATTGCCGGAGCTGTTTTAGAAGCTGCTGGTTGCGGTTTAGTTATAATTTTAGATGGCTTGATCGTTACGGCCGCTGTTTTGGTGGCCGATTTAATTGATAAAAAGGTGCGCCAATATATAATTGCCGCCCACCAGTCTAATGAGCCTGCCCACGAGAAGCAATTAGAATATTTAGGTTTAACCCCTTTGCTGAAATTGGGATTTTGTTTAGGCGAAGGTTCAGGAGCTATTTTAGCTTGGCCTCTTTTTGAAGAAGCTTTGGCTATATTTAATGAAGTCACCAGCTCTGAAGAAGAGGGCATGGGTGATGTCGGTGGAGCTATTTTGGGAGCCAAAGCTAAAAAGTAAAGACAGAGCCAATATTAAGAAAATACAAGCTAATTATTATGGAGCTGACACGGTCTATATGGTCAAAATTAGCCATAGGTGCTTCCGGATGTACAATCAATGCTTCGATTATTGAAAATGTGCGTTTTTTAGCGCCTTTTGTCGACGATATTGAGCTGATAGTCTACGAATACGAGGGGGGGGACAACTATCCAACTTCTGCAGAGTTAGCAGAAATGGCTGACTTAGCTGAACATTTTAATTTCGGCTACACTGTGCATTTACCGTCTTCGCTGACGGCTCACCCTTTAGACAAGGCTTGGCAAGCACGAGCTTTACGGGAATGGCGCCGCGCAGTGGAAGCTCTCTCTTGCTTGCAACCTAGGGCTTATATTTGGCACTGGGAATCGGAGCAATTCGCTTGGCAACCTGCTAGCGATATGGCCGCTTGGCTAGATTTTACTGAGCAAACGGCCGAGAAATTTTTACGTAGTGATTTGGTGTTACCTGAGCAACTCTGTGTCGAAAACCTCAGCTACGATTATGCGCTTATTTGGCCTTTGGTGCAACGCTTGGGCCTTTCGGTTTGTTTAGATGTAGGCCATGCGTGGAAGAGTTGCTCTGGCTTGTTTCCTTTTATGGCTGAAGTGTGGCCCAAGGTAAGAGCGATCCACTTGCACGGTTTCAATAGCCAAACGGGAGAAGATCATATAGGGTTGCAACCGGAAAATAGAGGTAATTTGCGCCTCTTTGTAGACCAGCTACTAGATTATTTAGCTAAACGTGATCTCTCTCAAGGCCACTTGCCACTTACTTTTGAGGTTTTTTCTCCTAGCGATTGGCAAATTTGTTGGCAAGAATTATGGGGCAGCCATTGGCTTTGGCCTATTTGTCCCCATCCTAAAGGGGCTGCCTGGGCTAACTTTGTTGGCCGATAGATACTTTTTGAGGTGTTGGATATGATTACTTTAGTTTTGGGTGGCGCTCGCAGCGGCAAAAGCGCTTGGGCTGAGCAATATGCCATGTCTTTAGCTGATAAAGCTGAGGAACGCTGCTATTTGGCCGCCGGAGTGGCTTGCGATGAGGAGATGGAGAGGCGCATAAAAAAGCACCAAGAGCGACGCTGTCAATTATTTTATACTATTGAAGAACCTTACGATTTAGGTAAATGTCTTGAAGAAATAAAATCTCCCACTAAAGTTGTGCTTATCGATTGTTTAACTACTTGGCTGGGCAATTTAACTTACAGAGATTCTTTGCACTATCAGTCTGAGTCTGGATTAGCTAGAAATATTGATGATAATATAGATTGTTTCCCTGAAATAAAAAAATTAGGCCAAGCCTTACAACGAGCTACTTTTGACGTAATTATGGTGTCCAATGAACTCGGTTGGGGCATTGTTCCAGCTGAAGCAGAAACTCGTCTATTTAGAGATCGTCAGGGGCGTCTAAATCAATACATAGCTTCTTTAGCAGATCAAGTAATTTTTACTATAGCAGGTTTGCCTTTAGCTTTAAAAGCACCAGGAGAAAAAAGGTTGTCTCTTGAAAATATTCGGGCGATTTAGGACTATTTAAGGCTAAGTATTTGCTTTGTACTAAAATAGTTCCATCTATTGGTGTGTTTTTGGTATGGTAGATAATGCGCTAAGAATAGACAAAGTAAACTGTTCGTTATTTAGAGGTAGGCTAAAGATGAAAGAGCTGTTTGGACTGACTTCGGCTTTCAGAATGTTCAGCATTTTGCCATTTTGGGGAGAAAATTCTATTAAATACGGTCGCGTGTTGGTGTGGAGTCCGCTGGTTGGATTGGTTATCAGTTTGCTATGTACTTTACCTTGTGCTTTTATAATGTGGATTGTGTGTGGAGGCAGCCATTTCGATGTGCTTGCTCCTAGCACTGAGATGCTCCCGAGAATTGCTATTTTATATCCTTTGGCAGCTGTATTGGGGGCCATTTTGTATGTAGGGCTTGAAGCTTTTTTGACTAGAGCTTTTCATTTAGATGGTTTAGCCGATGCTTTTGACGGTTGGGGAGGTGGCTGGAATAAAGAAGATACGCTCAAAATAATGCGCGATCATAATATTGGTACTTTTGGCACAGTAGCTCTAGTAAGTACGTTGTTGGCTAAAGTGGCCGGTGTGGCTATTTTGCTTTTATGCTTCGGCTTGCGAGAATTGGTACTTATTCCAGTTTTAGCCCGCTTGTTTATGGTAGCTCAGGCTGCTTTTAATAAGTACGCCCGTGAAGAGGATAGCTTGGCTGGTAAGGTAATAAACGATGTTAAATGGTTACACGTTGAACTGGCTGCTATTTTAGTTATATTCATATTTGACTTCTCTGATATAATCGGTAACGGCTGGCTTAAATTGCAATTCCATTGGTATTTTGTAGGCCATTTAGATAACTTTTGTTTGTGTTTTGCTTTAGGAATCATATTAACTTGGCTTATTGCTCTTATCAGTCGTCGGCGTTTAGGAGGCGTCACTGGAGATGTGCTGGGAGCTACCGTTGAGTTGAGTGAGACGCTTATGCTTTGGAGCGCTGCTTTAGTTGCTTTGCTCTACTGGACCGGACTTTATATCTAAATTTTAGCTAATACACTACCTATAGGTGCGGCTGTCGGATTCTATATCCATACAGCCGCATTTTTATTTAATTAAAGCGCATTACCGCTATGTTACCTTTGTGGACGACTATTTGTAAAACTAACTTATCGTAGTAGTAGATACGTACATCTTTACCCACTCCGGCTTCGATACGATCTGCTTTACCCAGCACTTCCGCTATTTTTGCTTCAGAGTCGCCGCTTTTGAGCACCGTTTTACCATTGGCTTCTAACTGGCTGCCCACGATAATTTTTGCCAAACCATTTTTAAATAAAATTTGTGGATCGCTCAAATTGGCTGGAGCGCCTGGTTTCTTGCGATAGTTCCACGAATTGCCTTTTTTAGCTTTAAAAGTCGGTTGCCCAACTGCTTGCAAAACTTGCTCTTGAGTCATGCCTGGAGCAGCATATCTGATAGTGTACTTGACAGCGTCTGGCTTAGCTTGAGCTGGACTACCGAAGCTACAGAATAAACAGCCTATTGATAAAATAAAGAGTATCGTACTGAAGCAGACTTTGATCTTTTTCACAACTGGGTCACGCTTTCTTTACAGATAATTTTTTAATTGGTTGAACTTCTCTTTGCTTGCCGTATTCCTCCAACTTTTGGGGGCAGGGAGGGGAGCTAGAGCCGTTAATTAAAAGAGAGTTCTGGAGGTTTAGAGCTGTTTTTTGACAATCTGTTTTAATTAAAAGAATTTTACTAATATAAACTGGAGGCGTTCGGGCCTTTGTCTTTAGCAATTGGCTGAAGGCCTCTCTAAATAGGATAAAATTGTTATGAAATTTAACTTGATAGCTTCTTGTGCTTTGGGTTTAGAAGCGGTAGTCGCTCGCGAGCTAAACAATTTAGGCATGGATCAAGTGCAAGCTGATAACGGGCGCGTTAATTTTGTTGGGGATGAATCGGCCCTCTGTCGCGCCAACTTGTGGTTGCGCAGTGCCGATAGGGTTTGGTGGAGCCTGAAAAAATTCCCCTGCACTAATTTTGAAGAGTTATTTTTGGGCGTTAAATCTATTCCCTGGCCTGAACTAATGCCGGTCAGCGCCGAATTTCCTGTCGATGCCCATACCTATAAATCTTTGCTGACTAGTTTGCCAGCTATCCAGAGGACGGCAAAAAAAGCCATTGTAGAAGTTATGCAGGCCCATTACCGTCGTACCGTTTTAGATGAAACTGGAGCCCATTTCCCGGTAAAGATATTTTTAGCTAACGATAGATGTGAAGTCTTACTGGATACTTCAGGATCCGGTTTGCATAAACGCGGCTATCGCACCTGGAATGCTCCTGCCCCTTTGCGCGAGACTTTAGCTGCCGGCTTAGTGCAACTGAGCTACTGGAATAAAGATAGGGTGCTTGTCGATCCTTTTTGCGGATCAGGTACTATTTGTATCGAAGCGGCTATGTTAGGGCTCAATATGGCCCCTGGACTGACTAGAAAATTTGCTGCTGAAGCTTGGCCCTTTATCGGTAGCCAAAATTGGCAGAAGGCTTTAGAAGAAGCTGAAGATCTTCTCGATCGTCAAACGACTTTACATATTACTGGTTTTGACAATAATCCACAAACTTTAAAGCTGGCTAGGCTCCACTTGCAGCAGTGCGGTTTGGCCGATCGGGGTATCCATTTCCAAGAGCGCGATGTGAGAGATTTTACTACTTCGGCTCATTACGGAGTAATTATTACCAATCCGCCCTATGGTGAAAGGCTCTTAGAAATAGAAGAAGCTGAAGATTTATATGCAATTTTGGGTAATTTGCGACCCCAAATGGAGGACTGGTCCTTTTATATTATCTCTTCTCACCCGGAATTTGAAGCTTGCTTCGGCGCTAAAGCTAAGCGCAAACGCAAGTTATACAACGGCATGATCGCTTGCAACTATTTCCAATATCCTGGCCCCAAACCGAAAAACTGATCCTTTAGCTTCAAAGACTATACAAAAAAAAAGGCGCTTCCCTACTTGTAAATAGGCTCCCCAGGCTCCGGGGATAGGTCATTACTAAGTAGAGGCGCTCTTTCTTTTGATAATAACTAAAACTTGAAGGCTTAAGAGCAAAAACTATTGCAATAAGCCCGAAAGCACTTTGGCGGCTGGATCTTGAGGATCTATCTCCAAGCAACGGCGCAACGAAGCTCTGGCTCCATCGAAGTCGCCAGTTTTGTATTGCATAAGAGCCATATTGTAACAAGCTTCTCTGTGGTTAGGATCGAACTTCAAAGCTAACTTAAATTCGCGGCAAGCTTGATCTAAGAAACTCTCCGTTTCGGACATAGATAGACCTAGAGTAAAATGGACGTCGGCCTGTTTAGGATCGGATTTAAACTCTTTAGCTGCGTGCTCTGGCTTGCTGAAAAGTTTCTTTAACCAGCGCAAAACGGGAGAACTCTCTGTCGATTCTTCAGCCTTTTTAGCGGCAGCACTCTTATCGATCTTGGTACGTGCGGAGGATTTGGCAAAACGACGTACTTTAAACTGGGGCTGACTGTCGTACTCTTTGCGCTTTGTCTTATCGTTAAGGACATTGTAAGCTTCGATCAACTCTTTCATCTTCTGATCGGCTTCATTTTTCATATCGGGATTGGCGTCGGGATGATACTTTTTAGAAAGCGCTCTGTAAGCTTTCTTGATCTCTTCCGGCGAAGCGATAGGCGCTACACCCAAAACTACATAATAATCTCGTTTAGCCAACTTATGCCTCTTCTCTATCGCCAGATGTAGCGAAATTTAACGTGGTCTGTGGCTTGTTGAACGCCAGAATTTGTTTCCTTGGCAAACTGCAATTCTTAGATAGTCTGCCAATATTGATTAGACGACAAGCCCGGAATATTTCTGCGTATTAGTATTAAAGCCCTGCTAACAGCTTTTAATAAAGGAAATCCGACTTAGCTAGAAGTCAAGTTAGGCCTTTGGGGGGCGATAGGGGGTATTTTCTAAAGGCAAACTCTGACGGAACTGGCCGTCAAGGCGATAGTAAGCATGGGCGCAAGCTGGAGCGGTGGGAATCATACATAATTCGCCACAACCTTTAGCTCCCAAGGAATAGGGCAATTCGTCCCCTTGAGCAGGGCGACAGAGGATAACTTCCAGTTCCGGTGCCTCTGTAGCCCTTATAAAGCCCATAGTACCAAATTTATTTTGGGGACGCCCCTCGATAGAGAGGAATTTTTCAGTCACTCCATATCCTATACCCATAAGCATACCGCCTTCAATTTGGCCTTCAACCGATTGAATATTTACTGGCACCCCTACATCGAAGGCGGAGACGGCCTTCTCTATACGTCCTTGAGCATTGATGATAATAACTTGAGCTCCGTAAGAGTAGGCAACATGGCTTATGGGATTATCTTTCGTAGCTCCCAAAGGATCGGTTTTTACCGAATACTCTCCCAAAAATTCGCGCCCTTCCAAGTCGGCCAGGGTATGGCCGCTAGCTAAGGCTTGCTTAAGCTTTTCGCCCACCCGGCGGGCCGCTTCTCCAGTGACAACCGTTTGGCGTGAGGCGGTCGAAGTTCCCGAATTGGGGGTGCGCACTGTGTCGGCATTCTCAAAGACGAAAAGCGCTGGATCGAGGTTGGAGACGTGACAAATTTCAGTTAAGACCATTTGGCCGATACCTTGGCCCATACAAGCGGCCGAAGTGCGAATATGGATCTTGCCCTTTTCTATAGATAAGAGTACGCGACCTATGTCTTTTTTACCCATACCGGTGCCGGAATTTTTGAATCCGCAAGCAATGCCTGCGTAAGGGTGGGCGTAATAAATCTCCTTGAGAGCGTCTAAACAAGCGGCCATATTAGTATTGGGATCGGCTATTTGACCATTGGGCAATCTGTCGCCCGCCTTTATAACGTTGCGACGGCGAAATTCCCAAGGATCGAGCCCCACCTTTTCAGCCAAAAGATTGATATTCATTTCGGTAGCAAAGCAAGTTTGGGCTACACCGAAACCGCGGAAAGCACCGGAGACGACATTGTTGGTATAGACAGCAATACCTAAAATATCGATATTCTGATAATTGTAAGGGCCGGCTGCGTGAGTGCAAGCTCGGTGCAATACCGGGCCGCCCAAAGAAGCGTAAGCGCCAGTATCGGCAATAATAAGCGCCTTCATGGCCGTTAAGTAGCCATTCTCATCACAAGCGGTCGTAAATTCCATCTCCATGGGATGGCGCTTGACGTGATAATCGAGCGACTCTTGGCGCGAATATTTGACTTTGACCGGTTTTTTTAAGATCCAGGCGGCCAATACAGCGTATTGCTGTACCGACATATCTTCTTTGCCGCCGAAACCGCCACCCACCAAAGGAGCTCGACAGTGTATCTTTTCTGGAGGCAGTTGCAGCATTTGGGCACATTCGCGCTGTACGTCGTATACCGATTGGCTGCCAGTATAGACTAAGAGGCTATCCGCTCCTTGGGGAATAGCTACACAACATTCTGGCTCCATAAAGGCGTGCTCTTGCCAAGAGGTTTTATATTTGCGAGTAACGACATATTTAGAATTTTTTATGGCCGTTTCGGCGTCGCCGCGAATTAAATTGGCCCGGCTCATAACATTGCCGTCGGGGTGGATTAGAGGGGCGTCGCCGCCTAAAGCCTCCAAAGGACTCGTTACTGGAGGCAGTTCGGTAGACTCCACTTCAACTAAAGAACATATTTCCTCAAGGTATTCTTGGCTATCGGTGACAACTACGGCTAATACGTCACCTACATAGTGGGTAATATCACCTTCACCCATAATAACGTCCCAATCGGACTTAATATGGCCGATCTTATTGTAAGGGACGTCGTCTTTAACTAAAACGCGCAGACAGTGGGGATGGATTGCCGCTTTACTGGTATCGATCTTATCAATGCGAGCTCGCGGATACTTAGAGTAGATCGGCTTAGCATAGACCATACCTTCGACAATGAGATCGTCGGTAAAGAGGCCCGAGCCGTTTACTTTTTCGGCAACGTCGATCCGCTTGGCATATTCGTCCATATGTAAGCTGGTAGGATTGGGCGGAACCTCTTTATGCTCACGGAAAAATTGGGCCGCTAAAAGTATGGCCTCTTCAATCTTTTTATAGCCGGTGCAGCGACACAAATTGCCGCGAATAGCTTTTTTTACTTGGGCACGAGTGGGATTTAAGTTTTTATCTAATAAACTTTTGGCCGAAATGATCATGCCGGGAATACAAAAACCGCACTGTACGCCGCCAGTTTGGGCAAAACTATGCTCATAGATGCGCATCTCCTGCGGATCGATACCTTCAACAGTGACTATTTTTTTACCCGACAAGCGACTTAGCGGCACAAGGCAAGCTTTAGTCTTTTGGCCGTCGACTAGCACGGTGCAAGTGCCGCAGACACCTTCGCTACAGCCGTTTTTAGCAGCTGTCAAATGGAGATCGTCGCGCAGGAAAGTCAGCAGCTTTTTATCTTGCTCTGAGGTATACTCCTGGCCGTTGATTAGCACTTTAAACATGAGCCGATCTCCCTACCTGATAAAAAAAGCTTCGTTGGGGGCAGTCCTTATCGATAGACTTGCCTATATATTCTACCATTTTGCTCACCTATACGGGAATATCTTCTTCCAAGATGGTACCCTCTATCTAACGGCACTTAAATAAACCTTAAAAATGAAAAATTGGCATGTATTCAAAGATTTTTGCTAAAGTATCTCCGTCATTTTGAAGTTTTGTTAAGTGAATGAAGAGGCACTCCAGATGGGTGATATGCTTAGTTTTTATACCAATAAAAAGGTTGTACTTCTCTCTGAATTGCGTTTTGGCTTACTGTTACGCCGAATAGTCCATTCTGATTTAATAGAAATTGCCGAATGGATGAAAGATAAAGAATTAGTCCGTTATGCTTTTGGGGCTGAAACTCTAAGTGATTACGACTACCATTTTGCTTCCGACAGTTATATGCGTTTGGTAGCCAACCCCAATTCGCCATGCTATTTTTTAGCCGTTTGCGATATCCACTCTAAAATTTTGGGTTTGGGAAAATACGATTTGCGTGAAATGGAAAGGGTAGGCAAGGTGGCTCTGTCTGGTCTAATGATGGGGAGAAATAATCGGGGGCACGGTATAGGTACCAAGGCTATGGCTTTAATGAATCGCTTCCTCTTCGAAAATGAAAAAGTCGATTTAGTAGAAATAGAGACGGCCGATTACAATTTGAGAGCCCAACGCTGTTTTAAAAGAATAGGTATGGAAGAATGTGAAAAGTTATATAGCTTGGAAGGCATAGTCGGCTACGGTTTGGGGAAGAATGATGCTCCCAAAATTTTTATGCGCCTTCCTAAAGAAAAATATTTCGCCGAGTTGGCCGCAGTAAATGGTATTTTGCCCCAAGATAAACTACCTAACTCCAAAGATTCCAGAGACGTTAAAGCACCTTAAAAAAAATGGAGTTTAATATAGAAAAGAGGCCGTTTCTTATACAAAAGAACCGGCCTCTTATGGCTAGAAAAGGTTGTTATTTACTTAGTTGCTCAAATTTTATCCAGAGAGCTTCATTTTCTAGACTGTCGTTTTTCTCTAGGCCAATAGCAAAGGAAGTAGTGATAGCTTTCCCTTGGGCACCTTGTAAAGTTAGCCAACCGCAGAATTGAGCTGGACTGGGCCCTTTAGGCAAGGAAGGTGGGCTAAACTTGGTGAGTTTGCCATCTTTAATGACAATCGTATTTCCTTGGGCTTCTACTGTGCTGTAGGTTTGATCTTGGTTGGCCCAAGGGCTCATAGATAACCAAGCGCTAGCTTGTTGGCCGTTGGCAAACTTGAGAGCACTATGGAAGCCCACTCTACCTTTGAAAGCTTTGGCCAATTGGCGACCTAGTTGTTGAAAATTACTTTGTCCAGCGTTATTTAAGCTGGCTGCCAGCATATTGGGCTGGATCGGTGTACTTTCGGCAGTAGCCGAGTTGCGCCATCCTAAGTTGGGCACAGATAGCCAATCTAAAAATTGGCTATTGCCGCTTATCGTTATTGGGGCTGGATCAACTTGGGTTATAAAGTCGATGGCGTCTTCAGAAGTGGCCGCCAACTTGGCCAGTTGGCTGTGGTATTGTTGGGGCAAGAATAAATGGCCCGACCAAGACTCGGCGTCAGTAGCTTTATTAAGATGTAAAAGGCTTTCGGAAGGCAATCGGCCGGGAATTTCGCTGAATAATTTGCCAAAAGTCGCCCCTTGGCAAATAAGTTGGAAGCTTGTCTCTCGAGCTGGAGTCAGAACTAAAGCTTCGCTCTTAGGGGTTCGCTCTTGCAAAATAGCCCCACTTATTTCGGGAGCCGACATCCAGACTTGGATATTCTTAAAAGATGGTAGAGAAGAACATTCTGGCAAAGGCTCCTTTACGTTGGCTATAGCGATAATAAAGGGGGCCTCTATCTTGAAGGTACCGGGCAGCTCTTGTAGGCTTAGAGGGATATTTTGACTATCGAGCTCTTGGGCCAACTTCCCAGAAGCGGTAATAGTATTTTCATAGTAGGAGCCACTCTTGAGGCCATCGGAGCCCTTTTGAGCTTCCATTTTTGCTGAAATATCCGTTTGCTGTAAGGCTTGCAAAACATTAGGAGTATCTTGGAGAGAAGCCAAACGCTCCTTAGTAATGACGGCTAAATCGCGGGTATCGCGCTCGGGCAAATTGGAAGGGGCTTGGGCTCCAGAATCACCCTCGCTAGCAGGGGGCGTAGAGGCTGAAGCTAAACCTGTCGCGGAATTGTAGACAGTTTTGTGTTTTTTGCCTGAGCAGGTAATGGTGAATTGAGAGGCGTCACTAGTATATACCGCCTGGCCGCCGCTAGGACAGGGAGGAAAAGGAGATACCGACAAGGGATAGGCCGATTTTTGATCCCAAACTTCCTCAATATTGGAGGCCAAATCGAGTATATAGGCCTGACATTGGGGAGTAGTGGCCACTTGCTCTGCCCCCTCTTGAGCCATAACGGCCACTAAGATGCGGGCTTGTGGATAATTTTTAGATGAGAGGCTATTTTTAAAATCAGCTATTAAACCGCAGCGCTCACGTAAAAAAGCGCCTACTTGCTCGGGAGTGCCTTCAAAAGCCAGAGGAGACGAAGGGGGCACCAAACCGACAAAGGGCGATTCTGGTGGCGTAAATAAATAGCTAAAAATTCTGCCGACTAGCCAAATACATAGATACAAAATAAATATTACCGCCAAAGCGGCCATGGCTAGTCTCTTTCGGTTGAGCTTACTGCTGTTCAAGTAATTAAGTATAGTGGCTATTTTCAATATGGTAATTTCCTAGCTTATAAGCTATAGGCTGCTCTTAATAGTATAAGCGGCGTTAGACGGGCCCCCTGCTTCTAGCTAAAGATCTTTTTCCCTACTATTCCTTAGAGTGGCCTTGTCTTTGAAAAAATGGCAGGGTGGATAGCTTTTCTCTAGAAAAACGGGCCTAATTAAGGCAGAAAGGAAAAGTGGGAGCGCTGTGCTGTTCTTTGGACGTAAGCCGATCAAACTCGTTTTATTTGATATTGGAGGGGTTTTTGTCGAAGCGGAGTTGGATCGTTACCTCCAACTCGGTTGTGCGGCTTTCCAAACTAATCCTAACTCTTTGCGCCGAGAAATTGCTCAGAAACTTCCAGCTTTTGAAATGGGCCAGCTCAATTCAGAGAGCTTTTGGCAAGAAATAGGCGAAAGTTTGTGGCAAAGTGGCGAAGGGCGTCGCAGCATTGTTGGCAACTATTCCGATTTTTGGAAAAATATCTTCCGCGCTACTTTTACTATCGACAACCATTTGCTACAAGTTACTCAAGAATTGCGCTATAACGGTTGTGCCGTAGGGGCTCTGAGTAATACTATAGCTGAACATGCCGATATTTTAGAAGAAGTAGGTTTTTACAAATATTTTGATCCTTGTATCCTTTCCTGCCGAGTGGGAATGCGCAAGCCCCAAGCCGAGATCTTTAAGTTGGCCGCTCAAGTAGCTGGAGTCCCTCCTAACCAATGTCTCTTTGTCGATGATCAGAAGGGCAACATAAAAGCCGCTCAATCGGCTGGAATGGATGGTTTAGTCTTTACCTCTGCCCAACAACTCTACAAAGATCTGACCCGAAAAAAATTATTAAACTTAAATTAAGTTATAGCCCTCAACAAAAACTTCCGCTCTGCCTTTTTATATTAGTCAGAGCGGAAGTTTTTGTTGAGGCCTTATTTATTTAGAAACTACTTGGCTTTTCTAGCCGCCTCGGCCGCTTTTTGATAGGCTTCGTCTTGAGGTACAACCTCTTTTTCGCGCTCTCGTCCGTAAGTTTCAGTAATCTCTTTTAAACGCCACTCAATATGGGGAGTGAACATTTCGCGGCGGAAACGCCAACTCCAATTGCCTCTAGCTTTACCCGGATAATTCATGCGGGCTTCTTTGCTCAAACTGAGCAAATCTTGGGCCGGCACTATGGCTACTTGGGCTACAGAAGCAAAGGCTCCCCGGATCATCGTCCAAGCTACGTCCCAACCGTCGGTAGAGAAGTAGCGGCGCAAATAATCTTTTTCCTTTTCGGAAGCATCATTTTCGTACCAACCCCGAGAAGTATTGTTGTCGTGAGTGCCGGTATAAACGATGCAATTGGCGGTGTAGTTGTGGGGCAAATATTCCCCTTGGGAGCCGCCTCCAAAAGCAAATTGCAAGATCTTCATGCCTGGGAAGTTAAAGCCATCGCGCAAAGTGACCACGTCTTCGGTAATTACCCCTAAGTCTTCGGCGATAATGGGCAAGTTTTTACCCAAAGCTTTCTGAAGCGCTCTGAAGAAATCGGCACCGGGCCCTTTGAGCCATTGGCCATTTTTGGCTGTCTTCTGACCAAAAGGCACCGACCAATAAGCTGCAAAGCCACGGAAGTGATCGATACGCACATAATCTTGGCGCTTTAAGGCGGCTTTCAAACGCTCAATCCACCAAGCGTAGCCGGTTTTCTTCATCTTTTCCCAATTGTAAAGGGGGTTGCCCCACAACTGACCGTCGGCAGCAAAACCATCCGGCGGCACACCAGCTACTGCTGTAGGCACTAAGTTTTTATCAAAACAGAATAGGGACGTATTAGTCCAGGCGTCGGCTGAATCCATGGCCACAAAAATAGGCAAATCGCCCACAATCTTGATACCTTTTTCATTTGCATAAGTGCGCAATTTGTTCCACTGACGCTCAAAAACCCACTGAATAAAAGAATAAGCTTTTATTTGTGAAGCCAATTCCTGGCGGGCTTCGCGTAAAGCCTTCTCTTTGCGGAACTTAAATTCGTCAGGCCATTCGTTCCAGGCTTTGTCGGCAAATTTCTCTTTTAAAGCGCTAAAGAGAGCATAATCGTTTAACCAATTTTTATTATCTTTGCAAAAAAATCGATATTCTTTGGCCAGTTCGCTCTCGCCTTGATCGTCAAATTGGGCGGCTGCTTTATCTAAAAGAGGCAATTTCCATTTGTAGAGAGAGCCAAAGTCGACGGCATCGGAATTAGCATTAAATTCTGGGGAGCCCAAGGCTTCTATTAAAAGCTGACGATCCATTAAACCGTCAGAGACCATATCGTCTAAGCTTATTAGGTAAGGATTGCCAGCAAAAGTGCTGCTGCTTTGGTAAGGACTGTCACCGTAAGAAGTAGGGCCGAGAGGGAGGATTTGCCAAATAGTTTGCTGATTTCTGGAAAGAAAATCAACCCACTCATAAGCTTCAGAGCCGAACGTTCCTACTCCGTATTTTCCCGGAAGTGAGGTAGGATGGAGTAATACTCCGCTGCATCGTTCTAAACCCATATAGAGATAACCTCGCTGAATGTACAAAATGTTTTGCTGCTGTGCTAGATTTGCTTACTAAGCAAAAAATATTGAAGATACAACAAAACTCTACCCAATTACTGGCCCTTTCGTTCCACACTTAAAGTTTATCGCCTGCCGAAAATATTTATTTCAGTTTTGTCTCCCCTCAAGCCCTTATAAAAAAAGAGTTCCCCCTCGAAGAAAGGGAACTCTTTGAAGAAATAGCCAGGCTAAGCCTACTATTTAGCGCTGCTGAGCTCTTTGGTAAGCTGACAAATCTGAAGATAAGCAGCTTTCTTGTCGCACAAACCGCCAGCTGCTCCGCTGTTGCGGCAGGAAAGTTCTTCTAAGCCGAGTTTGCCTATAAAGTATTTGTGCACTTCTTTTTGATCGGCTTTTGGCATACCCTCGAAAAGATCGTTAACCTGATCTAAGTAGCCGGGAGTGTGAGAAGAGCAAGTATGAGCAATGTTGACAGCTTCAGGATACTTATTAGTAATATCTTCTACCCAGTCGAGTTGCTGGAAACCACGCCAGCCTAAATGCTGAAGATCCCATTTGCTGATAGCCTGGTTGGCTTCTTTCATAACTTCGCCAGATGACACTTTGCCACTCAGACTGATAGAAGCAGATCTAATGCCGCCGATAGCGTCCATAATAGTATTCCTTTCGCTTTGCGATAGTTGCTGCGCTTGGAAGCGCCAAAGCCAATAAGAAAACCAGTTTTGCCACGTAGTTGAAGCAAATGGTACTTCCTCGGCCTTCCCTCATTATAGCACTGCTTTAAGCTTTTTTTCCTACTTTATCAACTAAAATAAGGAAAAAAAGAGAATAAAGGCTAAGTTAATCGGCTAAGCTATGCTTATACCAAACGTTAGCTAAAGCTAGCAACACTTCTTTAGTTTGCTCGATCTCTTCAACGCTAGTCCATTCCAGTCGGGAGTGGATATTGTGTTGGCCGCTGGATAAATTGGGAGTAGGCAAGCCCATCTCAGTTAAACCGGAGCCGTCCGTTCCACCTCTAATAATGGTACGTTGGGGAGTTATGCCTAATTGGCGCATAGCTTCTTCGGCATAGTCTAAGGCTCTGGGCTCTTTTACTAAGCCTTCGCGCATGTTGCGATATTGCTTAGTGACTTCCACTTTGATAGAAGCGCGAGGATTTTCGGCAGCCAAATTTTCGGCAATATTATTGAGTAACTTGGCATAGCGGTCCAAAGCTTCAGTTTCGAAATCGCGCAAAATAATCTTAATTTCGCTATAGCCTACGGAGCCTTCAAAGGAGTAGGGGTGCAAGAAACCTTGGCGATCTTCAGAGGTTTCTGGAGTTAGAGTCAACTTAGGCATTCTGGCAATAAAGTCGGCACCGATAGTTAAAGCGTTAACCATATGGCCTTTGCCATGGGCTGGGTGAGTATTGATACCTTCGATAGTTACGGTGGCTAAATCGGCTGAGAAAGTTTCGCAATCGATCATCGAGGTAGCTCCGCCGTCTAAAGTATAAGCGACGTCGGCCTTAATGCGCTCAGGATTCATATGGGCAGTGCCTTTGCCTATCTCTTCGTCTACAGAGAAGACTAAGCGAATTTCGCCATGAGCCACCTGGGGATTTTGAATTAAATATTCGGCCGCTTCCACAATAGCAGTTAAGCCAGCTTTGCAATCGCTTCCCAAAAGAGTAGTACCATCGGTAGTAATAAGGGTATGGCCAATAACCGTATTCAATTCAGGGAACTCTTTAGGATCGAGCTTTTGGGTGGGATCGCCGGGCAGAACCAACACTTGGCCTTGGTAGTTGGGCACCACTTGGGGCTTAATATTTTTACTGCTGACTTCTGGAGAGGTATCGACGTGGGCTAGCCAAGCTATAACGGGAATATTGGGACGGTTGGCAGGAATGGTAGCCGTAAGGATACCATAGTCGTCTAAGGTGACGTCTTGGCACCCCATAGCTATAAGCTCTTCCTTAAGAAGCTTATTAAACTCGATCTGTACTTGGGTAGAAGGACTGCTGGGGCTATCTTCGTCGGAGTGGGTGTCGATAGAAGCATAGCGGCAGAAACGCTCAATTATAGCCATTATTGAATTTTCGATTCTCCTTTATTTTTTTAGAATTAGCTTAAGCTCAAAACTGATTGAGCCCAAGCTAGCCAAAATAAACTTTTATTCTAAGCTATCTTCCTGAGCTATAAGCATATTATCGGGATCGGTTTGGCGTTGGGCCAAAGAAGGGGCAATTTTTACTTCGATATGCTCTTTAGGTGTGATATTTACGGTATAAACTTCGAAGCGAGCGCTGCGGGTTTGCTTATGGACAGGAGGATATTGCCAGCCGTACACCTGTTCGCGTTTTAAATGGGCTTTCGGTTGAGGCAAATCGACTAAACTTTGGCCTAAACAGAAGCAAGCTTCGTCATTTTTTAAGTTGCGAATAGCACAATCGGCCAGATCGACTTGGGCGGTGGAATCGGGATCCATAATAGCTAAAGGGGCAATTAGCATCATGTTGTCTTCCCAATAGAGCCCCTCGATACTTAATTTTAATTTTAAGTGGAAAGGAGGGAGCTCTTCGTCGATTTTAGTCGGCAGGGAAGCTATATTTTTGGGATCAAATTCGTAAAGCCAAGGATTAGGTAGAGGTAACTCTATAACTTTATATATAGAGAGTCGGTTGGGAAGACTCTCGGGCTCCAATTGGGGATGATAAAAATGGTAGAATTTGTTGTTTAATATACCTAAGGGGCCGTAAATCTCTCCTATATCGGCGCTGCTAATTACTTGTTGTCCCTCGCCAACCTGATCGAGAGTCATGCGCACTACCGGAGGAGAAAAACTTTCGAGCAATCCTTGATCGTTAAGCTGCATAATAATCTCCTCGGGAGAAGAGACTTCCCAAAGTAAATTATGCAATTGATTGAGATCGGCCCAGCGATTAGTCTCTGATAAAAAGCGACTAGAAAGACGCCAGCCGGTGAGGCCGCGATCTAAATATTCCAAAAACATATGGGAAGAACCTATAGCTACTTCTTGGGCCAGATGGTAGCGCTTGGCATAAGTCCAAGTTTGGCTCTGTCGGGGACAATCGACGTTAAAAGCCCAGCATCCGGCGATAGTACCTATAGGAATGGGGGCCATGGGATCGTCGGGCTCTTCCCAAGCCATAATATGTAAGGCCTGTTGATCGCCTAAAGAGGCAAAAGGATCGACTATAGGGTGTAAATAGGATAAGCCGGGCCCAGCTGGTTCGAGACGTTGGATCTCTAAGCGAACCTGTCGAGCTTGGGGAGACATGGGGCCAAAAAAGAGCAAAATGCGGTGCTCAGGATAGCCGGTCTCCTCAGCTCCTGCTTCGGAAAGCTCGAAAACGTCGAGTAACGGCTGGGCTCTATCCAGATCGTCGGTGAGCCAAGCTCGGGAAATTTGTGCCTCTTGTAAGTTGGGCCAAGCCTTAAGACAAGCGTAGGTGCCTATAGAATCGTAGAGGATCCAACCTAAGCTAAAATTAATGGCAAAATCTTCGCAATCTGAGCCTAAGCGCACAAAAGCGCCCAGCTTCTTGGCTAACTCCAAACCTTCGATCTTCTCTTTGTACTTCACAAATTTCCCTCCTTAAACTTGGCCAGAAAAGGGCCCTCCCTTTATGGATAGGAGCCCGGCTTACCATAGGGTAGGCGGCTTATCTTAGCGTTGGCGGCTGGGGAGAGAAAAGTGCTTTAAGGCTCGACCCAGGGCCATCATGGGGAAGTAATGGCGATACATAGCATAGTTAAGCATAAAGCCGCGGCTGAGCTCTTGGCCCTGATCTAAGACGGAACCACTTTCTATTTCGGTACGAGCACCGGCACCGTAGCCTGGAAAACCGGTGCCAGTATATTCTTTTTGCTCCCAAGTTCCGTCTTTTTGGTTGGCGATAAGCCAATTTAAGCCGCGCAAAATGGCTTGGTCGTAGCTATGATCTTCCAAAGCCAATAAGCCCATGAGGGCCCAGCCAGTTTGGCTAGGAGTAGTTTTGCCTTGCCCTTTGAGCTGGGGATCCATATAGGTAGCACACGATTCACCCCAGCCGCCGTCTTGGTGCTGGACGGAAAGGAGCCAATCGGCAGCTTTTTTAACCCAAGGGCTTTGCATATCGACGCCTGCTGCCTGGAGAGCGGGCAAAATCAAACCTGTACCGTAAATATAGTTGACGCCCCAGCGGCCGAACCAACTGCCGTCTTCTTCCTGTTCGTGGCGCAAATATTCCACAGCTCGGCGAATCATCATATTATTGTGGATCTTTTGTCCGGCTGTACCGTAAGCTTCGATAACGTGGGCGGTGACGTCGGCTGAGGGCGGATCGAGCACTTCACCGAAATCGCAAAAAGGTATTTGGCATATTAGATCGCAAGTGTTGTCCTTATCGAAAGCTCCCCAGGCACCGTTGCTAGAGCGCAAGGCTCTGAGCCAATGGAAACCGCGCTTTAAAGCTACGTCTACTTCCACGCTGCTAGCTGCTTGGTGGCGGTAGCGCATTAGAGCTGTTAAGGCTACAGCTGCGTCGTCAACATCGGGATAGCAGTCATTTTCGTATTCGAAGGCCCAGCCGCCGGGCTCGACGCCGGGGCTATTTACTTGCCAGTCGCCTTTGGTTAGGATTTGCTCATCTAAGGTGTAGCGCAAAGCCTTTTGCACCATTTCTTGTTGGCCATCTACGCCGCAATCACTTAAAGCCACTAAGCTTAAGACCGTATCCCAAACTGGCGAAGTACAACATTGTAAATAGGTTCCTTGCTCAGTTTTGTAAGCCCAAGGCTCGTTGAAAGCTTTTAAGCCAGCCTGCATAACTGGATGTTTTAAAGAATAACCTTGAGTATATAAACCTACTAAAGCATAGATCCAAGGAGGTTGGATACCTGCCCAACAACCGTCGTTTTCCTGGCGCTCGATAATCCATTGTTGGCAGAGCTTTAAAGCTAATTGGCGCAAGGGTTTGAAGGGAGATTTGCTAGTGTAGAGGCCCAAAAGTTTGTCGGCGGCGGCAAAGAATTGGCCCCAAGGAGTAGTGGCTTGGGGTAAGGAGTAGTCCATATGGGCTCGTCCCTGGGGGAAGAGCTCGTCTAAGCGCTTGTCGGCGGGCAACTTTTTGACGGGACGATCAGCCGAAACTAAACATAAAGATACTATGGTGGCCCGCCCCCAACTGGCAAATTTATATAAGTTTATGGGAAACCAATTGGGCAAAAGGACTATTTCCGGCGGCAAGTTGGGGCAAGCTTCCCAAGGCCACTCTCCCAAAAGGGCTAACCAAAAACGGGTAAAGACCCTTATATGTTTTAAGCCACCTTTAGATAAGATCCATTCCCTGGCTTGGCGCATATGGGGGGCCTGGGGAGAATGGCCCGCTATTCTTAAAGCGGTATAGCTTTCCACAGTAGCGTTAATATCGCCCAACTTCGAATCGTAATAGACGCTCCAAGAGCCGTCGGGGCGCTGCTCACTAAGAATTGAGCGCACTACCTCGTCGTATTTGGGGTCGTCGGTAATGCCCAGAAAATACATGGCCATAACCCACTCGGCTTCAATAGCCGAGTTAGTTTTTAAGAAACCGGCCCAACAGCCGCGCTCAGTCTGCTCTTTTTTAAGCCAATTGACAGCTGAATCGATAGCCGTATTAAGCGAATCGGCCCAACTATTACGTTCTTGCTCGCTAGTAAAGGGGGTATTTTGAGCTTGGGGGGTGGGAGGCTGAGGAATAATAACTTCCTGCGGCTGACCTAAACTTTTAGCATTGCAACTGAAGAGTTTTTCGTTGGGACTGGTGGGAGTGCTCATGGGGAATGGTATCTCCTTAGTTATGGTTAGTGGTGTCGCTGTTAAGTTGGAAAAATTGTTCGGCTCGCTTTTGCTCGCTAGTTTGGAGTAATTTAAGGCGTCCCCAAACATCGATTACAAAAGCAATAACAAAGACGATACTTAGAGTAAAAGCCTGATTCCATTGTCTGTTGTAAGCTTCTAAAGCCGTTTTGTCGGCAGGCGGGGCTTGGTCGGGGCGCGGTTGTAAAAATTGGGGATCGAGCGTATGGATCAAATAAGCTACCGCTACTATAGTGACAATTTTTAAACCACGGGCTATAAACCAGACGGAAAAGGGGCTATGGTTAATACCGTTCTTCTTCTCACGACGTACAAAATAAAAGTCGCTTATCAGCATACAGATGGCAATTACCAGCAATATTATGGGCACAACGCTGCAAACTAAGGTATAAGCCACAATTCACCTGCTTAGTAAAAATTGGGGCAGCCTCCTAAGAACAGAAGAACTTTTTTATGTTGACTAAAATGCCAAAGAGGGGCCTACCCCAGAGGCCATTTTCTCTCCAGTTGGATAAAAGCCTTTAGTGGGGGAGGGCAAAAAGGCCGACAGGGCAGTTAGGCGGCAACTCAATAATAAGTTTAAGCTAACCCCACTACGCGGTAAATTTCTACTGGGGATACGCGATTGCGAACATAAATTTTACGCACAAACTTAGCCTCAATACCTTCATCGAGACTGTCGCCGCAAATAAAAATTCCGTTAGGTCGGCTGTTGGAAAGGTTGCTTAATCTGGTGGCCCCGGAAAGTAAATCGCGCATATTATCGACAGTAAATGGGCCTGAAGCCAAAGCTGGCTTTACCAATCCTGAGTAGATACCAGCAGCCATAGGGGGAAGTTTCAATAAATGATAAGTCTGTCCCAATTGACGGAGGCTCATTTGGGTACGAATAACTGAGCGCACTGCTCTTAAGCCGGCATATTCGTCTATAAAAGCGGCTTTTATATTGGCACCTTCATTGAGAATAGTGAAGCCTCCATTTATATCGACAGCCTCGCGCATTACTTGGCTAATATGGGCGGCCAGCTGAGCTAAAGATAAGGTTGGCAAGGGCAAATTTTTTAACGAGGCGGTCATAGTTAAAACGGTAACTCGCGGAGGCTGGCTCGGCTTTTCTGGTTGTTCAGAGAGCTCCTCTCGCTCTACTTGCTGAGCTTCCAGCTTTTTAGCTTCGTCCCAAATAGCTTCGTCGGAAGATAAAAATGGATCGCCTAGCGGTGAAAAGATTGGCGAGAGCTCTTGAGCAGAGGGGGAAGGGAGCGGTTTATCTACTGATAAGAGGGCAGAGTCGCTAGTTTCGGCTGGGGAAAGAGCTGGGGAAAGTTGGGAAGAAGGCTCAGCTTCTCCGTCCCTTGGAGAAAGAGAAACTGGCGGCAACTCCCCTTGCGCCTCTTCTAAATTGGCTTGAGTGATGTAATGGACTGAGCCTACGCGCAGCATTCTAACTACTTGGATAAGCTTTTCTTTTAGAACTAAGGCTGAAGTGGGCCGGTATTTGGGATTCTTATTCATCAGCCACATAATTATTTGCTCTATTTCAATAGGCAAATGGGGATCGACTGAAGTGGGGCGCTGAGCCTTATCATACACTTGCATACGTAAAATAGCTGCAGCGTCTTCAGCAGAAAAGGGGGTTATACCACAGAATATTTCGTAAAGAATAACGCCTACTGCGTAGAGATCGGAGCGCAAATCGGCCTCTTTGCCTTGGGCTTGCTCGGGAGACATATAAGTACAAGTCCCTAAAGCTGTGCCCGACTTAGTTAAAGCTGTCAAGTCGGCGGCAAAGCTTATTTTGGCCAAGCCGAAATCGAGCACTTTTATATGGCCCAGATGGTTGACAAAGATATTATCCGGCTTCAAATCGCGATGGATAATGCCGCGACTGTGGGCGTGATAAAGGGCGTCGCACAGCTCGGCGGTTAACAGCAAAATCTTTTCCGGCGCGGGGCGGTAGGCCCTGACATAATAGCGCAGCGATTGGCCTGTCAGCAGCTCCATGACGATAAAAGGGCGTTCGTGAAAGGTGCCGTACTCGTATACTTTCACAATGCCGGGGTGATTGAGCTTCTGGGCCGCCTGAGCTTCGCGGGCAAAACGTTTGCGGGACGACTCCCTTTCACATAGGGCCGGGAGGAGTAATTTTACTGCCACATCTTGTCCGCTAACTCGGTCTAAAGCGCGATAGACTTCGCCCATGCCGCCGCTGCCTAAGCGCTCCAAGAGCATATATCTATTTTCTATAACTTGGCCGTCTATTTCCATCTTAAACTCACGACTAATTGGGCTCTTTTTCGCTGACAACAGAAAAAGGCGGGGACCGATCTTCGCGGCGGAATAATCGGCACGTCCCGCTTAGTTTTCCCCAATTTATAACCTTTTCTTAACAGTACAACTTTAAGGTGTCGCCCAAAAGCTACAGCTCAAAGCGCGTATCTTCCAAATACATCTCTAAATCCTGGCTGGGAATACTTATTTTCAAAACCTTGCCAGTCTTTAAGTCCATATAGAAAAGCATACCTTTTTCTGTATCGAGGCGAGCCGTCTCTACTTCTTTGCCGTCGGGCATAGTGATCGTTTCGTCGGCGTCGGCCCTCTGAATAGCCAGATCTTGTACTTTAAGGGATCCGGGAATAAAAGCTTTGAAGCTGTAAGCTTCGTCTTCTTCATTTTCCGAGGCACTATTGGAATTAAAAGTTCCAGCTCCCGTTTCGCCTGCTGGACTATTAGAGGCAGAGTCGTCGCTCTTGACTTCCGAAGTAGAAGTTGAGTTGGGGGCGATAACTTCGCTTGAAGCTATTACTCCAGTATTAGGATCGACTTTAGGTAACTCCGGATCGGGTTGGGCTTCTTGAGTAGCTTTTTCAGGAGTTACTACCGGACTTTGCTCTACTACCAAAGCCCACTGGGATAAGAAGCGCGGATCGACAAGATAGGTGCCTATAGAGTAAGGAATTTGGCGAGTTTTAGGCTCGGCAACTTCTTCAGGTTGGGTCGATTCGCCATTTATATCCTCTTTTTCTACCAACTTAGTTTCAGCAGACTTGGCCTTTTCGGCTTCGGCAGCTTGCTCTTTAGCTTCGTCATAGCAAGCTTTTATTTCGAGCAAGCGCTCTTTAGTCTCCTCACGCAACTTAAGCTCAGCTTGTTTTTTGGCCTCGGCTTCGGCTGCTTCTTGCTCGGCGTTAGAGATTGCTTCTTCGGGCAAATCGTCAGCTTTGTCTACATCTCCAGAAGCTCCTTGAGCAGCCTCACCAATTCCCTGACCCAGCTTATCAGCTTGCGCAGTCTCAGTAGAAGAGGCCTCTGGCTTCTCAATGTCTTTATTAGCGTTGGCCGCCTTCTCCAGGCTAGGCTCCGTCTGGGGCGGCTGACTCTGGGCTTGGGGTGGCGTATCGAGGGAAGCGCCTTGAGCAGTCGTGTTAGTGGGTTCGACTTGAACAGACTCCGGAAGGGGAGGGTTCTTCTCCAGTTGAGTCTCTTCCGCTTGAATTTCACTTTGTTTCTCGGCCTCTGCTTTTTCGCGCTCTATAAGGGCTTTAGATTTAGCTGGCTTGGGTAAAGACTTCGACTCTTTAAGATCGAGAGCTTGGTTGATGTTGTTCCCTCGGAAAGTAAAGCTCTCGCGATGGACTTTCTGGCCATTATCTTCGGTAGTTTGGAAAGAGATGGGCAGGCCATTTTGGTTCATGCTGAGGGTACTTTCAAAGACTAGGGGCGTCTCGTCGCGCAGAATTACCGACTCAGACTTAAAATCGTAAGTTTCGCCACCTTCACCTACTTCCATATCGTACATGTAAGAGCTTTCCAAACCGATAAGCTTGCCCTTATGGTAGATACCGTAGGTGCGCTTTTCACCTATAGGCCACTTGAGAGCGGTCTTAAAATAGTCGGTAGTGCGAGGTGGACGGGGAGAGAATTTCTCAACGTAAATATCCATGGCTTGGAGATCGCCGCTCTCCCATAAAGTGATATGGGAGGCGTTGATAAAGCCCGATTCATTGGTGCTGGGATCGAAAGCTACCCAGCCGTCCTCAGCGCCCAACCAAGCTTCTGTCCAGCGGTGTACAGTAAATGAGCCCTTATTATAAGACAGACCACCCACGACTCGGGCTGGAATCTTTACTGCTCTAAGCAAGGCGGTTAAAAGTAGGGCTTTGCCTTCAGGGTTGCCCACCTGATTTTCCAAAGTTTGGCGCGCCGAAGGCAAAGCTACGCCTTCGGCTATCTGGTTGGATACGTAACCATTTAAGCGCTGGGCAGCTTGGAAAGCCGTCTCCGATTTCCAGGTAACTTCTTTAGCTTTGGTAGTTAAACTATTCACCTCTAACTCGACACCGGGGCAAGCTTGTAAATATTTTTCGAGCTCCTCCGGTACCTTTTCTGTGAAAGGAAACTTGGCTTTGGGAGTTTCGCCCTTTAAGTCGCTGCTGACTACGGCGCGTCCCTTAATTTGGCCCTCTTTTACTTCACCGTAGAATTGTTGTTTATAGTTCTTGATTTGGTGTTGAGCCAATTCTCCACCGCGCAGCCTTAAATCGACAAAAGCTTCCAAATAGGTAAGCTTATTGGGATCTTGGAAGTAAATATTGGAAATTTCTGAATTGGCTTTAATGCGTTGCCCTGAAGATTTGGCTACTGCCGAAACGACCCCCGGAGTAGAACGGCGGAATACTAAACCCGAGCCGATCTCTTTTATTTCAGCCAATTCATAATTTTTGGCATAAAGGCGCACATAGGCCAGAGGGGCTGAGTTGGCGTCGGTAATCTTATAGACAAAAGTTGTATGTGCAGCTCCGTTGCGATCTTTCCAACTCTCTTTTATAGGTTTGTAGACAATAGTTTTACCTATGCCTTGCAAGATGGGATCGTAGGTCTCTAAAACTCCGCCTTGGGAAGCGGCTCTGACCATAAGCCAGTAGTGCTCGGGAAAGGTATCGAGGTGGCCCCACAAGTTGTTAAAGACGAGCAAAGGGGGCTGATCGGTGGAGTATTTTTGCAAATAGCCTTGCTCTTTACCCATATAGTTATTGTTTTGGGCGATAAAATCTTCGGAGTATATGCAGTTTACGCTCAAGGCATCTTTGCTCTTATGTTCGCCTTGGATACAGAGGAATAAAGCTGGAGCCAGAGTTTTTTTGTCTATTTGGGTATTGGCGGTAAACTTTAAATCTTGTACGCTATCTACGCCCATTTTTATACGTGAGGCAGAATCCATAACGTAGGTAGATTGGCCGCCTAAGGTTAAAAGGCGGTTAATCTTATATTGGGAATAGCCTACCAATTGGCCGGCATATTCAATGGCAAAGTAATTGTCGGTACCGACGGCCAGGTTATTTTTGATAACTCGCGCTCCTTGGGGCACTTCCATTTCGGGCAGAGGTTGGGCTAACTCTAATTTGGTCGGACGATCTTTAATTTTAGCGGTATTCTTTTTCTTGACTTTTACCGGCGAGGGGGCAGGAGCATATTTGTCCCAAGGGTTGTCGCCAGTCACTTCAGGCAAATTTTCTTCTACTTCAGGGCTGCCTTCGGCCGTAGCCGGAATAGGTATAACTTGGGGAGAAGGGGCCGAATTGGAAGCTTTGGGGGAAGCTTTAGGGGTAGTTGAAGGTTCAGCTGGATACTTGTCCCAAGGAGCGGCCCCAGAATCGCTCGCGGTAGGAGTCGAGGCTTGAGGAGTGACGCTCGGAGCAGAACTTTTTGTCTTAGAGGTGGGCTCAGCTTGGTATTTGTCCCAAGGATTGGCTTGGGCTACCGCTTGAGAATAGGTATTATACAGTCGGCCATGAACTTGAGGCTCTTGTGAGTAAGCTGCCGATAAAGGAGCTAAGCAAAGTAAAGAGACAGCTGCTGCAGTAAAGGTGAGTCTGTTCATAAGCTTAAGAAAATTCCTGACCTAATAAGTAAAAGATTCGTGTTCTATCCAAACAGATTGGTAATTGTTTCAAAAGTAGTGGCTTTTCCTTTTAGAAAAGTTAGCCTGCCCTCTTTTTTAACTTAGGGAAATTTTTTAATTAAGAAGCAAAAAGCTCTTGCAAATAAGCATACATTTCCGGATCGCGTTGTTCTACAAGAGGCTTTAAAGTTGGTTGGAAATAGGCTTCCACAGTTTCGGCAAAATATTCTGCTGGATTGGTAGAGGCATAGCTTGAGACTAAGCCGGTGCGACTGTGGCGGAACTTGTTCCATAATTGTACCGATAAGGGCAAACGACGGCCGTGAGTTTCGCTGAAGGCATTATCGTAGGCGTGGGCAAATTCGTGTCTGGCTACCGAATGATTGGGCTGTCCTAATTGCTCTTCGCCTATGACTAACAGGCGGCGAGAAGAATCATACAAGCCGCGCACCTCAGACCAATAGCGGCCGTCGAAGGTCTTTTCGGAAGGGGCCACTACATACATGCCCTTGATCTTAAGTTGAGTGAGAGCCTGGCGACGATCTAAGACGATAATATGGGCACCGAAAGATCTTACTTGAGAGATAATCTTGGCTCCCATAGGCTCTAGTTCGTCCTGAACTTTGAGGCGCGAAGCTTCGGTTGGAGCGTAGTAGATCATGCGATTGATCGTTTCACGTACCGGCGAATAAACCTGATGGTGGAGGCGCTTATTGGGATTGGGCACAAAGCCGGAAAGTTGGATGGTGGTGGGAAAGATTAAATTTTGTGGTTGTTTTTGCCCTTCTTGCTCCGACTGGCTGCGCCGGAAAGAATCTAAGTCGCTGAGCAAGCCGTTAAAGTCGCGCTCAGGCTTTTCTTCTTCCTCGTCTTCATCTTCTTCTTCACCAATAAGAGCTAAGCCCTTATCCTTAAGAAGCTTGCGGCGCAGCTTCTTAAGATAAGCTTTGGCTTCTGGTGACAAAGTAACCGAATCTTCCAAGTTGCCTTGCAAAGCCAAAGCCACTTGGTCTTCAATATCGCCTACTTCTTTTAATATGTTCGATTTTACGCTGCGGGCCATTTCGCGCTGAACGGCCTGCAGATAACCTGCGTCGTATGTCCCTAAGTTGGGACCGCGAATTTCCATACCCATAAGCAGTTAGTCCTAACCAATAATTAGGTAGATGTGAAGTTGGAAAACTCCCCCCAATTTAATAGGCGAACTGCCAGTCTGTTCCTTCTTAGTTGGAGCGACTGTCGTTCGCCTATTTCTTATCGGCTGGAGGAAAAAAGCTAGCTTTATCTAGGGCTAGCTCTAGTTACAGAGCGCCAATACCTTTGGTAATAGGCATATGACGATCTAACCCCAAAAGCATAGGCGAGACCTTTAAACCAATAGGCCCTTGTTGACGCTTAAATTCGCTGCGCTCTACCAAGCGGACTACTTTTTCCACCATAGTTTCTTCAAAGCCCTCGGCCTTAAGTTCAGCTTTGGTGCGCCCTTCTTCCAAATAGGCTTTAAGCATGGCGTCGAGCACATCGTAATCGGGCAAACTGTCTGAGTCCTTTTGGCCTTCGTGCAATTCGGCTGAGGGAGGGCGAGTAATAATGAGGGAGGGGATAATCTCTCCATCTTTATTTAAGTAACGGCAAAGGGAGCGAACTTCGTTTTTATATAGATCCATAATGGGGGCCAGACCACCGGCTCCGTCGCCATACAAAGTGGAGTAACCTACCGCTTCTTCGGCTTTATTGCCAGTACATATAGCTAGCCAACCAAATTTATTAGCCATGGCCATTACTAAGATGGCTCGAATGCGAGCTTGGATGTTCTCTTCCGTAATATCAAAAGGTCGTCCTACAAAAGCTGGAGCTAGCAACTCGGTAAAGGCGGCTCTGGGCCCTTCGATAGGCAAAAGCTGCAAGTCGATACCGAGGCTGCGACAAAGTTTGGCCCCTTCTTCTTGGCTGACGTCGGTACTGAAGCGGCTGGGCATATAAAGGCCGTGCACATGTTCAGCTCCTAAGGTGCGTACAGCTAAAGCGGCACATAAAGCTGAGTCGATGCCGCCGGAGATACCCAATACGACGTCGGTAAAACCGTTTTTACGCATATAGTCGTATAAGCCCAAACATATGGCTTCAGTTTGCTCAGCTTCTTTAGCCCATTTTTCTTCTGGCGAAGGGAGTTGCACTGGCTTAGTGGGAGGCTCGGCGTCTAATGTCCAGAGTTGGCAGTATTCTTTGAAGCGCGGCGCATAATTTAAAAGTTGGCCTTGCTCAGAAATAAGTAGTGAGCCGCCTTCTAAAATAATTTTGTCTTGGCCGCCTACTAAGTTGGCCTCCAAAATGGATATGCCCAACTCTTGGGCCCGCTGTTGTAATAAAGCTACCTGGCGGTGCCATTGTCCAGTAACGAAAGGACGGGCAGCCAAGTTGATCACTAAGATCGGCTTGTGGGTACTTTGCTTTTCTTGCTTAATTAAAGAGGCAAACTCTTCATCTACCAGTTCATCATCTACAGATAAAAGGATTTGGTAATCTTCACCATCGACGACGACTGTCGGGTCAGAACCATTATTAAAATAGTCAGAGGGCGCAAACCAAGAATGGTCATGTAAGGCTGAAGCTAGTAAAGGCCTAACTTCAGCTTTTTCATGATAAGAAAGCAAGACCGCTCCATTATAAAGTACCTCTTCTCCGTCCTCTTGGCTGACGATAGGGGTGCCAAGAATAACTTTTAGGCCTTGGCAAGCTTGGGCCAGAGTAGACCAAGCTTTAGTAATGGCGGCAGTAAAAGTGCGGTTGCGGAGTAAATCGTGAGGAGGATAGCCGGTAAGAGCCATCTGAGGAAAAATAATTAAAGAAGCTTGCTCTTTTTGGGCTTGCTCGATGGCTCTTAGGATTAGGCGACTATTCTTTTCAAGGTCGCCGACAGTAGGATTTATCTGTGCTATAAACAGTTTCATGATTAGGCTAGTAGCCTTTCTAGCTAACTAAATAGCGGGATGGTATTTCTACAATCAAAGTAAAGCCCCCGACCTAAGAGGCGAGGGCTCGGTGTAAAAAAACTTACTTTTTAGCTTTAGGCAAACGGGGGAGAGGACGGAATACTACTTGGTAAGCCTCATCGTCAGTACCGATACATAAGTCGGAGTTTTCGCCAAAGTAACTGCAAAGAGACTCTACTTTTAAGCCGGTAAGGCGATAATTTTGTACCGGCTCTTTTAGCATAGAAAGCTTATAGCCTTTATCTTTAAGTTCTACGGATCCTACTTCGCAAACGACTGAATCGAAGGGGCCAAGATCGCCTTCATCGATAGTTCCTACGCTAAGAACGCGGAATTTATTCTCTCCATTAGGTTGCAAATTTAAGTCGGAGCAACTGCGACCGCCGTTAAGAAAAGCGCGTAAATCGATATTCTTACGCTCTAATTCTACGAGTTTGTTATTTTCTAAACGGGTGACAACTAATTGGCCGGGATGATCTGAGTCACCGCGCAGTCCTAAGAAAATGTAGGTATTTTGTTGGCCGTCTTGCAAAGCGGCACAGCCTTCTATTTGCAAATGATCGGGAGTCATACCGTCAGCGGGCATAGGGAAAGGATTAAAGACATTGACTATTCTGGCAATCCAGCCAGCATAGGGATCGTGGCCTACTTCAATTTCGAAGGCTCTACCCGAGCCGCCTTTCCAATAGCCGCTTTCAAAGGCATAAAAATGGTAGGGATGCCCCGGCACTTGGCATATAGCCTCCAAATCGCTGGCTTTCTGAGTCGAAGAGTTACCGTTGACATCCCAAGCGGCCACTTCGATAGGTAAGAATTTAGCTCCCTTGTTGTCCTTTACTTGCAGGATATGCAAACGAGGTTTGTCTGATTTGGCTTTGACGTCTGAAACCGTTATGATGGCGTTTTGATTAAAATTGGTCATGCCGCTGATGTCGGCAGGATCGGCCAGAGCCGGAATAGCCAAGCCTAAGGCTAAAACTGTACTGCACAGAACAAGGGAAAATTTTGACGCTATAGACACGGTGTAGCACCTCTCTTTTCTATCGATATCCTTTTGGGGCGGTAAAGCGCACAGCCTGGCCAAAGTTGCCAAATCAGAATATGCTCCGATCTAAAAAATGCTTTAGAAGTAACGGAGGGAGTGCGCATCTCTCTTTACAAATAGCTATAGATTATTCTTAATAGATACTTTTTTTCCCCTTCGAGGCCTTGGGCCCTTTATGTAGGGATTCTTAGATAAAAAGCAACTGGGAGCAAACGGTAAAAAATGGAAATTGAAGGTATACATATTTCACTAGCCGACGTATTAGATAATGGGAGCTGTCCTGAGCTTTTAGGGGCCAAGCCGCGCCCACAAGTGGTGGGAGTAGCTGTAAATGACAATGAAGTTTATATATGGCAGCGTCTGAGGCCAGAACAAACTAAAGCAACCAATAGCGGGCCAGTCTGTTTAACTAGGGAAAGCTTTCGCCCTTATTTTTGGTTGCACCATAGCCCATTAAACGAAGGCTTGGTCGCTAGCCCATTGGGCCACTATGAAAGTACAAAATTGAGCGGAAGCGGATTCTTTAACAGTATTGTTTCGGCTGATACCGGTGAAGAGCTAGTCGCTTTAAATAAAGAGCTCAAGCTAAACTTGGCCCAGCTTTCCTCGGCCAGTCACAGTAGTTGGCAACTTTATAATAATGATTTTGTCAATTTATACCTTACTCAAGCTGGCTTTTGCCTTTTTAACGGCTTAAATTTTAAAGAGCTTTTGCGCTTGGGTCTAACTGTAATAACCTCCTGTGGTAACGGAGAAAATTTACATAATTGTATTCAAGAAAGTATCGGTTGTCTTTATTTGCGCCTTTCTGACGGTCGAGAAAAAGTATTTTCTTTAGACGAATATGAGGGCAACGAAGCTAAGTTGCTCCAAGATTTTGTGCAAAATGTGAAAGCCTGGGATCCGGATATTATTGAAGGCCATTTTTTATACGATGATATTTTGCCTTATTTACAGGCACGGGCTAAAGGCGTTAAGGTAAAATTGTTGCTAGGGCGTGAATATATCGGTGAGGATAAAAAGCGCAGCTTGCCTAAAGGCGTTTGTTTGGAGCCTAAAGGGCGCAAGACCTACACTACTATTGCCAACAAACGCTACGACTACATTTATTGGGACTTATGGGGGCGCGAATTGGTCGATACTTTAATGCTAGCCCGTCTGCGTGACGTAACTTGGCGCGAATTGGAGACCTTCTCTTTGGAAGAGACTGCCCAATCGCTGGGAATAATGGGAGAAGAAGAGCCCACCTTAGCTTCAGAAAGGGAAAAAGCCGAATTTTACGGAGCTCTACTCGAAAGAGTCAGCGAAGCTTTACTCTATCCTTTTTATGTTCAGGCCCAATTTTTCCCTTATTCGCTGCAAAATACTATTCTGCGCGGTACAGCTACCAAAATTAACAGTTTATTCTTGCGCTATTACTTAAACCATTCGGTCAGTATTCCCGACAAGCCGCCAGTTGCCCAATATATGGGAGCTTCGGCAGGTCAAGAAATAGAAGGGATCGTCCACGGGGTCTATCACTGTGACGTACAGTCCCTTTACCCCTCGATTATGCTTAGTTGCAACTTAGGCCCTCAGAGCGACGAACTTGGTCTGTTCCTTAAATTATTGGCCAAATTGCGCAATTTCCGCCTTAAGGCTAAGGCCCTTATGCGCCTTTCTGAGCAAGAGGCCGAGCCAGATCGGGAAAAGATCCGTTTTTATGAGGCCTTACAGAGTACATTTAAGATCTTAATCAATTCTTTTTACGGTTATTTAGGCTTTGCCCAAGGTAATTTCGCCGATTTTACTAGGGCCTCTCAAGTTACTGCCGAGGGTAGAGAAATTTTAGCTTCTATCATTGGCAAATTAAAAGAAGTAGGTTGTCGGGTAGTGGAATACGATACTGACGGTGTCTATTTCCAAGCCGATCCTCAAGCGGTAGAAAAGCCGGAAGTTTACGCCCATAAAATAGCTGAAATTATAAATGGTATCTTGCCTTCCGGTATTGGGGTAGAACTAGACGGTTTCTATCCTTCTATGTACTCTCACACTACCAAAAATTATGTCCTTCTTGATAAAAATGGCAACTTGTCTTTTAGTGGAGCTACTTTCCGCTCTCGCTCTCGCGAGCCTTATTTGCGTTTAGCTTTACAGAATACGGCCTCTTTAGTATTGCAAGGGCGTCAGGCCGAAGCGGCGGCCTATATAGTTGGGCTTAAAGATGATATTCTCCAGCATAATCTACCTATAACCTTGTTGGCCAAAACTGAGATATTAAACGATTCATTGGAAAATTATCGCAAAAAGATTGAAAAGAGCAGTCGCAACCGAGCCGCCGCTTATGAAGTAGCTTTAAAATCTGCCCATACTTACGCTGCTGGCCAGGCGGTGCGCTATTACATTATCGGCACTAAGAAGAGCGTGCGTATTTTTGAAAATGCTAAAGAGCTCAGTTTGTATAACGCCGCCACTCCCGACGAAAATAGCGCCTATTATGTTGCTAAGTTGGAAGCTTTGTTGGAGCAATTTCCCCTTTTAGTACCTGCCGAAGTGTTGCCAGTAAAAAAGGATAGCCGCCTAAAAAAATAAACTGCCAACTTTAGGAGCCTTTGGAGCGGCGCTGTCGAAAGGTGGCGAGCTGCCTAGAGGGGGGCTGCCGCTTTTTTTACGCGTAAGTTGCTTCGGGTAGTGCTGTTTAACTAATACAACTTAGCTGCCCAAGGGGGCGCTCCCTTTTTAAGCTAAAATTGAGAGTTGAAGGTAGTGTTGGGCTAGCGTGAATAGGAGAAGAAAAATATGGGCCGAGCCTACGAAAAGCTTTTAAAAAAGATTAAAGAGATTACTTGCTTAAAAGAAATTTTGGAACTTCTGACTTGGGATTTAGAGACTAGTATGCCTATCGGGGCCGACGAAGCTCGTGCCGAGCAAATGGGGGTTGTCTCCGAATTGGCCCACCGCCTTTCTACTTCCCAAGAGTATCGCCAACTTATCCAAGCTTCCGAAGAAGAATTGGCCCAAGAGAAAAGATCTGGCCTTAGCTTAGAGTCTTCTTCTCCTTACGATTTACATAATTTAGACGTCAAGGCCGATTTGCTGCGCAAAGTAAGGCGCGAAGCCGACAACGATTCTAAAGTGCCCTCTTCTGTAGCTTCTGCTTTAACTGCCGCCTGTTCTAAAGCCCAAAGTGTTTGGATGGAAGCTCGTCAAAATAACGATTTTGCCTCTTTTCGCGAGCCTTTAGAGCGTGTGGTCGAACTTTGCCGCGCCAAGGCTGAAGCTTTAGGCTACCAAGACCATATCTACGACGCTTTGCTTGACGTTTACGAGCCCGGTTTAACTACGGCGCAAGTAAGCCAAGTCTTTGGCCAACTGCGCGGCCACTTAGTGAGCTTGGTTAGTCGTATCACTCAGGCCAAACAGCCCCAACTGCGCGTAGTTAATAAGAACTACCCTATAGAATTGCAGCGCCGTTTTTGCCATCGTCTCATGAGCGATATGGGCTACGACTGGATGCGCGGCAAAGTTGATGATGTCATTCATCCTTTCTGTTGCTCTTTCTCTACTAGAGATGTGCGCGTAACTAACAATTTTAGCGAGCAAGCTGTAACTAAAGCTATGTTTACGGCTTTACACGAAACTGGCCACGCCCTCTACGAGCAAGGATCTCCCAGCCAATGGACGCACACTCCTTTAGAGGGCGGGGCTAGCATGGCTATCCATGAAAGTGAATCTCGTCTCTGGGAAAATATTATCGGTCGCAGCCATGCTTTTTGGGAATTTTATTATCCGGTCTTTAAGTCTTACTTCCCGGCCCAAACTGCTGGAGTCGATTTGGAAGAATTTTATAAGGCCATAAACTATGTAACTCCTTCCTTTATACGCACTGAAGCCGACGAAGTAACTTATAGCTTGCATATTATGTTGCGTTTTGAATTGGAAAAAGCTCTCATCGAAGGCTCATTAGCCGTAAAAGATTTGCCTGAAGCTTGGAATAATGCTATGTCCGACTATTTGGGCATCGTTCCTCAGACGGATAGTGAAGGTTGCTTGCAAGATGTACACTGGTCGTCTGGTCTTTTTGGCTATTTCCCGGCTTATGCTTTGGGCAACTTAATCGGCGCTCAAACTTGGCAAGCTCTTAAAAAAGATCTTGGCGATACAGAAGAAATTTTGCGCCACGGTCAGCTGGGAGCTATTCGCAACTGGTTGCACGATCATATTTATGTTTATGGTCAGCGCCTCTATCCTGGCGAATTGCTTAAGGTTGCCACTGGAGAGAGCTTGGCAGCCGGGCCTTTTGTCGATTACTTAGAAAAGAAGTACGGCGCTATCTATAATCTATAACAAATCTAATATACATCTAACGGACTGCAACAATTTTTCGGCAGGGGAAGGTTGGTTGGGGTTCGTAATAATCCGGCGTTAAAAGATTTATGGCCCTTATTTAAGGGGGGCCTTTTTTATGAAGATAATAAGTCTCTTCCTCTAAAATCGGTGGGTGTGCCACCCCGAGGAAAAGGCTTTTTGGAGGTTAGATATGGCTTTGACTATTAGACCGTTAGGTGATCGCGTTGTGGTGAAGCGCCTCGCTTCCGAGCAGAAGACTGCCGGTGGTATTTATATCCCCGAGAGCGCTCAGGAAAAACCAATGAAATGCGAAGTCGTAGCCGTAGGCTCTGGCAAATTGCTCGACAATGGCAAGCGTAACCACATGGAAGTGGAAGTGGGGCAGATCGTGCTGTTAGGTAAATACTCTGGCACCGAAATTAAACTTGACGGCCAAGAGTACGTAATCGTCGACCAGCGCGAAATTATGGGCATTTTAGCCTAAGGCAAATACAATTCAATCGTAAAGTTTTTGTTCATATTCGAAAAGAGGAAAAATTATGGCAGCTAAGATGATTATTTATGGTCAGGAAGCCCGCAAAGCTTTGGAAAAGGGTGTCGACGCTTTGGCTAATGCCGTGCGTGTCACCTTAGGGCCGCGGGGACGCAACGTCGTACTCGACAAGAAGTTCGGCTCTCCTACCATTACTAACGACGGCGTGACTATCGCTAAAGATATTGAGCTTCCCGATATGTTCGAAAATATGGGCGCTCAGTTGGTTCGCGAAGTGGCCTCTAAGACTAACGACGTAGCCGGCGACGGTACCACCACCGCTACCGTTTTGGCTCAAGCTATGGTTCATGCCGGTATGAAAAATGTCACCGCTGGTGCCAATCCTATGTTCATTAAGCGCGGTATCGAGCAAGTAGTCGAGCGCGTCGTCGAAGCTATTAAAGCTATGGCTGTGCCCGTCGAAACTACCGAAGCTATCGCTCAAGCGGCTACTATTTCTGCTAACAACGATAGGAAGATCGGTCAGCTCATTGCCGAAGCTATGGACAAAGTTGGTAAAGATGGTGTTATTACCGTTGAAGAGTCCAAGACTATGCACACCGGTCTCGAGCACGTCGAAGGTATGCAGTTTGACAAAGGTTATATCTCTCCTTACTTTGTCACCGACTCTGATCGCATGGAAGCCGTTTTAGAAGATCCTTTCATTTTGATCGTCGAAAAGAAGATCTCAGCTATTAACGACATCGTCCATCTTTTGGAAAATGTTTCTCGCTCGGGTCGTCCTCTCTTAATTATTGCTGAGGATATCGAAGGCGAAGCTCTGGCTACTTTGGTCGTCAATAAGTTGCGCGGTGTTTTGAATATCGCCGCCGTTAAGGCTCCCGGTTTCGGTGATAGACGCAAAGAGATGCTTAAAGATATTGCTATCCTTACTGGCGCTCAGGTTGTCAGCGAAGAGATCGGTCTCAAGTTGGAAAATGTAGGCCTCGATTCTCTGGGTAGCGCCGTTCGCGTCAAAATTAGCAAAGACGATACTACTATTGTTGAAGGTCGCGGCGATGCTGAAGCTATTAAGGCCCGTATCGAGCAAATCCGTCACCAGATCGCCGAAAGCGATTCCGATTACGACCGTGAGAAATTGCAAGAGCGTTTGGCCAAGTTGGCTGGCGGCGTAGCCGTTATCCGCGTAGGTGCCGCTACCGAAACTGAGTTGCGTGAGAAGAAGCACCGTTTGGAAGACGCCCTTTCGGCTACCCGCGCTGCCGTTGAAGAGGGTATTATCCCTGGCGGCGGTACCGCTTTTATTAGAGCTTTGCCAGTTTTGGATGAAATTAAGCTCGAAGGCGACCAGCAAGTGGCCGTAGATATTGTCCGCCAAGCTTTGGTTGAGCCTTTGCGTTTAATCGCCGCCAATGCTGGTGTCGAGGGCTCCGTTATCGTCGAGAAGGTAAAAGAAGCTGCTGCTCCTATCGGTTATGACGCCTTGAATCGCGAATTTAAGGATATGGTGGCTAATGGCATTATCGATCCCGTGAAAGTCACCCGCTCAGCTTTGCAAAATGCCGCTTCCATTGCTGCTATGGTACTTACTACCGAGACCTTAGTTGCCGAGAAGCCTCAGAAGGCTGATCCTGCTGCCGCTGCTGGTATGCCTGGCGGTATGCCTGGTGGCATGGGCGGAATGGACTTCTAGTTTAGCTTCGTCTGTAGCGTAGAAGCTCCAGGCTGTCCCTTTTTAGCTCCAGTAGTTGGTGGCAGCTTTTAGGGGATAGTTTATAAGAAAGGGAGTCTGAGGGTTGGAAAAACTCTCAGACTCCCTTTTTTATGGGCTTAGATCTCGCAATTTAAGTGGTAGTCTGGCCTCTATCCACTACCTTTTTGGTAGGGGATAAAGGTGGGGGTAGCGAACCTACCCCCTTCTATAGGCGGGGGTAAGTTTTACCTTTGTCTAGCGAGAAAGCAGCAGTTACACTGCACCTGTGTTGTACAGTTTTTTATAGTAACAGTATTTTATTTATTAGGTTTTTTTAAGATGAGAACTTTGAAGGTTTGGCTAGCTCTAGGTATTGTGGCGATCTCTTGCTGGGCTTGCGGTATGTCTGAAGGGCAGACGGTCAATATGTATGTTTCCCAAATGACAGTATACGAGCGTAGAGTAGAGGCCGACGCTTACGATATAGGCAAGCTTACTTCCCAAATAGATAATCCTATGACTCAGCAGCAGTGCGACGAATTGGTAAAAGCTCTTAGAAGTCAGGCTGGGCGTTTAACTGATACTATTAAGGCTATCGAGGGGGCCAATTGTCCCCAACCTTGTCAGAATATGCGCCTTCACTACCAGGGAGCTTTGCAAAATCGTTTAGCTCATTGTACTGTACTTGCCGATTTTTTAGAAAAAAATTATCAGTCCGGACAAACTGTCGACTCTAAAGCTCTAGCTGAACTTAAAGGAAAGACCGGCAAATTAGCTCAGGAAACTGCCGAGTACGAAAATAAAATTTACGAAGACAAGGTTCTTTTAGCTAATTCCTACCGTGAAGTTCAGTTGCCTGAAGTTGTTGCCAATAAGTAATATCCCCTTCGGTTTTTGGTTTTAGGGGGTTGGTGGGGGTATATTTTAGGAGAAGACGAATTGGGTTACGCTCCGTTTATAGGTGGCATTATCGCCAATACCGAAAAGTATAAAGACCGTTCTGCTTATGAAGTATATTGTGACGACCATTGGGAAAAGGTCTCTTGGACTCAGTTTTTGAGTAATATCAGTCGAGTCGCTTCGGCGGTATTAAATTTCGGTTTAGCCCCCGACGATTTGGTGGCTATCTATTCTCCCAACTGTCCCCAGTGGAACGAAATAGATTACGGCTGTATGGCTGCCAAAGCTGTCACTGTAGCCATACATGCTACCTGCTCAGTTGAAGCTGTGCGCCAAATCTTTACCGAAACTAGTCCCAAATTAACCTTTGTAGGTAATAGTGAATTGGCCGACTTGCTCTTTGGAGCGGTGGAAGATCCTGGCCATGTAGTTATTATCGAGGGTGAACATCCCAAGTGTCAGAAATATTCCGATTTTGTCAATGTGGAAGTCCGTCCCGATTGGTCGGCTAAAGTTGCCGCCACTAAAGCCGACGATCTTTGGACTATAGTTTACACTTCCGGTACTACTGGAGCGGTGCGTGGAGCTATGCTCACTCACGGTAATATCGTTTACCAAATTTTGCGCCACCGCGACAGATTGCCCGATCTTACCGATAACGATCGCTCTTTTTGTATGTTGCCTTTAAGCCATGTCTTTGAGCGGGGCTGGTCGGCTATCCAATATACTTGGGGCATGACTTACTATTATTGTAAGCCCTCGCCGGAAATTATCCGCTTACTTCCTTACGCAGCCCCCTCGGTTATTTGTGTCGTACCGCGTATCTTAGAAAAAATTTACACAGCCATTTACGAAAAATTTGCCCAGCGCTCTAAAGCTATGCAGGGTATTGTCGATAAATGTATCAAGATCGGCTGCCAATATCAAAAAGAGCTTCTTGAAGGCAAAAAACCCGGATTTTGGTTAAGTATGCGCAATAAAGTGGCCGACAAATTGGTCTTTTCCAAAGTCCGTCACGTTTTTGGCGGCCATATAAAACACTTGGTGGTAGGTAGCGCTTCTTTAACCGCTTCAGTCCATGAATTTTTCCGAGCTTGCGGTATCTTTATCAATAATGGTTACGGTATGACGGAAACTACCGCTACTATTTCCTCTACACCGGTGGGACGAAGTATTCCCGGTATGGTTGGTTTGCCTATGGAAGGCATAGAGATACGCTTAGGTAAAGATGATGAGATTCAAGTGCGCGGCAATAGCGTAATGGTAGGCTACTACAAGAAGCCCGAAGAGACCAAAGCTTCTTTTACCGAAGATGGTTTCTTCCGTACTGGTGATGTAGGTCGTTTTGCTCCCAATGGTTACTTGTGTATTACTGATCGCATTAAGGATATGATCCGCACTTCTACTGGTAAATATGTGGCTCCCCAATATCTAGAGTCGCGTTTAGCTCTCTCTCCTTTAATTGAGCAAGCGGCTATTATTGGGGAAGGGCGCTCTTGGGTAGGGGCTTTATTAGTTCCCAACTTTGCTAAATTGGAAGAATATGCCAAAAAGATCGGTTTAGCTTTCTCTTCTCGCGAAGAATTGGTGGGTTATCCTGAGATCGTCAATTTTGTAAAATCGACTATAGACGATTTGCTTAGCGATGTGGCTAAACATGAGCGTATCCAGCGCATTGCTTTACTTACTCATCCTTTTACGATCCAGAGTGGCGAGCTTACTCCTACTTTGAAATTGCGCCGTAAAATTATTTTGGAGCGCTACCACGATTTGATCTCTTCCATGGACTCCTTTGATGCTACTTATCAAAAGATAGCTCCCAGCGCCAGTTAGATTGGAAAGAATTTGGTTTTGACAGCTAATGGACAGAAAGTGAGAAAGAGTAAGCTGTGCCTTTAAACTTTATGCCTTTCGCTTTGAAGATGAGAGACATTGGAGCTTCAGATATACAAATTGAGGCTTTTCGGCGCAATTGTATGAAGGCTTTTAGCGATAAGGGCGGCTTTATCGGTGAGGATGAGATCGCTCCTGTAGGTGTATTGCCTACTTTTAATCAGTTGGCTCCCGTAAATGAAGATCGCGCTAACCAATTACTTAAGGCTTGTGCCGTTATTAAGCTTAACGGCGGCTTAGCTACCACTATGGGCTTGGAAGGGGGGCCTAAGTCTTTGGTGAGGGCGCACGGCCAGTCGTCTTTTTTAGATATTACCGTACATCAGATCCTTAGTCAGCGCGAGAAGCTAGGGCG
Organism: uncultured bacterium; assembly: GCA_934644775.1. Taxonomy (GTDB): domain Bacteria; phylum Vulcanimicrobiota; class Xenobia; order Xenobiales; family Xenobiaceae; genus Bruticola. The sequence continues at coordinate 67,658 of CAKUDB010000005.1, read as the reverse complement.
CAAGGTTTTGCCTCTCATTTTAATGAACAGTTTTAATACTAGCTCGCAAACGATGAAAAGTTTGATGAGTTATTTGGATCTGTTAGAGCAGCCGGTTGCCGCAGAGATGGTTCAGTCTCGCGTACCTCGCATTAAAGCCGATTCCCTTACTCCTTACGTTTCGGCCGACGATCCTTTAAGTGAGTGGTGTCCTCCGGGCCACGGCGATCTCTATTTATCACTTTTTGTCAGCGGTTTTTTAGCCGAATTACTGGCGCGTGACATTAAATATATTTTTGTTTCTAATATAGATAATTTAGGGGCCAGTTTAGATATGCGCATTCCCGAATGGATGGCTATCCACGGCTATCCTATGGTAATGGAAGTAGCTCGACGTTGGGATAACGATCGCAAAGGTGGCCATCTGGCCAGAGATGTTTACGGCTCGTTTGTTTTGCGTGAAGCGGCCATGTGCAAACCCCAAGAGAGAGAACACTTTGCCGATATTGAGCGCTATCGTTATTTCAATACTAATAATTTGTGGTTCGATGCAGAGGCTTTATATAAAATGATCGTCTCTTGCGAAGGATTGCTCGATTTGCCAGTAATTCGCAATAGCAAGGTTTTACATGATAATTTAGGTCGAGCTTGTCAAGTTTACCAAATTGAGAGCGCTTGTGGCTCTATTATCTCTTCTTGGCCCCAGGCTCAAGCTTTGGAAGTGGAGCGCAGCCGCTTCGTGCCCGTCAAAGGGCTTAGCGATCTTATGGCGGTACGCTCCGATTTATTCTCAATCGAGAGCGATTATTCTATAGCTTACGTTGGAGAGAGAAAAAAGCTTCCTCTAATTACCTTGCCTGCTCAGATTACTTCTTTAGATAAATTAGAGCAAATGTTGCCTTACGGAGTACCTAGTTTAAGGCGCTGTTCTTCGCTTAGTATTGAAGTGCCGGTTGTCTTTGGAAAAGACGTCAAATGTGAAGGCGATGTAAAAATTACAGCTACTGCGGAAGCTTTTATCCCCGATGGAGCCGTTTTGAGCGGTGAAGTCCGTTTATAAATTAGTATGAATTGTAATAAATTGCGCCGGGCTGTCTATGCTGGCAGTTTCGATCCTCCCACTAAAGGCCATTTTGATATTATTTACCGAGCATCTCGATTATTCGACGAATTGATTGTAGCTGTGGTACGCAACCCTAATAAGCAAGCCCTTTTTACTTTGGCTGAGCGTGAAGCCATGATTAAGGGTGGCCTGACCTCTTTATCTAATGTGGTGACAGCTTCTTTTTCCGGTTTATTGGTCGACTTTATGGAGGAGCATCAAGCTAAGTTTATTGTACGTGGCTTGCGCTCGAGCGCCGATTTTGAAGCTGAGTTTAATATGGCCCTTCTGAATAGTAGTTTAACTTCCGGTTTAGAGACGATCTTTTTGGTTAGTTCTCCTGAGCATATCTTTATCAGCTCCAGTGCTGTGCGTGAAATCGCTTCATTAGGTGGCAAGGTCAGCCATTTAGTCTCTGAAGATGTGCGTTTGCGCTTACAAGAAAAATTTCACTTAGTGTTAGCTTAAAAATGGATAGCTGAATTGTTGAGGGATTTGTTAAGAGGAATGGAGGGTTAAACCTATGGATATATACAAAGTTTTAACTCGCTTAGAAAAAACTGTAGAAGCTAGTAAGCCTTTGCCGCTGGTTTTGGCTGCCTATTCGGTAATCAATAAAGAAAATTTTTTGAAGTTAATTGCCGAAGCCAGGGCTAATTTGCCTGAAGAAATTATGCAAGCTAAAGATCTGGTCAGCCGCTCTAAACAGGTAAAAGAAGAAGCTGCCCAAGAGGCGGAAAAGATTATTAGCCAAGCCGAAGATCGAGCTCGAGAAACCTTGCGGGCTGCTAAAACTGAGGCCGGCAGCCTAATACAACAACATGAAATTGTCCGCCAGGCCAAAGAAGAAGCCGACCAGATAATTCAAGAGGCCCAAGAGCGGGCCCAAGAGATTGCCGAGGAGGCTTCTGCTGCTGCCGAAAAGATTAGTCGTGAAGCTAACGATTATGCTCGAGGCGTCTGTGACGATGCCGACAACTACGCAGCCAGAATTTTGGCCAATTTACGGCGGGAGTGCCAGCAAATTTTAGACTCTTTGCAGCGTTTAGAAAAGAAATAAGAGCCTCTTTTGGGGTAGGAGCTGAATAATAAAAAGAGAAAGACAGCCAGAGAAGTGTCCCGCAGCATTCGAGGCACGGTTAGGTTGTGGCTGAGAGTGCGTAATCAGCGATAGTTTGGGGTATTTAGTCGTGGGTAGTGTTCGTCTTGTCGAAGTAAATAAGATCTATGATGGTTGGGCTCCCAATCCAGAGCACAAAGCTTGGTACCAATTCTGGAAACCCAGTCGCCTTCCCAATCAGGTTCACGTAGTAAAAAATATCTCCTTAGATATTAAAGATGGCGAGTTTTTAGTCCTGGTTGGCCCTTCCGGGTGTGGTAAATCGACTACCTTGCGTATGGTAGCCGGCCTTGAAGAGATTACCAGCGGCTCTATATATATTGGAGATCGCAAAGTCAATGACGTATCGCCCAAAGATCGCGATATTGCTATGGTCTTCCAGAGTTATGCTCTCTACCCGCACTTTAGTGTCTATGATAATATGGCTTTCGGTTTACGTCAGCGCCACTATTCCGAAGAGGAAATAAAGAAGTTAGTCGATCATGCCGCCGAGCTTTTAGATATTAAGCACTTATTGTTGCGCAAGCCTAAAGAGCTTTCCGGAGGTCAGCGTCAGCGTGTGGCTATGGGGCGAGCTATTGTACGCCGCCCTCAGGTCTTCCTTATGGACGAGCCCCTTTCTAACTTAGATGCTAAGTTGCGTGTGCAAATGAGAGCCGAGTTGCAAAAATTGCACCATACTTTAGGAGTGACCACTATTTATGTCACCCACGATCAAACCGAAGCCATGACCCTAGGCGACAGGATCGTCCTTATGCACCAGGGTATTATTCAGCAAGCGGCTGCTCCCTTAGAAATGTATGAACATCCAGCCAATAAGTATGTGGCCGGTTTTATCGGTACTCCCTCTATGAATTTTGTAGATGTTAAGTTGGAAGCTGCCGGTGAAGGGATCTCCGTTAAAGGTAAAGGTTTTAGTGTAGAAATTCCTGAACGTTTGGCCGGTCGCTTAAAAGAATTTGCTGGAGTTGAAGCTACTTTCGGTATTAGGCCGGAGGATCTTCACGATCCTAAGTTCGCTCGGGATAGCGAATTTTTAGTTCCTATCTGTGCTAAAGTAGAAGTCTACGAGCCGATGGGATCGGAAGTCTCTTTACATATTCGTTTGGGCGAAGAAGAATTAGTAGCCAGGGTCGATTCTCATACCGACGCTAAAGTCGGTGATGTAGCCAGTTTAGCTCTGGATACGCGCAAAATCCATTTATTTAATAAGGATACCGAAGTAGCGATGATCTAAAAAAGCGGTCTGGGCCGCTTTGGTTAGATATGCTCAAGGCAATAGAAAACTTATAAGCGTGAAGTTAAGGCCTTTCTCTGTGTGGTATCTAAGAGAGAGGCCTTTTAATTGGAGGAAATGGTGGGAGAAGAAATTATGATGTCCAAAGAGGGTATAGGTGTTGTCACCCCCACTTTGGAGCCGGGCGACTTTTTTCAGGTTGGTACTGAAACTGAGCAAACTTCGCATATCTATTTGCGCTATCAATTATTTAGTAACTTAAATGCTTTGGCTCTGAAAAATACCGCTCAAGAACAAGCCGGCTTACTTTTGGGCAGTCATACCAAAGATAATTCCTGGATCAAAATTGAAGAAGCTGTCGAAGTTAAGGCCCAAAATGGTCGCTTTATCGAATCGGTTTGGAAAAAAGCTTTTGCTCAGGCTTCTAAGCAATTCCCTGGTATGAGCGTAGTCGGTTGGTTCCACTCTCACCCCGGTACAGGTAGCAGTGTTACTGAAGCTGAAAGAGAAGTTCACGCTAAATTTTTCCCCAAACAATCGCAAGTAATTTATATAGTCGATCCGGTAGTGGGAGAGCGCAGCTTTTATTTATGGCGTGAGGGAACTTTGCGCAATAGCGGCGGCTTCCGAATTTATGGCAAAAGTACGGCCGCTTCGGCTGCAGTAGTTAGCCGAGATACTTCTCGCCCGGAAGAGTTTATCAACGACCGTTATTTAGAGCGCAGCGTAGAAAAATTGCAGCGCATGTTGCGCAATCCTGCCATTAGACCTATCGATTATGCCATTTTAGTCCTGTTGGGCATTTGTTTACTGGTACAATTATTGCGTCCGGCTCCTGTAGCTAAAGTTGATCAGCGTGAAGTTTTAGCCAATCAAGTACAAATTTCTCAGCAGGTAGAAGCTGTGGAAAAGCGGGTCAAAGAGATTGAAGGCCACTTGGAAGCTGTAGGTGTTTTAGATAAGGAGCTGGGCCTTTCTAATGTTGAAACTACTGAAGCTGTGGTCGATCCTTCTGGCAAAGTTGAAAACTCAGCTGACAAAGCTCAAGACAAAAAAGAGGTTAAGTCTGAGGATAAGGCCCCCAAGGCCGCTCAGAGCGGCTCTAAAGTTATCCTTCATAATGTGAAATCGGGTGAAACTATTTCTAGTATCGCTGAAAAATATTATTCGACTACCGATCCCAAAGTGTGCAAAGCTCTAGGAAAATTTAACAAATTGCCCGCTCCTTACTACGATCATATCGTCCCTGGCGATCAATTAAAGATTCCTGCTCGCCAAAAAGTCGGTCTCTAAAGTGAGCTTTATTGAGGGGCAAAGTTGGCTATTATGGCTTCAAAGAGCCCTCTTTATTTTGGTTTTAGCTATAGTTGCCATTCGAGGAGAAGTTATGGCCGGTGAGGGTAAAGGCGAATTGTATTTTGTGTCAGTTCCGGTGGTAAGTGTCTTTGCTGATATTTATGACGATTCGGAGCGAGAGACCCAAGTGCTCTTGGGCGAGCCGGTTTATGCAGTAAATGAAACTGAGGACGGACATTGGAAAGAAGTGGTCGTACCTAACCAGTATCGAGAAGCGGAAGGTTATCCCGGCTGGGTTAATAGCCGTTATTTAACCAAAAAAGCTCCTTTTGCCGTCCCTTTACCCAAACTTATTAACAGCGCTCAGCCGACTTTGCGCCCTTGGTCTTTAGAAGATGAGCGCTCGGCCTTATTAGTAGTTTGCCCCCAAGCTTATGTCTATGCCGATCCAGATAAAAAAAGTAAAGTAAAAGGGCGGGTTTTCGCTTCTACTATTTTATCTTTGCGCCAAGAACAACCTATACAAGGCCACGACGGTGCTCGCTACTGGAGCGTAAATTGGCCCCACACCGAGTCGGCGGTATATTTACCCTACGCAGCTGGATCGAGAGAAACTTTACCTGCTCGAGGAAAGAGCCTTTTGCAAACGGCTCGCCGCTTTAAGGGAGTAGCTTATCTTTGGGGCGGCTTGAGTTGTCACGGTATAGATTGCTCTGGGTTAGTTTATGTAAGTTGCAAATTGCATGGCTTGATCGTTCCTCGCGACGCCGACCAACAATTCGACGTCGGTCTACCTGTCAGCCGAGAAGAGCTGACGGCGGGCGATTTAGTCTTTTTTGGTAAAGATGAAGATCATATTGTCCATGTAGGCTTATATGTAGGAAATGGCCAATTTTGGGACGCTTCCGGTAAGTATGGAGTAGGGCTGAGCTCTTTAGATAACAGCAGTTATGCGGTAAAATATCGCTTTTTGGGAGCCCGTCGCTATTTTGAAGAATAGTTCGAGCTATAAAAAATTACTGGGCGTCTAGAGTAATAGAGACGATAAACTTTTTATTATTGCGCCAGACGGTAAGTTTGATACGATCGCCAGCACTATGTTTATGAAGTTCGCGCACCATAGCTCCTACCGAGCCGACGGTAATTTTATCGACAGCACTGACAGTATCTCCAGGTTTAATGTTGGCTCTTCCAGCTGGAGAACCGTCGATAACCTGAGTAACAAAGACGCCGCTAGTAATCTTTATATTGAAATCTTGAGCCTTTTCCAGAGTGAGAGTCGCTCCACTCAATCCTAGCCAGGGGCGCGTACCTGCAGGTAGATCGTTACCGTCGGCAATGTAGCTGCTGTCGGCCGGACTGTCCATAAGTTGTTGGGCTACGCTGTAAGCATTTCTGATTGGAATGGCAAAACCTAAGCCCTGAGCTTTATCGTAGCCGTTGGAAGGGCCGGTGTAAACTAAAGCGTTGATGCCAATTAGTTCGCCGCGAGAATTGAGCAAAGCGCCGCCGGAAGAGCCGGGATTGATGGCTGCGTCGGTCTGAATAAGGTTGGTATATTTGATACCTTTAGTTTCGATATTGCGCCCCAAACCGCTAATCATGCCTTGAGTTACTGTGCCGGTAAAACCTAAAGGATCGCCTATGGCTATGACCGTTTGACCTACACGCAAATTGTCCGAGTTGCCAATGCGGGCAGAGGGCAGATCTTGGGCGTTAATTTTAATAATAGCTAAGTCTTTATCACCGGCGATCTTATGGATCTGAGCGTCGTAAGTCTTTTTGTTTTTGAGCTGGACTCTAATCTTTTTGCCCCCTTTGACTACGTGGGCGTTAGTTAGAATATAGCCGCTAGAATTGATAATAACGCCCGAACCGATACCGGGTTTGGTGCGGTTTTGGCGATAAGTGCGCACCGATACCACCGATTGCGAGGCTTTAGAGATAGCATTGATACGGTCGTTCTCTTCATTGGCTTCGCTTGTGGAAATATTTACCCATAGCAAGATTGCTATAAGAACCATTACGGTGGCCAACCTATTGCGATGCGTTTTCAAGAGAACCTCCCGATTTTCGGACGACTTTTCGACTGTAAATTTTGCTCCAAAAACTGATAGCTCGAAACTTCCCTTTCCTTTTGTGGCCGGGTGACAAAATCCTATTTATTTGGCCCCAGTCGACTTAGGCCAACTAAGTTTCTAAATTTATTTTAGTAGCTCCCAAATCTGTTAATTTGGCAATAACATCGGCTTTACTGACTGAATTTTCGACAGTTATGGAAGTTTCGATTAAAAGCTCCTGATCTTCTTGACTTATGGCCAATTTGCGTATCTTAATGCCGCCGGTGTTGAGCTGGAGGCGCATCTTCTCCAATATGCCTGGATCGTTGGGCAAAGAGACATTTAAGTAAATAAGATTAGAGCCGGTAAAGACAGGCTCCAAACGGCGCAAAGTTACCAAAGTAAGTAGAGCAATTATACAAGTGGCTCCGGCCACAATAAAGGCTCCGGCACCACAACTCATACCTATGGCGGCTACAACCCAGAGGGTAGCTGCAGTGGTGAGGCCATGGACGGTAGCTCCGTGTTTCATAATGGCACCGGCACCTAAAAAGCCAATGCCGCTAACAATCTGAGCGGCTACTCGGGCTGGATCGCGTGGTCCTTCGTTATAAGAGAAAAAATATATAGAAAGGATGGTAAATAAGGCCGAACCGATGGAAACCATAACGTGAGTACGTAAGCCGGCCGTGCGATTCATAATCTCCCGCTCCATGCCGATAAAGCCGCCCAAAAGGGCGGCTGCTATCAGCCGGGAAGCCAAAATAGACTCTGTTTGTAAGCTTATATTTTCCATTCTGCAGTTAAAGCATAGCTACAACCCGCTCATCAGCCTTCAGCTCGGCATAAATTGCATCTAATTGCTCGCGACTGTCGGCCATAATCTCGATTGTAACAGATACATAACGTCCTTTGCTGCTTCTAGTAAGTCGGCAATGCTCTAAAGCCAACTCAGGTACATGCTTTTTGACTAGCTTATGGGCGTGGCCCAAGAAGTCTTCCTCCGCACTACCAAAGACTTTGATAGGGAAGCGACAGGGAAATTTGAGAGCTGCTCCGCGACCGCCGTGTTTGTTGATAAAAGCTGCAGAAGCGTCGGTAAGTTGGTTCGCCGCCTCTTCGTGCTTGTGATCGTGACAGCCGCAATGGCAATGCTCGTCATGTTTGTGCTGGCGATGGTTCTCTTCGTTCATAACTTTTCAGCTAAAGCCTCACTTAATTAAGTTCCTTTAATTCTAGTCGACTAAAGTTATTTTTTCGTTTTTTTAGTCTTTGATTTCTGTTTCTTTTTGGTCTTGGTCTTAGTTTTAGCTTTGGTTTTAGTTTTGGCTTTAACTTCTTTCTTCTTATCGGCAGCTTGCTTTTTGGTAAAAGCTTCTACTGCGTTTTTGTTGGCTTCTTCCTCTAATCTCTCTTCCTCTTCTTCTTCCGTAGTTTGATTCAATTGCGGAGAAGATAAAGGAGAGATATAAGTGTCGCTCGTGTCCCAATTGTAGTTCCACTTAGTCCACTTATCAGCCGGCCCCAATCTGTCGGGTATGCCCAGTTTGGTAGCATAACTTTTTAGAACTTGACCGGCACCGACTCGAACCGTCTGTAAAGTACCTGTAGTGTAGCCTATTACACACATGCCGCGATAAACGCTGACTAAAGTGCACTGATGGCCTTGAGCATCAGTTTTTAAAGCTACGGCATACATGGTATTTTGATCGTTAACTGGAGTAACTCGCACTTGAGGAGTAAGCACAAAGACCATACTCTTAGGCATACTGTAAGCAAAGACTCGGCCTTGTTTAAGGAAGAATCCACTTAAAAATCGGCCATCTTTATCGGTTTTTAAGTTCTCAATCAGTACGTCACTATACTTGTCAATACGTAAGTTGCCTCCATTACGCAGAGCCATAACATTATAGGGAGACTTCCCGCTAACTAAACGACTGTCGACTGGAACCATATCGCCTTTATGGACAGGGATATAGCCTTGCTGGTAATTAGTCTTTAAGTCATGGGTTTCAATAGGTAATAAAGGCACCTCGTAATCTGAAGCAAACCATTTCAAAACGTTGCTGATATTCAGTAAGCCCACTAAAATGGCTACGCCGATAACAAAGAGCAAAGCACCCCAATATCTTTGCCTACGCCAGAAGGAATCAGTCTTGTAATACTTTTTCCATTCTTTCTCCCAGCGTTTGAGCTCTTCCATGCGGCGCATACGCCGCTCCAAAACAGACTCATGCTTCTTGGTGATCTTGTAAGGCTTTTCGCTTTCACGTTTATGATGTTTCTTGGACTGCTTTTTAATATCTGAGCCCAGAATGGCCGACCAGTGCTCTTCGGGAGTCTTATCAAACTTTTTAGGCCCGCTTGTCCCTTCTTCATCTAAAGGCGTGAAGGGTAGGGCGGAGCTAGGATCAAAATTCTTACTGCTAACAAACTCGTAAAGACTTGTTTGCAATTGGAATAAGGCCCGCTGCTTTTGATAAAGATCCCCTTGTTGCTCAAAGAGGTGCTTGCGCTCGATGCTGGAGGTCTTTTCATCTTTAATTAGTTGCTCCAAGCGATTTTGCTGTTGCTCATAATAAGCCATATAACCGGCATAGTATGACTGAATATTATTATATTCGGCTACACGCTGAGCTAAAAGCGCCTTACGCTCTTTCTCTTTAAGAAACTCTTTGGGAGGGGTGGCTGATACTGTAGGGATCTGTCGGCCGCCTTGGGTTTTGGCTCCACCTCTGTTATTGGGAGCATTTTTTAAAATGGGTTGGTTAGGTACGTTGGGACGACGTCGCTGCTTAGTTGCAGCCTCAGCCGCATTTTTAGGCGTAGCCCCTGAGGTAGAGGTAAGGGGCACAGTAGCGGCTGTTCTGGGGCTGGGCTCGGTAGCTGGATAATCGGCAGCTTTGCCCGGCTGGTAAGGCTGAGCTCCCAAAGTAGGAGCTGTGGCCCGTTGCTGTTGGGCTTGGGGTTGGGGCGCACCTAAGGCAGGCCCACTAGAGCGCTGGATCTGAGTCTGCGTGCCTAAAGCGGCCGCTGTGCGCGGCTGGTAAGGCTGAGCTCCCAAAGTAGTAGCTGTGGCCCGTTGCTGTTGGGCTTGGGGTTGGGGCGCACCTAAGGTAGGCCCCGTAGAGCGCTGGATCTGAGTCTGCGTGCCTAAAGCGGCCGCTGTGCGCGGCTGGTAAGGTTGAGCTCCCAAAGTAGTAGCTGTGGCACGTTGCTGTTGGGCTTGGGGTTGGGGCGCACCTAAGGTAGGCCCCGTAGAGCGCTGGATCTGAGTTTGCGTGCCTAAAGCGGCCGCTGTGCGCGGCTGGTAAGGCTGAGCTCCCAAAGTAGGAGCTGTGGCCCGCTGCTGTTGGGCTTGGGGTTGGGGCGCACCCAAGGTAGGCCCAGTAGAGCGCTGGGTCTGAGTTTGCGTGCCTAAAGCGGCCGCTGTGCGCGGCTGGTAAGGCTGAGCTCCCAAAGTAGGAGCTGTGGCCCGTTGCTGTTGGGCTTGAGGCTGGGGCGCACCCAAGGTAGCCCCCGTAGAGCGCTGGGTCTGAGTTTGCGCACCTAAAGCGGTCGCTGTGCGCGGTTGGTAAGGCTGAGCTCCCAAAGTAGGAGCTGTGGCCCGTTGCTGTCGGGCTTGAGGCTGGGGCGCACCTAAGGTAGGCCCCGTAGAGCGCTGGGTCTGAGTTTGCGTGCCTAAAGCGGCCGCTGTGCGCGGTTGGTAAGGCTGAGCTCCTAAAGTAAGGGCGGCCGTCCGCTGTTGTTGGGCTGGAGGTTGAGTAGCGCTTAAAGCTGGCCCTGTAGAACGCTGGGGCTGAGGCAGCCCTCCCAAAGTGGAAGTGGTGGGCACTCGAGTTGAGGCCCCCAAAGCTGTGGCCGGGCGCGGCTGGTAAGGCTGGGTTCCCAAAGTAGGAGCTGTGGCCCGCTGCTGTTGGGCTGGAGGTTGAGTAGCACCTAAAGCTGGCCCTGTAGAACGCTGGGGTTGAGGCAGCCCTCCCAAAGTGGAAGTGGTGGGCACTCGAGTTGGGGCCCCCAAAGCTGTGGCCGGACGCGGCTGGTAAGGCTGGGCTCCCAAAGTAGGAGCAGCGCCCTTCTGCTGTTGGGCTTGAGGTCGGGCCCCCAAAGCTGTGGCCGGGCGTGGCTGATAAGGCTGGGCCCCCAAAGTAGGAGTGGCGGCCTTCTGTTGTTGGGCTTGAGGCTGGGCCCCTAAAGCTGTGGCTGGGCGTGGCTGATAAGGCTGAGCTCCCAAAGTAGGAGCGGCGGCCTTTTGTTGTTGGGCTTGAGGTTGGGCCCCTAAAGCTGTGGCTGGGCGTGGCTGATAAGGCTGAGCTCCCAAAGTAGGAGCGGCGGCCTTTTGTTGTTGGGCTTGAGGTTGGGCCCCTAAAGCTGTAGTCTGGCGCGGCTGAGTAGCGTCGGCAGGTTTCGTTGGTGTATGGTGGGCGGGCCTTTCCAAACGGTTAAGGTGTTGAGCCGACTGTGATTGATAGGGAAGGGCAGTAGCTTCTGCCTGAAGTTGAGTAGAAGAGAGGCGACTGGGCTTTTCCAAGGCCAGGGCCGCCTTCGAATCGGGAGATTCTTCCTGAATAGGGGCAGCCGTGCGCCTAGATTGGCTAGTATAGCGCAACCTAGGGCTAATAGAGGTCGAGCGGCGCAACTCGGTATTGGCAGAGAGAGTAGGAGTGGCCGAGGTGGGAGTTGGGGAGGCAGAAGAGGGGCTACTAAGGAGCAGAGCCTCTTCGGCTGCGGAATATCTGGGGTCGACGTTGCGCAAACTAGCTAAATTGCCCGCCGCTCCTCTCATTTGGAGGCGAGGACTCAGAACCGGAGTCGACTGAACTTCGGGACTAGGAGACGGCGCTGTTGCTCCGCTATTTTTTTGCCAAGAAAAAGAGAGAGCCGAAGAGCTGGACGGAGCCGAAGTCGGTACGGCCGAGCCCTTAGGAGCTGCGCTGGGCTGCGGCGCTCCCTGATTAGTGGCAGCGTCGAACGACGAAGCAGCCGAAAGGGCTGAATCGTTTCCATACATGTTGCCATTTTGAGCTGATTGGTCGTACATAAACTCTTACGGCGCTCCTTTTAATTCTATAGCCCGAATTTGCGCTTAAAAATAGGTTAGTGGCAGCCGCTGCAAGAGTGGCACTGGCCGCCGCAACTGGCATGGAGAGAGCCTTGAGCAATCTCTTCTTCAGTTCCGGGACGAAGGCTGGCTACTTCTACTTCGAAAGTCAGATCCACGCCGGCCATAGGATGGTTGGCGTCGAAGACGACTTTGTCGGAAGATACTTCAATAATACGAGCTACGATCATACCTTGATTGGTACTTAAACGGGCCATCATACCTACTTTGGGCTCGCCGGCGCTACCAAGATCGGCTCTATCTACATCGAAAATGCGCTCGGGATCGCGCTGACCGTAGGCATCTTTAGCTGGGATAGTGATCTTAAATTTGTCGCCGACTTTGTGTCCCTCAAGAGCTTTCTCTAAGCCACTAATAATGTTGTGGTGGCCGTGTAAGTACTCTAAAGGCTCGCCTTCAGACTGATCAAGAATTTTGCCATCTTTGTCAGTAAGAATATAGTTGATTCCTACGACGTGATCGTTGGCTATAACCTGGGCGTTGGTATCGTTACTCATAATATTTTAGTAAAAGACTCCTCATAAAAATAGACGAAAAGCTCCAGGCTTGTTCTCTTTATATTTACTAATTCCCCCTGCATTGGGGAGTGGCCAGGCGGTTGGCCCAATTGGGACTAGTTTAGTTATGACTGTTTTATTATTTAAGTTAAGGGTAAAAAATAGAGGGAAGAGGCGAGCTGGGCTTAATAATATCGGGTTTTATGTTTTGGCTTTTATAGGTCAATAGGAGGAATCGAGTCGGAACCTGTTTCCGCCCATGTATACGCTTTTTTTTGCCGTAACTTGTATAGTTGTCTTGCTTTTGGCTACTGCCATTGCCGTAGCAGCTGAGTTTGCCATTGTAGCAGTAGATAAAGAACGCATAAAATTTGCTGCCAACAACAAGAAAGATCCCAACCATAAGAGGGCCATGCGCCTTCTACCCCATATCCAGGACAACTATTCTCTAGACCACTGTGTGGCCGCTTGTCAAATTATTATTACTATTGCCAGCTTGCTTATCGGTGCTATAGGTGAGAAATATTTGGCTGAGTATTGCATTGCCCCCTTTGTCTGTTTTGGTATGGACCAAGCCAGTGCTGCTCAAGTTACCAGAATCGCTCTGGTAGTCTTTTTCACTTGTTTGCAAGTAGTAGTAGGTGAGCTTATTCCTAAGTCGGTAGCTACTCGCGATACTGAAGGGATCGCTTTTGGTTGTATCGGCACTGTAGACTGGTTCTTGCGCCATTTTGGTTGGGCTGTCAACTTCCTTAACGCTTCCGGTCTATTCATAGTTAAACATTTTGTCGATTTAGATAGCCAACATAGCCATTCGGCCAGCTTAAAAGATCTTATTACCATGACTAATATCAGCGCCGAGACGGGCTTTATCGGAGCTACCGAACGCCAGAGAGTCACTTCTTCTTTGAAATTTCCCAATAAACACGTTTCAGACGTCTTTATCCCTTATCCAGAACCTGAAGTGAGCAAAGATGAAAAACTTAAACCAGGATCTGAAGCTATAGAAACTGACGCTCCTGAATATAAAGCTGCGCCCATTCGTTTTGCTGTCAGGGTCAAAATAAAAGACGAGGGTGAAGCAGCTAAAAATAATCCCAGCGCTGACGAATTGAAACCGCACGAATTGATCTATTTGCGCGAATCTAACAGTATTGCCGAAGTGGAAAATATCTTTGATAAGAGCCCCTATAGCCGCTTGCCCGTATACGGAAGTGGCGAAAATAGCTCCCTTATTATCGGCTTAGTCCACATTAAAGATGTCGGTTTGGCTTTGGCTGACGGTCTCTTTGAAGAGGCTCTGCGTGAAAGTGGCAAAAAGAGTATGCATGAGCTCACCTTAAAAGAGTGTGACGCTATTTTTGCCGCTCGCGATTTGCAAACTCAGCAAAATATCGATAGGGAGCGAGAAGAAGCTATTAAGAAGATCGATTCGGAAACTCAGCTCGAGCTGAAGTTACGTCCCGAGCACAAAAAGGCTATCGAGCGCAAGAATAAGCGAGCTGCCAAGATGGCCGAAAATTATGCTAACGATCGGGCCCAAAGTGAGATCCTTTTCCCCCACGGTTTCGTCAAGCGTGACTCTCTGTTGCACTGTCGCTTAAGTGACGAACTTGACGACGTCAGAGAAGAGATGAAAGAGAAATACTCTTCTATGGCTATTGTTGAGGACGAAAAGAGGCAAGTTTTAGGTGTTCTTACTTTAGAAGATCTCTTGGAGATCTTGTCTGGCAACAATATTATCGACGAAGCCGACGTCAAGTATGCAGCCGCCTCCGGCACCAAAAAAGAAGGCAAAAAACGCTCCAAAGGCAGTACCCATTCGGGCACTTCCAGCAACGCTGCCAAAGAGACTACTTTGAGCAAACAGAAGGAGGGGCGTTAAGTCATGGCTGAAATTTACGATATTCTCATTCAGCTAGGCGTTATTGCTATTTTAATTATCATTAATGCCGCTTACGTAGCTGCCGAGTTCGCTTTATTAAATATAAAGCCGCTCGAATTACATAATATTATCGACGAAGCTAAAGCCAAAGGTAAAAAGGCCAATTGGGCCGCCCATATTTTGGAAGTCAAAAACGATTCGGTAAAATTTGATAATTATGTAACTGTTGTTCAAGTAGGCGTCACTTGCTCAAGTTTGGGATTAGGTGTTTATAGCGAACATGCTTTGGCCGGCCTTTTTATTAAACTTGCCGAGCATTTTAATATCGGTTTGGCCGGAACTTCTATGCAGACTACAGTTCACGGAGCGGCTTCCGTTTTATCCCTGTTGCTTTTAACTTATATCCATGTAGTCGCCGGTGAGATGATTCCCAAGACGGCCGCTTTGCATAAGCCAGTACAAGCCGCCCAACTGACTTACGGCTTTATGTCGATAAGTAACAAATTGCTCCATTGGTTGGCTTTGATGCTCACTCACATTACTAACTGGGCCCTTCAGCGTATGGATATACCTGTCCAAAAAGACTTAAGCCAACATGTTTCCAAAGAAACTCTAGATCGCGCTTTAGAAACTTTCCAAAACGAGCGTTTGATCGACGACGAAGCGGGCGACTGGGCTCGAGAATGGCTCCACTTTGGCGATGAAATTGTGCGCAGCGTCATGGTGCCTCGCACTCAGGTTTTGGCCTTTGAAGGGAGTATCCCAGTCCAAGAGGCCTTGCGTCAAGTGCGCCAATATCGCTGCAGTCGCTATCCTATCTACGAAGAAGATTTAGACGACACTAACAGTATGGTTTTGGTGCGCGATCTCTATCGAGCTATGCGCGAAGGCAAAGGCCAAGATCCGGTGCGTTTGCATAGTCAGCCTTATCCTATTATCCACGAATTAGTCACCTTAGATGTAGCTTTTAAAGAGATGTGCGCTCAGTCGGTTCACATGGCCGCCGTAGTCGACGAAAAAGGCGGTATAGCCGGTATTGTCACTATGGAAGACTTATTTGAAGAAGTGGTAGGCTACGTCTATGATGAATTTGAAGGTGAAGAGCGCCAAGCGGTTAGTTTCGATTTAGGTTGCAAGAGTTGGGAAGTAGAAGGGGTCGTCTCCTTGGAAGATTTGATTGAGGATATGACCGAAGCTCTGGAGGAAGAGCTCAGCTTCCACATCAACGAAGTGCTAAGTCAAAAGCTTCGTCCGCAGCGTGAGAAGATTTTGCGCCATGAATTGGGTCGCACTTTGCTTTTGCAAATAGGAGAACAGCGCCTCAATCAGCGTTTGGACGAATTAGTCCAAGACGAAATAGAGGAGCTGGAACTGGACGACTTTATTGACGAGGTGGCCAAACAAGCTGCCAAAGACCATATGAAGTTAGTTATAGACAAGCTTGAAGACAACTTTAAAAGCGAAAAGGCCGAAACTGTCGGCGGCTTGGTTATGTCTATGTTAGGTAAGTTGCCTGCTGAAAATGATAGAGCCATTTACAAGGGCGTTTTGGAATTTCGAGTTTTAGAAGTTAAAGAACATGCTCCCTCTTGGTTGGAGGTGCCGGCTCTCAATCCCGATTCGATCGACGATATTGATGAAAAATTGCGCAAATTAGTCTTAGATAGGGCCAGAGAAAAGGGGGCTGTATTAAGCTAGTTAGACTATAAGCACTATTGGAGGTATATTCGCATGGTGTTTAGGAAAGTAGTCCTCTTTATAGCGCTGATCCTTCCTCTGACACTCTGGGCTTGTACGAATTTTCAGCAAGCTATTTCCAGAGAGCATACCGATAGCGGAGGGCAGCAAAACGTGAACAAGTTTGATTTTACTCTCATTCCTGGGGAGGTAGGCCTAGGGGCTGCTTCTACAGAGTCAACTGCCGCTAGTTGTCCTCCTTTAGGGGGCGACAGCCGAGAAAAATTGCTGCAACGTTTGCCTAACTTGCCCAAGAGCTCTACTTTGCAGCAAGAGTTTAAGCGCCGAGCCGATTCTCTGCCGGCCCCTCGCGGCGGTAAAACGGTAGCGGTGGCCTTCCCTCCGACAGAAGAGATACAACTCTCTTACGAGCAAACTATCGATCCTAAAGCTGAGCCTACGGTTTTAGAGCGTTTCTCTCCCCAAGGTGCTGTTCAGGCTGCTCCGGGTATAACTTTAACTTTCAGTCAGCCTATGGTAGAGCTCAGCGGAGTCGATGTGGCCAACGCCCTTATTCCTGCTCAAATTAAGCCGAAAGTAAAAGGCTATTGGCGTTGGTTAGGCACCAAAACGGTAGTTTTTGAGCCTTCTTTAGGCCATATGCCCATGTCGTCCAGCTTTGAAGTCGTCGTTCCAGCTAACTTAAAAGATGTGGCTGGACGCTCCTTGGCTAAAGAATATCGCTTCTCTTTCCAAACGGAAAGGCTCAAATTGGCGGAAGTTTATCCCAACGGTAGCAGTGTCGGCCCTATGCCTGTTGGCTATATTATCTTCAACCAAACGATCGATTCAGCCCAAATACGTAGCCAGATAGAGCTTAAGACTAAAGGTCTCCTCTCTAAAGGGGTAGGCTTAGAGTTTTTATCTTTAGAACAATTGCCCAAAGATTCAGTAGCGGCCAAGGTCTTAAAAGAAGCTCCTCAAGGGCGTTGGCTGGCTTTCCGTCCCCAGTCACCTTTGCAAGCTAATACTGAATATAATCTCCTTTTGCGCCAAGGCAGTTCTGCCCAAGAAGGGCCTTTAACTACCGAAGCTGAGCAAAGTGTCTCTTTTAAAACTTTCGAGCCTTTGCAAATTGTCGGTACCAACGCCGACAGCAGTTGGCGTGGGGGCAAGCTTTCCATATACGATAAGTGGCGTATCAATTTTAATAACCCTCTTGAGGCTAAGCGTTTTAAAGCTATCAACTTAGTTAGCAGCGTAAGTCCTAAACTTGAAGGGCTGAGCGCTTACGTCGTTGGTAATTCCTTAGTTATCAGCGGTGAAGTTAAAGCCGAAACTACTTATATTGTTAAACTTAATCCTGAAATTAGCGACATTTATTCCCAAAAGTTGGGTAGTAGGGCCAAAAATATTACTTTTAAAATTGGCCCCTTGGAGCCATTTATCAATGTCCCAGGGGAAAGGTTTAATATTTTAGATCCGGCCAGTCCCCAAATATACTCAGTTTATAGCGGAGCTTTGAAGGAATTTAAAGTTAAACTCTTCCGCGTAGATTTTGCCCAATTTTCGGAAAGGACGCCCCTCTATTTTAGCGATTTAAGTAAATACAAAGGGGCTGGCCAATTAGTTTGGGAAAAGACTATTAAGGTAAAAGCTTCGGCCAACGAATACGTACAAACTCCTATAGATATATCTCAAGCTTTTGCCCAAGGGCCTGGTTTGGCCCTTTTGGCTATCGAATCTGGCCACCACCAAGATTACACCTATTTTTCCAAAGCTATTTGGTTACAAGCTTCTTCTTTGGCTGTCGATAGCGTTGGTGATAACAAAAATACTTATGTTTACGTTACCGACTTAAAAACTGGTCAGGCTGTCTCTGAAGCTGTTGTAGAAGCTCAAAGCCACAAGGCTCAAACTGATCTTGTAGGACGAGCCGTATTGCCTGCCCTTTCTGCTGCTGATCGAAACGCCTATATTTTGGTTAGTCGCGGTCAGGAAAAGTTGCTCGCTCAAGTAGCGGCGGGCAGCCATCTCTTGCGCCGTAACAAAAATATAATTTTTAGTATTTTTGACGATCGCGGTCTCTATCGTCCCGGCGAGACGGTTAGTGTAAAAGGTTGGCTGCGCTCTGTTGAATATGCTCCTCAAGCTAACGTGCAATTGGCTAGCAACTTAAAACGAGTCGATTGGCAATTGAACGATCCGCGTGGAGCGTCAATAGCTAAGGGATCGACGAGCCTTTCTAGTTGCGGCGGCTTCGATTTCCAAGTTGTCTTGCCTGAGAATATCAATTTGGGCGAAGTCTCTCTCTCTTTGTCACTTCCCGAAGTAGACAAAAAAGTTTGGAACTTATCGGGCAATAGACACGAAATTTCCGTCCAAGAGTTTCGTCGTCCTGAATTTGAAGTTAGTCTTAAAGCCGACGCTGCCGATCATTTTATGGATGGTCGCGCTTCGGTAGAAGCTAAGGCCGACTATTTTGCCGGAGGGGTCTTGGCTTCAGCTCCAGTTACTTGGCGAGCTTCCTCCAAAAAGACTTCTTATAATCCTCCCGGTTGGGAAGGTTTTACTTTCGGCCAGTGGCGTCCTTGGTGGGGCCGTTTCTGGGAGGAAAACGACGAAGATAACGTCGAGCATTCTTTGGCACTTACTACCGACAGCTTAGGGAAGAGCGCTGTCGCTATCGATTTAGGGCGTAACCTTCCACCCACTCCGGTTACTTTGCGCCTTTCGGCCGCCGTAAGTGACGTCAATCGTCAGACCTGGTCGGGCAGCACTTCCTTCTTGGTTCACCCTGCCAGTCTTTATGTGGGTATTAAAGCTGATAAAGTTAGCTATCAGCAATTAGTCAAACCCAACTTAGACTTTATTGTTACTACTTTAGATGGTCAAGCCGTACCTAAGCAAAAGATCAACTTACAAATTGCTCGTATAGAATCTACCTACGATTCGGAAGGCAAAGTACAGGAAAAAGAGCTGGACGTAGTTACTGATAGCCTTATCTCTGCTGATAAGGCAGTTCAAAAGGTTATGCCCTTTAGTAAAGCCGGTTGCTGGCGCGTTCGTGCCCAAGTACATGATGAGCAAGGCCGTCTAAACGAAAGTACCGTGCGTTTTTGGGTCGGATCTTTTCAAGCTGCCGGTATAGCTAAAGATAAAGTTGAAGCTCAGGACTTGACGCTTATTCCTGATCGCCAAGAATATTGGCCCGGTCAGACAGCCGAAATTGCTGTGCAAGCTCCTTTTGCTGCCAAACACGGTATCTATACTATCTCTCGCAACGGTATAGCCAAGAGTGAAGCTTTCAAAATTGATGGCCCCAACGCCGTCTTATCGATCCCTATCGATAAAGATTGGTTGCCCGGTTTCCAAATAAAAGTATCAGTTAGCGGTACCGACACGAGGTCGGATTTAGCTGGTAATAAACTTAAAGATAGTTCTCGTCCAGCTTATGCTACTGGCTCTTTAGATTTATTGGTTAGCACCAGAGAGAAAAAATTGCAAGTTAAGGCTGAGCCTAGAGAAATAGGTTTAGAGCCTGGCGGCCAGACAGAAATTACCGTTACGGTAGTCGATAGCGACAATAAACCTGTAGCCGGAGCTGAGATTGCTCTGGTGGTAGTCGATGATTCTGTTTGGGCTTTAAGCGGATATTCTATTAAAGATCCCATTCAAGATTTCTACGCTAAATGTGGTCCTTACACTACTTTCAAATATTTGCGCTCTTTAGTTTTGCTCAATAGTCAAAATATCGATCAAGAACAGAGCCGGGCTTTAGGCTCAGCTAGATATAAGAACACTCGGGCTGATGGCATTTTTATGATGAATTCTGTCGCTCAGTCTCCTATTATGGCTAAGGCAGCTGGCGTTAGTTTGAGTGACAGAGGCGACAGAGCAGAGAGCTACGTTATGGAAGAGGCTGCGGCTGAGGCGGCTCCGGCCGAGAGCGATTCTGGTGCAGATAATTCTGCTATTGCCTTGCGCTCTAATTTCAATCCGCTGGCCATTTTTGCGGCGGCTTTGAAAACTGACGCTAACGGTAAAATTACTCAAAAGGTAACTTTGCCCGACAACTTAACTCGCTACCGCGTAGTAGCTGTAGCAGCTGATAAAGATTCGCGCTTCGGCTTAGGTGAAAGCAGCTTAACGGCTCGCTTGCCTTTAATGGTGCGTCCTAGCGCTCCGCGTTTCTTAAACTTTGGTGACAAATTCAGTTTGCCGATAGTTTTGCATAACCAAACCGCTCAGGATATGCGCGTGCAAGTGGCTGCCCGAGCTGCCAATGTAAAAGTGCTTGAGCCTGGCGCTTATATTTGTCAAGTTCCGGCCCAAAGCCGCCGCGAAGTGCTTATTCCTATGGAAACTGAGCAAGCGGGCGAGGCTGTTATTCAAGTAGCGGCTGCTGCTGGGCGTTATGCCGATAGTGCCCAATGCAAATTGCCCGTTTATACCCCTTGCACTACCGAAGGCTTTGCTACTTACGGTACTGTAGATGGCGAGCAAACTTTAGTGCAACCTATGCAACGTCCTAAAGATTCTTTTGCCCAGTTTGGTGGTCTGGAAATTTCCACTTCCTCCACCGCTTTGCAAGAATTGACAGATGCGGTTATTTACCTTTGCGAATATCCTTTCAATTGCTCCGAGCAATTAGCTTCGCGTATTATCGTCTTGGCCAATTTGAATGACGTCTTGCGCAGCTTTAAAGCTGAAGGTTTGCCTAGTCAAGCTGAAATCGATGACTATATGGCCTCTTCACTTAAAGAGTTGCAAAAACGCCAAAGTTCAGATGGCGGTTTCGGTTTATGGACTGCTAATAAGCATGTTTTGCCTTTTATTTCTGTACACTGCGCTCAGGCTTTAGTTAGCGCTAAGGCACATGGTTTTAAAGTCGACGACAAGATGTATGATCGCGCTTTGAAATATACCGCTAAAGCCTATGACAAGACTAATAGCCGCGACTATTCGCGCCAAGCTCGCTTGAATGTGGCTGCTTATGCCGATAACGTCTTGTGGCAAGCTGGTCGCGACGTCACCAAAAACTATACCGAGCTTAAAAAGGAAGATCTGTCTAAAGTTTATCTTGATACTTTAGGTTGGTATTTACCGGTTATCAAAGATAAATTTAACGATCAAGCTTTGGTCGCTGAAATTAGACGTCAAATCAGCAATAAAGTAGTAGAAACTGCTGGTAAAGCCAACATTGGCACTTTTGAGGAAACTAATGATGGCTACCTGATCTTAAGCTCCAACTTTAGAACTGAAGCCGTCTTGCTTTCCGCTTTGATGTACGACGAGCCTAAGAATAGCGTAATTCCCAAGTTGGTGCGCTCTTTACTCGATGGTCGTCGGCGTGGCCACTGGAGCACTACCCAAGACAACGCTATGGCTGTTATGGCTTTAGATAAGTATTTCCGCACTTATGAAGCGGTAACTCCCAATTTTGCTGTCAATATGTGGCTGGGCTCCGATTATGTAGGTCAGCATAAATACCAAGGTCGCAGTAATGAATATCAGGTAAGTAGCGTACCTATGAATGTTGTTCCTGAAAAAGGCAACATCACTTTAGATAAAAAAGGTCAAGGCCGTCTCTACTATCGCTTAGGTTTGAAGTATGCTCTTAAAGATCTTACTCCCAAGCCTTTAGAAGCTGGCTTTGCTGTAGTGCGCACTTATGAAGGCGCCGACGATCCTGGCGATGTGCAGCGCATAGATGCCAACACCTGGCAATTTAAGCTGGGCAGTCGCATTCGCTGTACTACTAAGTTGGTAGCTCCAGCCCGCCGAGCTCATGTTGCTTTAAGCGTGCCATTACCTGCTGGTTGCGAAATCTTAAATAGCGCTCTCAAGATGACTGAAGATATGCCTAAAGATTCCGATCAAGTAAAGCCTAAATATTACTGGTCTTACTTCTGGCGCTCTCCCTTCGATCATCAGAACTTGCGCGACGACAAAGCTGAAGCTTTCAGCCTCATTCTTCCCGGCGGCGAACATGAATATTCCTTCGTTTGCCGCGCTACAGCTCCAGGCACTTTCGTAGTGCCGCCGGCCAAAGCTGAAGAGATGTACGCTCCCGAAGTCTTCGGCCGCAGCGGAGGAGTTAAGGTTATCATTAAATAGCTTGTAACTCTACGCTAACTAAGACCCAAACGCCAAGCCGTGCTGCCCATTCCAGCGCGAGCTTGGCGTTATTCTATAATCTTGTGCTCAATAGCCAGCTTAGTTTAGGCAGGAATTGCCACCATTTCTGGGAATTTCCCCATTATCATGATCGAAAGAGCTATTCTTATAGTTATGGATGGCTGCGGCGCTGGTACTGCCCCCGACGCCGAGCTTTTTGGTGATAAGGGCGAGCTGTGCGGCAACACATTGGTAAATGTGGCCAAAGCTGTCG
Organism: uncultured bacterium; assembly: GCA_934644775.1. Lineage (GTDB taxonomy): Bacteria > Vulcanimicrobiota > Xenobia > Xenobiales > Xenobiaceae > Bruticola. The sequence continues at coordinate 45,289 of CAKUDB010000005.1, read as the reverse complement.
GCGGCATTTCTATTCCCACTTTGCGTTCCTTGGGGTTAGGCAACGCTCTGACTTTGGTAGGTGGAGCTCCTTTGGCTCATCCTATCGGTTGCTACGGTAAGCAGCGCGAGCGCTCTTTAGGCGGTAAAGATACCGTCACCGGCCACTGGGAAATGATGGGAGTTACTGTAGAAAAAGCGTTCCCTACCTATCCTAACGGCTTCCCCAAAGAGATTATCGACGAATTTGAAAAACGTATCGGTACTCAAGTTTTGGGCAACTATCCGGCTTCCGGCACTAAGATTATCGACGATTTAGGCCCCGAACATATGGCTACTGGCAAGCCTATTCTCTATACTAGTGCCGACAGTGTCTTCCAGATCGCTTGTCACGAAGATATTATTCCCGTCGAGCGTCTTTATGAAATGTGTCGTATCGCTCGTGAAATTTTGGTTGGCGATCACGGTGTGCAGCGCGTTATCGCTCGTCCTTTCGAAGGAAAGCCCGGCGCTTTCCATCGTACCGAGCGACGCAAAGATTTCCCCATCAAGCCTCCGGAAAATATTATCGACCGTTTAGCTGATGCTGGTATAAAAGTTGCCGGTATTGGCGTTGTGCCTGAAGTTTTCGATGGTCGCGGTTTTGCTTGGAAGAAGCGCACTCAGAGCAACGAAGAGCACTTTAAAGCTACTTTGGAGGCTATGGATACCGATTGTCGCTTTATCTTTACCAACTTTGAAGATTTTGATATGCTTTACGGCCACAGACAGGATGCTCCCGGTTTTGCCAGAGCTTTGGAAACTTTCGATGGCTATTTAAAGACTATCATGGATAAAATGAGCGATAACGATTTGATCATGCTTACCGCTGATCATGGCAACGATCCTACTAGCCCCAGCACCGATCACTCCCGCGAGTATGCTCCCATTTTAGTCTTCTCCAAACAGATTACCGGAGGAGTAGACTTAGGCACTCGCGATACTTTTGCTGATATTTCCGCCACTTTAGCTAAAGTATTCGGTGTCGAGCCTATGAAGTTGGGGACTCCTTTCTTCTAAGTTCTCACTTTTCTGCAACTTAAAAGATCAGCCGCCTTTATTAAGAGGCAGCTGATTTTTTTATCTAGTAAAAGTAAGTTTTGCGATTTTTATTAGTTGCGCCCCAAAAGAAGACTATTTGGCTTAGCTTTATTTAGGGATTGGGTTGAGGAAGGGGCGGAGCCTTAGGGGCTTCAGGAAGAATAGAAGGGGTATTGGGCAATAACCCTTGCTCTATTTCTTCTTTAAAAATTTCTTTATCAGAAACTGGCTCGTCAGCGTTATTTATGCTATTGGTTGGGGCCGCTGGAGAGCTAGAAGGAGAGGAGAGAGGTTCAGGAGATGCCTTTTTATTCGTAGAAGGTGCCTCTTCTTTGGCTGTGCTCGGTTGGAAAGTCGACTTAGGTAGATCTTTATCTGAATTAGAAAAATTGCTATCTGGCGCACTTTCCGGTTGCGCAGGTGTCGAATTCACACCTAAGTCTGATAGCATGTTGCGGCAAGACGAAGCAAAGTCGGCATCATAGATCCTCTTTTTAAGAACTTCATCTTGGATATACTGAGAGGGAAAACTATACTCGGAACTTTGTTTCCAGTCCATTAGAATTTCGGCTACCAACTCGGGATAGGATGTAAGATCAGAATTGGGCCCCAGATATTTTAATTGCTCGCTCTTTAATTTGTGATTAAGTAGGGCCAAGGCCGGGGGATCTAAACGGCGCAAGTTACTGGTAAGTAACCCGTACTTGCCCGGATCTTGGATTCGGCTTTGTAGGCTGAACAGAAGCTTGACCAGTTCTCTGGAAGCTTTATCGAGGCTGGCTTGATTTGAGTCTGAGGGGGGTGAAGCGGTCTTGCCTATAAAAGGCTGGCGGCGAACTAGCATATAGTGGAAAACTTGGGGCTTAAACTTAGAGGCGAATTTTAGGCCGCTAGGCAATTGATTGTCCGCATTGAGTAAGACTCCGTCTATTTCGCCGCTTTTTACTAATTTTACAGCTCTGTCCGTTGAATAGACCGGTATATACTTAAAATCAGAGCTTAATATTGAAGGTGGAGAACTATACAAAAATAGTGAGTAATACTCACTGGGAGTCCCTACAATATAAGCCAATGAGCGGCAAGGAGCCTTTTTTTCAGATCTAGTTACCAAACCGTAGCTTTTACTTTCCCAATAGGCGGGAAAAAAAGCCTGAATGTTGGTGCCACTAGCGGCCAGTTTTACTACTTGACTTAGTTCCATAATGGCAAAGTCACATTCGCCTATTTGTAGGCGCTTGCTGATCTCTAGCTCATTGGCTAGAGTGTCGACAGTAAACTGGCTATTATTTAGTAAAGCTACTAAGAGCTTGCCTCCTAAATCGTTAGTGAGTGCTAAACGAATCGGACTAGCAGTAGAAGAGTCCGATTTATGGGCAACGGAAGCCATATTCTTTCCCAAGTTGGCTAGCTGGTCTATTTGCTCTTGACGTCGGTCGGCACGCCTAATAATGGTGACAATTAGGCATAAGACTAGGCATATTATAACTAGGGTATGGAAGCAACTGCTCTTAAGAAGTTTTTTAAACACGGTCTAGCGATTAGCCAAAAGACGGCGAATGAGTTTTTCTACAGATTGGCTCCAAGCATTCACTATAGAAGAAGATTCTTGGGCCAGTAGGTCGAGTTGATCGGTACTTTGAGCTTCAGTTATCTTTCTAACTAAAGATTCCAAGTCGGCAGTACGTTTTTTATACTCTTGGAGTAAGGTTGTGTCGGCAGTAATAGAAGCCAGTTCTTCCACTAAAGCTACAGATAAGGCCGCTTTACGGGATATTTCGGCTCTGTCGGTTTGGGACGGGTTGGTAGCCGCCTGACGACAAATGGCCAATAAAGTCTCTGTGCTCTCTTTCAGCTCGGTAAGGCTGTTGAGCACCTTTTGGTGTTGGGATAGAGTATTATTTGCTTCCATAACCACAGTTCTAACCTCGAAAGAAATCTTTATAATTTAAGTCGGCAAAAAGCGGAGTGCGCTTTCGCAAATTTCGCAGAGATTCCAAGTCTACCCTGCCTTCGCAACAGTCTTCATATAGTTTATTAAAAGCTACTAAGTTGTTGCGCAATTTTTTTCTGGCCGTTTGTACATTTTGGCCGGAAGAAAGCAAGAGGGGCCAATCGGCCGACTGAGCTAGCATAAGCTCTCGCAAAGCTTGGTTGACAGCTTGGTCTAGATCTGGATTAATTTTAGCCATATTGGCCATTTCATAGATGTGGCGTGAAGCTAAGCTTAAGGCAATAATGAGCCAATCGTTGCCGCTATTGAGCCATCTCGCTCCAAAGCCGCCGTCCATCCAAGAACCGATATTGGGTATGGCAAAGTCAAAATTTTCACTGTACTGTAACAACTGGCCGCTAGAAGCCAGACTTATTTTTTCTGAATATTGGGCGGCTAAACGGATCACCTGTTCTAACCAGACGTAGCCTTCGTACCAGAGACAGCCGAAAAACTCAGTATTTAAAGTGAGAGTCAATAAGGGCGGGTGGGGCAACTTATTAGTTAAACGCTCGATTTGGCGCAAGCGATTACCTATAAAGGCTTTAGCATGTATTTTAGCCATAGACCAGCCTTGTTCTAAATTGTAATACTTTGAAGAAGTAGCTGGGCCGTTACTAAAATAGCGAAAGCCTGTTTGTGGTTGTTCTGGGCTATTAGGCATAAAATCGCTTAGATCTAAATCGGGCACTTCGTCACAGAGATCTCTGAAGCCGTTTCTATAGCTAAAGTCGGTATAGTACCCCCCTTTAGCACTCCATACTTCCAGCTCCGCTTCGCTGTCGCCTGGAAAAAAGACAAAATTACTTAAATTGCGCAAAGGAGAAACGGAAGCTGAACTGGGGTGAGGAACGGCTCCTATATTCTCGCAAACTGTTGTATAGGTGTATTTTAAGCCATTCTCTTCCAGTAGCTTTTCCAGCCCTGGATTAAAAGCACATTCTGGCAACCAAAACCCTTGGGGCTTAAAGCCGAAATGACCAATAAAGGTGTCTAGGCCTACTTTTATTTGGGCTCGCCCCAAGGCACCGTAAGGATAAAGAATAGGAAAAATGGAGCTGGTGGCCGCTGTGGTAATTAGCTCTAAACAGCTGTCTTGGGCCAGTTTGGCAAAGGCTTCGATAATCTGCCTATTATAAACAAAATTGAATTTTTCGCGGTAATAGCGCAATCTTGTTAGATAATGGTCGATTAGCTCGCTTAGCTCCAGCTCGAAGAGGCAGCGGTCGGCTTCACGCACGGCCAAGCTAATTTTTTTCTCCAAATATCGATCAAAGCGCTCTTGAATCTGAGAGTCGGCTAACATTTCCAACAATGTTGGCGATAAAGATAAAGTCAAGCGATAGGGGATACCCTCCGTATAAAGGCGCTCTAGCATATCTAAGAGGGGGAAATAACTATCTAGAATATGATCAAAAAGCCAGTAATCGTCGTTGTGCAATTGGGGCTTTATATGGTGAATATAGGGAGTGTGGGCATTTAGAACTATAGCCAGATACCCCGAAGATGGCTTTAACGGTGGCAAAGAGCTCATAATTGCGGATGAATCCCTTCTGGCATAGGTGCCCTTCCCATTTGTAGGTCGAAGATGTCGGCCATTTTCTTTAAATCAATATCCATACGCTTAGCTAAAGGAGGCAATTTTTCTGTATATGTAATATCAGCCTCTTCAACACTACAAGCTCCGATATAGATGGAGGGTAATTCATTCTGGATACCGCAGGATTGGCTTGTGGGTAGTAAAACGGCGCTACTTCCGGTTATAGTATAAAATTGGCCATCTGTCGATAAATAACCCAACTGGGCTCGGAGACGTACATAATTGTTCTCTTTGATTAAGCTGGGATCGACAGGAAGATAACGAGAGCGGTGGGGGCCGCTGACGTCGTAAACAATACTCAGTTCGCGATTGGCAATATCTTCCAGGCGAATAACTAGGCGACTGGAAGCAAAGGCATTTTCCCCTAAGTTAGCCGCCAGTTGATTTTGAGTTTGGTAAGAGATATTCCAAGTCGCAAAAATTTTGCTGGGATCGACCGGTACGATCAGTAACAGATCTTCTTTGAGTACATCTGGCAAATCGCTGGGCTGCCCCAGTTTTGAAACAGACCAAGGGAGAGTGTGAGAATATCTGTTAATCATATATACCCAAAGTATTATTTTAGACCGACTAAAGATCCTGCCGTATGGCTTGTCGGCAACTGTTGCCTAAAAGAAAAAGCTGCTCTCTACTTGGGTCTACTGAGAGAAATAAAACTCACTTGGGCTTAAGAAGAGCAGCTTCAGGTTAATTCCAGGGAAAAGGGGCGATATAGGCTAGAGAAACCTATTTCTCTTTCCAACCTGGGTTGGAGGAATAAACTTCCATAAGCGACTGATCATCGTAGAGATAAGCATAATCGATACCCAGCGATTCAGAGATAAAGATACCGTGCTGCATAACTTGCTCTTTATCGATCCAAATATCGCACGAGCGGGTAATTACGTCGACGTGAGTTAGGCAAGACCAATCGGCTCCAGTTTGGCTCCCATAAGGATCGCCAAAGGCAATATGGACGCCAGGCATCTTTTCGTCTTGCAATAAGTTGCCAGTAAATTCGAAAACGGCTAAATTAGTACCGATAGCAAATTCACCTACTCTGTCGGAATAAGGGTGACGGTGGCAATATTCCCAAAACTCTCTTTCCAACTCTTTATTGGCACAATAGGCCTTTTTTAAGTAGCCGCCTTCTACTTCCAAAGTCATGGGCGTTTTATTGAGAACGCCGTATTTGGCACTAAAATGATCGCCTACTGTGCCGTCGACTACAAAGATACCGTCTACACTAGCTGGACAGGTAAATACTTCGCCGCCGGGTAAATTGGACCAGACTTCTTCTATAATGCCGCTAGTTTTACGCCAAGTGTAATCGGGACGGAAAGTTCCTAATAGATCTGTGCCAGCTCGGCTTTTGACTTTGACAGTACGGCAACTTTGGGCTAAATTAAGCAACCGCTTACTTACGTCGTCTACTTTTTTGTAGTCAGCGCGCATACCTTGACACATAATATCTTCAGTAATACCTACCATGTGGGCATATTTAATATGGTTAGCTTCTATGGCGCGGGTAAATTGGATACGTGAAGGTAATTCGTTAGGCTGGGGAAAGACGCAGTAGATAGCCGCGTCTAATCCCTTTAATGAAGCGAGGAAGGAATCTGGAAAAGCGGTAGTGGGACGCGGCCCCAATTCTTCGACGATAACGCGTCGACAGGAAGCGCCCACTTCTCGGGCGGCTAGCTCCATAGCGTCACTAATGCGGCGGCTATTCTCGTCAGCCACAATAAGAATATGCTGTCCCGCTTGTACGTTTAAGCAAGTACGCACAGCGTTGCGGGCACCAGGAAGTAAATCTTCGAATGAATGTTTATGTTCGGTAATATTGACCATTCCGTTTCTTTCTTTTGTTTTGAATTAGAGCGTCTGGATTATGTCTTCTCTCTAAAATAAGGGGGAATGTGCGCTACAGTTAGCGTAAAACCTGCCGCAAAAATTGTCTTTACAAACGCAAGTCCAAATTTGACAGGATAGCTTTAGGGGCCTGCTTATAGGGACAACAGGCCTAAAAAAACTTAAAAAATGGAGTTTTTCTTTGTTTCTCAAACGACTGGAATTGAGCGGATTTAAAACTTTCGCCGATAAAACCGAATTGGAATTTGTTCCTGGCCTGATGGCTATTGTGGGGCCCAATGGCAGCGGAAAATCTAATTTAACCGATGCGGTGCGTTATGTTTTGGGAGAGCAGAGCGCTAAGAATTTACGCGCTGCCAAGCAGGAAGAACTTATTTTTGCTGGCTCTCCCGAGCGGCGTCCGGCTCAAAATTGTGAAGTTACCGTAACTTTTGATAACCAAGATCATACTCTCCCTATCGATTTTTCCGAAGTTTCGCTAACTCGCAAGGTCAATCGCCAAGGTGAATCTCAATATTATATCAATCAGGTTTCCTGCCGCTTAAAAGATATTCAAGAATTGCTTATGGGCTCGGGGGTGGGCCCTGGCTCGTTTTATATTTTGGGCGCTCGTGAAGTTGACATGGTACTCTCTTCCGATCCCAAAGATCGTCGACTTATGCTCGAAGAGACGGCCGGCACTAATCGCTATCGTTTTCGTCGCAAAGAGGCGGTGCGCAAGTTAGAGCAAGCTCAGCAAAATTTGCTCCGTTTACGCGATTTATATACTGAAGTTGAAGCGAGCACCTCGAAAAGTAGCCAGGCTTTGGCCCGTTACGAGCGCTACTGCCAAGCTCAGGACGATTTGCAACTTTGCGAAGCTCGCCTGGCTTGGGCTCAATATCGCAAAGCCGAGTTGGCCTTTCAGGAAGCTACTCAAAAGACTGTCGCTTTGCAAGAGAGCTCCCAAGAAGCTGATCGGCGGCAAAGTGTCCTCTCAGAAAAGGTGGAAGCTTTGCAAAAATTGCAAAATGAGCGTCGGGCCGAGCGCGATTCTTTACACCGTCAAAATGCCGAATTAAAGGCTGAGCTCTCTTTTGCTAGAGCTTCTCAGGATGGTATCAATAGGCGGCTGAGCCAGTTAGAAAGCGATTCTCAAGCGGCCTCTGAGCATTCGCAAAGTTTGATGGCCCGCTATAAAGAGAGGAACGAAGATCTAATTCGGCTCCAAGGCCTGTTGCCGGAATTGCGCCAAAATTGTAGCCAAGCTCAGGAAGCTTGCTCACAAATTCAACAAAAAATAGCCCAATTGCCTCAGGAGGTGGGGGGGCGGGGGCGTACCTATCGCGAGTCTTTGGCGGCCAACGAAGAGCGGCAAAGAGATCTGCGAGTTAAATCTGAAGTCTTAAAAAAAGAGGCTGAGCAAGATGCCAATCGTTTACAAATAGCTAGACAAGAATTAGCCGAGCTTCAAGATCCAACCCCAGAGGCCAAGCTCTTGGGCCAAGAGCGCCAGGTTTTGTTAGAGCGCTGTACTCAAGCCAAAGAGGATAAGGAAAAGGGGTTGGCGCTCTTAAAAGAGCTGCGGACTGAACTAGGCCAATTGCGCTCACAGCGCTCTGAATTAGAGCGTCGCCGCCGCCCTTTGAATGCTAGGCTTATGGAATTGGAAGCAGCTTTGGAAGAGCGAGTGGGCCTACCTTTACCAGTTAAGGCGGTTATCAAATGGCAAGACCAAGGTACTGTGGGGGTTATTGGCGAGCTGGTTAAAGTCCATGAGGGCCTGGAAACGGCTTTGGAGGTGGCCCTAGGTGGCCGTCTTAACGACATTGTGGTGCAAGATCGGGCTGCCGCCTCGCGTTTGGTAGAGCGTTTAAAGAGAGAGCGAGTCGGCCGGGTTACTTTTTGGCCTTTAGATTTGCAACGCCGTGAAAGTGAGCCTATTCCTTTGCCCACTCGCCAGGGAGTAGTGGGATATGCCTTAGAACTAATCGACTTTGAGTCTAAGCTGCGCCCGGTATTAAGCCAAATTCTAGGCCAAACTTTAGTAGTGAAAGATTTACAAGCTGCTTTAAGTCTTTACGACTGTTTCAAAGGGCGGCGGCCTCACTTGGTAACTTTACAAGGTGAGTTTCTTTCGGCTGTCGGTGCTGTTACTGGCGGTGTCAGCCGGGCAGAAAAGACTGGTATGTTCGTTAGAAGGCGGGCTTGCCAGGAAGCTCGGCAAAACTTAGCTGATTGGGAAAAAAAATTGCAAGAACAAAACCGACGGGAAGAGAGTCTGGAAGAGCAATTGGCCGCTGCTGAAGGCCAAATGGCCGCTTTAACTGAAGATGAGCGCTTAGCCAGAGAGAAATTAGCCGACCTAGAAGCCGAAAATAGGCGAGCTGAGCGTGAACAAATGCGCTGGCAATCTATTCGCGAGCGCTTGAATAGTGAAATAAAAAGTTTGGAAGAAACTTTGGCCCAGGGATCCAAAACTTTAGCTAATTATAAAGCAGAAACGGAAGCTTTAGCCCAAGAATGGATCTTATTAAATGAGCGTTTGAGCCTTTCAGTAGAGCAAGAGACGCAATTGACGGCTAAGCGCAGCGCTTTAAAAGTGCGTTTACTTGAGGAGCAAATGCACTTAAAAAGCGCTCAGGAAGCTTTGGCTGCTCGAGAGCGCGAATTGGCCAACTGGCAACGCCATTTAGCTGAACTAGATGAAGATAGGCAGAGGGCTCAGGCGGAAGCGCAGCGTTTAGCCGCCGCTCAGGTGTGCGCCCAAAGTGAAGGAGAGAACCTAACGCACTCAATTAGCCAAAAGCAAGGGCGGCTGCGCCAAGCTATCCAAGAATTGGAAGAAGCCTCTGCACTTCTGGAAAGAGAGAACGGCCAATTGCTACAAATGCGCCAAGAACAAGCCCAAGCGGCCCGCCAAGCGCGGGAATTGGGTGAAGCGCTAAGTAGCGCTCTGGTCAATAAAGAGACTTGGCAATCCCGTTTTCGAGCCGAGCAAGGCCGCTGGCAGAACTACTCTTCAAGCCATTACGATACGCAAGGGGCGGAATTTAGTCAGATCAACGTCGCCGAAGTGGCCGGACAGGCGGCCAAATTGCGCAACTATTTGGCCAATTTTGGCAGCGTCAATCTGGGAGCACGTGAAGAGTATGAGCGCCTTAAAGCCAGATTAGATGAACTAAAAGAGCAGATAGGCGATATAGAGCAAGCTTCCGACGGCTTTAAGCGCATTATTGGTGAAATGGATCAAGCCTTGGTGACACGCTTTAAGCAAGTGTTTAACCAGGTAAACCGTACCTTTTCAGCCATTTTCCAAAATATTTTCGGCGGCGGTTGGGCCAAATTGGAACTATGCGATCCTGACGATTGGTTAGATTCTGGCGTAGATATTTGCGCCTGTCCTCCCGGCAAAAAGATGCAGAATCTAACCTTATTCTCTTCAGGAGAAAGGGCTCTCTCAGCTATATCTTTTCTATTTGCTTTGCTTACCCATAAGCCCAGCCCGGTAGTTATTTTTGACGAACTAGACGCCCCTTTGGACGACGCCAATGTGGAAAAGATAGCCCGCAAACTTCTCGATTTTGCTGCTTCTTCACAGTTTTTGATGGTAACTCACAATCGCAAAACGATGGAATTTGCTCAGCGCCTTTACGGCGTCACTATGGACAAGCCGGGTGTAAGTCGCTTATTGAGCGTAACTATGGAGAAGCAGCCTATGGAGAAGCAGCCAGCTGCCGGGAAATTTTCTTCTAACTAAGCTTTGGCTGGAGCTGTCGCTTTAGGGGCAGCTTTATCTTGCTTAGAAGGAGCCGATTGGCCATCTTGTCCGTCAGTTTTTTGGGGATGGAGATAAAGCCAAACGAAACCTAAAATACCGGCCATAGTAGACGAGCAAAGGATAGCCAATTTGGCTGTATCCAAGTGGGAGCCGGAGCCTAAAGCCAGGTTAGAGACGAATAAGGCCATAGTAAAGCCGATACCGCCGAGCATACCGGCCCCAAAAAGCTGGATCCAGTTGGCACCGCGAGGCAATTTGGCTAAGCCACACTTAATAGTAAGGTAAGTTCCTAAAGTAATACCTACCGGCTTGCCCACAATCAAACCTAAAGCTATTCCGTGAGTAATAGTATCGCTTAAGAAGCCCGGATCGAGTTTGGTAATAATGACGCCACTGTTAGCTAAAGCAAAGAGCGGCATAATAATCATGGAGACGAAAGTGGCGATAGAATGCTCCATAATTATCAAAGGAGGTAAAGCTTTGGAGGCATTTTCATGTAAAAACTCCACTGCAGAAATAACTTTAGTATCGCCAATAGCTCCCTCTTCGTTGTTGGGGCGCTTCTCTAAAGTGTTGCGAACGGTAGAGATAGCTTTGGCTAAACGATCTTTATCTAAAGCTGTCCAGGTAGGAATGGTAATAGCTAACATTACGCCGGCCAAAGAGGCGTGAATGCCGGAATGGAGTACACAAAGCCAGAGAGCAACGCCGCCCAAAGAATAGGCAATCAGAGAGCGGATTCCGAGTTTGTTGATAAGGAGCAAAATAGCAAATACTGCCAAAGCAGAAATTAAAGCAGTTAAGTTAATATTGCTGCTGTAGAATAAAGCAATTACCAAAACGGCACCTAAGTCGTCGGCAATAGCCAAAGCTACTAAGAAGACTTTCAAACTGTTGGGGACTCGTTTGCCCAACATAGTAATTACGCCTAAAGCAAAAGCAATGTCGGTAGCTACAGGGATGCCCCAGCCGTGAGTGTAGGGTGTACCTATGGCACAAAGGCTAAAGAGAATAGCCGGTACCAACATACCTCCAGCTGCGGCAATGACTGGCAAGATGGCCTGACCAAAACTGGAGAGATCGCCTACCTGCATCTCTCGTTTTATTTCTAAACCCACTTGGAGGAAGAAGATAGCCATTAAGCCGTCGTTGACCCACTCTAACAAAGTGTGTTCTAAGCTAAAAACGCCTATACTTACTCGGGCGTGAGTTCCCCAAAAGCCTAGGTAGCTTTCGGGATTGGAGTTGGCCCAGATAAGGGCTACTATGGTAGCCAATAACAGGACGATGCCTCCGGAAGTTTCCATCTCCATAAAGCCGTTTATAGGGCTAAGTACCGCTTCTAAGGGCGCAGCCAGCTTCATGTTGGTTTTGCTGTTGCGTATCTTATTGGCTTTGGTTACATCTTTTACTATTTTTTTTTTGCTCATGTATCCATCTCCAATTTTGCCAATTCCCCCTCACTTCGCTAATCGCGATTTTTTTTTGAGTTTGGCCCCAATTCCCTGCCTGTAGCTATAAAAATAAGCTACCAAGCTTTTTGCTAAGGCAGGGTAATAAATAGTTTCGTGAGAATAGCGCCGGGGGGCGCGTTTGTGGCCTTTTACAGGATTTGGGGCTTTTATTGCTTTTATTAAGTAGGAGACACATTATCTTAAGAGAGTTTGCATGGTCGGAACTAAGAGAAAATATTCTAAAAATAAAGTACCTTTGCCCAAAATAATCGGCTTATCGATCGTCGTTCTAGCTATTTTGTCTTTTTGCTTAACTTTAGCTATAGCCAGTTGGCACCGCCGCGCCGGGTCGCCCACTTTAGAGAAGAATTACAACCAATTTGTCCAAGAGGTTAAAGATGGCCATATCGTTTCGGTTGAGATGTACCGCGACGTTCTCTATGTAAAGAATAAAGAAAAAGCTTATTTTGTGCGTAGCGTCTCCGACAATTACACCATAGATTTATTGCTTAAATATAATGTGCCTCTAACCGGTATCGAGCAATATTCTAGCTCTTATAGCAACCGAGCCCAAATTGCTTACATTATAGCTTTGCTTGTGCCCTATTTTATTTTGGGCGCTATAGTCTTTGTTATGGTAAGAGCCGTTTCTGGAGCGGCTAAGATGGAAGAGGCGGAAGAGGAGAACTCTGGGGATAAAAAATAATTTTTTTAGCTTTTGGGTGAGAATGGGTTGACAACAACTTTATCTATATGTATACTCCAAGAGCGGTTGAGAGATACCGCAAACGCGATAAGTAAATATCGCGGGATGGAGCAGTCCGGTAGCTCGTCGGGCTCATAACCCGGAGGTCGTGGGTTCAAATCCCTCTCCCGCAACCAATTGAGAAGATAGTGCACGCTGTCTTCTTTTTTTTTTGGTTTGTAATCTTTTTTTTACCGCAGTGGTCGCAATAAAAAAATCACTGTCCACAAGGAAAAAAGCTAGATCGATTCGGACTTAATATTATGAAAAAAATTTATTTGTTGGTTTTTATTGTCAGTTTATTTTTAAGCTGCGCCTTGATTCCGGCTCAGGCTCAAAATCTCAACGGAAATAAAGTTTTTGAGCTCGATGGTCTTAGTTATTCCATACCGTACCTAACTTTATCTCTACCTGAAACTGGGGCCAAAGCTAAGGAAGAGCGTCTCTTTCTGCTTATGGGCAACGAAGAAGCGGATCGCCTCATAGCCAAATCTGGTCGCCGTTTCAGTTGGTCGAGTAGTGGCTCAACTCTCATGGTCTTTTCTACTAATGCTCAGTGGACAGTTTCTGCCGATAACCAAGAAATAATCGGCCCCAATAAAGAAGTTATTAAAGCTAGGGGCCTTATGCACATCGATTCGGGACGGCGTCTTTTAGAGCCCCAGCTTTTTATGCAATTGCTGGATTTGGCCTCGGCTACTTCGGAAGAGGATAGGGGCCCCATAACTAACTTGGCCCATAAGGTTTATGCTCCCGTACTCAAAAACGATGCTGACGGTACCAAGTTGACGCTTAATTTTGACTTCCGCCCCCATTTCCAAGTAGTAAAATCCGACTCCCAGTCGGTAACTGTTCGCTTCGATAATAGTGTTTGGGGAGAAAAAGAGAACCAGCTCCACTTAGGCCATATAACTGTGCTAGCTGAGCAAGAGAATGATAATGGCAAGTCTAGCCTTACTTTAACTTATAAGTTGCCGACCCACTGGTTACCAATTTTGCGCGAATCCTTTGATAATAGATCGCTCAGTGTAGTTTGTTCGCCCCAATTTTCCCTTTCTGCGGTGCAAAACGAGCCTTCAGCCTTAACTTGCTTGGAAACTGAGACTGTTAGTGGGGCGGAAGACGCCTCCGAAGCTGAAGATCTTTTAATAACTTCTTCAGATCCTTTCCGCTATTTTTGGCATTATTGTAGTGATTGTCAAAAACTTTGCCTCTATTTGGATAATGTCGACAGCGATAGCGCTGTCAAAATGCCCGTCGACTCTAGTAAGTTTTTCTTCAAAACCCAAGCTACTCAGGTAGGCAGCGCTCAACATCCTATTTTGCGCTTAGATTTCCTTTTAAAAGAGGGTACAGCTTTTAATTTCCCTGAAAATAAATTGAATACCACTATGGCGGTGCGCTTTTTTAAGGGCAATGCGCCTTCTTTAGCGCAAAAGGATCAACTTAGCGGTCAAGGTAACACTTTAGGCTTTATTGACAAGCGTGGCGTTATTGTTATCGATCCCGGCCACGGTGGCGGCGATCCTGGTTGTTATAGTCGTCGTTTAGGCGTATATGAAAAGCAAATTACCTTAGATGTGGCTATGCGTTTACGCGATCTTTTAGAAAGCGAAGGTTGGGAAGTCGTTCTGACTCGCGATAGCGATCGAGATGTCAGTTGGTTAGGATCGCCAGATTCGGTAGAGTTGCAATCTCGCTGTGACATTGCTAACAATATCGGTGCCGATTTCTTTATTAGCTTACATTGTAATGCCAGTGTTTCGTCTATTCCCAACGGAAGTTCCGTTTACTGGTTCAAACCCGAAGATCGTCAGCTGGCTAAGGCTTTGGAATTTTCGCTTAGCTCGTTAGGTTTCTACCAAATAGGTAATTTGCGTGAAGGTTTTTATGTTTTGCGCAATACCGATATGCCGGCTGTATTGGTGGAGATGGCCTACTTGACTAACTATGAAGATGGAATGAAGTTGGCTGACCAAGGTTGCCGCCAAACTATTGCTGAGGAACTAGCCCAAGCGCTAAATGAATTTGTCAGCCAAAGTAGCGGAAGTAGCGATATTAGTGGTCGCCTTGTGCGTTCAGCCCCTTAAAAGCTAGGCTCTCTTTTTTCTAAAAGAAACAACGCCTCCTATTTGCATTGAAAGTAGGGGGCGTTGTTATTTATTTTTTAGGCCTAGTGCAGAGTCCACTTGGCTTAGCGCAAAGTTATTTGGGCGTCATTTAATTCGGCCTTATAAGTTAAAGTACGGGTCGAGCCCTTAAGCTGAGCTTCTAAGTAGTAATGGCCAGAAGTAGGTAAATCTTGCAATATTTTGGCGCTATTGACTGTGTTGGCCGCGTAAGTGGCCGTCTTTACCAATTGGGTTTGACCGTTATGGTAAGCGTATATCTTGACGGTAGTCTCTTGGGGAAGTATATCTGAAGGCAATTTTTGAGCCACTTGCTCGATAGGGCAAGGGCGGTTGCTTTCTAAATAATAACGACCGGGGTTATTCTCGTCATTACCCGTACATCCAGTCAAAATGGCGGATGCTAAGATAATAAGGCCAAAACGTAAGATAGATTTGGACATATGCTGTATTCACCTCGCATTGGTCAAAGTTGCTGCTAATGTTCGTTAAGTGGTGAAGTTTATCCCCCAAGCTGGCGATAGGCTAATTTTTGCAAAGCTAAGCTTCTTCAGCTGGCTCAAAAATCGTCTTTACGTCTTCTACCTTGGCCCCAAGTTTTACTAGCAACTCTTTTTGCCACTGTACAGCCATAAGGGCTGGGGCTAAACATTCTCTGTTGCCCCACACTATAGTGAGGGTACGTTTAGTTTCGTCACTAGTTTTAGTCCGTTGTGAATCTTTAACCGGATTGGCACAGGGGCCTTCTTGATCGCGCAGGACAATAAGCCCTTTTAGGGCCATCTCTTGGCCTGATTTATTAAATATATAAGATTCGCCCTCATTACCCAAGTCTATATGCAGCGGAGGTCGGCACAGATCTAAATCTATAACTCCTATAGGTAAACCTAGGTGTAAAGATACGCCATTAAGCACGTCTACTGCGGCGTTGATAGAATTTAATTCACCGGCAGCAGCCGCTTTTACTAAATACTCGGCGGCCGGCTTACTGCGACCACTAGGCTTAAAACCGCCCCAACGCAACAAGGAGCGATAACTTTTGAAAATCTCTTCTCTGGGAGGCAGCTCTCCTTGGGGACGCTCGGCTTCCCCCTCTAAAGTGAGCAAATGCTTAAGCCAATCGGGGCTGGCCATCTCCTTCAAAGGGCGGGGAAACTCAGTAGTAAACATTATAGTTTGTAGTAAGGGATGATAAGCTTGAACGACCTCCACAGCCACCTCCTAAATTCTTTTGATTATTTTTTGGCCATTTTTTATGGATACGTTAAATGGGGAGGCCTTTTCTGCATGAGAATAATCTTTCCCCTTAGTAGTCTGGTAGTTGGTTAAAAAGCAATTTATAGAAAATCTTGGTCTAAATTGGCAACTAGGCAAGATTTTTTTATCTAAATGAAGAAGCCAACAGGGACTTTCTCGGCTCGCAGGGCGTTATTTGGGGAGTTGTTGATTTTTTAACATAAAAGATATTCACTTCTGCATGGAAAATTTTACAATTCAGGGTAGATAGTTATACATCGGAGGATTAGTCATGGACGCAATGCGGGGTTTGGACCCTTCAACTAGTATGTTTCAGACTCAGGCTACCAGAAACCTGAGCCACATCGGTTTCGGTACTGTTCGCTCTCAGAAAGAGGTCACTCAGAAACAGGACGAGACCACCCAGCATGAGGTTCGCGACAATGTTCAGTTATCTCTGACCGGTCAGATGGATGAAACTCCCGAAGCCGATGAGATGACCAAGAACGCCGCTCAATCCGGTAGCCTCAGCGAAATCTTAGAAGATTCTTATGGCGATGATGACGAGGAAATTAGAGAGCGCAAGTTCCGTGATGATCAGGATCAGTATGGCGCTTTAGGTGAAGTTCCTACTCACGAGTTGGGTGATAATATTAAGGCTGAAGATATCAACCGTCTCAAACGTATGGACGATGATACTATGGCTGCCAAAGAGATCTTAAATGATGTCCCGGCTCGCAGCTTAGAGCCTGCTAAAAATTACGTCTCTAATATGATCCATGGGAGTCGTCCCACCGAAGCTTTGGCTGCCTTGACCCCCGTTGAAGGGGTCAACCAGATTGAATTTACTCCTGCTCAAAATGTCGGCATTTTAGATATTCACGACAGTCAAAATAAACCTATGATCGCCGAATCTGAAGAAGAGATCGGCGCTCAAGATAAGCAGAGTATGGCTGAAAATTATATCAATAATGCCATAAGCAATCTGCCCGAAGATCGTCAAGCCATCGTCTCCGAAATGAAAGATGCCGTACAGAACTGGGCCGGTGCTAACGGTTTAGATCCCAAGGCCGCTTTTGCCGAGAAGTTACGTGACCTCGCTGCCGGTTGGGACGACGAGTCCTTGCAGGCCGTGGCACAGACTTATATTGATGCCGATCGTGAAATAGCGACTTCGGCGGCAGGTTAATTTGCAAAATAGAAATCGTAACCACTACGGCTCGCCTGCAGCGGGCCGCAGCGCTACCGGCGGAGAAGCTCGGTCGGCTGTAGGCCGGGCGCGTCAGAGCGCATCTTTAAGACGTCGAGGCCGATACGGAGCCGACACTTCCGGAGAACGTCTAAATGTCTCCGGTGGTCGTAGCGTACGGTCTTTTCGTATGAGCGGTCGCCATTATGCCGATATGCCTGGCATAAGGCGTACCGATACTACCGCCAAAGCGGAAAAACAATACCGCTATTTAGCTTTTTGGAAGCCTTGCGGGGTAGATGTAAGGTTTACCGGTGAGCGCACCGAAGGCGAGCTCGATTATTATATCGACGTTCCCGAAGTGCGTCCGGTCAATATTTTGGATAAAGAAGCCGAAGGGCTGATGATTCTGACTAACAATCCTGTCTTTAGGGCTATCCTTACCCATCCTCTTTGCTCAGAGTTGCGAACTTTTCTTATTCAGACGGAAGATATTCCCAGCCCTGAGGCTATTGAGGCTTGGCATGAAGGGGTATGCTTAATTGAGGGAGGCAGAGTCGAAAACGTAGAGGCCGAAATTATTGCCCCTCCTAAATTGCCTTCGCGCAGCGTGCCTATCCGCAAGCGCAGAAGTATTCCTACTGCTTGGGTAGAGCTGCGAACTTTGTCTGGTAATAGTCGCGGTGTGCGCAAAGTTTCCGCTTCTTTGGGCAATCCTGTTTTGCGTTTGCTCCTGTGGGGCTTTGGCCCTGTAGCCTTAACGGGTATGGTTCCCGGTCAGTGTCGTGATTTCCGTTATGAGGAAATGCGTTGGGTGGAATCTACTTTGGAGAAGAATACGGAGCCGACTGAAAAGCGCCGTTTGGCCAGTTACGGCACTGTAAGGAAAGGGCGTTCTACTACAGATTCTGAGCGTTCTGGACGGGCCAAACGCAGTAAAGGGCGCTCTTTCGGAGGTTTTGCCTGTCGTGAGAGTGGACAGCGCGGCTCACGGACGGCTAGTGGCAAGGCTAAGCCTTCTGCCAGAGGCTCTGTTCCAGTAGCCAGAAGAAGTAGAAAAGATACTTCCGATAGCCTCCAGACATCGACTCGAGCCGTCTCCAATCCTACACCAGAGAAGAGGCGTTCGGCTCCAGGATATGGGAAGTTCCGTATCTATCGTGGGCAAGAGGGGGCAAGGCGCACCTATGCTCCGGCTTCTTCTAGGTCAATTCTGGCCGGAAGTAGCAAGATAGGTAGCAGCAGAAGCTACCGTGACAACGGCTAATAGTTTTTTGGTGAGTAAATACATTCTGCTTTCGCTTGGATTGAATAGGTTATAAGCTATCCGGTTTAGGCGGAAGGAGGATGTATTTTTTTGTTTGTAGCTTAAACGATATTTAATAAAGAAGTTGGTATCTATAAATGGGTTTTATTGACGAATTTAAAAGTTTTATTGCCAGAGGCAACGTTCTGGATATGTCTATCGGTGTAATTATCGGCGGCGCTTTCGGTAAGATTGTATCATCTTTAACTAGTGATATTTTGATGCCTCCGATCGGTGTTTTAATGGGCCATCTCAATTTTGCCGATTTACACATCCCTTTAATTACCGATCCTAACAAGTTTCTCAATCCTGGCGAGGGATTGGAGACTATGCAACAGTTAATGAGTATGCCCTTAGCCCAAGTGCGGGCCAAAGGCATTCCAGTTATCGCTTACGGTAGCTTTATCAACGAAGTTATCAACTTTCTAATTATCGGTTTCTGTCTATTTTTGGTAATAAAAGTTGTCTCTATGTTGACAGCTAAAAAAGAAGCTGAAGAAAAAGCTTCTCCTACTGTGAAAGTTTGTCCTGAATGCTTAAGTGAGATTCCCATTAAAGCCAGACGTTGCAAATTCTGTACAGCTGTACAACCTGATGGAGAAGCTGAAGAAGTTAAAAAATAGACGGCTGTAGTTTGTTTTAGGCGAAGGTTTATTAGCCTAAAGTTTCGCCCACTCGTTGGTAACTCATTTGTAAAGTATTGAGGCGCTCTGTAAGAGTAATCTGGCGGGAAGCCAGTATGCGATAACGGCGCAATTGGAAACAAAAAATAGTGCCGATAGCTATCATACACAGTCCGGCTATAGTAAAAGTGGCCGGTATGCCGAGCTCGTCAGCACTTATTCCCGAAAGCAGAGCGCCTAGAGGAGCACCGCCCATAAACATCATGGCGTGGAAAGACATAATCCGGCCGCGCATTTGATCGGGGACCAAACTTTGTACCAGTGTATTGGAAGAAGCCATTTGGCCCATAATGCTAAAACCTACGGGCAACATTAAAATAAGCGACCAAGTTAAATTGGTAGAATGGCCAAAGAGTATAAAACAAACGCCGCATAAGATCATACAAAAAGCGATCAACTTTTCCATATTACGTATAGATCTTTTTAAGGCTAAAAGTAAAGCTCCTACTAGAGCGCCGATACCGGACATAGACATTAAGTAGCCCATAGTGTTGGCTTGGCCGTGCAAAATTTCCTTGGCCACAGCTGGCATCAGAACTACTTGGGCACTGGCTAATAAGCTGAGCGAGCCGAGCATAATAAGCAAAACTGTCAGCGGAAAACTGTGGACGATAAAATTGAATCCCTCTTTTAAGTTGTGGATCGGATCACCTGAGGTAGGAATGGCTTTTTTTGTGTTGTGGATAGCTAGCAAGCCCAAAAGTACCCCTATATAGCTGGCTGAATTGGCGGCAAAACACCAACCTTCGCCGACCCAATCGACAATTAGGCCCGCTACGGCAGGCCCTATCAGGCGAGCTCCGTTAATAAGTGAAGAGTTGAGCACAATAGCGTTGGGCAAATCTTCTTTACCGACTAGTTCCACGACAAAAGCTTGACGGGCGGGCATATCAAAAGCTTGAGTTAAGCCGAACCCAAAAGCAAAGACATAAAGATGCCATACTTGAGGGTGGCCGTATAAAGTAAGTACAGCTAGAGCGGCTGCCAAAAACATACAAGTCGACTGGGTACGCAGCAAAATAGCTTTTTTATCGCAACGATCAGCTACAATGCCGCCAAAAATAACTAAACAAAGTACCGGCAATTGGTTACAAAAGTTGACTAAACCAAGGGCTTGGTGAGAGCCTGTAAGTCTGAAAATCAGCCAAGATAGGGCCAAACTTTGCATCCACATGCCAATTAAAGAGAATATCTGGCCTGTGAAAAAATAGCGATAATTTTGGTGCTTTAAAGCCCGAAACATATCATTCAAAAATTTCATGGGGCTATCCTTTGGAAAGAGAAACGACAAAAGTACGATTAAAAGAGCCTAACGGTTAGATAAAAAAACCGCCCAGATTTAGCGCATACTTGTCGTGAATTTTTAGTGTATCAACAAAAATAGTTAAGATCAAGAAGGCCCCAGTTAGTGCTCACTTTTTCAGTAGGAGAAAAAGGACTATTTTTTCCCTAAATAGAGGCAATTTACTCTTGGCCAAAAAGAGGAGGGGGAGGTTCTGCTTAGAAAAGTTGGCTGTCCATTGAGTATGTTTTATGTCAATTGTGTCGATAGTCGCTCTCTAGAGGAGGTTTTTCTGTGATTACTCTGGCTTCTAAATTAGAAAATATTATAAGTTTAGCCATTAAAGAAAAATTAGGATTAGAAGACGCTTTGCCTTTGCTCATGCCCACTAAAGACGAAAAGCATGGCGATTACCAATGTAATGCGGCTATGGGCCTTTCTAAGCGTTTGAAGATGAATCCACGCCAAATTGGTCAGCAGTTAGCTCAAGCTTTTAAGGAAATAGATCAAAGAATCGCTCAGCAAAATGGTCAAGAGCCTATTATCGCCTCTTGTGAAGTGGCTGGCCCCGGATTTGTTAATATTACTTTGCAAGACCACATTTTAAGCGATATGCTGAAAAATATCAGCCAAGTTCAGGATAAGCAAGAGAAGAAAGTTATTGTCGATTATTCTTGTCCCAATGTCTCTAAGCAACTTCATGTAGGCCACTTGCGCAGTACCATTATCGGCGACGCCGTTTGTCGTATTTTGGGCTATTTGGGATACGACGTCAGACGTGACAACCATGTCGGAGATTGGGGCACTCAGTTCGGTTTACTTTGTGCTTGGATTATGGATCATGCCAAAGTAGATTGTGAAGAGGCTGATCTTAGCGATTTAGAAGCTTTATATCGTGAGAGTCAGACTTTGGCCCAGGAAGACGAGCATTTTAGAGAGCTTTCTCGAGCTAGGGTTGTGGCTTTACATCAGGGCGATCCTGAAACTTTGCGCGTTTGGCGTTGTATTGTCGATAAATCTTTAGAGCACATTTATAAACTTTATGCCAGACTCAATGTTCTACTTACTCGAGAAGATGTAGTTGGCGAAAGTTTCTATAATCCCATGTTGCCTGAAATTGTGGCCGATTTGCAAAAGCGCTTTCCTGCTGGCAGCCGCCCTATGGAGGTAGTAAAAAACCAAGGAGCTGTTTGTGTCTTTATGTATAAAGAGGACGGCTCGCCTATGTTTGCTAATCCTGAAGGTGAACCTCTGCCTCTAATTATTCAGAAGACTGACGGCGCTTACTTATATGCCACTACCGATTTGGCTTGCTTGCGCTACCGCACTCAAAAATTGCAAGCTAAGTGGATTATCTATACTACCGACTTGCGTCAAAGCTTACACTTTAAGATGTTCTTTGCCGCTGGTAATATGGCGGGTTGGGTAGGAGATACTAAGCTGGAGCATGTGCCTTTCGGATCGGTATTAGGTCAGGACAATAAGCCCTTAAAGACCAGAGCCGGACGCAATATCCATTTGGCCGATCTATTGCAAGAAGCGGTAGATATAGCTCGTCGCAATATCCAGGTTGGTAAAGGGCGAGAGTTTAGCCAGGCTGAAATTGAGGAGATTGCCGAAGCTGTAGGTATTGGTGCTGTAAAATACGCTGATCTTTCTCAGAATCGTTTGAGCGATTATGTTTTCAGTTTTGACAAAATGTTGGCTATGGAAGGGAATACCGCCCCTTATTTACTTTACGCCTATGCCAGGATTCGCTCTATCGTGCGCAAGGCCGGCCAGTTTACTTTAGGTAAAATTATTATTTCCCATCCTGCCGAGAGGCGCTTGCTCTTGCAATTGGCTCGTTTTAACGAAATTATTGTTCAAGTGGCCGACGGTTGGAGGCTCAATTTGTTATGTGACTATCTTTATACGTTGTCTGGTTTATATATGAAGTTCTACGAGAATTGTCCCGTTCTGTCGGCTTCTGAAGCTAATATTGGCAACTCTCGTTTAACTATTTGCTCGGAAACGGCTCGGGTGCTCCAATTAGGATTAGGTTTACTGGGCTTGAAGACTGTTGAGCGAATGTAGCTTTTTATTATAGGCTTTTCCGGCTGAGTCTCTGATTCAGCCCTTTTCCCTAGGGCACTCCCTTTCTAATATAGAGTAAGCTCTCTCTTTTTAGGTAGGTAGCGTCCGGAGGACGGAAAAAACTCCATGGAAAAATTTTTACTTCGGCTTTTCTACGTAATTTTAATTATTTTTGGTGGATTGTGCGGCTATAGCCTCTCTACCCACACAGAGCGTTTCTTTGCCCAAGGGTTGCCACAGAGTTTGTTATGGAGCAACTGGGTGGCTATGATCCTAATGGGCGTTGTAATCGGTTACATTTTGGCTCCAATATGTACTTTCTTAGTAATGAAGGCCGTGATAGCCTTAGCTTCTACTCTAAAGAAGCTTCCCGTCCAAGAAGTTCTCATGGGCTCTATCGGACTGTTGTTCGGTCTAATTGTAGCTTTTTTTGTAAATTTAGCTTTAGAAAAAGTTTCTTTTAACGCTATTCCGATTATAGGCAATTACTTAGGGCCTATGTCTATTGTGGTTGATACTATCTTTTGTGGTACTTTGGGGGCTTGGTTTGGCAGCCAATTAGTTTACGTACACGGTTTAGGTAAAGCCGTTTCAGTCAATAGTTTTGCTCCTTCCCGAATCGTTTTGCTCGATACTAGTGCCATTATTGACGGGCGTATTGTTATGTTGCGTGATTCTGGCTTTTTGGACGGAACTATCGTCGTACCGCGTTTTGTTTTGCAAGAATTACAAACTTTAGCCGATTCGGAAGATATGCTTAAACGTAACCGAGGACGCCGCGGCCTCGATTTGCTTAATGATTTACGTAAAGCCGACGATATTGAAATTCTCAATCGTGACTTTTCTGAACACGGCGTAGATGCTAAACTTATACAGCTGGCTTTGGAATTGCCAGCCCATTTATGTACTACCGATTTTAACTTAGCTAAAGTCGCTGCCGTACAGGGGATAAAAGTCCTCAATGTCAATGTTTTAACCAGTGCTCTGAAGCCGGTTGTTATTGCCGGTGAGACTATGAGTATAAAGGTTATTAAGGCCGGTAAAGAAGTTGGCCAAGGGGTAGGTTATCTCGATGATGGCACTATGGTAGTTATAGAAGGTGGACGCCGTTATGTAGGTGATATGGTCGATGTGGAAATAGCTTCGATAGTCCAAACTGCTGCCGGTCGTATGTTCTTTAGCCATTGTTTGGGGAAAAAGGGCAGTGCCGCTCATTCAGACTCTACCTCTACCAATTAGCTTTTATGTAAAAAAAACCAAAAGGGTGTGAAAAAAAGATATGTCTCTAAGTGTGATTATTACTGCTGCTGGAAGCAGTAGACGTATGGGCGGAATCAATAAATTACTGCTGCCTTTAGGAAATAAGCCGGTTTTGGCTCACACTTTAGGATTATTTAACGGTCTCGATTTTGTCGATCGCATCGTTGTCACCGCTTCGGCCAATTGCTTGAAAGAATATCGCCATTTGTGCGAAGAATACGCTAGCAATAAGCTTTTCACCGTAGTTGAAGGTGGAAAAGAGCGTCAAGATTCTATAAAGATAGCTTTAGAGTTCTTGCGCTCTACTCCATGTCGCTTTGTGGCTATCCACGACGGAGCTCGCCCCTTGGTCACAGAAAAGTTAGTCTCCAACTTATATGCCAATCTATTGCGGGGTACTTTACCCGATCATAAATACTTTAGCCAAGTCGATACTCCGTTTAGTTATGAAGATTGGCTGGAGTTGGAAAAGAATTTAAGTATTAGCCAAGATTTAAGCTACGATGGATTAACTAAGAGCGGTTTGTGGGGGAAAGATGCTAAAGCGGGAACTCAAGGTGAAGATTCTGTTTGGGGAGTAATCCCTGGCGTAGCTGTTAAGGATACTATTAAGCGGGTAGATCAGTTTGGTTGTGTCCATGATACTTTGAAGCGCAGCGAATTGAGGGCTATACAGACTCCACAAATGTTCCGCTTTGAGGCCTTGCTCCAGGCTTACGAGCAAGCCGAACATAGCGGCTTCTTAGGTACCGACGACGCCAGTTTGGTAGAGCGCTGTGGGGGTAGAGTATTAGTTTTACCTGGTGAATATACCAACTTAAAAATAACTACAGTAGATGATATAACTATAGCCGGACGTTTACTGGAGGAGATGTATGCCTAGTGAAGAGGTTGGCCACCAGGGCGGCGAGCACGACGGCTTGCAAACGGCCGAATTGCTCCAGTATCTAGATGCTTCTTTAGCTGATTACGGTAAATATGTCAGCCAAATTGGCAGCCTGAAATACACGGCCGCTCAGCTTCTTTATTATCGTGATGAAGTACAAGATATGTTAGATGCTTTAGTGAACGATAAGGGGATCGACTTGAAGAGTCGCTGGATTAAAGTGCGCGAGCTAGATTTACAACTGCGGGCTAAAGCTAGTATCTTCGTTCAGGAAGTAGGTCATGCCAACTTTAAACAATACCAAATTATCAACAACCCGCCGGTCAGTCGTTGGTGGTGGTACTTAAATCGCACTACGGTAAATCTCGATCATAAAACTCCCTCTTGGCAATGGTGGAAGAGGGATAGTAGCGGTATTTAGCTACTTAGTAGCAGCCTAGGCCAAGGCTGCTATTTTTTTTAGCCTTTTTTTCTAGATAGCTCTTGACAGAAGTTAGCTAAATGGTTAATATACTGTCGTTGCCCGCCTAGATGGCGGAATTGGTAGACGCGCGGGTCTCAAACACCCGTTCCCGCGAGGGAGTGCCGGTTCGACCCCGGCTCTGGGCACCATAAGAGAAGAATCCAAGCAGCCTAGCCGCTTGGATTATTTTTTTTATAAAGATACTTTTAGAGGATTTGCTCGAGCATGGATTCTCATCTAACCCCGCCCATTATCGATACAGCGGAGGCTTTGCACTCTTTAGTTGAAGAATTGCGCGGTATAAAACTTATCGCTATCGATACCGAAATGGATTGCTGTTATCACTATCATGATAAAGTTTGTTTGGTGCAGCTCTCTTCTCAAGATACTGACTACTTAATCGATCCTCTCCATTTAGATATTTCTCCCTTAAATGAGATTTTTAACGACCCTAATTGTATAGCTATCTTCCATGCCGGTAATAATGATGTGCCTCATTTGCGCCGTGACTGTAATATCGTCTTTAAGCAAATCTTCGATACTTATGTAGCTGCTGAATTACTAAATTTGCCTAGTAAAGGTTTGGCTGGTTTAATTAAGCTCTATTTTGACGTCGACTTAGACAAACAGTATCAAAGAGCCGATTGGACGATTCGGCCGCTACCTCCAGAAATGGATCATTATGCCAGATACGACACTCGTTTCTTGATAGAGCTGCGCGAATTACTTTTGCCCAAGTTAGAAGAGGCTAATTTAGTCGGTGTGGCAGAACGAATGTACGAGGGCATCTTAAAAGCTCGGTTGCAGCACAAAGAGTTTTCTCCAGACAATTGGATAAATGTTAAGAATGTACGCAATCTCAATGCCCGCTCTTACTCTGTGTTGCGATCTTTGTATATTTGGCGCGATCAGTTAGCCCGTAAATTCGATTTGGCCCCTTATAGGGTTATGTCAGATTACACGTTAGTGCGCTTAGCCGATTGTGAGCCGGAAACAACTGAAGATGTATTAATTTTTTTTGCTAAGTCTAGCCATTTGGAAATGATGACTCAAGTGAGCGATTCCCTTTTGCAAGCTGTGCAACAAGGTCTAAAGGATGGCCCCATAAGTTGGCCCCAAGAGAATAGGCAATTCGCTCATCATTTTAGTGAGAAACAACACCATATCTTTGAGCGTCTACGCTCTTGGCGCAACAAATATGCCCAAGCTGGTAAAATTAACAGCGCTTTGCTTACTAACAAGATGTTAGAAAAAATAGTTATCCAGGGGGCCAAGAATCAGAGCGAGTTAGAAAAGCTGGAAGTAGGCTCTCCCGATCTAATTAAAGAGTACGGCCCCAAAATTTTGGAGATAATCAACTCTTAATCAGTAAGTTTTAATCGATAAGCTAAGTGCTGCTTGGGAAAGTTTTTTTTTCAGCTTTTTACCTATCTAGTGGAGCGGGATCTGGAGTGGGCTCTTCAACTATACTGAGGGCTTGTCTAATAACTTCGATTCCGGCTCCTGGCTTATAGCCATTTTCGGCCAAAAAGCGCCTCCAGGCGTTAGCTTTGTTTTGATATTGGTATAATCCCAAAATGTGGCGCACAAAATGGGAGAGGGCTAAACCTTGAGCTAAGCCTTTTTCGGCGTAGGGAATAACCTTTTCTTCTATAAATTGGCGGCGACTTAAAATTGGATGGTCTATACCGAAAAATAGCTTATCTACTTCTGATAAAAGGTAGATATTGTGATAGAGTGAGCGGCCTAACATAACTCCGTCGACGTATTGTAAGTGTTGTAAAGCCTGTTGGTTATCTTTTATATCGCCATTTATAACCCATTCTAGCTCGGGATATAACTCTTTGAGGCGATAAACTTTTTCGTATTCCAATTGGGGAATAGAGCGATTTTTGCGAGTATCTAAATTCATATCGGCTTTGCGAGCATGGACGATAAAGCAACTGCAGCCGGCTGTAGCATTTAAGTCGATAAAACGCAACAATTCATCCCAACTGTAATCGAAGCGGCTGCCCAGGCGACATTTTAAGCTTACCGGTAGAGGAGAAGCTTGACAACAAGCTTTTATACACTCAGCTACCAGAGGAGCGTTATCCATTAGGCAAAGGCCAAAGTTGCCACTCATTCCCCTGGGGCTGGGACAGCCGACATTAAAATTTATTTCGGCAAAGCCGTATTGACTAGCTTTAGCAGCTGCTGCTCCCAGATCTTGGGGAATACAACCGATAAGTTGCAAAGCTACTGGCCCGGCCTGGGCGTTATCGCTCAATTTAAGACTATATTGGCCCACAGTTATAGCATTAGAGTGAACTAACTCTGTGTAGGTAAGCGCTTGGGAAGAGAGAAAGCGGGCTATCTGGCGGAAATGGCGGTCGGTTAAGCCCAACATGGGAGCGGTACAGTAGCGATGAAGACTAGTTTTTTTCACAGTAAGTAAAACCTTGTGCAGACAAAAATAAAGCCCGCACCACTTCTTATTTTTAGGGTAGGCGGGCCTGGTTTTTTCAGTAAAAAGTTGGCAGTCTAGATGCAACTACTTAACGTCAAAAATACGTATGCCTTTGTCGGTAGATACGAGCATATATTGGCCGTTGGGCGAGATTCTTTGCATTCCATAGGCCAGTTCGTTGTAACCTTGAATAGGCTTAACTTGCCAATTTTCGCTTTCACGGGCATAGCAAGTTTTGGCTCTAGTGTAATCTTGGTTCATAATGCTGAACATGGCAGTTTTACCATCTTGAGATAAGTATAAATCGCGGTATGGTACCTGAGTGCCTACGGCAATATTCACTTTACTGTTTGTGTCGGCATTATAAAGAATCAAATCGTAATTCGATTTACTTCTCTGTATGGAATAAAGAAGTTTGTCTTCAAAACTCCACATGCCGATAGTGTTCAAACCTTTGTCAAAAGTTTTTAAGTCGAGTTTACTGTCTTGTAGGTTCCAAACGCTGTAATCTACAATTGTACCTAGATTATCAATAAAGAAAGCATATTTGGGTGAAACTAAGCACTCGTAATAAGTTTTAGAATCTCGGTGAGCTTTGCTCTGGGCCTTTTGAGTTTCGGCCACTTTGGTAAAAGCTTCAACGCCTGTCTTGTTTGTATCTAAGATAGCAACAGAGTTGCGCTCGGCATAATCGTCTTTGTCGTAGAAAAAGCCGTTGACTATGAATTGATCTTTATATTGAACCATGAGCAAAGGATAACAGCGGAAACCAGGAGTACCTGCTTTGTGCTCCATAATTGTGCTAATTTCGCCGGTATCTAAATTGAGTTTTTGAAAAGTGGCTCCGGAGCGGCTGGTGAAAATAACGCTATTGCCGTCTGTAGTATAGGTAACTTGCTCGATCATAGGAATGTCTATGTCATATTTTTTGACTTTGGTTACGGCTAATTTTTTGTCAAAACTCAATACAGCCAGACTGTATTTCTTGCCTTGGGCAACAGCCTCTTTTCCGTTATAGATAATGCCTAAAATAGAACTGCTGTCCGGTGAAAAGCTGACTGGTTGAAAATTCTTTATGTCTAGGCCTTGGCGTTTGAGATCGGCTGCCGTAGTAAAATGATTGTCTGCTTGAGCCATATCGGAACTGAATGTCAAGGTAGCCAAACAGGCAGCAGCTAAAAATATGTGTTTGAAACGCATCTATGCCTCCGCAATAGTCTAGTCCTTTACCGATCCCCTGATCGGATGAAGATACAATACCCTCTGAACTTAGATAAATAATCTTCATTTCCTACTTTAGGAGAACTTTCTTAGTTTTATAATCTTAAAATTAAGGCCTATAGTTTGGAAGGACTATCAGAGCAAAAATGGTAAGAAGGGGGCGAAATGCTCTTGCTTTGGACAACTTTTTGTTGTACGATCAAGGCGCAAAAGTCGTTAAAGGTGTGTCGTGCAAGCAACTAAAATAAGAAATTTCGGCTCACCTGAAGGGAGAAAAACTATGAATTACAAATATATCGCTCTAGGACTACTACTATCTGGCGCTCTACTAGCTGCCCCCTCCTTCGCCGGTGTCACCGACGTAACTGGAGGGACTGTAACTAATACATACACTCACACTTACCATACCAACGTCAAGGGCGATGGTAACGTCAGGTTTAAGATTTTCAGAACCGAGACTGACGAGAATGGCCATAGCTACAGCGTTTTTACCGGTAACTATCATGATGTTAACGTCAGTCACGAGAGTGGCTTTGTGGTTGGTAATGTGTCTGACAGCGCCGTACAGGCCGAAATCGCCGCTTACAATAATAAACTCGCTGCTGTTGTCGCTGGTCGTAGCGTGGTTAGTCACAGTAGAACAACCAGCTTGACTTTCGATCACTTCGAGAGCTCCAACATTATCGATGCTAGCAACGACGCTATCCTCGTTGGCGACATCGACGATCTGGAAAAAGCTTATGGCGCTCAGGGAAGCGTCAGCAAGAACCTAGACGTTCACGAGTATCAAGTTTATCAGATCAACGACGGTTACATCATGTCTCCTATCGTCCTAGACTTGGACGGTGACGGCAAGATCGAGGCTTCCAATGGTCAGTACTTAGCCCATGCCAAGACCTTTAAGGCTGAAGGTGCTACCTTCTTCGATTTCTATGGTAACGGTTTCCCTGTCTACACCGAGTGGGTCGGTGCTAGCGACGGTTTGCTTTGCCGTCCCAATGCCGATGGTACCATTAACGGAACCAACCTCTTCGGTACTGCCAATGGTTATGCCAACGGTTACGACGAGATGTCCTCCTTAGACAAGAATAACGACGGCGTATTGAGTGGTGCCGAGCTCGAAGGCCTCTTCGTATGGCAGGATAAGAATGCCAACGGTATCGCCGATAAGGGTGAACTTACTTCTGTACAGGCTTTAGGAATCTCTTCTATTAGCGTAAATCACGACAATATGGTCGGTTCCTTCGTCCGCAACGGCCAGACCTTTAAGTCCTTCGACTGGTGGCCTTCCGTTAAAGATGTCCGCCGCATGGATGTTGCTCGCTTATAATCAAACGACTGTAGTCTGTTCTGGGGTTAAGCTTTAATAGAGTTTGAGCTCTAGAACGAAAAGACGCCCCTCTCCCTAGGGCGTCTTTTTTTTGTCTTATATTACAAGGTACTTTTTATACTGCCCCATAAAAAATCCAACCGCCTGGACAAACACTTAGTAAGAGTCAGAGGTTGGATTTTTTTATTTGGGGGGATTTAGCTTAGAAGTTAAGCAAATATTTTGGCGATAATCCAAGAGATAATCGAAGCAATAATGCCCAAAATAATCCAGGTAAACATATTGTCGTCGTCGACTAAACTCCAAATAAAGATAGCGGCGCAAACGATAGTTAGGAATATCTTGAGAATAGAGTAGGGGCGATTACCGGAAACTCCGCCAGTTTGGCCATTTATGACAAAGTGGTAGACGGTGCCTTTATAACGATAGCTAGAAAGCCACAGAGGCAAGAGAATATACTTATAATAAGTTTCGTAGAATTTAGCCTCTAGATTATTTACACGCGCATGGCTGGTATTATGCTTAGTTCTAATTTGCTTATCAGCCATATCTTCGAGGGCTTTTTTCAGCTCGTCTTGGGCGCTCTTCCAACATTCGTTTACCCCTTTGGCATAGCGCTCGGAGATAAAACCAGCCACATATTCGGGTAAGTACTCCTTACAAGCTTTCATGTCGAAAGGCTCGATAGCTTTAATTAAATCGGCATTTTGCTTATCGGCTGAAAGGATCAGCTTATCGTCGAACTGATGGTCAATTTCGCCTTTAGTGGGATACCAATCGATCTCGGTGTGGGTATTGCCGTCGCTATCCGTTTCCTCGCGCTCGACACCGTATTCGCCTTTGTATTTAGCTTCGCTAGCAGTATCGTAAGACCAGTAAGGGGCATACATACCGTTAATTTCACCGCGAGCAGCTCGCTTTTGCAAATCGTTGGGAGCGAACCAAAGGCCTTTAATCCACCTAGAAAACTCTTGGCCGGCTTTTTCTTTATCAACACTAAAAGGAATGATCCCCTGAGGAGCCATAACCTTCTCTTCGTCTTCTTGCGTAACTAAAGTCGAATCGCAATAAGGACAAGTGTCAGAAATTTGTTTGGCGTCGTAAATGGCAGAAGCGCCGCAGGACTTGCACTTGACAACTTTCTTTTCTTCGCCCCAATTGGTATTGGCTTGTTCGGGAGCTTGATCGATAGGAATGCCGGGAATACTGTTGCCGCTTTTATTGCGTTTGGTTTTTATAGCTTTCTTGGAGCTATCTTTGTCGCCTTGGGAAGTTGCCCCTTCTACGGCGGCACCGACAGATGCAGCGGCAGCCACTGGAGAAGGCTCCTTCTTTACTTCCTCCTCGTGTTCACAATAGTCACAGACTAATTTTCCAGAAGTAGGGTTGAAGGTCATGGGGCCGCCGCAATTGGGGCATTTTTTATCCGTCTTATCTACAGTTTTGGCTTCGGCCAGTTGGACTTCGTTGTCATCATAATCTGCCATAATAGTAGTCTTCCCTGAAAAAATATATTTCCGCTAGTTCGTTTAGCTAATTGTGGAAACCTGCTTGGCAAATTTTCTCCCTGGAGCCAAGAGTTTTGAATATAAAAAATTAAAACGAATCTATAAAAAGCCAATAATGGGATAACACAATCCAGGAAGAAAAGTTCTAGTTAGCTAAATTAGTCTAAGAAAGAAATTGAGGCCGGAAAGTAGATAAAAGCCCAGATGGAAAAAGCAGCAGACAACTTATCACAGTCTATTACTCTCGGTAATGATATTGAGCAGAAGGAAGCCGACAGTTTGGTCGGGAGCCCAACGAAGCTGGAGGCTCTGCGTCAAGCCGATGGAGAAGCCCGTCGCCTAGCTATAGATATAACCCAATCTTATATTGTCCAAGCTCCAGCTGGCTCGGGTAAAACTAGCCTTTTAACCCAGCGCTATTTAAAGTTGCTTAGTGTTGTCGATAAGCCGGAAGATATTTTGGCTATTACCTTTACTAATAAAGCAGTAGGGGAAATGAGAGAGCGTATTTTGGCTTGCCTCAAAGAAGCGGCCTTGCATCAGGAGCCTCCTAGTAACGTACAGTATAAAAGGTATAATTGGCTTTTAGCTTCGGCTGCTTTAAAGCGTGATCGCCAAAAGAAATGGCATTTATTAGATAATCCGGCTCGTTTGCGCATTCGTACTATCGATTCTTTTTGTAATTATATTGCTCAAAATTTACCTATCTCTAGCGGTATGGGCTATAGTTTGGAAACCGATTCCGACAGCTCCCGCTATTATAGTCAGGCAGCCGAAAAGACTGTCAATACTTTATTGTATAACCAAGATGGACAATATGGCCTTTTAGCTGAAGAAGTTCAAGATATTTTGGCCGATTATGACAATAATCAGAGCCATTTTGAAGAAGCTTTGGCCAAAATGTTGGAAGATCGCAGCGACTTTGTAGAAATTTTTGAGGCTGCGCCCTTCGAAACGGAGGGTAATTATAGCGCTTGGTACATGGGAGGAGCGACCTCGTCTTCTAATCGGTCGACGGTGGGGCAGGAAGATAAGTTGCGCCTAAAAGTAGAAGCCAATTACCGAAAATGGCGTGACAGTATTATTAGTGAATTAGAAAAGACGGCAGCTAAAGTAGATTATGAGTTTAGCCAAGTAGTAGCTAAAGCAGCCAGGGCTCTCATTTTAGACCATAATTTAGCTTATCAAGAGTCGATAAAACGAGCCGATAAAGATCGCCAAGGTTTGGTTTATGCTTTGGCTAGATTAGCCGATAGTAGACTATTTGCCGAAAAAGATCAGCCTGAAGCTTGGGAAGAGTGGCAATGGCTAAGTATGGTCTTACTTAACAGTACGGGAGACGATTTCCGCAAGAGAATTGATGCCCGATCGCTTAATTGTGAAGAGGGGCGGGAAGCGCTTAATAGTATCACCCAGAAAGATAAGAAGCAGCCTTATTATGATGATTGGATAAATTTTATCGGCTCTAAGAGTCAAAGCGGCTTACTTAATGAATGTGCCAATTGTGCTCAAAGTGGCGAATTTATAGAACTTTTACAATTAGCTCGCGACTTTGGGCCCGATCGCTATACGGACGAGCAGTGGCAAAAAATAGTTAAAGTCTTGCATATTCTGGCTTTTGCTATTGATAACTTGTATCAAGTCTTTGCTCAAGAGATGAAATGCGACTATGCCGAGATTAGCAGGGCAGCCTTACAAGCTAGCGATCCTTATAATGCCAACGGTATCGACAGATTTAGTGTAGAAAATCCCATTAAACATATTTTAGTAGATGAATACCAAGATACTTCTTGGGAGCAATATAAGTTGCTAATAAATTTAACTTGTAACTGGAGCGAAGGAGAGGGGAGAACTATCTTTTGTGTAGGCGATCCTATGCAATCTATCTATCGTTTTCGCGGTGCCGATGTAAGTGTATATACTCACACTAAGGAAGTAGGCTTACATAGTGAATATAATAGCCTAAAACTATCAGCTTGTACTTTGCATCAAAATTTTCGCTCGGTGGTAAATTTGATTGAAGAGCTGGGAGGCGATGTTTTTAAGCATATCTTCCCCGATAGGGGGTGCAGCTCTAAAGGGACTGTCGAATTTTCGCCTTCTATTGCGCCGCCGGACAAAGCTTCTTCTTATCACCCTATTACCGTTGAGCCTATAGTCTCTTTAAGCGAAGCTGATAGGGATAAATTGACTTCCCAGGGCCTTAAGATTGACGAAAACTACCAACCTTCACTATATGAAGCCCAGCTTATAGTGGCACAAATAGAAAAATTGCGCCAGCAAGATCCGGAAGCCTCTTGCGCTGTGCTTTTAGAGCAGAAAAATTTAGGCGGCCATATTTTGCAAGCTTTGCAAGAAAAAAAGATCCCCGTCAGTCAAAAAGATATTCTAAAACTACAAGAAGCTGAGCCAGTACCCCTTTTAATAGCTATAACGAAAATAGTTTTAGACCCTTTGGATCGCCTTTCTTGGATTATGCTTTGGCGCTCTCCCTTAGTAGGTTTTACTTGGCAAGATATTTGTACGATCGCTGAGCGGTATATTATCCAAGAGAATGGGAAAATCAGATATTCTTGTCCCGGAGATTTTTGGTCAGCTTTACATAAATTCTTAAAGAAGAAACCAGCTGATGAAGAATTGCTTAAACGTTGTCGCTTGCTCTATTCGGCCTTTAAGGCTGTGTTTAAGGAGCGGCGCAGTTTTACTTTGGCTCGCTCTATAGAGTGCTTATGGCGCACTTTGGGCGGCCCGGCTTATTATCAAGAGAGGGAATTGAGAGTCGCTCAGCAATATCTCGATTTTCTCAATAAATATAATGAAAGTAACTCTTGGCCTACTGCCAGTTCCTTAAATGAAGACTTAAATGATTTGTATGCCGATACGCTTACCAATATTGGCAACCCAGTACAATTTCTGACTATTCACGGCTCTAAGGGCTTAGAATTTGATTATGTCTTTCTTCCTGGGTTAGGCAAAAAGAGGAGACGCAACTATAGTAGCAGCCTGTTGGAGCATACCTCTATAATCTACGATAATGAGCCGACGAGCTGTTGCCAAAGTGATAATATCTTGCTTAGTTACGGTAGAGAAGATACTGCCCTCGGAAGGGCCATTAAAAATCTGGATGATAATTTTGAAGCTAATGAGACGGTTCGTCTCTTTTATGTAGCTGCTACCAGAGCTAAAAAAGGCCTTTTTATCTATACTTATATAAAGTTTACTTTTAATAAGGGGCTTGTGGCTGGATATGGAGCTCTCAACAGCGGCAAGATCTTAAACAATCGACTTTTAGAAGCGTTAAGTAAATTTTTCCCCGAAAAATTGACTAAATTAGAGCAGGGAATTAGCTTAGGGGAAGTTTATTGGGCTAGGTATCAAGAGATACTTGAGGTTGCCGAGCCCCATAAGGATACTGATAGTAAGATCCCTCGTCTTAAAGTCGATTGGTACCGAGAATGTGGCTGGGAAACTTATTGGCCAGCAGTAAAAAAAGTTTCCAAGGAAGCTTCCTTATCAGCCAAATCAGCCGATTCTGGATTAAATTGCTGTTTAACCCCTTCTAAAATGGGGGAAAACTTTAGGCCTAAAGTTTTTGACCGCTCTATAAAAGCTCAGTTGGGGACAATTATCCATTATGCGTTTGAGCAATTAGCCCAATATCCGCCTATAAAAGCTGGCCATTGGGAGACAGAAGGCGTAGTGGCCGCTTTTAAGCCGGTCATTGATAAGATGTGCGCTGAAGAATTTGCCGATGGTCGACAGCAAAAATTAGCCGATAGGGCCTATCTAGCTATTCGTCGCCTACTTAATTCGGAAAAAGGGCGCTGGATTTTGCGTTGTCGAGCTCAAGCTGAGTGCGAATTGGCTTTTTATGTCCATAAACAGCTTTTGCCAGGAACTCTTACTGATAATGGGAGCGCCGAAAGTTGCTTTGCTGTCGAGAAGCGCATTTTAGATAGGTGCTTTATAGAGGGCGATACCTTATGGATTATCGATTATAAGACTGGCTGCTTGCGCAATGGCGAGACGGAGGTCAACTTTTATCAACGCAAAATAGCTGATTACCGAGACCAGCTAATCGCTTACAGAAATATCGTCGCTGAGGTTTTTCCTCAGTATAAAGATAAGATCCGCACCGCCCTCTATTTTCCTTTGGCTCTTGAAGGTGAAGCTTTTTGCGAAATTGTAGCCGATTAAAAAGTTAAGGGGTAAATTGTGAGGTACTGTCAACTTCGTCGCCCGTTCCGCCTATGTGGCAGAGTTGTTTAAATTGACAATTGGGACATAGGGCCTTATTTCGACTACGCTGGCAACTGCCTTGTAAATATTGAGTAGCCAAAGCCTGGAAGCTCTTTTGACAGTTTGCTTTAAATACTTCCCAACTGCCCAAATTATCATCCTGGCCACTCGATTTAGGGGCACTCTCCAGAGCCCCTTGTAAGTTAGCTTTAATGGCTTCGTTAGCTAAGTTGGCTTTACCGACAAAAGTATCTTTTTTCAACTTGGCAAATAAGAGGCCATGATAAGTATCTTGGTCGGAGGCAAAAGCATAGAGAGGCAATTGGTAATCTCTGGTCTGGCGATTAGTAGTAAAATCGGTAGCGGGATCCCAAGCGTTGACTACTGCGTTGTGGGCCTGGCCGGTTTTATAGTCGATAATAATATTCCCCAAAGCTTGCTGTTGGTGTTTTAATTGGTCGATACGGTCGATTGTGCCGGAACAAACCAATTGGGAATAGGGTAGTTCTTGGTTAGGATCGGCTCCAATAGCTAAAGTAATTGGCTCTTCCAAAGCTATAACATTAAAATCTTGGCGTACTTGAGGGTTAAGTTCATATTTAAGCCAGGCTAATAAGGTGGCTGTGGCTGCCTTTTCTTCATTAGCCAAGACATATTGGCTTAAAGTTTGATAGGCCTCGCCTTGAAGTACTTGCCAGACTATCTTTTTTATCTTAGTTTCAAGTAGACTAAAATCAATTTTATCGAACTCTTGGCTAGTTAATTCTTCTAGGCCAAAAATCGACTTTATAGCTTGGCTGCGACTAGAAAGGCCCTGACTATTCGGCTTCCTTTTATACTCTTCCCAGAACTTTTGTAAACATTTATGTAATATGTTACCCCGATCTATGCTGGTATCAAAACCATTTTTTATTTCCTCAGACCTTAAAGAACAGCCTAAGCGATGGCAAAGCAAAGCTTGGAGAGGACAATTGGCCATAGCACTAATCACCCTTACACCGCCTTGGAAAGACAAAGTACCATCCTTTTCCAACTTGTTGGGACGAGCTGGAAACGGAGCTGCTTCTGCCACGGCCTCTCTTATATTATCCGCTAGTTTTTTAGGTAAAGGAGCCAGGCCGTAAGTAGCCAGAGGGTAGGAATTGGTGGCTACTTCTAGGTGGGATGGCTTAGCTATTTCTGAAGTAGAGGACGAGGGATCGCTTAATTGGCCATAGTTATCTTTTAAGACGCATTTTAGGGAAGGCTCTTGCCAAAGGGGGCTTACTTCCGCAGCTACTGTACCGCCATTTTTGGCAATATTGTTAGCAAAAGAGAGGATGACTCTGTTAGCACAGTGTCTTATCGTTTGCAAATTTTCCAAAGCGGTTTGAAGGCAGAGAGATCCGCTACCTCGAGGCCAACCTAAGTCGGCTAGAAGTTGTTGAGGGATAAAACCTTGGTATTTAGGAGGAGTGGGAAAGGACTCGGAGTTAAATCCCACTAGGATAAGTTCACTAAAATGGCGGCGCAAAGCTTTGCGCAAATTTAAGACATTAAATCTGGCCGCTTCTTCCGTACATTCGGAAATAGGTAACTTAACGTTAGATAAGCCCAAGCGCAAATAGCGCCAAAAGTCATGGAAAGTCAACTTATCGAGCGCATAATAATTAGTAAGACTGGAAAAAGAGCGCAAACGCGCCATATAAGTAAGTATAATTAACTTAGCATTGGCTTCTTGGGGACAAGTAAACCAGACTTTAAGTAAAGCTCGACAATAGTCGATCCAAAGGGGCAGAGGATATTTGGAATTGCCCAGGCCATAGTTAAGATGGCCTTTTTCCTGGGGCCAATTTAAAACTAGAGTTTCTGCTTTAGCTTTGGCCATAGCTCGAGGAGTTAGTTTAGTAGTAGCAGCGGTTTGGCGATAATTTTCTTTTAGCTTTTTAAAAGTTTGGCCTAATTGGTGGCTTTGGGCAGGAGTAAATTGGGCTGTTAAGGCAGCTAAATTGGCTAAGTGGGAGCAGCCAGTCTGTTGGGCCAAGTCGTAAAGATCTTTTAAGGTATATTCGCTGCGATAATCTTGGCAAACTTTTTCGTATAAATGGCAGCGTTGGGAAAATTCAACTTGGGAGCCTTCAATAAAACTATTTTGTACCAAATTTAAAAGTTGCCAGCGGCTAAGCCTGTGGCCGGCTAATAAGATAACTGCTCCCAGATCGCTACCTAGGGGAGTTTTAAGCAAACTTAAACCGCTATTGGCTTTATAAGATCGCTTTTTATCCCCTTCAGTAAAGAGAATTTGGGGATTGATATATTTATCTAGCATACGATAAATAGCTTCATTATGCTCAGGAATAATTAAAGCGGCGCTATAACTAGGATCTATTAACTTAGGCTTAATATAGCTTATGGCTTGAGATAGCTCTTGTTCGAAGTTGTCAAAAGGAGCGACCACCTTATCATCTTTTAGACTACCTATTAAATTTAATTCCGAAGCGGGAGCATTCTTATAAATGGGCGTTTCTATTTGGAACCCCAGAGTAGTTAGGGCTTGCTGCCAAGCACTAAGCTGAGGATAAGTATATTCGATAAAGTTGGCAAAAATTAGGCGCTTGCCTATAGGGAGAGCCTCTGCAGGAAGTAATTTCATAAAATAAATTAAGGCATTAGGCAGTAATAAACCACTTAAGGCCGAGGCTTCTTCCATAGTGCGGCAATATTCTTGGGCTATTTCAATAAAAAAAAGATGATCTTCGTTAATTGCGTGTAAGCTTTGGCCGCTATTTTGGATATGGTTAATGAAGTCTTGGGAAATTTGAGCTAAATCGGCCTGGCCGTTAGCCGAGTTAATAGGAAAACTTTCTGCGTAATAAGGAAGTTTGGGCAAACAATTATACTGACAAAGCCAGCGCCATCCCTTGACAATTGCTGACGCCGTACCTTCTACATTTAAAAGTTTGCGGTTATGTTTTTCATTCCATTTATGGACTAGCTTGCCTAAAGCTAGCCGCTCACTGAGAGGATCTAAAAGCTTAGGCAAATCGCAACCTAGAGAAGCTTTGTGCAAATGGAGTCGATTCCAAAGCTCTTTAGTCCAAACTCCGATAGTATAGATGTGGGGACTAAGCCAAGCTTGCTTCCCTTTACTTAAGCGATCTTGATTGAGTTGTTTAATAAAAAAATCTAAGTATTGATTATCTTGGACAATTATAGTGGCTGTGGGATCGTTATCGATTAAGTTAATAAAGTCGGCTATTGCTTGGTAATTTTGCTTCATAAATAAAATATTTTATAGAGAAGTAAATGAATCCTTGTCCTATTTTTGTCGAGGAAGGGTTGCTTAGAGGATAAACTAGTAGACAGTAAAAAAGCCACTTTATGGATACAGAGATTAGCATTACTGATAAGGGAAGCGGCTGCCCGAACGAAGAAGTTTTGCAAGCCGATCTTTTTGCCTGTGAAGGCCACGAGGCTCAAGAGAGGGGCAAGGTGCCTTTTTTAGCTCAAGCTGCCTTGGAAAAAATGGCTGTACCTGAAGAAATAAGGGCTGATTTGATAGCTGCTCTCGATTACTTAGGTCGTTTCTTGGCTCACTGTCTGGAAGAAAAAAGCCAAGGGCGAGACAGTATTGAGGAAAATGAGTTTAAGTCCTTGGAAACGATTCTTTCTTTACTTAACAAGTTTAAAGAAGAACCGGATAATGCCCGCGTTTTTAAACCTACAACTTTGTTGCGCCATTTAAGTGGCTTAATCAATAAATATAATGACGCCTACTATAACCAAGACGATAGTCGGGTTGACGATCATCTTTACGATCTTTTGAAGCGCTGTTTACTCTATTTTGAGAAGCACTTTCCTAAGTCGGTTAGTCCCGATTCTCCCAGCTCACAAGTAGGCGGCCAGGCTTCAGATCGCTTCCCCAAAGTGGAGCATAAGGAGCCTATGCTCTCTTTAAATAATGCTCTTAATATCAAAGAGCTCAAAGAATTTGATCAAAAAGTGCGCGAATTAGTAGGCGATAGGAAGCTTTCTTATGTCACCGAGCTGAAAATTGACGGTCTGTCTATGAGTTTAGTTTACGAAGATCGCCAATTGATTTTGGGAGCTACCCGAGGCAACGGCAGTGTAGGCGAAGACGTCACCGAAAACATCAGACAGATCGAGGATATTCCCCAGACTTTGCCTGATTTCTGTCCTGCCGACCGTTTTGAAGTGCGTGGCGAAGTATATATGCGCCGTTCTGTCTTTAGAGCTATCAATGCCCAGTTAGCGGAAGATAAACAAAAAGCCAACCCGCGCAACTTAGCTTCAGGTTCGTTGCGCCAACTTGATCCCCAAATTGTCAAAGATCGCCATTTGAGTTTTTTTGCCTATACTTTAATTAACCCACCTGCCGAAGTAAATTCACAAAGTCAGGCACTAGCTTATTTACATAAAGCCGGTTTTAAAGTTTGTCGCAGTTTGCAACCTTCTTTAGAAGGCAATCCCATTGCCCATCACCAGAATATCGAGGAAGTTATCCAATTTTGTTTAGATTGGGGAGGCTCAACCCAAGAACTGATCGATTTTGATATTGATGGTATTGTAGTTAAAGTTGACGATTTTTCCTGGCAAAAAAAGCTCGGTCGGGAAGCTACCGCGCCTAAGTGGGCTATAGCTTATAAGTTTCCACCACGCGAGGTCGAAACTGTCGTAGAAGATATTATTTATCAAGTAGGCCGGACTGGGTCCCTTACTCCTGTAGTAGTTGTTAAACCTGTCCATCTAGATGGCTCTACCGTTAGCCGAGCCTCTTTACATAATATTAGTTATGTGCGCCGTTTGCGGGTTGGTGATACGGTAGCTATTTATAAAGCGGCCGCTATTATTCCCCAAATAAGCAAAGTTTTATGTGGCCAAGGGCTCAGACTTATCGATAGATGTCCCAGTTGCGGTGCCAAGCTAGACGTCAGTGAAATTACCGTATTAAATGATTATAACAATGTCAAGGAATTAACTTGTCCCAATAGGCGTTGTCCCCAAAGGGTTATTGGCAGCCTAGAATATTTCTGCTCGCGTAAAGCCATGAATATCGATGGGTTGGGGCGCAAAATTATCGAAAATTTGGTAAATGAGCAGCAACTGTATTTGGTTGGCCAACTCTATAACCTAACTGAAGAGGAGCTGACTGCAGCTTGCGGCAGCAAGATAAATGCTAAAAAGATCAAAAAGCAAATCGAAGAGAGTTGTCGCCAGCCTTTAGCTAATTTAATTTGTGCTTTGGGTATAGAAGGTATTGGCGACAGATTTGCCATTGCTTTAGCTGGCCATTTTAAGTCTTTAGATAAGCTAATTGAGGCCACTCAAGCGGGAATTGAGGCTTTGCAAGGTGTGCCAGGCCTAGGGCCGATCGTTAAAAACTCGCTAGTAGACTATTTCCACCAAGAGGATAATTTAGCCAATATTGAGCTCTTACGCCAAGCGGGAGTCAACTTTTTAGATACAGCTTCCCAAGGCAAAGCCCAAACTCTCAAAGGTTTAACTATGGTCATTACCGGAACCTTAGATGGATTTAGCCGCGACGGGGCCGACGCTCTTTTGCGCAGTCACGGTGCTAAAGTAACTAGCAGTGTCAGCAAAAATACCGATTATTTAGTAGAAGGTACTAAGCCGGGGGCCGCTAAATTGGCCGCTGCTGCCAAACATAAAATCACTATTATCAACCAGCAGCAGCTGATGATTTTAATTGATAAAGGCACTTTAGAAGGCGAAAAGGCTTAGGCAGCAAACAGTCGGAAGTCAATTTCTGTTTTTTAGATCAACTTATTAGGAAAGAGGTTAAATATGCACAAC
Source organism: uncultured bacterium (assembly GCA_934644775.1). Classification (GTDB taxonomy): domain Bacteria; phylum Vulcanimicrobiota; class Xenobia; order Xenobiales; family Xenobiaceae; genus Bruticola. The sequence goes on along the minus strand of CAKUDB010000005.1, from coordinate 3,760 downwards.
GTAATTCACGTTAGCGACAATATCTATTGGATCGGCGCTAATGATAGGCGTATCAGCCTTTTTGAGAACCATTTCCCTTTGAAATTTGGCGTCTCTTACAACTCCTATTTTATTGATGACCAAGAGACTGCCGTTATGGATACCGCCGACGAAGCAGTGCTTACTCGCTATTTTGAAAATTTAAAATATGTTTTGCATGGACGCAAGCTCAATTATCTGATCGTTCAACATATGGAGCCCGACCACTGTGCCGGTATTGCTGCTGTGGCCGCCAAATATCCTGAAGCTAAAATTGTAGTTAATAGCAAAACTTTAACTTTTTTAAAGCAATTCTTCCCCGAAGCCAAAAATTGGCCGGATCGCTTTATCGTAGTTGCTAACGGCGAAACTTTACAAGTAGGCAACACTTCCTTAACTTTTGTCTTTGCTCCTATGGTGCACTGGCCTGAAGTTATGGTGACATATGATGCCACTCACAAAGTGCTCTTCTCTGCTGACGCTTTCGGCAGTTTCGGCGCTTTAAATGGTAATATTTTCAACGATCATGCTGATATGCGGGCCAATATTGGCGAATATCGCCGTTATTATACGAATATCGTCGGTAAATACGGTATACAAGCGGCTCGACTCTTAAAAGTTGCTTCTGGTCTAGACTTCAAAATTATTTGCCCCTTACATGGCTTAATTCTCCGTGAAGATTTCACCTATATAGTGGACAAGTATACCAAGTGGGCTACCTATACTCCCGAAGATAAAGCTGTTATGATTGCTTTTGGATCGATGTACCACCATACCGAAAATGCTGCGGAAATTTTAGGTGCGGAATTGGACAAGTTGGGAATCAATAATATCAGTATTTATGATGTTTCCAATGTTGACTGTGCCTATTTGGTAGCCGAAAGCTTCCGTTGCAGTCATTTAGTATTTGCAGCGCCTACTTATATGAATGATCTTTATCCGCAAATGACTCATTTGCTGCACAGTTTACAAGCTCACGGTCTCAAGAATAGGGATGTGGCTTTAATAGGTAACGGCTCTTGGGCTCCGCAGTCTGTGAAAATTATGAGTGGTTTTATGGAGCAGATGAATGGTATGCGTTTACTCGGTTCTGTGGAGTTGACTTCAGCTGTAGACGAGCACAATGTAGAAGAACTTAAACAATTAGCCGCCAATATCGCCGACTCTTTTAAAGCTTAAAATCTGACTTGGAAATACAGGGCTTCGTTTCTTAAGGGAAACGGAGCCCTTTATCTCTTAGCACAATACTTTGGCCAAGCCGCCTTCGGCTGTTTCCTTATACTTGGAGGACATTTCTTTGGCGGTTAAATTCATGGCTTCTATGCAGCTATCTAAATCTACCCTATGGCTACTAGCTGCTTCATCTAAGGCTATACTGCTGGCTGTCCAGGCTTTGATAATGCCAAAACCGTTGCGCTCGATACAGGGAATCTGTACATAGCCGCCCACAGGATCGCAAGTTAAGCCTAAGTGTTGTTCTAGGGCCGATTCAGCTGCATTTTCGATAATCTCTGTGTTACCGCCGCGATAGTTGACTAACAGAGCCGCCGTCATAGCTGAAGCTACGCCAATCTCTGCTTGGCAGCCACCCTCGGCACCGGAAATGGTGGCATTCCTTTTACACAAAAAGCCGATAGCAGCGGCGACAATTAAACTTTCACAAACGCGGCGCAAATCGTGAGCATTGCGATTAAGTAAAACTTGAACGGCGCCGGCCATAACTCCGGCTGAACCGGCAGTTGGAGCAGTACAAATTACGTGACCACGAGCATTTTCTTCACTGACGGCAATTGCTACGGCGGCTACGGCTGTAATGGCCATCTCGGCGGAAAATTCCAGGCGACTCTTAAACCTGTCCAACAGACGGCGGGCTTTACTTTGCAACCCCAAAGGGCCGGGAAGTTTACCAGTTTTGTGCATACCGCTCATAGCTGAGCGCTGCATAACTTGAACAACTTTAGCGGTAAATTCCATAACTTCGCGTTCACTTTTGCCAGTTAGAGCCATTTCGTTAGCCAATAAAATATCAAAGAGAGAGTGCTCTTCGTTGACATAACTTTTAAGCTCTTTGAAAGTGGTGTAAGGGTAAGGGGGAAGAGGTTTAGCTTCAGGCTGATGGCCCTTCCATTCTATAAAACCGCCGCCTACAGAATAATACTCACGTTCGAGCAAGATTTGGCCGTCGGAAGCGTATAACTTCATTTGCATAGTGTTGGGATGATAGAAATTACCTACGGTAGCTCCGTAAACAATGTCGTCAACGGCCAAAAAAGTGTGGAAAGGGCCCAAATTCAGAGCATATTTTTGGTGACGATTTTCGGCCAATTCATCTAAAAAGTCGGGATCACAATTTTCCGGCTGCTTACCTAAAACGCCAGCTAAAACTGCTCTGTCGGTGCCGTGACCTTTTCCAGTAGCGCTCAAACTTCCCAACAAAATTACCTCTAATTTTGTGGCTTTTTGCAATAGCTCTTCGCTTTGAGTTGACATCAAGCGGTAAAAATCGTACCCCGCCAACATAGGGCCCATTGTATGCGAACTTGAAGGGCCGGGACCGAATTTATAAAGTTCTTCCAAAGTAGTTAAAATAGGGGCGTCGGACATATATATTTCCTTCTAGCTAAGCTTAGGCTTAAGCGTATAAAAAACAGTGTCTCAAGATAGACATTACTGTTGGCTTGTATGTAAAAATCCGCTGATAGGTACTGCAAAAAAAAATAGCTTCCTGCTTATTATTGAGCTACCCATTTACGCTAGTTAGCGCCTGTACCTTAGTTCCGCCTTCTGCTATAAACTGTCCGCTAGCTATGAAATGAACATGCTCTAGCCCAAAAATGCGGGCGCAGCGAATGTAATAATGCTGCGCCACCCAAAATGCTGAACACAAACGAACTTGGTGAAGTCCTTGGCTTCGGCCCATTGCCGGTATGGCTGCGTAGCCGCTAGGCGAAGCAGACGCCGGCAATCTCGGCCGGAAGCCTTGGACGAACCTGCAAACTAGGAAAGTCTCCGTTTCTGTGATATTTGTAGCGTAGTTTAGCCTATAGCAAAGCGAAAGGCTCTTATACGCCTGTAGCTTGCTATAGGCGTAAACGTAGCTAGGCAACGGAGAAACGGAGACTTTTGCCCCTATACCTTAGTTTCGCTTCCCGCTATAAACTGTCCGCCAGCTATGAAATGAACAGGCTACAGCCCCAAAAGCAAGGCGCAGCACGTGCAACAATGCTACGCAACCCAAACGGGGGCTGGCGCTATTGTGTTAGGTAGCGCATTTTTTGCTATGTAGAGACGCTAATAGTGTTCCGCCCGCCAGTTAGCTATTTCGTGTTAGCTCCAGTTTTAGCCATATCGACGCTCCGGTTTGATTAGTCTCACGTCCGTTCGACTAAGACCTGCGCTACCGATATGGCAAAACTTCCGCTATAAGTTTTGGCAGCGGGCTTATGTCCATGTTGGCCATCTCCAGCAATGTCTCTTCCAGGCTTCGAACTGACCGACGCGGGCTCGGTAGCGCGGTCAACGTTCTTCGCCCTCCAGAGCCATCACTTCCGACTGTTGGCCAAAAAAATGCCGCCGTACTGGCTGGGCTACAAATTGTCCGCTTGCTATGAAATGAACGGGCTATAGCCCAAAAGCTGGCGCAGCAAGTGAACAATGCTGCGCGTCCCAAAAGGTGGACGCGGCGAGTGTAAACTATGCCGCGTCGGCCCAAACGAGCTTTGGCCCAAAAAATTGACGTGGC
>CAKUDB010000004.1 GCA_934644775.1 uncultured bacterium | reverse complement strand
CCAGGCTATCCTACTGGACAACCGGGAATGGCCCAACCGGGCAGAGCCCCTCAGCCTCGGCCTATGCAACCAGGCTATCCTACTGGACAACCGGGAATGGCCCAACCGGGCAGAGCTCCTCAGCCTCGGCCTATGCAACCAGCCCCCAGCTCCATTGCTCCAGTACTAGAAGGGGCGGTTCCAGCTCAGCCTCAAGAGCGAGCCACTTCAGAGGCTCCAACCCCTTCTCCCGCCCCTCAAGTGCCACCGCTATCCCCTTCCGGCCCTCGAAAGATAGCCAATATCTTTACAGAAGAGCAACTGGAGCTTTTTGATAAGGAGAATTTCTCCGAGCTCCATTTTGACATTCAAAATAGCTTAAAGCGCTTTCCCAACAATATCGACGCTCATTACGGTTTGGGCCTTTGCTCTATGGCCATAGGAGAGCCAGAAAGGGCAGCAGTACACTTAGGAAAAGCTTTAGAGTTAGACGACTCTATTCGGCCTGGAGAAGTAATGAGGGAGGTTCCTACTAGCGATCCTGAAGATTGGCTGCTTATGGCCGAAGAACTGGGCCATTCCGGTTTTCTTGAGGCAGCTATCGATGTTTGTACCAGGATAGCGGGTTCTGATCGTTATGAGCCCAAGATACGAGCTTTGGCTTCCAAAACTAAAGAGACGATCGAGCAAGATTTCTACGCCGCCAGAGAGCGCATCATTTCCGGTAATGCTCCCAAAGATAAGGGCGACTCGACCACAACTTATAAAGCGCTCAGCGTTATTTCTCTGATAATAATCCCCTTTATTATCGTCCTTATCGTCGGTTGTTGGACATACTCTTCCTTCCAGTTTAGCGCCGGACAGAGCCAGCTCCGAATTGGTATTTATCGTTACGAGCGCCTGTGCGCCGGAGATAAAACTCAAGATAAAAACGGCCCTATAGAAAACTACTTCTATAATGCCAACCGATACTTTGAGAGAGCTTACCGATTCAACCCCTTCTCCTTCGAGATTCTATATTATCAGGAGAGGAACTATGCCGTCCTCTACAAGGTGGGCGAATATCGCAATCGCGATATTTACAACCTGGATCAGCATTCCTGGAAAGGGGGACGTTTCAACGAAGTAAACAGAAGTCGAGAAGAGGTTGTAGCCAAAATCAAAGAGAAAAAAGTCAGTGTAGAGCGTATGAATAAAGAGAAGAAGCTTTGGCAAGAGTTCTACAAAATGGCTAAAAACGATCCCGGAGCAACGGTTTTCTAGTAATACTCACCATCTGTAGAGCGGTTCAAAAATCAATGCTAGTTAGACTGGGTACTGTTTTTTTAGCCGCTTTACTCTTAATAAAAGGCTGCTATTGGGGCTATCTTTGTGCATATCAGCTCTAAGCGGTACTTTGAGAGAAGTGGGGCCAAGACCGGTATATTTATGATTAAATACACTCCTGAAGAGATTTTTAACAAATTAGAGCAGACTTTCAGCAACGAAGGGATACGTCTAGTTAGTTTCCGCTTAGACGAGCCTTCTCAACGAGTGTATATTAGCTTAGAGCGCTTCGCTCCCGGATTGCCGACAGCTTTTCTAGTAAAGGGTTTGCAAGGGACTTTCCGTCGTTATCTAGATAGACAGATAGAAGTAATCTTAGAGCACTACGAGGTACTCTCTGAGACTGCCCAGGCCCTTTCTAAAAGTTCTAAACAATTAAAACAAGACTTACTTAAGGGAGTGGCCCCCTCTCCAGCTTTGGCTTTTAAGGGGACTCCTTGCTTAGATATGCGCGGTGCTTCAGCTTCAGAGGCAGCCTCAAGTTTAGAAACTTTTATCAATATAATTAAGCGTCAAGAACTTAAAGATTGCCTATTCTATCTAGATAACCAGAATAATAGGCGGGTAGTGCGCCAGTGGGCGGCCATAAACGGAGCCCATTTAAGTTGTCTATCTAAGGAAAATGGATTGTGGCATCTTCAGTTGAGCAATACTTCCGAAGAAAAAGATGAAGAAAAGCTGTCTAAACGACCTGACCTTTCTAAGATGGAAAGGCTACCCTATAAGATATTACTTCTAGGGAGCACTAGGTAGATATGGCCGGTTATGCAAAGCAATTGCTCTTAAAAGCTCTGGCTACGGCTAGAGATGCTGAGGTTGCCGAAGAAGTATATACAGAAGTCAACTTAGCCCATCCTGAGCAGCGCAATTTCAGATCTGGACTGGGGTTGCGCATAAATGTAGAAGGCCGACTCGGATATGTCTGGTCTGAAGGCGAATTTTCTATAAACGATTTATTGCAAAAAGGCGTCCAGAATGCTGCCAGCGGTCGGCGCGGCTCTTTTTCTCAAAAAGGACTTATCGCTCCGTCTTTAGCAACCGGAGTGGCAGAAACCTCACACCAATTGGAAGACTCGATTACCCAATTCCAAACTTTGATCCAAAGTTTGGATTTTATGCTTCCCTCTCTTCTGCCACACCGCCATTTTTTATTAAGTGCCAGATTACTTCAGCACACTTTTAAGTTGACTACTAGGAGCGGAGAGCGCTGTGCCAGCCGTATTCTCCACTTACTAACCTTAAATTCTCCCGAAAATATCCCCGTGGGAGATGCTATTTACAGCACTTCGGCCCACCATTCTCCCTCAGATTTGTTGTGCCGACTAATGTGGCGCTCCGTCCATTCTAACGAAATGGCCTGGCCGGATAGCTATTTACTACCGGGAGTATTTACTTCCAGCGCCTGCGGCAAGCTTTTGGAAGACTTTGCTCAAGATATGCTTTATGGCGATTCTCCCTTGTTGGCCACTTTGCCAAAAAGACGCTCTTGGCTGGCCCCTTGTATAAATATTACCGACGACGGAACCTTGCCGGGAGGCTTTGGCACAGTTCCATTTGATGGTGAAGGGATTACCAAGATCAGACTACCTCTAGTCTGTCAAGGTGAGCTAGTTCGAGGTCTCTACGACTTAAAAACAGCTAGGGAAGCCAAGATAAATCCGCACGGTTCAGCAGTACGCCCTTGGGGGCAACCACCTCGACCAGGTTATTCTAACTTATGCTTAGAAAGGGGGACGGCTTCTTTAGGGGAGTTGTGTGCCCAAACCGACTTTGGTATCCTCTTGGATCGACTTAGTCCCTTACCCGCCCACTTAAAAAAGCCTGGCCAATTTGCCCGACGCTGTGAAACGGCTTTCCTTTTACAACATGGAAAGCCCATATGCCGAGTTCCCCAGTTTATAGTTAGAGCTAACTATACCGACTTATTGGGAGCCGATTTAATCGGTTTGGGTTATGAATCGATCCTAAACGGACGTACTCTATGCCCCCCTATAGCTGTACGCAATTTAACTTTAGAAGAAGCTGATATAGATCCAGCGGAAATTTGGAGAGATTATCCTGAATTATGGTGGTAAAGACCTTAGGAGAACTGGCTGAGCTTGTACAAGGCAGCCTAAACGATCCCCAATATGCTTCTCTGACTATTAACGTGGTGACAGGGTTGGATGCAGCCTCCCAGCACGTTCTCAGTCAGGCTTTGACATTTGCCGAAAAAGAAGACAATTTACAAGAGGCTGAAGCTCTCGGCTTTGCCGCAGTAGTTATACCTAAAGAGCTAGAGACAGAGATGCCTGCCATTAAAGTAAAGAATGCCCGTATTGCTTTTGCTGTACTTTTAGGATTATTTCATCCTATCCATTTGCCTAAGCCCGGCATCCATCCCAGCGCTCAAGTTAGCCCTTCGGCCCAAATTGCCTCTACAGCCTACGTTGCTCCCTTCGCCATTATCGGCGATAAGGTCGTAATTGGTGAGAATAGTCAAATTCAAGCCCATGTCAGTATTGGAGATAATAGCTCTATTGGAGCTAATACGCGCCTTATGCCCGGTGTTACTGTAGGTAATAACGTAAAGGTCGGCTCCCAAAGCTTAGTAGGCCCCCTTACTATTATCGGAGACGATTCTACTTTAGGCCAAGATATAGAAATAGGGGCCCGCTGTTTTATCGGCAAACGAGCCCAGATCCAAGACGGAGTTAGAATAGATAATCTAGCTTGTCTCGACGAGGGGGCCAAGATTGCTCCTCTAGCGATAATTATCTCTCAAAATTGCTTGCAGCCTCAGGTCAGTTTAGGTAAATTATCGATCACAGCCGGTCAATGCTTAGTTGAAAAAGGCTGTCAAGTGGGAGATTTCGCTACAGTGGCAGCTCGTTCCCGAGTCGATAAAAATATACCGACAGGCCAAGCTATTTGGTCAGGCGATCCTATCGATACCCATAAAGCTTCCATGCGCCAAATAGCCAGGCGTCAGCTTCCCTTAAAACATTGGCAACAGATCCAACAGTTGGCCAAACTACCTCCAAAGGACTAACATAAAAACTATGAGTTCACCCTCTACTAAAGATAATAAAAAGAAAGAGCCTAAAAACGCTCAGCCCCAGGGTAAAGACAACAAATTATCTTCCACTTCTTCAGCTAAAGCCCAACCAGAAGCCTCTACAGTTTTTTTTACTAAACAACAAAAGCTTTCATATTGTTTTTCCTTTGCGGCTGCGGGCTTGATAATGGGCTTCTTGTGGGGGGCCAATTCTATAATCGATGTAGGCCAATCGGCCTCTCCTTTAATCCAGGCCGCCAAAGCTAGTTTAGCCGTGGCAACCACTTCGGCCGACTTGGCCAAAGGTACCTACTACGGCTTAGTAGGAGCCCTTATAGGAGTCTCTTTCGGTTACTCAATATCTCTCGATTCTAAACCTATGCTGACTAGCTTAATTGCCGGGTGCTTAGGACTTTGGTTGGGCATTTTGATAGGTGGCCCGGCTTTAGCTGGGGTAGGCTGGTTAGTAGGCTACGGAGCTGTAATTTTAAAAGCTATCGGCCTGGAGCGCTACCGCCAAGTGTACCACCAAGTAGCCCAAGAGCGAGCCGCCTCCAAGAACTCATAGAAGCGGTTGGGAATGGAGAGACGAAGGAGTGCTCATCTATCATACCAATGACATGCACGGGCACAGCAAAGCCCTAGATTGGTTGAAGACTAATGCTCGAGAACAATTATCCCAAAGCCAAGCCCTTTACTTAGATAGTGGTGACGCCTTAGTGGGCTCTAATACGGTATGGAAAAATTATGAGCCCAATTTGGAGAAGATGAACTCAGCCTTCTGTACCTCTATGGCGATGGGCAATCGAGAGTTCAACTATCAGCGGCACATTTTGGATAAAAGAGCTTGGCAACGCTCCTTTCCTTTGCTTTGCAGCAATCTTGCCGATCTGAGGCAAGATGGAAACCTAACCAACGAACAATTAGTCAACCAACTAAACTCGATTCCTGAGATTGAGTGTCAAAATAACGGTTGGCGTCAAACGGAACTATGGCAAAACTTATCTTCTCAGCGCTGGATTCCGGCCTTATCGCTGCATAACAATAACTGGTCGGAGCCTTATTGGTTGCTTCTTTTAGCGGCAGTCCCAGTCCAATATCCTCATGGGGCTATTTGGGAGAAGCTTTTCGGTTTCAGATTTTTTGAAGCCGAAACTATCTTGCCACTTTTAGCCGAACGGGCTTTAAAAATACTAAAGCGACCGCTCCGTTTACTCGTTTTAAGCCACCTAGGCTTAGAAAGAGATAAAGTTTTGGCCACCCGCTTGCCCCAAGGTAGCTGGATTTTGGGCGGCCATAGCCATACGGTACTTACTAAACCGATCGAAATTGGTGGCAATTTTATCGTCCAAACTGGATCTTGGGCTCGTTATCTGGGCCAGTTGGACTACAATTTTGCCTATCCCCAATTGAGCACCTATCAATTACTAAGCTTAAGCTAAACTTTCTAAGGGAAAAATTATGGCCTCTCATCGTGTCTTATTTATATCTAACGGAGCTGGCGAAGATTCAATAGCCAGTCAAATTATAGCCGACTTGCCAGAATCGCTTCCCCGAGAGGCCATGCCTTTAGTAGGAGAAGGCTCGGCCTATAAAGATCTAGCTCCAGTTGTCGGCCCCAGACAAGCTATGCCCAGCGGAGGACTTATTCAGGAAGACTGGCGCAACTTATGGAAAGATATAAGCCAAGGTCTATTTTTTTTAACCCTCAAACAGATCGCTTGGTTGCGCCAACAACGCCACAAGTTCGATCAAATTGTAGCGGTAGGTGATTTGTGGCCAGTTATATTGGCTATACTTTCTGGTATACGTCCCATTACTTTTATAGGTACAGCTAAGTCGGATTATCATCATCCCTACTCTAGCTTAGAAGCTTTTATATTAAAAACTTTTAAAGTCCACTCCCTAGTTCGAGACGAACCGACAGCCGAAAGTCTGCGCCAAAAAGGTGTCAAAGCAGCTTGGGTAGGCAACGCTATGATGGATGGTCTAATTCCCCAAGATTTAGATTTTAAATTAGACAAAACCCAAGAAGTAGGTTTAGCCCTCTTTCCTGGCAGCCGAAAAGCTACTTATCAAGTTTTGCCCCGTTTACTCAAATTGAGTCAGCTTTTAGCTAAGCGGCTAGGTAAGAATATCTGTGCTTTTATAGCCGTAGCTCCCTCTATAGATACCGACAAACTGGCTCAAGCTTGCTCCGACTTTACTCTGCAAGATTGCCCTTATCCGGGCTGGCATACTTTAATAGATAAGCGAGAGACCATAGATCCTCAAACTCGCTTTTTCTTAATAAAAGGCCACTTAGCCGATGTTTTGCAATATAGCCAAGTAGCTTTGGGGTTAGCTGGAACGGCCCACGAACAAGCGGCCGGTTGGGGGCTCCCTGTGGTGGCTTACGAACCGGGAGGTATGAGCCACTTAAAATGGTACAGAGCCCGCCAAAAAGGCCTATTAGGAGATGCACTTATCGTTAGTGAAGATCGCGATTCTGATATAGTAGAAGCCTTATATAATCTGATTCAAAATAAAGCCGATAGGCGAAGACGGGCAGAAGTAGGGCGCAAGCGTCTAGGGCCTCCCGGAGGCTCCGAGCGTATGGCGGCGATTATAGCGGAAGCTTACCGATAGCCCTGATAAATAAGAACCCCCATACCAAGATTAGCCATCCCCAAGTGCTATATTCAAACCGAAGGGCCTTCCAAGAGAACGACTCACCTTCGCCACAAGTGGCCTCACAAGCAGCAGGGTTAGGGCCTATTCCTTCCCTTATAAGGGAAGGAATAGAGTATAAACGGGGTAAAAGCGAGGGGGTGCGCTCTTGGTAGCTAAGAAAAATATCTCCAAAATGATCCGCTAAAAAGGCCTCTTCAGAAATTATACAAGAATAATAGACTACGTATAAGGACAAGATTCCCAAAAGCCACACCCCCCCAAGGGCCCAAAATGAAAGAGCACCGCTGGCGGCTAACATGACCCCACATCCAGTAAGGATATTGCCCAAATAGAGCGGATTGCGCACATATCGGTAAGGGCCACTGGTCACTAAAAAATTGGCCTTTAATTCTTGGCTGCGCGTATGTTCTCCAGTCCAACCCAAGGCCCAAGAGCGCAGAGCCTCACCTATCAAGGCTAAAATTGCCCCCCAACCCCACGAACTTACCGTAGGACGAGCTACCATTAAAATAATCGCTGCCACCACAGCCATTATAAGGCCCCGCCACTTGAATATAAAAAGAGGAGCTGCCTTTATTATTCGTTCAGAATTGTTTATCATTCTAAAGCTGCCGCCTCCAAAATTAGCTCAGCCATACGTCGACCGGCCCCTTCGGTAGTCCCCATTGTTTTTCTTAAATCTTCGGCCGTTTGGGCATACTTCTTAGGATCTTCAATCCATTCGAAAATAGGTTGAGCCAAAACAGAAGTATCTTTTTTTACCAAAACTTCGGGTACAACCTGACGAGAAGCGATACGATTAGGTATGGCAGCAAAACCATGGCGAGCGTAAGAGCGCAAACGCAAATAGCGTTTTATTTTAGAAAGAAGGGGCGCATTTTCTAAAAGGCCGCCGATCCCCCCTCTGGGCAAAGAGGCGTCAGCAGATAGACCTACAACCATAGGTTTGCCACAGCTTCCCAATTCTCCAGTATTGGTACCAGGAATAGTCAAAGCCATATCTATTTCAGCGATAGCTTGATAAGGATGGCTCCAAAGTACTTCTATAGCAAAACTGCGCCCAGCACTCCCCTGAGCCTCTTGGGGACAGTCAACTAAAATAGAATCTGGACTAACCAGTTTTCCTTTAGCGATAGGTAATCCCAAACTTATAGGGTGATAGAGAGCAGACTCCAGCCTAGCCTTAGAGACAAAAGGAGAAACTGAAAGCACAAAATCGACTTGGGGATAACGAGTCTTAATAAGGGCCGCTACTCGTAAAAAGATCCCTAAAGCCATCTTAAGATGTAGAAAGCGCGAGCCGGGGAAAAGGCCAATCTTCCAAGCTCCACCTTTTTCTTGACTGTGCAAAGTCGATTCCAGATCTACTTCGGAGAAGACGCCGTCAATACTCAAATTGCCGATACTAATAACCTCTTTTACTCCAGCTTCTTCCAATTCTTTAGCCAAAGAGAGATCGGAAGCGGCCACTTTGTCAAAGTAAGGCAGCAAATAACTATAGCGAACAGCGTAAGCTACCGACTTATAACTTAAACGCCAAGCTAAAATTTTAGCGTGGAGCAAGTCGCCACCTAGAAAGACCACCACACCGCGCCGACGGAACTTGAAATCGCCGGAGAGACCTAACATTAAACGCAAAGTCTGTCCAGGCTTCAAAACAACAGATACACCAGGTAAGGAAGAAGCAACTTCAGCTTCGGCTCCAGAAGCATAAGGACAAGGTACTAAAGCTACCACTACCCTAAATTGTCCCTGATTAACAGAGCCCAAATGGGCAGCAGTACGGCGCACCCAAGCGGCTACCTCGCCGGGAGAATTGGAAGTAATCACAATATCGAAGGGCTCGTTGCGGCGGCGCTCGCCATTAGCTTCAATTCGTTTATAAAGCGAAGCGGCTATTCTATCGACAACTCCGGGTGCCCCCATAGAATTTTTCATATCCTGAAGATCTTGCTGAACTTGACGCCGCTCGGGGGTATCGGCCATGAAATTGCGCAAATGGGGCAAGATATTTTTGCAATTAACTTCATCTTGAATAAATTCAGGGACGATACGTTTACCGGCCACTAAACTAGGTAAACCGATATGATCGATTTTTAAAAGACGACTCCAGAGCAAAAAGCGCCCAATGATAGCGTCAAAAGGGCACAACTTATAGGCCAAAACCATAGGGATCCCCAGTATAGCCGCTTCGAGGCTGGCCGTGCCCGAACTCATTAGAGCCGCCTGACTAGACAACAGAGCTAGACGTGATTGGCCATTGAGAAGACGAACATAAGGGTAGCGCTCTCCCATGATCTTTTCAATTTGTCGACGCAAAATATCGGTAGCACAGGGAATAAGGACTTGCAAATGGGGCTTTTCTTTATGTAATTTCTCGGCAATATCTAAAAAAACTGGTAAAAGGTACTTTATTTCTGGGGCCCGGCTACCAGGTAAGATGGCCAAAATTTCAGAGCCAGACAAACCTAAAGTACGCTTAGCCTCTTCAGGGGAGAGGGCCAACTCCGGCATATCCAATAAGGGATGGCCAAAGAAATCGACATCCATGCCGAAACGCCGATAATTTTCCGCATTACTTAAAAAAGTGCAAATAACTCTATCGGTGCGACTAAAAATTTGGCGCAGACGAGCTTCGCTGGTAGTCCAAGCTGAAGGTGGAAAATAATAGACACAATTATAGCCGTACCTAGTCAGAAGGCCGGCATAACGCATATTTACAGCTGGACAATCTATTAAAATAGTTAGATGGGGCTTAGCCTTAAGTAAATGGGAGCGTACATACAAATAATGATAGATATACTTGTGCAAACACAAAAGGGCCCCGCCCGGCCCAATAATGGCCATATCTGTAGTAGTTAGCCACAATTTTACTCCCGAGGCGGCCATATGCGAACCGCCTACACCTACAAACTTTAAGTTGGGGTTAATAGCCCGCAGAGCCTTAACTAAATTTCCCCCATGGAGATCTCCTGAAGGTTCTACAGCAATTATGGCCACTGTAAGTTGAGGGTAGGCGGTTAGTTGCTGCTGATTATTTGCCAAAATGCACCAACTAGGCGTTATTGTGGGTTCTGGCCCCCACATTGCTGGCTTTATTAAGAACTCCCATATGCGAAGGGGCCCGCAAGAAATCTAAAAATTGCTCTATTTCGGGAGTATGTTCCAATTCATTCTCTATGCGTTCTATGGCAGCGCTAATAGTTAAGCCCATAGAGCCAAGAATAAAGATAGCCTTTTGTACAGCTAAACGACTCTCTTTAGAAATATCGCGACGGCGCATACCTCTAAAGTTCATACTGAAAAGACGACAGGGATTACCATCGACGACACTAAAAGGAGGCAAGTCTTTATTTATTTTGGAGCAACCACCCACCATACAGAGGCGACCGATACGAGTATGCTGATGGATACCGACTAAACCGCCCAAAACAGCCTGGTCTCCCACTACAGTATGGCCGGCCAAACCAGCATAGTTGGCCATTGTCACCTGATTGCCAATATGACAATTGTGAGCTATATGTACATTGGCCATTAAGAGGTTATCGTTACCCACATAAGTAAGACCGTCTTCATCGGCAGCTCTGTGGATAGTCACATATTCACGCAAATCGTTATTATCGCCAATAGTTACAAAAGAGCGCTGCCCTTTATAACTAAAATCTTGAGGGGGCAAGCCAATAGTTACCCCCGCATAAATGCGATTATTCTTACCTATCTTCGTCCACCCGTCAATAACTACGGAGGACATAACTTTGGTGCCGTCTCCTATTTCAACATTTTCGCCGATAATAGAAAAAGGGCCGATCTCCACACCTTCGCCTAGGCGTGCTTGGGGATGGACTATAGCGCTGGGATGAATCACCTTCAGAATCTCCTCTCAATCTAAACAATATTTTATGTCGATAAGACAACTACTGAGCAATCTTGACCTTGTGCATACTTTCTACTACATGTACAGCCAATTCCAAAGCCCGCTCGCCATCTTCTCCCGAGACGACAGGCTCTTTACGATTGGCCACACAATCAGCAAAGTTGCTGAGTTCTAAACGGAGAGGTTCTTCTTTTTCAATATCGATAAATTCCGGATCTAAAGGACGACCGTCAGGGCCGGGACGGGAAACGGATAAAGTCTGGTTGATAAAGTCTAAAGAGAATACCCGTCCGCTATTCTCAGTAATTTTTAAACAACGCTTGCGCTCTCCAGAGTTGCGACTAGCCACTAAACTAGCTATAGCACCACAGGCAAAACGAATTTGTACATGGGCCACATCTTCAAAACTAGAATAAATCGAAGTGCCCATAGCATGGATTTCGACAGCCGGAGATTTATATAAACTCAAAAGAATATCAAAATCGTGAATCATCAGATCCCAAATAATACCGACATCGAGATTGCGGGTAGTAGGGCCGGAGAGACGATGACACTCAACAAGGACAGGGGTAGAGACCATCTGCCTAAGCTTTACAATAGCGGGATTGAAGCGCTCCAAATGGCCTACTTGCAAAATTAAGTTTTTTTCCTTAGCTAAAGCGACTAACTTCTTAGCTTGCTCCACTTCCACAGTTATAGGCTTCTCAACTAAAACATGGACTCCGTGGTTCAAAAAATCTTGAGCGATCTGATAATGGAGCGGAGTAGGAGAAACGATAACTACACCGTCGATCTTTCCATAGAGGCTTTTGTAATCTTGGTAATATTTTGTGCCATATTGCTCAGCTAAAGGGGCGACTCTGGCTTCATCTAGGTCTACAAGGCCTACCAATTCGATCTGAGGCAGTTCTGCACATACTCGAGCATGATTCCTCCCCATGCTGCCGATACCGACTACGCCAACTCTAATTGGCTTCATATTATTCATCCTCCCGATTCCGTCTCACTCAAAAGCGAATGCGTAAAAAAGTACTTATTTCGCCTGCCTAATCACAGTTTCCTACAACGAATGACGAACAAAAAGCCCTTCTAGTGCCAGGCAAAAATAAGTATACCTTCGCAAGCGGTATTCTCTCCTACGCAAGCACGCACTGATAAAGTAATATTTTTATCATCGTGTTCAATCTCCTTAGCGTAAAGATCGAGACGATCTCCGGGCACTACTTGAGTTCTAAACTTAAATTTTTTAGCTCCGATTAAGTCTAGGGCCGAAACTTTTATGGGAGAAGTTTCGTTACCGACATAGAGCAACCAGCAAAGCTGAGCCAGAGCTTCCATTTGCAATACGCCCGGCATAATAGGATTTCCGGGGAAATGGCCTTCAAAATGGGGCTCGGCCATAGTAACATTCTTGTAGCCAAATATCTCTGGGAAATTGAGTTGAGTGACAATATCCACAAAAAGCATAGGACTCTTATAGGGAGTCCTGTGTAATATATCTCTAGTATTAAGCATTTTTACGCATCTCCTGAGCAACTTTGCGAACAAATTCCACATGCAATTTATGACCGGCGCGAATAGCTAAAACAAAAGCCCGCAAAGGACGACCCAGCAAACAAATATCACCGGCCAAGTCTAAAACTTTATGGCGCACAGGCTCATTGACAAAGCGCTGATCTTTTTGAACGTCGAAACCGGGGCGATCATAAATTAAAGCATTGGCCAGATCGCCTCCCTGTCCCAAACCATTGGCTAAGAGGCTCTTTACTTCTGACCAGAAACCGAAAGTGCGAGCAGGAGCCACATGGGTGACAAAATTATCATAACCACAATAACGGAAGCGTTGGCTACCAACTTGCGCACTGGCATAGCTGACAGCTCCCTCCAAATTGTACTGAGAGTCGGGCATTGCCAAAACTAAGCTTTCGCCTTCAGCGACGAAAATAGGCTCTTCAATGTAGTAATCTTCCACTTCACTGCCCTTTTGGTCTACAATGCCTACCTTCTCTATAGCCTGACAGAAAGGCAAAGCTGAGCCATCTAAAATAGGTACTTCCGGGCCATCGATCTCTATTAAAACGTTGTCGATAGATAGACCGCCCAAAGCAGCCATTAAGTGTTCTACCGTACCTACAACAACTTGACCTTTTCCTAAAGAGGTAGAGCGCTTGGTAGAGACTACATACTCGTAAGTGGCCGGAATATATTCACCGCCGCTCCAAAAGACGATTCCATGATCGCTGGGGGCAGGCTTAATAGCCAGGTGGCTTAACTTACCAGTATGGATCCCCACTCCCTCAAAAGAGATCTCTTCAGCTAAAGTACGCTGCGCTCTACACATGGAAATGTTCTCTCCAACAACTTTAAATATAATTGATAAAAAACTCCGCCAATTTTTTTATACTAAATCGGCTATTCCTCTATTTCTCGACTTAAGAGACTTATAAACAACTTAGGAGCAATTATAAAAAATGATACCTACCACCATTTTTGACAACAAATTAGATAGGTATCATCTTTTATTTAAGGTTAAAGGCCCAAGCTCAATCTATTCCCCGCAACTCATACTGGGCGGGATAACAAGAAGTGGCTTCTGGTAGAGTAATTATCTCTATAGTACTACTCGACTCGGGAGACAACTCAATCTTAGCGACCAATACCTCGTCGCCCTTTTTACGAAAAACGGCTTGGTAAACAGAGTCGCCGATTAAGAAATTGGCTCCGCCAGGACCAGATAGTGGCGTAAAGTAAAGGCCGATCGTTCTAGTACGCCTGGTAGGATTCTTCAACTCGACCAAAGACTTGTAAAGGACACCAAAGTTTCCAGTATTGGGCAAGCCAGTTTCAAAATCGATCAGCCAAGGGCTCTCTCCGTAGCGGAAAGTTAAGGGACTGCCGCCCACCACAAACTCACCTTCATTTTCAAAATAAGGCTGGGCAAATACGCCGTGGGGATGGATCTTAAAAGGATTAAAAGGAGCCCCTATTTCTGGTAAAGCACGTCCATCGTTATAGTTGGGATCTAAAGCGCTGCGTACTTCCACAGTGACGCTGGGCCCTTCTAATATTTGGAAATTGATAAAACCGCTGACCAAAGCTTCAGGGCGCATAACATAAGAGACCAACTCCAAAGCTGAATTGGGCGGCAAACTGATTACATAACCGGAATGGCAAGCCAAATTTTCTAAAAAGCGCTTAGCTGCCGTTTGGCCGACATAAATTTCGCTGCGCTCAGGGCCAGCCGAGGTTCGGCTAATGACAATTTTTACCGGCTCATCATTTAAGTTGGCTAAATTTATCCACAGATAGCGGTTCTTGGCCGAAGCGTTAAGGTGAGAGAACATTAAGCGGCTGGGCTCGCGCCTCTTGAAATTGTATTTCATCAGCACGCCATCAGTATCAACCCTTTCGGGACGATTACTTACCAAAAGCAAATTCTGCTCTGCATAGGGAATCTCCACATTTTGGATTAGAACGCTTACATCGCCTCTAACGGCGAAGTAATCGTCGGAAGCATTGATCCCTACAGGAACACTTAAGCGCATACTGTCGCCCTTAGAGACAGGTACCGGATGGAAGTTGGAGTCGTCGACATAGACGCTACATCCGGGCTGTACAGAGGTATTGGCAGCCAAAGACAGCATAACCGCTTGGGAGACAGCATCAGTTTGAGCCGGAGTACCAGTTACTTCCACAGTAACTGAGCGGGGCAATTTACCAGCCCAGTCTTTTACTTGCACAAATACAGTAACGGAAGCCTGCCCCTTACTTATAATTAGAGAAGACTTGCCTACTCTTTTGCCGATCAATTTTATCAGACCGTTATCTTGATCGACATCAATATCAACTACACCGGCAGCTTCTTCTACCACCAAAGGGCCGTTAGCCAAACCTGTAGCTGTAATAACCTTTTCAGAGTTAATAGGCAAAACTGCCCTGGCCGTATCGACATTGAGAAGCCCAATATCGACAATATTGCGCATATTGGAGGCCCAAAGATTAGCTAAAGCTTCCGGTGAAGAGCCGTTTTGCTTGGCAATATCATCATTAACTTCAATAATGAGCTCACTGCCCCAATAGATCTTATACACAGACTTTTTGGCTTTACTGGCAGCTTTATCACCACCCTGAGCAGTTTTCTTATCTGTCGAAACGCCAATCTCTTTGCGAACGACTTTAATAGAAGAGGAGGCAGCTCCCCTTTGCAACATGGCTTCGATCTTTTCAGAGAGCTTTTCTGCTTCCTCTTCATTGCTAATACGGAAGACAACTTGGCCGCCCAATACTACATCGGCCGCCCAAGCCACCGGAAGAGCAAAGAGATAAAAAGCGGCAAAAGCCAGCACCAAGGCTAAAAGCTTATGACCTTTCATGTAAACTCAGCTCCAAAATATTCGCCGTCCCTATTTTTTACTAATAGCAAACGGTATTTCCCTTAGTTTCGCCCCCCAATAGCTCGGCCTTATTAGCCAAAGCTTGTACTCCCCCTACTGACAATATTTTCGCGAAAAAAATAGCCCTCCACCGGGGCCTTTAAAAACTTTAGGCCTACCGGAACTTGGCAACTCCACTAGGCCTAACTGTTTCACTTCATATGCTCTTTTAACAACTTGGGAAGTAAATTAAAAGCAGCCTCGATACGGCGTACCTCGGCCACCGGACGACCAGGATTACCGGCCAAAACTTGCCCGGCTTCGTATTTACGCATAGCTGTGGAGCGATCCATAAGTACGCAACCGTCTCCCAATTCTACACGCACCCCGATACCACATTGGGAGCCTATGGTACAATTGTTGCCCACTATAGACGAACCTGTTAAACCACTTTGGTCGCCAATACGACAATGGCTGCCAACTTTACTATTATGGCCGACCATAACCATATGGCCTAATTCTGTGTAGTCCCCAATTATTGTAGAAGCTGTAGCCGCTCTATCTACACAAGAGCAAGAGCCAATCTTGGCCCCCTCACCAATAACGACATTGCCTACCTGGGGGATTTTGCGATGGCTCTGACCATCGAAGACATAGCCAAAACCGTCCATACCTAAAACGGCTCCAGCTTCAATTACAGCTTTATCGCCGATTACAGTATCGTCCATAATCACAGCCCCACAGCCGATCACTACTTGACAACCTAAGTTGACATTGCGACCGATATAAGCCTTGGGGCCAATTTGGGCTTCGGCTCCCACCTTGGCTCCACTCTCAATTACAGCCATAGCCCCAACTCTGCATCCCAGGCCTAAAGAAGCAGAGCTATCTATACAAGCGCTCGGGTGGATCAATTCTTCTTTCATCTATTTAGAGCTATCCATTTTTAACAAAATGTCTAAGGTAATATTATCTCCGTTGGTATAAAGCACAACTGGATAATTTACGGTATTGACTACGACCAAATCGATACCTTTATCTTTGGCAACTTCGGAGGCTTGATTTTTAATATCTTCTCGCAAGCCCTTCATGCTCTCGTTGTAGAGCTTGTCAAACTTGCTGGAACTCTCGGCTGCGTCCTTAGCCAACTTTTCTTGTAAAGCCTTTTTTTGGGCTACAGACATACTTCTGACGTTGCTAGGGATTTGTGAGTAAAGCTTACTGCGCTCGTCAGAGAGGATAACGTTGAGCTCCATATACTTTGGATTCTCTCTAATAATCCTCTCGGTATTGACCACACCAACTTTTAGAGTCCGCTCAGCACAGCCGCTGCCCCCCAGAAGCAAAACAGCACTTACGGCTGTAAGAATTAAGCAGTGTACAAACTTCGAATACTTCAAACTGTTTATTCCTCCGCTCTCCTACTTGCTAACTTTGGAGCTATCTTCGGCAGGCTTGGTATCTTTAGATGGCTCACCTTTGCCTTCAGAATCGGCACTTCCAGCAAAACCAGGCATAGCCGCCAAAACGTTGGCTGTAATATCATGGCCGCCAAATTCTACAGTGGGGACGTCGTTAGAATCGATTAAAACGATGTCGAGCCCTTTATCTAAAGCCACCTGGGCAGCGGCTTTTTCCATACTCTTCATCTTGGTGTCGACATACTCGGCGGTACGCTTTTGCCACTTCGATTCCACATCGTTCTGGATCTTCATAAGTTTATCATAAACAGATTTATCGCTGACGACGCCATCAACGTTGGAATTTTCTTTAACTATACGCTGTACTTCTTGGCTGGCTTTAATGCGCTCAGCAAAATACTGGCGAGACAGCTCCTGATACTTATCATCTTCTTGAAGCACGACGGTACTATTTATCGTACCGGTACTAATGATGACTTTCTCCTTGGTGGTACAACCGAATGCACAAAGGCAGCCGACAGCTAATACCGCCAGAATACCCCCGCGCCATAAAATTCTATTCACCGCGACCTCCTAATGTTGGTCCTCTTTTTCCAAGGCAAGCATGGCTTTGTCGGTAAGATCTAAACAATCGATATTGACTACATAAGCGCCTATAACGGAGGGCTGCCCCTCTTTCTCGGCAGCGATCTTGGCCACTATTTCACGCAAATCGTCAGCCATACTATCATAAAGTTCTTGACGCTGCTTTTGTAAGTCGGCGATCTTAGCTTTGATGTCGTCCATCTTTTGGCGAGTTTCATCGCTGACGTCTTTGGAAGAACTGCTGACCATAGCCTCTAATTGCTTTTGAGTAGCTCGCAAACGTTTTTCCAAAACAGCTTGTTTTTGCTCCATACTGCGTTGAGCTTCTTCAGATTTTTTCTGCATAGCAGCCGTCATTTCGGCTTTTTTTGCTTCCATTTCGCTATTGACAGCAGATTTTATCTTAGCTATTTGAGCTTCAACTTCAGCTTGATTTGCCTTAGGAGAAGATACTTGTACATTTTTTAAAAGGCGATTCCGCTCGGCAGTAGCCTTAGCTTTAGTTTCCTCATCTAACGAGGCTTCAAAGGCCTTCATTTGAGAATTAACCTTGGCCCGCTCGTCAGCTTCCAGACTCTTATATTCGGCTGCAAGCTCGTCGCGCTTGGTAGCCTTTTTGGCGGTCTCTTCGTCTCCGAGGGCGGCCAATTTATCTTGGATAGCCGATTCTTCTTCAGCATTGGCTGCCGTTTGCAATTGCAACTGCAGGTTGACTCGCTTTTCCTGATTTTCTTGCATTAAAGAGCTATCATATTCTGCTAAGCGATCGTCCATGGAAGTGCGAGCACTTTCCAAGTTGTTTTGCATAATGCGCTCTAACTCCAAACGTTTGGCAGAGATGCGCTGTTGGCGCACTCCAGCCAAATCGCTTAAGAAGCTATCCATGCGTTGGCGCACATCTTCAGGCACTTGAGGTGGAGCCTGGGGAGCTAAAGCGGCCACCCTCTGACGCAAAACATTTTGATAGTGCTCGTTAAGAGCTTTACTCTCTTGCTCAAGCTGACCAGTCAGATTATTGCGAAAATTCCTTAGTTCATTGCCAATCCGATCCGACTCGGCTTGCAATTCGTTGCGAGCCTTTTCTACCTCGCGCTCCATACGTTTGCGCCCGGAATCGACTTTGCGCTTACGATCGGCCAAAGGCAAAAAATCTAGTTCTTGCTGCAGCAAACGGATTTGCTCGTCGAGCTGAGTAATGCGCTCGTAGTCGGGACGATCTTTAAGTAGCTTTTCAAAGTCTACCACAGCTAACTCGGTAAATTTTTCCTTAGCCTCGCCAGAAGTAGCAGTTTTTTCCGAGGCCGTCTCCTGAGCGCAGGCCATTTCCACCAATTCTGTACGAGTAGCTAGAGCGCCACAAGCCAAAAGGGCGCACACTCCCAGCCACAGACCTGTACGTTTTAAATTAGGAACAGAAAAAAACTGCATAAAAACACCTCAATTACTTGGAAGCTTTCGCGTCCTTGGCAGCGGCCTTACTATCGGCGGCAGGAGCTGCCTCGGCAGCGTCGTTGCTCAAGCTGGCGTTGAAAGTATCAATTACCTCGTCGGTAATATTGCGGCCACCATACATAACGGTTTGCTTATTGAGGACTAAAGAGATACCTAAATCTTTGGCAACTTTATTTACAGAATTGTTGACCTTCTGATAAAGGGGAGCATACTGCTGCTGACTGAGAGCCTCAAAACGGGCCGACATCTCGCGCTGCAAAGCCTCACGCTCGGAAGCGGAAAGGCTGGGAGCTTTCTTCTCGTATTCGCGCATCATATCAGCACGAGCTTGGCTCAATTTAATATCTACTTCACCGAAAACCTTAAGTTTGCGTACAATACCTTGATCAAAATAGGCTACGGGAGAATCGTTAGTATCTTCCTCGGCAGGGAGTTTAAGCTCGCCTTTTTGCTGGAAGAGCTTTTTCACATCTTCGGTAATATCGGGGACGCCACAAACGACGATACGCTTATCGAGTACAACATTTAAGCCCTTACTGGCAGACACAGAAGCGATAGCTGCCGAAACTCGGTTATTTAAAGGCAAAATGATCTTGTTGCGATTAACTTCAACTTCGCCTTGGAGCTTGCTATAAAGGAGTTGAAGCTCAGTTTCGGATCCTTCCTTGCCATTCTTTTCGGAGACAGCTTTTTCAAATTCTTTGTTCTTTTTCTCAGCAAAATCGGCGATTTGCTTTTCCGCATTTTTAAATTCATCGAGAGCGTAGATAGCCGAAGCGTCGATACAACCGACCTTTTTAGCCGGAGAAGACATCATACCGCTAGGACTCAAAAACATCCAAGTACCTACGCCAACTAAGATTAAAGCCACGATAATAGCGATTATAGCAACAGTTTTCTTCTTATTGCCGCCAGAAGGAGCGGCCGATTCGCTGTTCTCTTCAGTAGCTACGCCGTCGGCAGCGGTCTTACTCAAATCAATCTCAGACATATTAAAACCTGAACCTCCTTTGAGGGTTCTTGGGAACTTGCTCCCCATCAAAGAAATGGGAGTTATTACTAAGTTATTGCTAATAAGATAAGTAGTGGTAACGAAAGGCGTTTAGAAGGACTGACCTATACCAATACTAGAGCGAGAGCCGTCTTTACCGAAGGCGTAATCTATACGTATAACGCCTAAGCCCAAGTTGGGGAAGACAATGCGCAAGCCGATACCGGCGTCAGTATAAAGCTCATTAGACTTGTAGCCAGAGATCCAAGCATTACCGGCATCTACAAAAACGGCACCGCTGAGCATCTTAATATTACCAATGGGGAAACGATACTCGGCATTAAGCAATATAACCCTATTACCGAACATAGAGTTGTCCTGATAGCCGCGCAAAGTATCAGTACCGCCAGCATAGAAGTATTCAGAAGCGGGAGCTCCGTTACCAACCGTACCGTACATACCTCGCAAAGCTAAAGTGGAGCGCTTAGTCAAAGGTACGTAGTGGCGACCTTCTAAGGTTAGTTTATTGTAATTGTAATCTCCACCAAAGCCGGCAAAAGTTAAGGCTACATTGGCATAACTTCCCTTGTGGGGGCTAAAGACGTCGTCACGAGTATCGTAAAGGGTCGATAAACCGACAGCATTCAAATCACCTTTGCCCAAACCGATAGGTACATATAAAGACTTGCCAGACATAGTCAGATTGATCGTTTCATGACGCAAAGTTACGAAACCGCGGAAATCGTCAGAGAAAGGATGGCCATAGGTTACGGTAGCGCCATAAACTTCCTGATCGTAATAGGCATAAGTACCGTAGTCGGCACCAGTAACTTGCTGTTCCAGATCGTCTACGCTGTTATAATAAGCGGATACGCCGATAGAATCTTGAGCCGAGTTGATAGCCGGATCGTAGTAAGAGATACTGTAAGCGCCAATCTGAGCGCCGCGCTGCAAGTTAACCGAAACCTGTTTGCCTTCACCAAATAAGTTGCGCTCTGAATAAGAGATAGCGCCGGTAATGCCCGGACGTACAGCGCCGGAGCCACCGCCAGCGTAACCTACACCGACAGTAGCTAAACCGGTCTTCTGCTCTTCGATATTGAGAACCAAGATGGCTTGACCAGGAGCGGCACCCGGCTCAACTTCAGGTTCCACCTTTTTAAATAAACCTAAGTTGTTCAAGCGCTCGAGATCTTTTTGGATACGATCGCGACGCATTACCTCGCCGGGCTTAGTACGGATGTTGCGCAATACCGTTTCGTCTTTGGTACGGTGTTTACTAGCGCTAGTTCCAGTCCAGGCCAGCTTAATCTCCTGAAGTACGGCTTCAACCACATTGACGGTAACGACGCCAGTCTCAACGTCGACCGAAGGCTTAATCGTATCTAAAATATACTGCTTCTCATCATAGAGGGCGGAAATCTTTTCCGTATCGGTACGCAAAGTATTGCGATTAAAAAGATCGCCCGGCTTGAGAGTGATCATAGAAGCGATCTGATCGTGAGGGAAGACCGTCACCCCTTCAACTTTTACTTCTTTAACAATGATACCGTCAGCCAAAGTTAAAGTTAGCTTCCCACCATTAAAATCGAGCTTAGTAACGTGAGAAGGGCTAATAGTGTAGCCTAAGTCTTCGTTGTAATATTTATTGATAGACTGTAAGTCGTTTTGTAAAACTCGAGTATTGAGAACCTTACCCGTCTCTAACTGCATAAGAGAGCGCAACTTCTCAGTAGAAGCTACGTTGTTGCCCTCTAAAATGATCTCTTCGACGACGGGGTTTTCCAAAACGCGGAAGATGACCCGAACTCCGTCAGAAGTATAGCGAGTATCTAAACGCACATCGGTATAATAACCGCTATCATATATAGCCTGCATATCGCGGCGAATACGCGGCTCTAGCAAAGGATCGCCAATACGAGTAGAAATTATTTGCAAAACTTCTTCAGAAGAGACCGTCTTATTGCCTTCGACTTCAATGCTAACGACCTTAGGCACATCGGCGTCTTCTAATCCGCCATTGTTGCTCTCATCTGAGATGGCACTCTTGTCGCCAACTAATTCCGAGGGTATATCTCCAGGGAAGATATTCTTGGGAGCTTCGCCAGAAAAGTATCTAGCTGAAGTAACTCTGAAGCCGCCATTCTCTGAGACTTCGTAAAAGACCGATAAGCTGTCGCCGATCTTAATACCTTCAGCCATCTGACTATTATTGTCAACAATAAAGTCTAAACTTAAAGGCTCGCCACTACTGCTGACCCCAGCAATACGCAAAGAGCTATCGGTGATAGCTTCGACAGTACCACTAAAAATGGGAGACAAGGGAGCGGCCCCTTTATTTTCGGTCGAAGTCCCTTCGGCGGCAGTTGGCTCCGCACTTTTTACAGTTTCTTGGTCTTTTTTAACTTCGTCGACCGAGCCTTTTTCGGTGGGTGTGCCAGCAGATTCAGCCTCTTTAGCTTCGGCAGATGGGGTGTCAACAGAAGCTTGAGCGGTCACCACTTCGCTATGCTTGGGAGATTGATCGGCAGCTTCTTGGGGCTGAGCTTCGTTACTAAGGGCAGCTCCGCTATTTTCAGTTTTAGCCTGGGCTTCTTCGATAGCCTCGCCTTGAGTTTGGACTTTGGGCTCAGCAGAAGCGACGCTCTGGTGTTGGGCGGCAGGCTGGCTGGCTAAAGTTTTTACTTGAGACTTAGAAGAGGCCGACTTCCTGGCCGCTCGACTCTGAGCCAACTTAGCCTTAGCTCTTTCCAACTTGGATTTACCCCCATTTTTGGAATGAGCTTGAGCTTCAACCGAGCGGCTTAAACTTTCGGAAGTAGCAGACACAGCAGCCGCCTTATTTTGAGCTTCTGCTTCAGAAACGGAGACGACCTCGCCAGCAGCTTCGGACTCGGCCATTCCGTCGGAAGCGACCAACTTAAGAATACGCGGCTGTACGTATTCGCATTTTTCAGACTGGCCCTGAGCAGCTAAAACACGAGCCTTGCCGCCGACAGAATAATCGTAGTTAAAATCGACTCCCGTCTTGACAACAGCCGGTATGGGATCGGCCGGACTTCCTGTTGTACTGTCGGGCAAACTTTCCGCAAATGCGGGAAGAGAAGTCCCGAAGCTGCCTACAAGCACTGCTGCTGACAAGACATGTCCGAGTGCGTTCCTCATCTAATTCCTCCAAACAAAAAGCGAAATACGACTGCTGCCGAAGCCGTGAGTTTTACGGTAAAAAAACCGAAAGCCTCCTCAGCCAGCTCTCTTTTTATAAAAATTTTATAGCTCTCCAGCTTGCCCCTTATATTCTCACCAATAATGGGGGCCGCCTAAAGCTCGTTTCAGCCTTTACTATCCGTATTTTTTTTCGGGACTAATGGCCTATTTTCCCACATATGGTCTACATTCAGTGTTAGATCCGAAAATACTTCGGAACTAAGCAGAGCTTTAAGACGAAATCATACGTAGTAACGAGTTTTGCTACCTTAACTGACAACTGAAAGCCTAACAAAATTTTCTACAAAATCCCGCCCTTTTTCGCTACCCTCTGGGCCTATCCTTCATAGTAGAAATAGTTGCTGGCCAGGAACGTACTCGCTTGGGGAAGAAAGGTAGCGGCAAGATTATGTCCAGACTTAGCTTTTCCTCTATTGCTTTCTCTCTTGCCGTCCTGGTGGTTTGCTCATTCCAAACCTCCTCTAGTAAGGCCAAAAATCTTTCCGAAGTAGACAAGCCTTCTCTTCCCCCTTTAGCAACCGAAGAGTATAAGCAAAATATTCCTTACGCTCGCTTCTATTTGGGAGATACCCCTCTGTGGAAAGCAGACTTTAAAGCGCCTATAGCCTGGTTAGCCGTCAACAATCGCCTACTTAACGTCGGCTCTTTATTCGCTAGACGAATAGCCTCCTACGATATGGTCAGCGGTATTTCCCTATGGGATAAGTCTATCACCGCTCCCGTAAGCTCCCCCCCACTATATCTGGACAATACTTTAGTAGCAGTAGCTAAAGATTGTTCTATAAATTGTTTAGATACGATTAGCGGAGAGACCAAACACTGGATCTTACCTTTCCCTTACGACCGACTTATCCAAGAAAGCAAAAAAAGATCTAACGAATCACTCTCCAATTATTCCGAGCGTCTTACAGCAGCCCAAGCTATAGCCAAAGCTAAAGAGAAAGTGGAAGAAAGACATTTTCATAATCAGCTATTGCGTTTAAAGTTCAAGACTCTGCCGCGTCTCTCTTACAGTGCCCCTTGCCGGGGGGAGAATGATATCGTTTGCCTTTCTGGAGATGGGATCATCACTCAATTTACCGCCGACGGTACTTCTATAAATTGGTCTCTCTTGGACTGTTACCGAATCGGCGACAAACCCTTTATCAGCGCCCCGGCTATTCAAGTTTTCACCAAGAAAAAATCGGAATACCTTTATGCTGTCAGTTCTAATGGCCAATTGTGGAGTATCGACTTAAATGATCCAACTTCTTCAATAAGCCAAACAATAGACTCAGGAAAAGGAAATTTTCGCCAGCCGTTGCGCATAATTAGAAATTTTCTCTATGCTACCGCCTCTGAAGGCCCAATCTTTTGTTACGCTTTGGGTGCCGACTCTGAAAGTAGTCAATATTTTAAGCCGAAATTGATTTGGCGTTATGGCCAAACTAAAGGTAGAGGCGAGCAAACCAATTCCCAAGGCCTCTTAATCAACGAGCCCAGTTTCGACTTACATAAGCCTCGCTGCTTTTTTATCAATGATAATGACATAATATCCTTATCTTCTTTAAGTGGACAGCTACTCTGGCGTTATCAAAGCCCCCTACGCTTCTCTACTCCAGCTTTGTATTGGAACGGTAATGTGTTGGCGGCTACCGAAAAACAAACCCTTCTAGTTATCGATAGTGAATCGGGCCAGTTAAAAAAAGAGTATCCTCTGCCCTTTGTCCCCTCTTGCCCACTAACTATCGACGATAAATACCTATACTTAGGCGGCTCCCAAGGAGAGATAGCTTGTTTTGAAATAGGCAGCACTCCTTTTGAGTAGCCGCCTGAAGCTCACAAAAGGCCAATCTCTTAATCTCTTTATCGTTTATTTAATTGCCATTTAGCCTCCGCATATTTATCTACCCTCTTTTATGCTCTTTTTAATATCAGTTCATGATACTTAAAATAAAACCCATTTACCTGGAACAAAAGTGGTCAGATAATATGAGCAAGAAAAAAAACAAATTCTAGCCTTACGGAGGTAATTATTATGGGAACTCTCACTATGGCCGCTAGCCTCGCTCAAATGACCGCTAACGATTACCAAAATGCTCAGAGCATCTACACTTCTATGCAAGCCGACGCTCAGAAGAGCCAGATGAATCGCTGGCAGATCCTCCAGGATACCCAAACCAAGATCTTCGAAATCCAGCAAGACGTCACTGTCAACCGTGCCCAAACCCAGGATAAAATGTTTAGCAAATGGGATGAGTATATCTGCGGCTAGTTCTCAACTTGCCTAGCTAATAAAAAGGGAGCGCCTCCTTAAGGAGACGCTCCCTTTTTGCCTATTTTGCCCAATAGGAAGAGGGTATTACCAATGCCTGTCAGCCTCATTGAGCTTTTTTTGAAATTTTTTGAATTTTTCTATAACAGCCCTTTACTTTTTATTTAACTAGAGTGATACTATGGGCAAGAAAAAAACTTTTCCGATTACGGAGGTAGATATTATGAATTTAGTCGGTAGTCTTCTTGGTGGTATGACAGAATCTACGGTTGCTAGCATGCTTCAGATGAAAGCCAATGACAAACAGAATGCTCAGAGCATTTACACTGCTATTGCAGCTGATGCCCAGAAGAGCCAGATGAACCGCTGGAAGATCCTCCAGGACACCCAGACCAAGATCTTCGAGATCCAGCAGGACGTTACCGTCAACCGTGCTAAAACTCAGGACAAGATGTTTGGCAAATGGGATGAATACATTCGCAGCTAGTTTTTGATCAGCCTAGCTAACTAAAAGGGAGCGCCTCCTTAGGGAGGGGCTCTTTTTTAGTTAGCATATCTTTTAGCCCATATTTTCTAGAGGAGAGGGCCGCCCAAAATTGAAGGGCAAGCCACATTTATTTTTTTGTAAAGGAGCTAAAAAATGCTGCAAGGAAAACGCGGTTTAATCGTCGGTTTAGCTAATGCCAACTCTATTGCTTGGGGAATTGCCGAAAAGGCCAAAGAGCAGGGAGCCGAGTTGGGCTTTACTTACCTCAACGGCGCTATCGAAAAACGTATGCGTCCTTTAGCCGAAAGTTTGCAAGCTAGTTATATTTTGCCTTGCGACGTCAACGATGAAACCAGTTTAGACGCCCTCTTTCGAGAGATCGAATCCCAATGGGGCCAGTTAGACTTTTTAGTCCATTCGGTAGCTTTTGCTAAAGGTGAAGATCTTATGGGCCGCTTTGTGGATACTTCCCGCAGCGGCTTCTTGACAGCCATGGAAACTAGCGTCTATTCTCTAGTAGCTTTATCCAAAAGAGCCGCTCCTTTAATGGCCCAAGGGGGCAGTGTCGTCTCTTTAAGTTATTTCGGCGCAGAAAAAGTAGTTAAAAACTACAATGTCATGGGAGTAGCTAAATCGGCTTTAGAATCTTCCGTACGCTATTTGGCCGCCGATTTAGGCCCTCAGAATATTAGAGTGAATGCCATTTCCGCCGGCGCTATCAAAACGCTTTCTGCTAGAGGTATCCACGGCTTTACTGAGATGCTCCACGTTACCAGCGAGCGAGCCCCCCTTAAACGCTGCGTCAGCGCTGCCGAAGTTGGACAAAGCGCCGTATTCTTACTCTCCCAAGCTTCTTCAGCTATAACTGGCGAAGTACTGCACGTAGATTGCGGCTACAATATTATCGGAATGTAAACAATATCTTTGCCTAAAGTAAACATTTTTTGTTTTAACCTAGCCCATTTCCCCGATTTTTTCAGGGAAATGGGGCCTTTTCTTTTGAGCCCCGGAGAGCGGGAGCGCCGGGATAGATTTTCTTTACCCCATCTAGGCAACCGTTTTGCTGCCGCCCATATAGGGTTGAGGCTACTTTTAGCTCGACAACTACAACCTAAAGCCTACTGGCAAGATAGTATATTACTAAAAACTGCCGCCAGTTTAGCTTTTGACAAGGGGCCCTTCGGCAAACCCAAGCTCAAAGGCCCTCTTCCTTTGGCCTTTAACTTAAGCCATTCTGGAGATTGGGCAGCTCTAGCCATAGTTGATAAGGACGATCCTACAAAAGAGCCTCTGGAGGTAGGGCTAGATTTAGAAACAGTTGCCCAACGTTCTGCTTTAGCTTTAGCCAAACGCTTTTTTAGTCCCAAAGAATGGCAAAGTTTGTACTTATGTCCAGACTATATCCAACAAAATAGTTTTTTTACTAAACTTTGGACTCGCAAAGAAGCTTGTTTAAAGCTTTGGGGCACAGGAATGTCTACTTCACTTAGCTCTTTCGAAGTGCTCTCCAAGCTACCCCAAAATTTAACGGCTCAACCTCTGCCCCTGCCGCAGTGTTTATATTTGCGAACTACTGAAGTCTTTAAAGATATGTACCTATCTTTAGCCTTAAATTTTCTACCCGATTCGGTAAATATCAACTTGATAAACTGGACCAACCACCCGACTACTTTTACTTTTTGCCACTAATTAGGATTAAATTTTTATGTCAAAACCAGAAGTTTTAGCTCCAGTAGGAGATTATCAAGTCTTGCAAGCGGCTTTGCAAGCTGGAGCCGACGCCGTTTATTTTGGACTAGCCGAAGGCTTTAATGCCAGAGCCAGAGCTCAAAACTTTACGCTGGATAAATTAAAAGAGATCGTCAGAGAGATCCATGCTTCTGGAGTCAAGGCTTATATAACTTTAAATACGCTCGTTTTTGAAAGCGAATTACCCAAACTTAAAGAGCTTTTGTCCCAAATAGCCCAGTGCCAAGTAGATGCTCTAATTATCCAAGATCTGGGCCTAGCCCGTCTAGCAGCCCACTTAACTCCTCAAATACCCCTCCATGCCAGCACCCAAATGACCTTAAGTGACGGCTGTGCGGCTAGGTTGGCCAAAGCTTTAGGCTTCCAAAGGGTAGTTTTAGCCCGAGAGCTAAATACTGCTGAAATTGCTGAAGTAAAGAAAGAAGCCGACTGTGAATTGGAAGTATTCGCCTTGGGGGCCCTGTGTGTCTCTTTTAGTGGCCAGTGCCTGGCCAGTTTAGCTTGGGGCGGTCGCTCAGCCAACCGAGGCCAATGTGCTCAACCTTGCCGCTTACCTTTCCGCTGGGCGGCTATACCTCAAGGCGAGAAGCTCGATTTTAGCAGCGGACAAGTAAAACTTTCCCCACCATCCCATTTGCTCAGCCCTTGTGATTTAGCTGGTTTCAATAAGATCGATGAACTGATTAGGGCCAACGTCAGCTCCCTAAAGATCGAAGGGCGACTTAAAGGCGTCGGCTATGTCTATATGGCCGTCAAAACTATGCGCCAATGGGTAGAGGCCCATTTTAACCAACAGGGAGGCCAGGTTTGTCCCAACCATAGCCAAGTTTTAGAATTGCGCCGCAATCTTAGCGATCTACAAGTAACCTTTTCTCGCGGCTTCACTCCCGGTTTCTTAAGTTCAGTCAACCATCAAACCTTTATTCAAAAAGGCTATCCCAAACACAGAGGCCAACTTTTAGGTACAGTTATAGAAAAAAATATTCAGGGAATAAAAGTCAAACTAACCCTCCCAGATAAAAATAGTCCAAGTTTCACCGCTTACCCCATTATTCCCCAAAATGGCCTGGGAGTATTATTCTTATCCCCAATAGACGAGAATAACCGCTCAGAAGAGGTGCAAGGTGGCCCGATCTACTCTTGTTTAGTAAAAAAAGGCTTAGCCATCCTCGGTTTTGGCAAAAACGGCCCCAATTTTAGCAAAATAAATATCGGCGACTTAGTTTATGTCACCAGCTCTCCCCAGACCACTAAGCGAATAAATCAAGCGCTACTTACGGCTAGACCAGGGCGTATCGGTTTACATTTAAGTGTATACGGCTCGTTAGGCCAACCACTAACAATAAGGGCCACCACTAAATGGCTAGCTCAAGAATTTACTGTCAGCAGCCAAGCGACCTTAAGGGCAGCTCAAAAGAGCGGCTTAACTGCCACTTCTCTAGCCGAGAAATTTTCAGAATTAGCCAATACCCCCTTCCATATTGCCAATATCGAAACCCAAAATTTAGCTAGCCAGCTCTTTTTGCCTCTATCTGAGCTTAAGCCTATGCGCAGAGCCTTAGTTGCCCAGATAGAGGCAGCTTTAGAGTCAAAAGAAACTGTCTCAACGCCGACAGCTAAATTTGTATTGCCTAGTCCCCAAGAGCGACCCCATATACCTATGCGCTCTAGCCTGACAGTTTTATGTCGCACTTTGGAGCAGACGGAAGCGGCCCTGGAACTAGGCTGCGACTCCATAGAGTTGGAAGCTTTTAAGCCAGAGAAACTTAACCTCATGGTTAAGGCTGTGCGCTCGCGCCCCGACGTTTGCTTATATTTGGCTGCTCCCCGTATTAAAAAGCAGAATGATCACTTTTCCTGGTCGACACTTTTAGAATGGGCTCCAGAAGGTTTGTTGTTACGCAATTTGGGCAGCTTGCAATATATGCTCGATAGACAACGACAAGGAGAGACGATCCCTTCATTACACGGCGACTTCTCTTTTAATATTACCAATTCGCTAACTGCCGATTCCTTTTTAAGATTGGGCTTAGATACTTTTACTCCCAGCGACGATCTCGACGAAGTTCAGTTGCTAGCCTTGATAAACGGACTTAAAAGCTTAGATTCTACCTATCCGCCTTCTGCCAACCCAGTAAGTCGCTTAGTATTCACCCTTTATAGGCGTATGCCAACTTTTCATACCCAGCACTGCCTATATGCCAACTTACTCAGTTCGGGTACGAATAGCCAAACTTGCGGCCAACCTTGTCTAAAGAAAGATCTTTATATCATAGACCGCTTGCAATATTCCCACTTAGTGCGCTCTGACTATTGTTGTCGCAATACCATTTTTGCTCAGACTCCCGAGCAAAGACAAAAGCTACTTCCTAAGCTGAGCCGTTCAGGAGTCTGCTCTTATCGGTTAGAATTTTTAGACGAAAATAGCAACCAAGTGAAAAAGATCTTTACCTACTACAACAACTTGTTGCAAGTTCCACTCTAAGAAAAAAAATCTCTTTAACAAGAAAATTAACAAAAAATACACGTATTTGCCTAAACAAAAGTTTTGTTTGCGGTAAATTGGAAGTATAATCAGTGAAATTATGGAGTGTGAAGAAGCCTATAGGGCTAGGGTTGCTAAGTTTTATTTAGTCAGCTAAGTTCTTTTCTTCGGCTCTTCCTGTGTTGCTAGGAATAGAGTTAGAGTGTGAGATGGAAGTCTACTTTGGTCTATGTACTTATTCTTGGCAACCAAACCAGGAGGAATCCATTTCTGCTTAGGTTTTACTATTAAGCCTCAAGGAATGGAATTGCAGAAAAAGTTTATCCAACGGGGTTTTAAATAATATGATAGGCAAGACGTCTGTAACTATCGGTACTTACAATGTAAAGAATATGTTCGGTGAACGCGATGTACAAAAAGCCGGCGGCGGTCGCACTCCTGTAAAAAGCGAGCGCTCTTTAGACGCTTTGGCCGAAAATATTAGACGCGCCGACGCCGATGTAGTGGCTTTACAAGAATGCACTTCTAGAGAGACTTTAGACAACTTTATGAAGACTCGCGGCCTGAGCGAAAATTATAAATACGTAGCTCACGTCCCCGGCAACGACGGTCGCGGCGTAAACGTGGCCGTCATTTCCAAATACCCCTTCACCGAAGTGGTCTCCCATAAAGACGTAACTTTCCCCTTAGCCGATGGCAGCGGCGACACAAAATTTAGCCGCGACTTCCTGCGCGTCGATATCGACGTCGACGGTAAGCCCGGTGCCGACGTCAGCTTATACACCACTCACTCTAAATCCAGAAGACCCGCTGCTCCCGGCCATGTCAGTGCCGATACTAAGCGCTTAAGCGAAGGTCGGGCTATGCGCGACATTGCCGAAACAGAAATGAAGCAATTTCCCGGTCGTCTCTTCGTCCTTACCGGCGACTTCAACGACAATACCGACGACGCTTCCGTCCAGGCCGTTCTCAATCCCGGCGGCGGTCGCGAGGAATGGGTAGACAGCTTAGCGGGCAAGCCCGACTCCGAGCGCAATACTTGGCCGGCCAACCCCAAGAGAAATAATGGTTTTGCTCCTGAGCAATTCGACCATATGATCTTCCCCAAGTCTATGTCCAACCGCTTGGTAAGCTCTCAAGTACACCGCTATGGTCAGTCTGACACTACCGATACCCGCTGGGTCTCTTCCACCGCTTCAGACCACCTCATGATCACTTCTGAATTTAATCTTAGAGATTAGTTTCACTTACCAACTCCATAAAAGTCGACGTTCCGCTGCTGTCGTAGCTGGTCGACGTCGATTTTTTGTTTTTAAATCATCATTTTTGTCGCAAGGGATTAAGCCAAGTCAACGAACTCTAAATAAGGTAGTTAACTAAAACCATATTTTGGAGGTGGAACTTGAAAATTTATCGTTTCATGTTAGTGGCTTGCGCCGCCATCATCCTACTTTTTGCGGCTGCTCAAAATGCTCAAGCCAAAAGCAAAGTACCGGTAATGGGCATCTATGGCAAAATAAAAATAGTTGACAGTTTCCCCGATTATAAAGTAAAAGTTGTCAACAGTTTCCCCGATTTAAAGGTGCAAGTAGTCAAAAATTTTCCCGACGCCCCTGGTAAATGGCAATTTGTCGACAGCTTCCCCGATTATAAAATTCAATTTGTTGACAGCTTCCCCGATTTTACCATCCAATTTGTAGACAACTTCCCTGGTAAACCTTAACTTAGTTTAGAAAACAAAAGCTCTGTCGCAGCGGTTAGCAGCGGCAGAGCTTTACTATTTTCGGCTTAACGATAAACTGAAAGACAATTTTACTAAACGTTCAACGGTAGCTCACCTTGAAATTGCCGACAGCCCGTTATTTAAGCAAATATTTCTCTAAAAAGAGCACTACAGATTGCCAATAGTAATCACGATTATTCTTTTTGGCAAAACCGTGCCCCTCATCAGAAGCACAACAGTACCATACCTGACCGCCAGCCTGACGAATTTCCCTTACCATCTGTTCAGCTTCGGTGACGGGTACACGCGGATCGTTGTAACCCTGTACTACGTATAATGGCTTGGTAATTTTAGAAGCATTGTTGGCCGGAGCAATTTTTTCCATAAAAGCCCGCATTTCCGGATCACGTTCGTCACCATATTCAACCCGGCGTAAATCCTGACGATTAGGATTGGTATTTTCCAGGAAAGTCACAAAATTGCTAATGCCAACATTGTCAACGCCACAGCTGAGATCTTTACTAAAGTGAGTCATAGAAGCCAAAGTCATATAACCACCGTAAGAACCACCCATAACTGCAATTTTGCCGTTAAATTGAGGTTGTTTCTTAATCCATTCAATCAGAGCGCCAATATCTTTAACGGAATCTTCTCGCTTATAGCCATTATCTAAAGACACATAAGTTTTTCCATATCCATGCGAGCCACGTACATTGGGAGCGACCACGGCGATACCTTTTTCATTCACTAAATATTGAATCAGCGAACTAAAGTAAGGCTGGTATTGGCTTTCTGGACCGCCGTGAATCTGAATAAGCACTGGACAAGGCTTATTGTCGGCAACTTTAGGCATATAAACAAAAGCCGGAATTTGACGAGTCTTTCCCTCAACTTTATCAAAAGTAGGGTAGCGAAAGAGCTCCGGCTTAGCAAAAGAGGTAGTGTCTAAACCGCCAGCTTCACTAAAAGTCCAGCGCAAACATTCGTCATTTTTATCTAAATTGACTACGTAGGTGTCACAAGGCCTGTTGCCTGAACCGATACTGACAGCCAAGCGATGATCAGGTGCAAACTTTAAGCCATAAAGCACACCGTCAGGAATATTTTCCAAGCGGCGATATTTGCAATTCCCCTTACGCAAATCCATTATATAAATTTTGTTAAAACCGTCTTCATTGGTGACAAAAGCTAAAAAATGGCCATCTTTAGTAAGTTGTAAGTTGACAATATCGGCCTCTATTTCTGGGGCCATGTAGCTTACTTTGCCAGTTGATAAGTTTTGGTAAGCCAAACGCTGGAACTCGCTGCCCTTATCGGTAGTAAAGAATACCCCTGCGCCGTCGGGAGCAAATTTGGCCGTTTCTCCCAAAGCCACAGTGCCTTCTGCATCTTGCCCTATAGGAATAATTTTGCCACTGGCCAAATCCAAAACGACCATAGAAGAATCGGTAATGGACACATACTTATAAAGTAATAACTTGTCACCTTGCTTTGACCAATCCATTACACTCCAATAACCGCCCGGACTATAAACCATTTTAGCTTGTTCAGGATGTTTAGGATCCATAATCCAAATATCCCAGTTAGAACCATCACGCTGGGTCGATTGATAAGCGATCTTGGTACCTTCGCTGTTCCAAACTACCGAGCCGTAGCGAGCTTTACCGTCAGTAAGCATTCGGCAACGGCCGTCGCTCAAATTCCACAAGAATATTTGGTAATTTTCGTTGCCGCCGACATCTTTAAGAAGGGCCATTTCATTTTTACTACTGTCAGGATTTACCGCAATATCATTAACCGGTTCATCAAAGAAAGTAATTTGCTCGCGATATGATTTGGGATGAGCTACGCGATGGATCTGAGCTGTTTGGGCAAAGCGAGTAAAAACAAGCAAACCGCGCCCCTGAGGATCCCAATCGGCTATAGAAGCTGAACGTACATTGGAATATTGACTCAAACGTTCTGCCAAAGAAGCAGGGATTTCCGGCACACCCTCTATGGTTAAATTGCCTTGTACCCGGCGTGCGATTTCACTTTGAGTCCGAATTGCTTTTTCTGCATTATTATCTGCGACAGCTGCAGATGAGGCCAAACAAGCCAATCCCAAAACGATAGTTCCCATACGGAACCACTGAGAACGCAAATTCATACCCCTACTCCTACCTTAAAGTCTATATTTAGGTTCAAACAAATACAGTCCTGCCTAAATAGATTTTTTCTAGAGGTTAATTAAATTCCTGGTAACATATTTTTTTTGCGTTCAGTTATAATTTACAGTAGTAAATTTGCAAAGAAACAGCATAGAAATTTTGGGCAGTTGCTTCTGCGCAAGTGTTTTGGGATTAGGTGTTCCTAAAAACGGAGTGCTTAAAGTAGTTAATATATTTACCATTATTTTTGGAGGCTTTACCATGATTTCCGGCGTGTCTGATAACTTCAAAGTTTTCAATCAGCCAGTTTCCAACGTTTCTGTCCCCGGTGCCAAAGCTGTCGCAGCCGAAAGTGCGCCTGCCCTTCCCGCCGATACCCTTACGAAATCCAGCTCCGACTCTTCTGCCGGACTTATTCCTAAGTCTCTCTTCTGCTCCAGCGCAGCCAAAACGGAAGAAGCAGCCAACACTTCAGCCGTAACCACCAATTCGGTAAGTTCCTGGCAAGCCAAATGGGGCCCCCAAGTTATTTATTTCCCTCTCACCGACCGTTTCAGCGATGGCGATCCTACCAATAACTTTGACGTCGACAAGAATAACCCCACAGCTTATCACGGCGGCGACTTACGCGGCGTCATCAACAACTTAGATTATATCAAAGGCTTAGGCGCCACTTGCTTATGGGTTGCCCCCATGTACGACAACGCCGACAAAGTCAGAATGGGCGACTACGAAGGTACCGGTTATCACGGCTACTGGATCACCGATCACTACAAAGTAGACGAGCACCAGGGCACCATGGACGACGCCAAAGAGTTGGTCTCTAAAGCCCATGAAAAGGGTATGAAAGTCGTTTTAGATACAGTGCTCAACCACGTTGCTCCCAACCATCCTTGGTTAAACGATCCCAGCAAACATGACTGGTTCCACCACAACGGCGGTATTCAGAATTGGGACGATCCTTGGCAATTGGAAAATCGTGACGTCTGCGGTTTGCCCGACCTCAATCAAAGCAATCCTGAGGTTTACAAATACTTACTCGATAATACACTTTGGTGGGTCAAAGAAACCGGCGCCGACGGTATCCGCTTAGATGCCATTAAGCACGTCGATCATCAATTCTGGCAGAAGTTCTGTACCGACATCAAAAAAGAGATGGGCGACGACTTCATGATTTTGGGTGAAGCCTTACATGGCGATCCTAACGTGGTTTCCGGCTACTTACACGATGGTATGGATAGTTGCTTCGATATGCCTTTGTATTACACTATCCGTGATACGATTGGTAAAGATGGCAGCGCCAGAGAGATCGGCAAACGCTTTGCTGAAGATAATAAATATCCCGATGCCGGTAAGATGGTTACTCTGTTAGACAATCATGACTTCGAGCGCTTCATGAATAATACTAACAACAGTCGCGGCGAAGATAAGCTCAAGCTGGGCATGGATTTGATTATGACTTGCCGCGGTATTCCTTCCGTTTACTACGGCGACGAAACAGCCATGGTTGGTGGAGGCGACCCCGACAACCGTCGCGATATGGAATTTGGCACTAAGCCCCACATTACCGAACATCTTCAGAAATTGACCAGCACTCGCGCCGCTATGCCCGCTCTCCAATTCGGTCAGCAAATGGAAATGTGGCAAGACGATCAAATTTACGCTTTCTGCCGCCGTCACGAAGGCCAGGAATGCATTACAGTTTTGAATAACTCCTACGATCACCAAACTCGCAACATTCCTTTACGCGAAGGCAGCCCCTTGCATAATGGCGACGTTATGGTCGACGTCCTTACTGGAGATAAGTTCACTGTAAATAATAATTGCCTCAATATTGGCACTGCCGATAAGCAGGGACGGGTACTGGTTCCTGAAAAGGACTATGGGAATATTCAATTCAAAAAGTAATTGGATATGAGCATATATAAGTGCAGCTATAGCCAACAACTTTAAGTTCTTAGGAATAGAAAAGCTGTTGGCTGCTGCTCTACAAAACAACTTCAACAACAAAGCCCGCTCTTCTTAAAAGAGCGGGCTTTGTTGTTGAAGCAAATAAATCTAAATAGAGCCGCCTTTCACTCTTGCTCTTGCAAGGTTAAACATAAGGTCTGGAGCAATAAAAGGGGCTTAACATTGCGCTCTAAATGGTATTTGGCTAAGCTGACTGCCTCTAATTTTTTTTCAAAATAGCTCAGCTTATGCTCTGAAGCTAGAGGATTCAATATCGCTAGATAATCTTCATTGATTAGCCCATTGGCAACCCCAGCCGCTTTCAGAAGTAACAGATCACGGTAAAAAGAAGAAGCGATAGAGAAGAGCCAAAGGAGATAATCTTTATCTTTAAGCGAAGAGCTGCCACCCAATTTTTCCAATTCGGCTGCATAATTCAAAGCTCCCCATAAACTTTGAGTCGGCCCGGAAAGAGAAGCTAAAATCTCTAAGACGGCCACCCGACAATCCCAGAGGGCATTATTCTGTACTAAGTTGAGAGCCGCCCCTAAAGAGCCCTCACTTATCCTAGCGGCAGCTAGAGCTTTAGTCTTGTCAAAACCGCGAGACAGCAAATTTTCCTGTACCAATTGGTAGGGTAAAACTAGAAATTCAAAGGGCCGACAGCGGGAGACTACTGTCGGTAAAAGATAGCCTCCCCACTGGGCCACTAAAATTATCACTAGAGAAGCGGGCGGCTCTTCCAAAGTTTTTAATAAGCCATTTTGGGCTTCTTCAGTTAAGCGCTGAGCTTCATCAACAATTAAAAAGCGATAGCCACCTTCATAAGAACAAGTTTGCACCTCTGTAATAGCTTCGCGCACTTCGTCGATACCGATAGTAACCTTATTGTCGGCATTAGTTAAAAAGCTCACATCGGGATGATTGCCCGACTGGACACGTCGACAGTTAATACAAGAGCCACAGGGGCCTTGTTCCGACTTATTAGAACATAAAACTGCCGCAGCAAACCAACGAGCCGTCAGATACTTACCTACTCCTTGGGGGCCAAGAAAAAGATAACTGGGAGAAAGCTTGTCTTCAAAAGCTAAAAGGCCCAGATGTTTTAATATTGTCTCATGACCGATAATTTGCATATCTTTTCCCTAATCTGAAAGTAGGCCTCCAGGAAAGCGAACTGGAGATAGAGGCTCTACCAAGTGCCAAATCTGGTCTGCAACCTCAGCAAAACTTTGCGAAGCGTCGATAATATGCCAGCGCTTTTGCTCTTTAGCACTAAAGATTAAATCTCCTAAATGGCCTCGAGCCATATCTAAATAGTTTTGACGCAAATGCTCAAAAAATTCTTTTTTTTCTAGTTCAATACGATCAAAGTGGCCTTGGTTTTGGTTATAACGCTCAGTTAAACGGGAGCGCCCCGTCTCGTAGTCTAAATCCAAAAGTAAAGTCAGATCGGGTTGACAAGAGGCAGCCACTAAATTATTTAAGTCGACTACTACTTGCAACGGCAAATTTCTGGCTCCCTGATAGGCCAAGGAAGAATCGTAAAAACGATCACAAATAACTACTTCGCCTTGCTGCAACTTAGGTAAGATCAATTGTTGCACATGCTGAAAGCGAGCCGCTTCAAAGAGTAAAAGTTCCGTCAGCGGCAACATATCTCGATTGGCCGGATCGATTAGTAATTGGCGAATCTTGTCTCCAATAGGCGTCCCTCCGGGCTCGCGTGTTACAGAAACGGGCCAACCTTTTTGACTTAAACGCTCAGCTAATAGCCGAGCTTGTGAAGTTTTACCTCCGCCTTCAGGCCCTTCTAATGTTATAAAGAAGCCGTTTTTCCCTCGAACGCCCATTTTTTACTCTCTAGCTTACTAAATTATAGCTCCCCTTTCCCCTTGCAAGCGCAAATAACATTCTGGTTCTACTCCGTAAATAACCGACTTGAGGCCAGCTTTAGCGGCTATCTGTCCTTGCAAGCGACGCAAAGCCCGATCCTGAGGCAAGAGGTTGTAGGGGCGTCCAGTCTTCTGGACTTCTTCAATAGCTTCAGTTACTTCCAACTGGGCCAATTCAGCCGCAGTTAAAATTGAATCCTCAAAGTAGTTATCTAAAAAGCTTTTAATTTTGGGCCAAGTATTTTCCTCTAAAGGACAAACTTTTAAGCCCCCGCGTTTGATGGCCTGGAAAAGCTGGGGATCGCTCTCTTGGCTGGACTCTAAAGCCAAAACGACGTTGGCGCTCTTCCAAGTAGTGACTACCTGGGCAGGCAACTCCAATAAGTTGATCAATTTTTCTAAGCGATTGCGACTAACGCCTACTGGATAGATACTAATCTTCTTTTTCATACCCACATGGGGCTTAAGCTCTTCGGTTTGGGCCAGCAATATATTACCTTCAGCATCACGATAGCGATCGCGGCGCAAATAGGCAAAGCGCTCGTCTAGGCTAGTTGGAGCTTGGGTAGCCATTTTTTCCACTTCGCCAACTTCCTGAGGCTTAGGTGACAAGGATCCATATTTAGCTAAAGTGGGCCAAGCTCCCAACTGGCTTTCACTTTTAGCTTCTGCCCCTTGGCTTGCAGCTCTATGTTTTTTAGCCTTTTTTTTGCCCTTAGTTGCGCTGCTGATCCCTTCTTCACCAATACTTTGGCCACTACTACTGGCAGAAGAAGCCTGACGCACCCTTACTAAAGGAGCTATTTCGGCTCCACGCAAAATAGCATCTACCGAATCGGCTACATTTTTGTGAATAGCAAAAGTATGGCGATCTCTAAGCTCGATAACTACCTCGAAAGTAGGTGGCGACTTGCGCTCCAAAATAGCTTTATGGCCACCTCCACGCTTAAAAGCGATTTCGTCTGAGAGAGTCACCGACTCGATACCACCTACCAAATCGCATAAAGTAGGATTCTGAATTAAGTTTTCCAACTTAGTACCGTGGGCGGTAGCTACCAACATTACTCCCCGCTCAGCAATAGTTCGAGCGGCGTAGGCTTCAGCTTCGGTACCTATTTCGTCGATAACGACCACTTGGGGGGTATGGTTTTCCACCGCTTCGATCATAATTTTATGTTGATCGATAGGATCAGGAACCTGCATACGGCGGGCCGAGCCTACCCCCGGATGGGACACGTCCCCATCGCCGGCGATCTCGTTGGAAGTATCGACTATGACCACCCTTTTATGTAATTCATCGGCCAATACTCGAGAGATTTCACGCAATACCGTAGTTTTGCCTACGCCGGGCTGCCCCAGAAGGAGGATACTGCGACCGCTCTTAACTACGTCTTTAATAATATCGGCGTCTCCGTAAACGGCTCGCCCTACCCTAGCTGTAAGGCCGACGATACGGCCGCGCCGATTGCGTATAGCCGAAATGCGGTGTAAAGTGGCATCGATCCCAGCCCGATTGTCTGAGCCAAATTCAGAAACATAAGAAGAGATATAGTCTAAATCGGCATAAGTTACCGGTTGCTGGCTGATATTACAGATCTCATTTTGGAAACGGGCCATAGGCAAACGGCCCAAGTCAGCCACAAACTCAATTAAGCTATCAACCGAACGGCCCAAATTTTCGTAACCTTCACACCAAGCCGGAGGGAAAATACACATTAGCTCTTCAATATTGTCGGAAACTATAGTTAGTTGTTCGGTTGATTCGCTATCCATACTTTAACTAAATACCTTACACATTCCAAAATAGGAAAGTAGTTTTATTTTTCGCTCTCTTTCTTCCTTCCCCAGTCGGCCTCTAGCTAGCGAGCTATAATCTTTACTTTTTCTAAACTTAAATCACTTAAGCCGTCAATAGGAATGCCCGCTCCATTTAAGCTTTTTAAGTATTCCCAGTGGCTGCGCTCAATGCGCTCTCCTGGACAGATTAAAGGTATCCCTGGAGGATAAGGAGTGATTAGCTCGGCGCAAACTTCGCCTAAAGCTTGCTCCCAAGAGATGTATTTTGTCGGGCTAAAATAGGCTTGGCGAGGACTTATAACCAGTTCTGGGAAACCGGGGAAATCTAAAGAGGCCGCCTTTTGTAGCGGAGCTTTCACCCCTTGAGCAGAAAGCCAACCGTGAGGAGAAGCGGCAATTTCAGTTAAAGCCTTCTCTAACTTATCCAAATCTGAACTACTATGGCCGGGAGTAATAACTAAAACGATATTGCGCATATCGGACATTTCCGGCTGAATTTGGAAACGATAACGTAAAGTGCGCTCCAACTCCACGCCGTTAAGGCCTAAATCTAAAGCCGAAATTACCACTCTAGTCCTATCGTAATCAAAGGCGGCCCCTGGCTCCATTAAGCGCAAACCTGCCTGGCCACGCACAAAACGGCGTATACGCTCGGCCGATTCTAACGCTCTAAACCAATCTTCCCTACCATGCAAAGCCAATTGGCGTCTAGCAATATCTAAGGAAGCTAAAAGCAAATAACTTGGACTAGTACTCTGCAACATGCGCAAAGCCAAAGTTATTCGCTCGGGATCGAGCCTGCCCCCTTGGTAATGGAGCAAAGAAGCTTGGGAGAGAGCGGCCAAAAGTTTGTGAGCGCTCTGAACGACACAATCTGCTCCTAAAGACAAAGCCGATTGGGGTAAGCCGGGATGGAAACCAAAATGGGGCCCCCAAGCTTCATCGACTAATAGTGGTAAGTTGTGAGCATGGGCCCCACTACTGATAGTTTTTATATCGGCACAAGCTCCGTAGGGAGTGACTCCAGTAACCGCCCAAGCCTTGACATTAGGATAGAGGGCTTGCAAACGCTCCATTTCCGCCCCTTCA
Organism: uncultured bacterium; assembly: GCA_934644775.1. Classification (GTDB taxonomy): domain Bacteria; phylum Vulcanimicrobiota; class Xenobia; order Xenobiales; family Xenobiaceae; genus Bruticola. Next base: position 91,045 of record CAKUDB010000004.1, on the reverse strand, counting down.
ACGGCTAAACAGACTCCAGTTTCTGAGTCGTAGGGGGAATAAGCGTAACGCGGTAGGGCTCCAGAAAAGATTAGGCCAGCTTGCAAAGAACGATGAGCACAGCGAGGTACAATAACCTCTTGCTCCGGCTCGAGCGCCGCTAAAAGCATAGCTTGGTTGCCACAAGTAGAACCATTCACTAAAAACCAGGTCTTTTCGGCCCCAAAGCAAGCGGCGGCCAGATCTTGAGCCCGCTTAGTGTAGTTGGAGGGGCGATGAATATCGTCCATATCCAAAACTTGGGTAATGTCGGCAGCTAGAGCCCGAGCCCCCATTAAATCTTTTAATTTACTAGCAGCAGCCCGACCTTGACTATGGCCGGGCATATGGAAAGGGATATTTTTCTCTTCAATATAGGCTTCTAAAGCCTCGTAAAGGGGCGCTTCTTGTTGAAGTGTAATATAGTCGTCCATAACAAAAACCTAAGTAAAAGATTGGAGTATAACTTCGTCGCCGACTTTAGCTTGCAAAAGCTCAGAAGCAGAGCCCCCATTTAAAGCCGCTTCACAATAGCCAGAAGAGCCCCAATAGGCTACAGGCTGGCCTAAAGCTACATCGGAATAGGTAGAGTGCAAAGGGAAAGGCCGTTGGCCAATATACAAAACTCTGGCCCCAGAAGCGCCTTCTTCGCCTATCGAAGTGATAATATTGCCAAAATTGTCGATATGTAAAATAGAGCCGTATAGAAAGCTGCCTTCCCGACGATTGGGCTTAATATCGAGCTGGATTAACTGAGATAGAGGGCGGCCTAAAGAGTTGAAGCTACGCCCTCGGGCCAAATAGGCAGCCGCCGGAGCAAAAATATCGCGACCGTGAAAAGTGTGACTAATCGTTTTATTCGTCCAGGAAGCAGCATCTATCTCTATAGCTGAGAATCGCTTGTCTCGAGCTAATGCTAAAGTAAAGATGCCATTATCGGGGCCGACATAAAAGTGTCTTTGGCTACGAATAGCTAGGCCTTTTCTAGAACTGCCTACTCCAGGATCAACGACGGCTAAGAATATGGTGCCTTCGGGAAAGTAATCTACACAAGTAGAAAGTAGATAGGCGGCCTCCCTTACATCTCCAAGGGCCACTTCGTGGCTAATATCAATAAGCTTAACTTGACTGGCAATTCCCAGAATAACTCCTTTCATTATGGCTACGTAGGAATCGCGCCTCCCAAAGTCAGTCAATAAGGCTACTACAGGCTCATCCATCTTCCTATTTCCTTAAAACTCTCCTAGAAAACCACCTCAATCATGGTCTGAGCCGTTAATTTGATGGAGCAATTCTCCTATAGAATGGCTAATCCAAGGCATTATCCCTGTCGGATAGAGAGAGCTTCTCTCTAAGAAGACATCTTCCAAAAGGAGCTGGCGCATTTGCGTATCGAGAATATGTTGTACATCGATAAAAGTACGCATAAAGATAACTACTTCACCCAGAACTTCAACCGAATTTAATTCTTGCAAATCTCTTATGTAGCGAACGCAACAATCGTACAAAGCGGCCAAACGGTTAGCCAGCTCTACAGCCACCGTATAGGTAATATCTACAGCTTCCAACTTTTCTTGTAAGCTGGCCGCCATAAGCTCGCGCTCTCTCTTTAGTTCGTCGTATTCTTCGTGTAGATCTTCATTTTCTAGTTCATCTTCGGCTTCTTCTTCGGCTTCTTCTATAAGAGAAGAGGCCACATTCTCTTCCAATTTGCGTACCCGATCATCAAAAATATCGTCGATAGCTGACAAGATCTCTTCAATAGGGCCTACGGCATGGTGGACACAGCGACCTAAAGTAGTAGCGGTCTCTTTTATGTAGAGTAACAATTGGAATACATTTTCCGGCTTGGCCTGGCAGCTTAAAAGTCTCTCTACATAATCCATATAGTCGAAACAAAGTATATAACAGCGACCCATATAAAAAGTAGGTTGTACGACAGCTAAAGGGGATACTCCAAAGCTGGTAATGGTATTAAAGAGGCCAACACTTATATCTCCGGTAGTAGTGCGCTCTCTGGCTTCAATTCTTAAATCATCCCAAAAGGACATAAGCAACGATCCTTATTTTCATAAAATACTAATCTTTTAAGCACTTCTTTTAGAGCTTAACTTTTCCCCTAAAAAAAGCTCCCCTTTTCTTAGAGACTAATATCTCCGAAAACGGAAGCTTAAACTAACTAAAAGTAATTATTGCTCGGCTTTGACGCCGGAAAGAGAATCGTTTGTCAAGAGTTTGTCTGGCTTAGACTCTAATTCTAAGGACGAAGCTTCATCATCTAAAAAAGACGAGGCCTTGGCTCGCGAATTTCCTTCTTTAGGCTGGACACTCTTAGTGGACTCCTCAACTTCAGATTCTTCCTGATAGCGGGGAGAAAACTTTATACCTCCAATAGTCTTAATTGCCGGACTATCTTTAATTTTTAACTGGTTTTCTTCTAATTCGTCATTTTCTGCTGGAGTAGATCTAGTAGCTGAAGAAGCAGCTTCACCAAAACACTCTAAGATATGACGACGCAACTCTTCTCCTTTGTAGCGCGCTTTACTGATTTGTTCCAAATCTAAAGCTACCAAATAGCGCCCCAGTTCAGTTCTGAGCCAGTTGGCAAAATCGTTGCGCTCCATATGGTACTCCAAAGAAGCTGTCTCTATATAGTGTAAGACGTCGACAAAGCTGCGCAAACTGCGCACTTGTACCCCTAAGTAACGCCCTGGAATCCAAAAATGGAAAGCCCTTTCTTCAGGGATATTAGTAGTAGGACTAATCATCTTATGTTGATCGTCCTCTTGACGCTCCATCTTTACGGCATTTTCGTCGGCATTGGCCAATTGAGGAATGACAAAGCGGGCCCGCTCCATAAGGGCTTTGGCCCTTTCCTTGGTAGAAGCGTCAGTCCAAACGTTAATGCGAGCTAAAGAAGGATGGGGCACCATTAAAACTGAGGAATCGTCGTCAAAGTCGATACGCACACCATCTAAAAGCTCTAACTTTTCATCGCGGTAGCGTTCTACCAATAAACGCATAACCTTAGCCTTTTCCGACCAATTGCACTCAACGCTGCCGGAAAGAGAATAGTGAGAGGGGATAACTTTAGCAATTTCGGAAAGTTTGCGCTTATCTGAAGCCATCATCTCCAGCATTTGCGCCAAAAGGAACATAGCGTCGAAGCCTGGCGAAAACTTGGGAAAGACAAATGCTCCCGACGAAGTGCCAGCCAAAGCTATGCGCCCTTCACTAACTACCGCACTGTGCATAATAGAGCGATAATCGGTCTTGGTGCGAATAATCTTGCCATGCTGTTGCTGAGCCAATTTTTCCATAATGCTAGGCACACTGATAGGGACGGCCACCAAGGCGTCTTTGTTGTTCCTAAAGACCATAAGGGCCACTAAAGCCAACAGATTGGTACCTTTAATGGCGGTGCCCTCTTCGTCTACCAAGTAAATACGCTCGGCATCGGCATCCATAATGATACCTAAATTGGCTCCGATAGGCTTAACGATATTGGAAAGCTGGCGTAAAGCCTCGTCTTTCTTTTCTTGGGCTTCTCTAGCCTTATCGTAGTCTACGTAGGCATTGATCGATACCGTTTCTACTCCTAAACGATTGAGAATGAAGGGCAAAACTTGGCAAGCTGTACCGTAAGAGTAGTCGATTACAACTTTAAAATTAGCCTCTTTAATACTTTTAGTATCCAGATGGTTGATAAAACCTTCTATATATTTATCGATACTAGTATCCATATAGCTAATAATACCGACTTCATCGACGTCGGTACGGCGGAAGTCTTGGCGCACAAAAGAGTTCTCCACCTTGCGCTGACGGATCTTATCAATATTGATGCCCGATTCGTCAAAAAATTCGATTTCTACTAAGCGCGATTCGTCGCGATAGACGCGAGTGTGGATACCGCCGACCGCTTTGGAGCCACTGACGATATAGCGACTGACGGCAGCAGGCAAAAGGCGCAAGTCGAGGATATTGATACCTACAGAGCTTAAACCACTGATAATGGCTCGGTTAATCAGACGACTGACTGGACGTGAGTCGCGAGAGACGGTGACGGTAGAGCCTTTAGGCAAAGAAGTACCGAAAGCGGCTCCCAACTTCATAGCAAATTCGGGAGTAATTTCCAAGTTGCCCAAACCGGTAATACTGTCGCGACCAAAGAGGGTCTCGGAGTTTTTCTTGCCCCAGACCAAGTTTTCGGAAATAGTAGAGCCATCAGGGATATTTTTATCGGGCCAAATGGAAATTTGGTTACGCACGGTAGCTCCGCGACCGATAAAAACATTTTCACCGATAACCGAGCTGTCATTTAAGATGACGCCAGATTTTATAGTACATTGGCGACAGATAATAGCCCCTATACAATTGCTCTTACTGCCGATAAAAACATTGTTAAAAATAATATCGCGCTGTAAATTGACGTCTTCTTCGATAATACAATTATCACCGATACAAGTATAAGAAGATACGTAAGTATGGGCTCCGATACGACAGTTGCGACCGATCATCAAAGGGGCTTCCAAAACGGCTGTGGGGTCGATCTTCGTCCCTTCGCCGATCCAAACGCCAGGAGTACGCTGAGTACCGACCATTTCCTGAAGGACTTTGCCATCAAACATGTCGCGGTGGGCGCTAGCATAGTGATCGATGTCGCCAATATCACACCAATAGCCTCCAGCGACATAGCCGTATAAACCTTTTTTTTGCTCTAAAAGTTTGGGGAATATATCGCGAGAGAAATCGTAACTGCGCCCTTTCTCCATTAAGTTGAAGACTTCGGGCTCTAAGATATAGATGCCAGTATTAACTTGGTCGGAGAAGACTTCGCCCCAGGAAGGCTTCTCTAAAAAGCGCTCGATGGCACTATTTTCGTTAGTAATAACTACACCGTACTCTAAAGGATTGTTGACGCGCATCAATACTAGAGTGGCGGTGGCCCTCTTTTCTTTATGGAAAGCTACCGCTCGACCTAAGTCGATGTCGGTTAAACCGTCTCCGCTAATTACTAAAAAGGTATCTTCACCGATAGTATCTTGAATTTGCTTAACACTGCCAGCCGTACCTAAAGGGGAACTTTCGATAGAGTAAACAATTTTTAAGCCGAAGTCACTCCCGTCGCCAAAATAAGAGATAATATCTTCAGCTTTATAGTGTAAAGTAACTACAACCGTATCGATTCCGTAGCGCTTAAGCAAGTCTAAAGTATATTCCATCACCGGACGGTTACATACAGGAACCATAGGCTTAGGTCTGCTTACCGTCAAGGGACGCAAGCGAGTACCTTCACCACCAGCCATAATCACTGCTTTCATAAAGTTCACCTCTAAAAAAATAATAAATTAACTAAAGAACGAACTTCCCAACAGCCCCCACAAAAAGCACAAGGGCCCACCGATACTCTGGAAAGTAACGGAAGAGCCCCTGCTTATTCCCCCCTACACAAAAAATATCTAAACTGACCGTTTAGTGCTTTTTGCCTTTCTTGCCACCCTTAGAAGGGAGTTCCAAAGCAACCGTTGGAGTAGTTGATTCGGTACTTACTTCATCTGCAGTTTCGGAAACTGCAGGAGCCTGCTGAGCGACCTCAGACACTTTTTCGGCACTCTTAGGCTCGTTAAGGTGAAGTTCGACAGGAGTTGAAGCTACAGTGGGTTCTTCTTTGGCCACTACATCTTTCAGATTTTCAGGGATAGGGAGCATACGCTGTAAAACTAAAGGCGAAATATCTACCTTGGTAAGGGAGACCATGTCTTCCAACTGCTGGCTGAGGAAGTCGCGCTGCTGATCGATGATTATGCGCTGCAAACGGGCGCTAAGCTCTTCCATCCGATCCAAAAATTCGAACTTGGCTTGCGGATTAGTTTGCTCCAAATGGGAGCGCATAAGGGTGGTAATCTTTTCGGTAGAAATAATAATGGCACTGTCCAGCTTGTAGGCCGCCAAGTGAGCCCCTACCAAATAAGCCTGATCCAAAGTCATGGGCTCGGTACAGAGCACTAAAAGATAACGCAAACCGTTAATGGAAAGGAAGATTTGCACAGGTAAATTCTGGCTGCGGTAGATCTTCATAGCACTGCCAGGGATTCCCAACTCAGATAAGATACCGCGCACCAAAATAAGTAACCAAGTGCGATCTCTAAGCATATTTACACCGTTATCGGTGCAAGCTAAAACCTCTTCGATAATCTCGTCGGAAAGGGGGCTACCGCAAATGAAGCACTTAAAAGCCTTTTGGGAGCTTTCATCGATAGTGGCTTTATCAGCCACGCGCAAAATTTGCTGACCGGTACGATGGCAAAGTACGGCATAATCCATACTCAAAAGGCCTAAATCCTTGAAATTATGGATACGCCTCTCTAAAAGATCGCGGTCAGGACACTCAATCTTATTCAAGAAGATCGAGCTGGCGTCTTTAATCTGCTCCAAAAGCTGACGGGATTCGCGATCCATAAGCATTTTGGCGGCAGCCAATTGTTCTTCGGTAGCGGGATTGGGATCGACTTCAGCATCTTCAATCTCTAAAGGAAGCAAGTCGGCGCTCAGTTGCCAAGAAGGCAAGTTGTCGCAAATACCGGCTAAAATATCGCGTACTTCGCTGAAAAATTCGTCAACATCGCGAGTTTCGTCATTAGTGATAACTCCAGCCTGGATTAGAGCTTCTCCGCGTTTGGCTTTAATATAAAAGATAGTACCGGCTTCAGGTAAATAAAGTTCTCCTAACATCAGGGGAGAATCTTTCAAAGCAGCCATAAAATCGCAAGAATTGGGCTCTAAACCTAAGCGATTCAGATACTCCAAACGCACTCTGTGGAGCAAGGAATTATAACGGGCCTGTAAGCTCTGCCTCAGGTTGGAGGCCATTTCTTCATTAAGTTCTACAGGCAATTGCTTTTTGATAATTTTCAACATAAACGAAATCTCGCTATCCGTCCCTTTAATCTACAAAAAACTGTGAACAGCCCATCAGCTAAAGGCAGCGGCTTTCAGAATCCCGCCAACCGCGCCTCATATGCCTATAACCAAAGTAAGGGGCCTCACGACGCTTCTGGGCATCTTCTAGCGAACTCGAGAATCCTCCTGCCTTAAATAAAAAGGCGTCCAGCTTACGGTTTCTAAGCTAAGCGCTTACACCGCAATTGCCGACGCCTCTTGGCCCAATAAACTACAGCCAACTAACTGTAGCCTTTAATTTTAACTAATAAGCTAAAGCAAAGAGCACCTTCTCATTAGTCTCTTGACCACTGTAAATGCACTTGCCCGTTTCGCCAGTTTGCTCGAAAGGTACGCAGCGCACAGCCGCTTTGGTCTCTTCCTTGATCTTAGCTTCGGCTTCAAGATCTTCTTTAAACCAGCAACGCACAAAACCGCCCTTAGTAAGAGCCTCTTTCAATTCGGCATAGGTATTGACGTCGACGGTATGCTCTTCCCGATATTTAAGGGCCTTCTGATACATATCTTCTTGGACTTGGTTCATCTTAGCCATAAACCAGGGGTGGCTAATTTCGGTAAGCTTACAGAATTGCTTGCTATTATCGTGACGTATTTTAAGAACAAAAGCTTCACCGGCTACGTCGCGAGGGCCAACTTCGAAGCGGAAGGGTACGCCGCGCTGCTCCCAATAGAAGTGTTTTTCGACAGCTCGACCTTCCCGCAAATCGAGTACGATCTTTTGAGTGGCCGAATCGTCGATAAAGATAGAGACGATCTCCCTATTTTTATCACGTTGCAAAGCTGCTTCTAAACGCGCTTGGCCACAAATTTCTCCCGCTAAACGCTTGCAATAGGCCACAACTAGCTCTTTTTCTTCGTCAGAACGATAAATAGGCACAATAGCTCCAACTACAGACGCCACTTTAGGAGGCAATACCAAGCCCTCATCATCGGAATGGGTCATAATTAAACCGCCGATTAAGCGAGTAGAAACGCCCCAAGAAGTCGTCCAGCAATGGCGCAACTGATTTTCTCTATCTAAATACTTAATATCGAAAGCTTTGGCAAAATTCTGGCCCAAGAAGTGAGAAGTACCAGCTTGCAAAGCCTTGCCGTCCTGCATAAGGGCCTCGATAGCGTAAGTCCTTACCGCGCCAGGGAACTTTTCACTTTCGGTCTTGCGCCCTTGGACTACCGGCATAGCCAGGAAATCGTGAGCAAACTTAGCGTAAACGTTAAGCATCCGCTTAGTTTCTTCTTCAGCTTCTTCAGCAGTCTCGTGAGCTGTATGGCCTTCTTGCCATAAAAATTCGGAAGTACGCAAGAAGAGACGGGTGCGCATCTCCCAGCGCATAACATTGGCCCATTGATTGATCAATACGGGTAAATCGCGATAGCTCTGAATCCATTGAGAATACATATGACCAATAATAGTTTCAGAAGTAGGACGCACTACAAAAGGCTCAGGTAAAGTAGAGCTAGCTGCCAAGCGACCATCCTCACCCTTTTTTAAGGAAGAGTGAGTGACCACGGCACACTCCATAGCGAAGCCTTCAACATGCTGAGCTTCTTTTTCTAAGAAACTTACCGGAATTAAAAGGGGGAAATATGCATTGACGTGGCCGGTAGCTTTAAAGCGGCGATCCATATCACGCTGAATAGCTTCCCACATAGCATAGCCGTAAGGACGAATGACCATACAACCGCGCACGGGAGAATAGTCGGCTAATTCGGCCGCCTTAATAACGTCGAGATACCATTGAGAATAATCTTTAGCTCGGGTAGTAATATTTTTAGCCATATGGTTTAGTTGGAGATTCCTTTCTAGGCAATGTCTTCTAAAAGGTGAAAGAGCCTCCGTCTAGAGCTGATTAAAGCCATAGCCGAAGGCTCTTATTTTGAGTTAAAGGTAACTAATGGGCTTCAGTAGCCGGAGTCTGAGTGGAAGTAGCTTCGCTAGCGGCAGAAGCTTGGGCCGGAGTAGCTTCAGCAGCAGGGGCGGCCGGTTTCTTGCCGTCGATTTCGTCGATCATAGCCTGAATAGCGGAGCGCATTTGAGCTGCCTGGCCGCCCATGTTGGCTGGGATCATATCGCGAGCTTCTTCATAAGCTTTTTTAGCGGCAGCTTTGTCACCTTGACTCTGGTGAACCTGAGCCAATTCAAAGCAAAGCTGAATAGCTTGATCGATTTCGCCCATATTTTTGGCAATAAGGATAGCGTTATTCAGAGCTTTGCTACCTTCAACCTTGTCACCATTTTCAAAAGCGATCAAAGACTTAACATGATAAGCGCCGATATTACCGGGATCGATCTTGACAGCATCATCGAGAAGGGGCATAGCCTCTTTATATTGCTTTTTACTACCATATAAGCGAGCCAATTGGACTTCAGCTTCAACTTTTTGGACGTTGCGACTAGTTTTAATAGTGGTTTCGTCGTCGCCAGGGTTGAGCTTGAGAGGCTGATCACAGAACTTAATAATTTCCTGATAGAGCTTAATAGCAGCCTCCTCGTGGGCTTCACGAGTTTCCAAATCGGCTAAAGTCTTTTTGGCCAGCAAATAATTCTGGTCGATACCTAAAGCCTGGGTAAGATAGGTGCGGGCATTGGCATAAGCCTCTTCTCTAGACATCTCCTTTTTGGCTTCTTCTTTATTGGCTGCCGGAGTCTGTCCTTTGTCAGCTAAATTTTTGTCGATAGCCGCTTTAGTTTTGGCTTCTTGTTTGAGGGACTCAGCAGTAGAAAGGGTATCGCCCTTCTGCATCCAGTAATAGCCCAAGTTGGCCAAAGCTTCTACGTTGCCAGCATCGGTGCCGACTTCTTTGGTGTAGCGGTCGATTTCACTTTGGATTTCATCGACAGAGCCCTGAGTTTGCTCTTGACCATTCTGTTCTTCGGGACCTCCAACGGCGAAGCACATAATGCCGGAAGTCATACAAAAGGCGATAACCAGGAACCAAACTCCAAGTTGGATAAAAATACTTCTGCGCTTCTCCTGGGGAGAAATTTCACGCACTTCAGCATCTACCTGACGCACAGCCTTGCGCTGCACGTTGTCGGTAGATTTACGTCTACTGGAGGCCATAACCTACGCTCCTAAAAAAAGTTCGTCTAACCGCCTAGGCAATAAATAATAAGCCGAGCGGACACAAAAAATGGCTTAAGAAGTTCAACACTATAGGCCCTTTCCCTCTACAGACAGGCTAGAGAAGCAACTAAACAAAAAAGCCAGCCATAGCTTCGCTGGAAATATCTTCTTCTTTAAGTAAATCGCGCAAACGCTTAACAGCTCTGGAGTGCATTTGGGAGATACGCTGTTTAGAAACCCCCAGAAGGCGGGAGATCTTTTCAAAAGTTACGCCGCTAAAATAGTGCATTTTGATCAAAAATTGTTCACGCTCATCTAACTTGCCAATAGCTGCGCATAGACAATTGCGCTCTTCAGAAAATTCCAATTCCCTAGAAGGATCGGAAAAACTGGGATCAGCCGGTACCACATCCATAATGGTACCCTCAGTAGTGTCGGAGGCGTTTAAAGGCTGATCCAAAGACAACAGATAGACACAGCCCAAACAGGAGATTAAATCAAAAACTTCACCAGCCGAAATCTTAAGCTCTTGGGCCAACTCTTCTTCGGTAGGCTGGCGGCCGCTTATAGTGGCAAATTTATCGATAGCCTTTTGCAAAGCTCTGGCTTTGCACCTAGTGCGCTCGGGCAACCAATCCATACGACGCAAACCGTTATATATAGCACCGCGTACAACAGGAACGGCGTAAGTTTCGAACTTAAAACCGCGACTAAGCTCAAAGCCATCGATAGCCCTAAGTAATCCGAATAAACCGTCGCTGATAAGGTCGTCCATCTCGGCTGAGCAATTGATTTTGGCAAAAACTTTAGCGGCCAATCCTCTCACAAGCGGTAGATAATACTCAACCAACCGCTCTTGCAACTCCGGATCTCCAGTATCTTTGTACTGCTGCCACAGAAGCCCTATGTCAAATTTCTGGTCTGTCAAACGAGGATTCCGTTCAAATATGAATTAGCAAAAAAAAAATAAAAAGGCCTTTAAATAGAGCGCCAACAATCAATTGACGACGGGAATTTTATTTCCCAAAAGGCCTTTTCTTCCTTTCAACTTTTTAAGCAAACTTGGCATAAAAGTAAAAGGGTACCGGCAACTTACCGACACCCTTTTCTTTGCTAAAGGTATAAAAAACTAGCCTCAATAAGGGACTAGTAGTGCCTCTAGGCTACATTTGCTGTCCCTTCATTTGCTCGAAGAGAATACTAGCTAAACCTACGCCGCCATTTTGTGACCAAGCCTTAGCTCTCTCTTGATCGAGCATTCCCTGGAACATCTCTTGATCTTTGCCGCCGAAAAGTCCACCCTCTTCACCAGCGCCGCTGCATTTGCGCATCTGAGCGAGCATCTGGTTGAGGAAAACACTTTCCATTTGCTGACAAGCTTCACGAAGCTTAGCTTCATCTTGTGCCTTGGAAGGGGCAGAAGAAGTAGCAGCCTGGGCTAAAGGTTCAGGGGTAAAGCCTTCAATCTGCATAATAACCTCCAACTAGGTGCCTCAAGCACCCGATTAAGCTCAGGCACTGAGGCTAAAATATCAATAGAAACTAGCTCTGGAGCTGGTTAGTCATTCTCATCATCTCGTCGGCAGCCTGGACGCCCTTCTGGTTCATTTCAAAAGCGCGCTGAGCTTGGACGATAGAAATCATCTCTTCAACTACGTTGATATTAGATTTCTCGAGATGGCCCTGAGCTAAAACACCCAGACCATTTTCACCGGGAATACTCTCGGTCTTGGCACCGGCAACGGGAGTTTCAACATAGAGGTTGCCACCGATAGCTTGCAAACCGGCAGGATTGAGGAAGCGGGTGAGCTTTACTTGGGCGATCTTCTCGGGCTGACCGTCGCCGTCGATACGCACACCGAAGACTTCACCGTTGGGGCGAACTTCGATATTGGTGACATCTTTGGGAACGGCAATGCCCAGAGACTGACCGGCGCTAGTAACGATCTCGCCTTTGTCGCCATCGTACTTAAAGGCACCGTCACGGGTGTAAGCGGAAGTGCCATCGGGCATTGTCACCTTAAAGAAGCCGTCGCCCTGAATAGCTACGTCGTAAGGGTTGCTAGTCTTTTGCAAGGAGCCTTGAGAGAACATACGCTCGGTAGAAGAAGCGCGTACACCCATACCGATCTGGGTACCGGCGGTAGCTTCGGTGCCGGGATCCTGCATAGTGGCATAGAGCAAGTCCTGGAAATCTACGCGAGTTTTCTTGAAACCGGTGGACTGCACGTTGGCCAGGTTGTTGGAAATATTATCCATATTCATCTGCTGGGCCATCATACCGGAAGCAGCAGTATAAAGCGAACGCATCATAATATTTGTTCCTCCAAATCAGACTTATTTTACGAGCTTGACAGAAGCTCTTACTATAATCCGGCTGTCCGCCATTTTTATCGAGGCGGACGAACCGTATTTTTTCAAACTGTCAGTTTAAGTGAGTTAGCGAACTGCTCCGACGTTATTGACAGTCTTTTCCAACATTTTGTCGTTGGCCTGAAGAACCTTCTGGTTGGCTTCGTAGTTGCGCGTCACCATCATCAAGTCGACCATTTCGGTTAAAGCATTGACATTGGCTTGCTCGACGTAGCCTTGCTTAAGCTGGAAGTCGTTAGTGGCACTGACTTTAGTTGTGGCAGTAAACTGATTGTCGCCAGTGCGCTTCAATTGATCGGTATTCTCGAAAACGGCTACCAAGATCTTGTCGATGGGACGACCGTCGCTGGAGATAACACCGTCGTTGGAAACGGTGAAGTTGCTGCCCTGTAATTTAATGGGACCGCGATGACCCATTACCTGGGAGCCATCGGCCGTTACCAATTCGCCATTAGTAGAGAGATGGAAATTACCGGCTCTGGTAAAACGCACTCCGTCTTTAGTCTGGATAGTAAAGAAACCGCGACCATTATCATCCAAGGCCATATCAAAGGGGTTGCCGGTCTCCTTCAATGAACCCTGAGCACTATGAGTCACCGAGCTGGTGTAGAGCTTACCGGAAACTTCCATACCGGGAGCGGTAGAGATCTCGTAAGAAGATTGGGTCATGCCGTCCATGCCGCCGACTTCACGATTGAGGATCTCGTTAAAAGAGGTAATCTGGGCACTTTCCTTACGGAAACCAGCGGTACCTACATTGGCCAAGTTATTAGTGATGACATCTTGTTTAGCGGCTTGGGTCATCATACCCTGAGCTGCCATTCTCATCCCTTCAAGCATTAGAACACCTCCGACTATGTGGTCCGCGTCCTTATACGAACCCAAATTTTCGTTTCTATAGAAATCCTTCGGCCCCTCTTTTACCAGAAAGGCCTACCAGCGCAGAACTTATTCCTCATCAGCTTCCTGAGCGAAACGCCCTGCTTTTAAATCACTTAATTCTTGAGTAAAGTCTAGAACTGTGGCCATTAGTTCGTAAAGCTCAGGACTAATAGCCGCCTTCCTTCCCTGCTCTTTTAGTAGTTCTCCCACCAGCTGAGGGTCTTGAGTAATGCTCAATCCCTCTTTTTCGGCTTGCTCGATCATTTCGGCAGCCTTTTGGCCTACGGCCGAGCTAACCACTTTAGTGGCTCCATCTTCGGGAGAGACGGCCACACTGACAGCCACTTTAGCAATTTCAGGCTTGAACATTGACACCCTCCAGAGAAGAAAGTTCTTGACAGCCCATAAGCTCGTGGCCGCCGACATGGTTATTTAGAACGGCTTCAAAAGCCCCACTCTTCCAACCCAATCCCTCGATCCGCTCTTGTAAAACGGGAAGGTAAGCCTCCAGACAAGCTACAACCGCTTCATCATCTGACTTAGCTGTCAATTCCACATAGCCAGCCCCAATATCCAAACTAAAGAGCAACTCTCCTAAGGAATCGGTTTTGACTATAAACTCTAAGTGAGAGTCGTCGATATCGACTACCCGACTGCCATCTTCTTCTTTCCAACGGTAGCGAATCCAAACTTCGGCCGATTCGCCAAACTCACGGCGCAAAGGGATCTGCATATAATAAAATCCGAAAGAAGAATCGGGCTTCCCCTGATTGATCAGGCGCTGAGCTTGCAAATTATCTTCATAATTTTGACAATTTTTGAAAAGGGCGCTTAGAGAAGCTTCTTGAGTATCGGTCAATTTGCGCAATTCGCGCAGTAGGGCCAAAAGCTCCCAATCAGATTCTCCTCCTCCAACCAACCCCAAATTGGTTTCGATACCGGCTTGTTTGGCCATATCAAAAAGTAGGGCAGCTTTGCCTGTGTGCTTGCCAGCCCCTTTTACATTTCCGCCCGGCTCTAAGATCATCTCCCCCAAGAGTCCGGGAACCTGATTCAAAATTTCCAAAGCTTTGGAAGAGATTTGGCCAGGATTATTTATTAGGCGTCTTACTTCACTTTGGATACTGAAAAGTTGTTGGGTAACTTGTGGGTTCTGAGCTAAAAAAGTGCTCAAAAGCATAATATTCCGACCTGTAACCGGAAGCTGACTGTTTTGCAAAAACAAAGTGGCTCCCACTCGAGAGTTAAAAACGGCCGGATCAGAAGTAGGTGGCAATTGGGCCAAAGCTTTTTGCATACTTTGGAAGGTAGCTTTATCGAGCGGAGCGCCATGCTCGACCAGCGAGCTGGCCAACATAAAATTGCCTTCGGACATAGGCAAATTGAGCTGTACTAAAGTTTGGGTAACAGTTTCACTATTAAGCGAAGAAAAGGGCGTACTGGCCATATCCAGAGTGAGCATACCGCGCTGTTGCCCAGAGACGGTTACGTTCAGCTGTTGTCCTACATTGAAAGGCAATCCGCCGTTAGCTTGTAAAGTTGTATTGCCAAAGCGAAGAGTGAAATTTCCATTCTGTTCCCGTCCAACCACTTGTCCGAAGAGATTTTGCCCAGGCTGAAACTGAGCAGTTGAAGCCCCCCGAGCGGTAAAGCTCGTATAAGCTCCGTTAGCTCCTTTGCTAAGTGGAGAAGTGAAAGTGGAATTGGAGGATTGGGCAATATTCTTTCCTACATTGGAAAAGACTGAGGACACATTGCCGAGCATTTGCATAAGCTACCTCCTTACTTCCAAGAGTGAAAATTTCTCTATAAAAAAGTTCTCTTTGGGCCATGCTAGTAGACAACCTATAGATTGATTTTTGCCTAGCCCTCCACTCTTGAATTCTATTTATAGCTTATTGATACAGTGTAACAATCAAGTAAAAAACGTGTTAATAATAGCCCCCGAAAAAAGACAGAATCCCTATTTTATCGCCATCTTAGCTATCTAGTTATGTTAACATTCGAGATACAAGAGGGCCTCTCAGCAAAACTGCAAAGAGACTGTTTTTTACCGATTAAAACTATTAAGTCTTACGGAAGCGATCTAGTTTCTTGGAAGGCTGCCTTCTAAATAAAGATCGCAAAATATCAACAATTTCCCTAGCTGCCTCCCGCTCGCCTCCCGGGGCCATATTTTCCAAAACTTGGCTGACATAAGGTAAAAAAGCACACCTTATTTGCTTTAGTTCTTGACAAGCTATATCGGAGCGGCTGCGCCAACAATGGCTACAATTATCCCAAATAACCTTATCAGGATCGTAATAATAAGGGCTCTCTAATAAAGTTAATTTAGCCTTAAGCGAATTTATCGTAAAGCCACACTCGCAAATTAAAGCGCGGATAAAGTTAATTTCTACCAAATCCCAACGGGTATAGCGCCTCCCGCCCCCTTGGCAAGCCCCTTCTCTATGCAAGAGACCGCAACTTTCCCAATATTGCAATTTTCTAACTGAAACCTGCATAAATTTAGCCGTCTCTCCCTGATTAAGATATATAGGAGCCTTAGCCAAAAACTCCATTTGTTTTATATCCGAAATTCTCTTTATCACAATTATTGTTTTCTTTTGAATATCTGATTTACCTTGCATATTTAACACAATTGTTGTTTAATTTTATACATTTTTTGTGTAAAAATATAGATAGTAATATTATAAAATAGCGATTTTTATTTTGGAAAAATATTGTTGACTTATTGTATATTTGCCCTTATAATCACAACTGTTAAGAGCGTTGAAGAAATCTTAACGCTGGAAATGTCGAAGTCATCCCGTCTTTGGCATCAAGCAAAGTTCCTCCTAATCCCTTGCGTCCCCCTTATGACTCACACTCAAGGGGGTCGTTTCATTTTTAGCCACAAAAAAAGTGAGATAGAGCACCAGGGCTGCCTATCTCACTTTTTTAATATTCTTGGGGGCAAGAAGGGAAAAAAATAGCCTTACAGAACTTCCCCGCGCCTTATGTTATTAAGTACGCTTCAACGATTATATTGTTTTGCTGCTGAAAGTACAGGTCATTCCTGGCCAGAGTCCGGGGATGTTAGTTCTATTTACGGAAATTATGCTATAGCCGCTCCTTTACTCAAAAGAGAGACGGCTTTTTTATTAGATCACTTAGACTATATGAGTATAAACAGAACTCGAAAACATACCTTTACATAGAGAAACGTACTATAGGAAAGTAGAAAAGAAAGAAATGCATGAAACCATTTGGATTTTAGCTGCAGTCGTAATAATTGCACTAGCATTCGATTACGTAAACGGTTTCCACGACGCAGCCAATGCCATTGCCACGGTAGTTTCTACCCGAGCTTTGTCGCCCAGAACAGCTGTTTTGATGGCCGCTTGCTGCAACTTCTGCGGTGCCCTTCTCTTTACCGGAGTAGCCAAAACTATTACCAGCGGTATCGTAGAAGGCAGCGCCATGAATAGCCAATCACTAATTCTATCGGCGTTAATAGGTGCTATTATCTGGAATATTCTTACCTGGATTTGGGGCTTACCTTCATCTTCTTCCCATGCTTTGGTAGGCGGCCTGGTCGGTGTAGCTCTGGCCCGCGCCGGTACTGACGGCGTCAAGTGGTGGGGAGTAATGGATCATGTAGTTATCCCCGGCTTGGTTTCCCCACTTATAGGTTTGGTACTCGGATACTGTATCATGCTCTCGTTGTACTGGATTCTACGCCACCAGCACCCTTCTATTGGCCACAAATTTAAGTACGCCCAATGGCTTTCCTCTAGCCTTATGGCCTTCTCTCACGGCTCCAACGATGCCCAAAAAGTTATGGGTATTATTACCTTAGCTCTTTTTACCGCTACCAGCACCGGTATTATCGCCCCCCACTGGCAGCCTAACTTAGAAGTACGTTGGTTTACCAAAGTAGCTTGCGCTACCGTAATTGCTCTGGGAACTTCCGGAGGAGGTTGGCGCATTATAAAAACTTTAGGCGCTAAAGTAGTTCGTCTCCAGCCGGTACACGGTTTTGCCGCCGACTTGACCTCTTCGACTATCCTTTTAACAACTGCCGCTTTAGGTATGCCTATCTCTACCACTCACGTAATTACTGCCAGTATTATGGGTGTAGGTGCCGTTAAACGTATCAATGCCGTGCGCTGGAGTATTGCCAACAATATCCTAATCGCCTGGGTATTCACCCTTCCTGCCGCCGCCACTATGTCGGCCCTAACTTACCATATCTTGAAATATATCGATCCGGCCCTCTACAACTAATCGATAAACGATCCTTTATATCTAACACTTAGCCTGATCATAAAAAAATAAGAGCGGACAAAACTAATCCGCTCTTATTTTTTCTGTAACTATTCGTCCCCGCGGCTGCGCCTTAAAAGTAGCGGCGCTGTCGGTGTTAAAGGATCTTCGACAAAATCTTCTCGAGATATTTGCTTCTCCGCCGTCTCCGCAGGCGGCGCACTCGCCCGAGCCGGCTTACTTGGCAGCAAAGGATGGGGCTTAATCTCTCCGCGCCGCTCAGCTGCCGCAGCCGCTTCTTCTAAGCTTCTAGCGCTGCGGGAAGCCCCCTGGCGAGCAGCCGATTCAGATTGGCGCACGGCAGCAGCGAGCCCCGCTTTGGTCGGCGGCTGACCGAAGACTCTGCCCGAAGGCTGTACCCTAGAGCGAGCGGGGTCTTTACGTAAAGGCGAATCTTCCGAACCAGCAGGGCGGGCCGTGGTGAGCTCAGCGGCAGCTTTACGCAAACCGCCCGAGGCAGCGGCGGTGGGGTGAGCAAAATCGGCAGGGCCGACTTGGGGTGTAGGCGCAGGTTGACTAGCTTTTTCTACCGCTGAAGGACGTTTGACGCCGCCTAAGGCTGTAGGCCGATAACCTCCGCGCACAGAAGCTTGAGGTTGGGGGGCGCTCTCCCCCTGGGGCTCAGTTGCCGAGGCGGAGGTAGCTTCAGTTAGCTTAACTGGACGGACAGCAGGACGAGGCGGCGCTGCCCCTTCAGCGGAAGCAATTTGGCTTAAGGGCGTAGGCTCTAGAGAGCCGCGACCTACACTAGCCTTAGTAGAAGAAGGTACCTTGAAAGCAGCTCTGGGTAGAGATGGCGCTTTAGTTGGAGTCGGCCCTTCAGAGGTTTCGGCAGCAGCCTTTAAACCGGCCATTTGGGGAATAGCTGCCGCCAAAGCTGCAGAAGTGACGGCCACCACATAAGGGACTGGCGAAGTGCTGGGAATAATAGCGCTAGGCTTACTCACCTTAAAGCGCTGACGCAAAGCATTTTGTCCGCCGTCACTGATAAACTGGACGACACCGCCGCGAGGATGGGCCGCCGAAACGACCACTTCGCCGCTGCCACGCACTAGCCAAGTTTCTATGCAGCGGTCGGTTTCCGAGGTGCCGCTAAAAAAGGGCACATTTAGGCTCTGGCGCAAATGTAAAGAGATTGTGCCAGAGAGTTGCTCATGCTCGCTTAAATGCTGGCCGATCAGCAATTCACCATTTTCAGGGATGGAAATTTCAGAGATTAAGGGCTCGTCTTTAGAGCGCAACTCTTCGGTAAGCCAAGTGGGTAAGTAACCTTCGTTGCGTATTTCTACAGAAATAACCCGTAAAGGCAAAAGATCTTCAGCTTCGCCATCTTCAGGTTCGGCCCAACCGACTATTTCGTCGCGACATTCGCCTAAACCGATCTTGGGCACCACCGTAGCCAAACAGAGGGCCAAATTTACTTGGCTTTCGCAAATAGTCGATAACATTTCGCCTACTGGAGGATTGCTCCAACTTAAAGAGGTATCCCAGCCGCCAACTTCTACCTCACCTAATTGGGGATGTTCACACTTTTCCCACTTGGCAAAACCTTGGCCGTGGTTGTTGTAGTCGAGCCAACGCAATACAGCCAAAAGGGCATGTTCTTGCGATTTGTCAGCCATATTTTCGATACCAGCTTCCCGCAATAAGTTCCAACCATCTACGCGCAGACAGGGGACGCCCAGCTCTTTATAAACCCAATCGGCAAAGTCGTTACATTCACTAACTTCTTCTACAGGGATATTGCTCAATTCGGAAGCTTTAGCAGCCAGAATTTTCATTAGAGCCCGATCGCGCCTAGGCACTTGGGGAGCAGAAGTTATTTGGATAGTACCGGAACCGCTACGGAAAGAGATAGCCAAACATAAATTGTTCAAACTATGCAGAAAAGCACTGATAAGGCGGGATTCTATTTGGGAAAAAGGCCCCACAAAGCCGTTGCCACCATAGTGATGATCGATAGGGCCACACTCTTGCGTAAAATCGTGACTCAACTCGCGCTTGGAATTAACTAAGCGCAAATGGATAGGAGAGCCGTCCTCTCTGTCCAGCAACCCCTCACGATAGAGCCTATAGTAAGTTTCGCCTCCGTCGCCCGGTTGGCGAGGGATTAGCAAGCGATCGTCTCTCTTACTAGCTTTCCATTGGCCATAAGGATCTTCGACGCGCATTTGCAAGATACGGCCGTCACCATTAACGTCGCCCGGAACTAAGCCTTCGCGCAATCCGTCCAAAAAGCCCAAACGGCGGCCGGCAGAAGTAGATAAACCGGAAGTTAGACATAACTCAGCCCCGTCGGGAGCCAAGCGAGGTACGATATAAAAAGTATTATTATCTAAGAGTTCGGTAATGGAGGGACTGCGTCCATGTTCAGCAGAGAGTCGCTGCAATATAGCTAAACAAGCCGTAGAAGCCGATAACTGGCTGCCGTGAATATTGCCGTCGATCCAAATGGCCGGCTTACTAGAAGCGGCTCCGGTATTGGTATTGGTAACTTCCGCCGCCCATAAAGAGCGACCGCCCAAAGTATTTCCTAAAGAGAAAATACGCACCAACTGAGGAACAGCTTCCGCAATGCTATTTAAATAGGCGGTCAGTTCTTCATAATTGAGATAAGCTTCGGTATTTAAAGGCGGTACTATTGGCATCTCACGCTCCAAACTAAGCTTTTTTTAGTAAGCCAATGCCTACATATTTATATTCAACCCGCTAAATCCCACAAAAGCGTCCAAAGGATCGGCTTTCGTCTTCTTCATTTCCAAAATAAGCGAAGTGCCGTCGTCACCCGTGCATAAATAGACACAGTCGCACATTTCCAACATAACCGAGTAGCCCAGCCCCAGCGAAGGGGTCTTTCCCATAGAGAAGCCCGGCAAAAGGACGGCTTTGGGCAAATTGTCAAAAGCGATGCCGTGGCCCACGTCGTCTAAGCGAACATGGATACCGTCATCTTCCACCCTTATACTCATCTGGCCGGGAGGGCCATATTTGACAACGTTGGTAGCCGCTTCGGATACACATGTCACCATATCGAAGAGGCGATCTTCACCAAAGCCTTGTTCTTCCATAACTTTTTCGGAGATACGGCGAGATTGTGGCACATCGGCTTTTTCTTTTAAAGCTAAAGTAGCAACTTCACGACCACACTTAGCCCAGTGGCTGTCTAATTCGTCACGCTCGCAAAAGACCAACTTGCCAGAAGTGAGCGAATTTAAGGCGTCACGATAGAAGCGGCGGCGATTAGCTTCTTCTTCTAAGCGACGCTTTACATTGATAGCATTTTGCAAAGCTAAACCGGCCTGAATACCAACAGAGATAAGGAAAGAGTTGTTCTCTCTGGAAAGGGCGTTTTCTTTATCAGCTAAAGCCCAAATGCAGCCAATATGCTCAACCCCTACGGTTAAAGCGACACAGACGACGCCACTTAAGCCGACTTCTCGCAAAGAGGCAGCCGCCGGATCGGGATCGCGCTCTAAATCTTTAATAATTCTAATCGATTGGTGGGGCAAGAGACGGGAGCAGAAAGAATCGACTGTCCTCTTTATTGAAGGCGAGACAATACCGTCGACATCGTGATCGACTACTTCGCCAAAACCTTTAAGTTTGATACCACAACAACGGTAGCCGCACATTTCGCGCACGGTTTCGGTAATGATATTGATAACCTTAGAAACGTCGAAGGCCCGACTTAAACGCAAAGCCAAGCTATATAAGCTAACCAAATTGCGACTGGCGACAAATTCTTCTATCGGCATATTGTGGGCTTGGCGAATTAGGGCCACACTCCCCATGTAGTTGCCTTCTTTATCGAAACGGGGGGTAGCATCAACTTCCACCACTTGGCCGCTGGAGCGCAAACGCACTACATAAGGGGAAATAATGCCGTTGCGCAACTGGACTTGGACAGCATCTAAACAAGGAATATCGCGAATATCAACCAATTCGCTAATATAACGCCCTTCAATATTACCCATTCCAACCATGCCCTTAAAAGCATTGTTGGCCCAACGGACAATATCTTTACTATCGGTATCGACTACACCTTGGCGCACCCGATTGAGCAATTTGCGGTAACGCTCGTGTACGGGAGCTTCTCGCCCCTTAATTTCCCACCAAGTACCACAAGCCCGCATCAGTCGACAAGAATACTTCGCCGAAGCGAACGAAGTGTAACAAAGGTAGGCGGCCCGTATCCTCGGACAAGTAGACTCTTGAGCCACTTGGTTAGCGAAACCTTGCTCTAAGGCCAAGCTGTCGAATAAGAAAAATAATTCCACGTCAAAAGAATGGTGCAAGAGCAAACGGCTCATCTCGTTCTGTTGAGGGAAATCGGTATTAACAGCCGCAAATTGTATATTCTCGCCGGAAAGTAAATATTCTTGGGCTTCTTCTAAAGTAGAAGCTAACTTAACATCACAACCAAGCTTCACCAAACTAGTGGCCAAAGCTTCTTGTTCTAAATCAGAAATACCGACAATTAAAATACTGCGCGGACTTTTATTTTTTTTATTAGTGGAAATAGACACGCCCAAGAGCTTTCACAAAAAAAGACAGATTCCCCCTGTTACTAAAATGGTTACTACGAGGGGCTCCAGCTTTTCTATATTTTAAAGTGCTCCTTTGATAAGGGCGAACTATCCAAGGATCTACCCCACGACGCTGGAAAGATAGCCACAAATGAGCGGTAAGAGAATTGTATTAGTGTTGGTAGCCCTAGCTTTATGGCTACCTTTGGTAGTTCCGGCTTTTTTTAGAAATGCCGATAAGGTTTCCTGGCAAAAGTCTTTCCAAGCCAATTTACAAGTAAGATTGGCTGGCAGAATAATGAGTGTAGGCCAAAGATACCACCTACCTTTTTTGGAAAGCCAAGTGGTAGCCATATTGGAAGAAACCGACTTCAGTAAAGCTTCAAGCTCAACTATTTACAGTGCAGCCTCTTTATATTGCCTTTGCCAGCGCTTACCCCAAGCCCACAACCTTCTAAAAACAGTTAAAGTTGAAGAGATAAATTCAGTCACCGACGTTTTGCTCCGAATAAGTCAGGGTCAAACGCCCACAGGAGAAGATATCCAAAGTGCTTTCTATTTGCTAAATATAGAGCAAAAGGAAGCCCTCGATACTTTTTATAACGATCCTTTGGCTTATAGTTTCATTTTACAAGTTATGCGAAAAGGGGCTATCCAACCAGAACAGAGCCAGCGCCTACAAGAATGTATTACCTCTTTACAAGAGCGAGCTAATCGCTTCTTAATAGTAGTAGGCTTATGGGGAGCTTTAGTTCTCTCTTCTTTTATTCTGTTGGCCTTTTTTACTATTAAAGCTTTATCTTCTCCAAAGGCAAATTCTGACACCAAGAAGCACTTGGAAGAGCCTTTCCTTTGGAAACCAATTCCCACCTTATATTTATTCGTCGCTCTAAATTGGCTGGGCCTATGCTTAAGCGCTCTACTAACCACTTTACTGCTGCATCTATTAGGTAACGATAGGTACAATATCCCTATTATTTTATTCTTTTCGCAAATATTTGTTTATATCGTATCGATCGCTATTTTAGTTTTGACGATAAAGTATATATGCCAACTTCAGCCTAACGAAGTAGCCACCGCTTCCCCTAAACTTACGCTAAAAGAGTCGGCACTCTTGCTCTTTAGAGCCCTCCACTTAGAAAAATTTAAAGCCAAATATCTAGCCTATGGCTGCGCTGCTTTTGCTCTATCTTGCCTGACAGCCGCCCTCATGGCTCTATTAACTTCCCTTTTCACTCAATCTTCCGTACAATCAAACAATATATTGCTGACCTTTCTGGTGGAAGTCCCTGAGCCTATCTTTTGGCTGCTCTTCTTCTTGGTAATTAGCGGCCCCCTCTATGAAGAGATCGTCTATCGAGGCTTGCTCTTTTCCGGACTTAGTAAAACGGCCACAGTCTTGGGAGCAGCACTTATTAGCTCCTTAATGTTTTCGGTAATACACGGCGACCCTCAAGGCCTTTTGGTGTTGAGCGGACTAGGCCTAGTCTTTTGTGCAGCCCGCTATTACACAGGTAGTCTATGGCCTTCCGTCATAGCCCACGCCCTCTGGAATTGTCAAGTGGCCATTTATGTGCTGATTGTCGGCCGCTAATAACCGATTTTTATCCTCAACCTCTGCAGTTTAGCCCCTAAAACAAAAAAAGAAGCTCTCCCTGGGGAAAGCTTCTTTTTTTTGGTAAAGCTTT
Source organism: uncultured bacterium (assembly GCA_934644775.1). GTDB lineage: Bacteria > Vulcanimicrobiota > Xenobia > Xenobiales > Xenobiaceae > Bruticola. The sequence continues at coordinate 67,222 of CAKUDB010000004.1, read as the reverse complement.
TGGACTTAACTTACTAACAGGCGTTAAAAACGGAGAGCCGATATGGCTCCCCATTTAAGTTAAGCACGACGGCCTTAGGCTACAATTAGCTCAAAAGCTTATTCTTCAGGCAAAACTACGTCGGCGAAGTTGTCCATAATGCGCTCGTAACGCATCTTGCCCAAAATGCTGCGGAACTGAGCGAACTTCAAAGTGCGCTGCTCTTTTACGCAATAGCGACGCCAAGTGACAGCCTCATTTTCCAATTCGGAAGCACCAACAACCAAAATGTTAGGAATCTTGGAAGTGATAGCAGCCCGGATCTTCTTATTGAAACTATCGCCATCTAAATTGGCTTGGGCTCGGTAAAGATCGTTGCGCAAAGAGGCGGCAATCTTTTCGGCATAGTCGCCGAACTTCTCGACGGAGACCGGCACGACCATAACTTGGGTAGGAGCCATCCAAGTGGGGAAAGCACCCTTGAAGTGTTCCATTAAGAAAGCCAAGAAGCGCTCGTGAGTCCCTAAAGGAGCACGGTGGATACAATAAGGAGTATGGTATTCACCATCTTTACCGGTATAGACCAAGTTGAAGCGAGGAGGTACAGCAAAGTCGAGTTGGTTAGTCGAAGCGGTCTCTTCGCGTCCCACCACGTTGCGAATTTGGAAGTCTACTTTGGGGCCATAGAAGGCGGCTTCACCGGGCACTTCCTCATACTGTACGCCCATTTCCTTAACCACTTGGCGAATGGCATCTTCAGACTGAGCCCAAGCTTCGGGGTTATCTACATATTTTTTAGTATTTTTGGGATCGTGCATAGACAAGCGCATCCAGTAGCCCTCAATGCGGAACTTGTCGTAGTAGAAGCGGTGCATATCCAGAACGGCCCGGAACTCGGCAGCCAATTGTTCAGGGCTGCAGTAGATGTGGGCGTCGTTCATGCACATACCGCGTACGCGCAAAAGTCCGGCCAAGGTACCGGAAGCTTCATAGCGGTAGCACTGCCCATATTCAGCTAAACGCAGAGGCAACTCGCGATAAGAGCGAGGACGACTGCTAAAGATCATATGGTGGAAGGGGCAGTTCATAGGCTTAAGGTAGTAGTTTTGCCCCTCGTCTATTTGCATAGGCGGGAACATACTGTCCTTATAATAAGGCAAATGGCCCGAAGTATAGAAAAGCTTTTCGTTAGTAATACAGGGAGTAGCTACGCGCAAATAACCGCCGCGTTGCTCAGTCTCTTTGGCAAATTTTTCTAATTCTTCGCGCAGAACGGTACCGTTAGGCAACCAAAGGGGCAAACCTAAACCGACCATTTCGTTCATGGTATAGAACTCTAACTCTTTGCTGAGCTTGCGATGATCATATTTGCGAGCTTCTTCGCGCAGGCGCAAAAATTCCTTAAGCTCTTTCTTATTATTGAAAGCCAAACCGTAAATACGGGTAAGCATTTCTCTAGATTGATCGCCGCGCCAATAAGCTCCGGCTACCGAATCGAGAGCGAAACAATCGCTAGGAATTTCACAAGTGTTGTTTACGTGAGGGCCCGCACAGAGATCGGTAAAATCACCATTTTTATAAAAATGAATATCTTTGCCCTCGTCAGCCAGCTCGCGCACATATTCAGCCTTAAGGACTTCGCCTTTTTCTTCCAAAGACTTTACAGCCTCTTCCAAGGGAAGATCGTAATGGGTAAAGGCTTGTTTTTCGGCGATAATACGGCGCATCTCAGCTTCAATTTCTGGAAGCTTGTCCACATCTATAGGCGTGGCGAATTGGAAATCATAGTAGAAGCCATTATCTACGGGCGGGCCGAAACCTAACTTAGTATCGGGGTAAAGACGCTGCACTGCTTCTGCCAAAATATGGGACAGAGAGTGACGTCTCTTATAAAGGGGATCGTGTTCCTTTTCTTGGGCATCCATACCCGCATAAACTTGTCTGGCCATAAATAACTCCATATTACGGCAAAGCTTCAACCACAAGCCTTGCCTAGCTCGGCGCAATTTTCAAAAGGGCCCTTCTTTGGAGTCGAAATTCTGTCGGCAGCAATTGAGCCCCCACCGGGTCGGCGCCGCGACCGTTTATAAATATACACAAATTCAACAAAATAAACAAACTGGAAGGAGATAGAGCCGCTTCTTATTTTTCTAAATTTAAGTCCAGGGGCAGCCGCAACCTAACCCCAGCAATGATAAGCCAGAGGGCAGCAACTAGCAAACAAGCTAGACAACTCCTAAAAAGATAGACTTCAGCCTGGCTGCGCACTTGAGCGTAAATTTGCTCTTGGCTTACTTGAGAGGCCCTACTGTAAAGACTAAGCATTTGGGAGAGCGACATAGAGGTTCCACTATCGACTAAGCGTTGTTCTAAGACAGGGTAGGCGCTACTTGAAGCCCAGTTGACACTTTGTAAAGCCTCCCTGTCGAGAGCATAGACGCCGACCAAACTTACGCGCCCAGGATTGAGACAATCTTCGAGCGGCCAGGCTGAGCAGCCTAGGGCAGGCACAAAAGAGACACTTATCAACAATAAAGCCAAAGCTAGGGATAATTCGCTAAAAAAGATAGGGACAGAGTCGATCCAAAGGAGAATCAATACACTAGTTAATAGTAGGACTGTCTCTATCTGGCTAAAAGCCCAAAAATTACGCAAACAATAAGCTCCCAGAGGCGCTACGACAAAAAGCTTGCGCAAGGAAGCAGCACACTTATCTATCCTACCTTGAAAGGAGATCCCCCACCCTATCCCCCAAGCTACAGCGGTTATTAAAGAAAGAAAACTATATATAGAGGTGGCCAAGATTATTTCAAGATTGAGAGTCACACCCAATAGGTAGAAAATCAAGCTGCTTAAAGAGAAGAAGAGCCATTCAAGCCAATAGAGGGCGGAGAAAGCCAAAACCTTAAAGGCCAAACTTTTATAAATACCGGCAGGAGCTCTGCTAAGAATTTTATAAACGCCAGAATAGCGATCTGAGCAGAGTGAAGCAGCTAAACGCGGAGCCATCCCCCAATAGTAGCCAACGATAAAAGCCACAGTAAGCCAACACAATAAGCTAGAGCAAGAGATAAAAGGGCGATAGCTACCTTCTAAAGCTAAGGCCCAACTCCAAATAAGGTAAAGTAGCCAAAATATAGGCAAAATCGCTTTCCCCAAAGGAAGCTTACTCTGAGTCAAGACCAGCCTAAACTCACGCAATAATAAAGGGCTGGCCGATTCTCGGTATTTAACGACTAATTTGCTTATCATTTAGTAAAGGCAGATTTAACCCAGTTCAACCAGAAGTCCTCCACCTCGCAGGTAGGGGATAGGAGGAGTATGGCGAACCCATTTGGTGGGAATACCGTGGGTCGCATGGGAATCTACGCCTGTGGAGAGAGTACAAACACTAAAGTTCCTCGGAATTTATGGTACGTTCTCGTAGAATCAGGAAGCTCCCCTTCTATATACTGTATAAGCGGGAGTACGTTCACCAGGGAGGATAAAAGTATGTCTACAACTATCAGCACCGCACTGCTGCTATGCGCTATCGCATTAGTCATTATCGGTGTAACTGTTCCCGTCATAATTCTTGTTCGTCTGCACGCTATAGAAGAAAATTTGGAAAAAGCTGCTATCTTGCTAACAGTTTTGGCAAATTTACAAGGAGCAACCGATGCTGACGTATCCAGAGCAGCCGGCTTGGAAGAGGAAGTAATTTCTGTGCCTCAGCATACTCAGAAGAGTGGTCGCACTTCACTGAGCAAATCGGAAGAGACTAAAGGCGACAAGAAAAAAGACAAATAATAAATATTTTCTCGAAAAAAGAGGAGATAGACAAAACGATAGGCGCCTGTTAGGATTCAATACTAGCAGTGTGTCTGTTTTAATTTGTCGAGGATTTTATTTATGAAGTTTACTTTTAAGCCGCAGCCTCTTAGCAAAAAGCTCAAAGGCTTTTTGTATGTGGTCGCATTTATATTGGCAACGCTTCCTTTAAGCGTACAGGCCGCCAATTCGCCTTCCCAATCGGAGAGTCGCTTTTTAAACTCTCCCGGATTGAGAGAATATCCCAACGCTTGTGCCCTTATTCTGGAAGACGATCTCACGTATCAGCTTAACGAAGATTACTCCGCTCAAGCAACTGAACACAATGCCATTAAGCTTCTCAATGAAGAAGGGGTGAAACTTTTCCGTCTCTATCCCAGAAATTTTGACGCTTCTTTTGAGACTGTAGAGTTTGAGTACGCTCGTACTATTAGTCCCCAAGGACACGTAACCGAAGTACCAGCAGCCAACTTCAAAACTATCGCTGCTATTGTCGGCGCTCCCGCTTATAAAGATCGGCAAATCTACGTAGCTGAGTTCCCCAATTTGGAAGTAGGCTCGGTAATTGAATATTCCGTCAAAACTAAGTATGCTCCCAGGAAAGATAAACAATGGTGGGCTTGCTCTTACTTGCAAAACGATTTGCCAATTTTGCATTCTACTTACAAAGTAAGCGTACCGGCCAAAGAGAAAGCTTACACTTTTTCCAATGTTTCCTACCTTAGTTCCCCCAAAGTGAGCGAAGCTAAGGGAGTACGTACTTACTATTGGGAGACCAAGGGGCCTTTCGACGCCATTGCTAGCAACGTCAGTATGCCTTCCTCTTTCAACTACTACAAATACGTGGCCGCTTCTAGCTTTGCCGATTGGAAAGCTCTGAGCAAGTGGGCCGCCGAGATTTGGGACGAAAATACTTCCGATAGCGACGCTTCTTTGAGTATGCTTTGCAGTCGCATTACTTCAGTGGGTAAACCTACCGAAAAGCGCATCCAAGACGTACTTAGCTATATGTCTAAGTTCTCTATCTTAGATAAAGATCAAAATATCTGGCGCTCTATCGACTTAAAAGAAGCTACTACTTCCAAATTGTTAACCTACCAAGACGCCGCCTACCTGACCGGCGCTCTCTTGAGAAGGGCCGGTTTGAGAGTCAACGTCTATATGGCCGCCAGTTCCGATCTCAAGACTATGGATCAATTGCCCCCCATACCGACCTATTTTAGTCAGTTTATGCTCAAAGTATCCGATCCCGGCGGCCCAACCTGGTGGATCGATCCTTCTTTGCCCGGCTCGCCCCTTCAGGCCCCCAACTTAGGCTGGCAAGGCTCGGCTATGCTTGAGCTTCCTTCGCCCCATAGTTCCAAACCCGGCCGCTTGGTAAGCGCCCCCGTAGGCTCTCCTGAAGACAATATATGCTCTTACAATATGGAAGGGCGTATCGAAGCTAACGGCATAGGTCAACTTAATGCCGATATTACCTACAACGGCCCCCGTGCCAATATTTTGCGTACTGCTCAAGGCCAGGCCCAAGCTTTAACCGACGCTCAGCGCAAAGAGATGGTCAACTGGATTATAGGTAAGTTTAATAGCAACTTCTGCTTCCAAACTATCCCCTATACCAATTTCTTCCCCACTAAGATGGAAGAGCAAAAACCAGTAACTATCGGTACTTCCGTACAGTTTGCCAACTACGCCCGCTACAGTCGCGAAAGGAATCGCTTCGAAACTCCTTTGCCTATAGCCCAAGGCCAATCTTTACAAGCTGGCCTTAATGGTGCCTCCCGCCTCTACCCTATTCGTTTCGATGCTCCTTTTATCGACGAAACTCGCTACCATGTGTTCCTTCCCCAAGATAGCCAGGTGGCAGCTCAGCCCCAGGACATAACTTTAAGTAACGATGTAGGTTCTTACACTTGCAAAACTATAGTCAAAGGCTCTGAAGTGTGGTTTTATAGCCGTACCCAAATAAATTTAGCCTGGATCTATAAAGATAAGTTCGCTCAACTCGAAGAGCTGGCTAAGGCCCAATTGTCTACTTTTAAGTCTCCTTTAGCTTACAAATTAGCCCCTAAAGTTCCGACAGGAAATACTCAAGAGACTGAGGGCGAAGCTTCGGAAGAGTAAAAGAATCTGACCATCCTCGACATTTTTCCCCATTATTCGAGCCTATTCGACTAGTGGGGGATTTTTTTTGTTTATGTCGCATTAGGCAGAGTTATTTTTTAGAGTGAATAGAGGGAAAATCACTCCCAATTTAAGGTATTTTTTATGGAAGAACAAGAAGTTTTAACTTACGAAGGTCTGGCCAAAATAAATTTAACTTTAGAATTATTGGACACTTTACCCAACGGTTTCCACCAACTAGAGACGATCTTCCAGAGTTTGGAATTAGCCGATCGCCTTTTACTAAGTAAAGCCCAAGAGACTAGCCTAGAAATAATAGACGAAATAGGCTGCGGCTTTAGTGTAAGTAACGATCAGGACAATCTAGTCTTAAAAGCCCAACGCGCTTTACAAAAGCTTACTGGCCAAGAACTGCCTTGCCGTTTTGTGTTGTACAAAAATATACCGGCTGGCGGCGGCTTGGGAGGGGGCAGCGCCGACTGTGCCGCCGCTTTAAAAGGCTTAAATGAGCTTTATAGTTTGGGTTTAAGCCAAGAAGTATTACTAGCCCAAGCCGGCTTACTGGGAGCAGACGTAGCCTTTGGTTTGGTAGAGAAGACGGCTCGCGGCTTAGGCAAAGGCGAACAACTCAGCCCTTTGCCCTTTCCTAAGCTTTTTAAGGATTGGGGCGTTCTTTTGCTTATTCCGCCTTTTGGCTTAAGTACACCAGAAGTTTATCAAGCTTGGGACAAATTATCTGAAGACGAGCGCCGTCCAGCTAAAGGCAGTTCGGCCAAGCTAATAGAGCTTTTAGAAAATCAGCCTACACCCCAAGCTCAAGAGGCCAGCTTATGGCAAGTGAAATTTCTTAACGAACTAAAAAATGATCTCTACCCAGCTGCCCAAACTTTAAGACCGGAGTTGGCCTCCATTAGGAAGGCTTTACTTCTTTGGGGTGGCCAAGCTTCCCAACTTTGTGGCAGCGGCTCTACCCTATTTGCTATGCTCAATCCCGAAATTTACCAACAAGTTCAAGCCCAACCGGAACTGCTGCATAGCTTAGAAAAGTGGGGGCGAGTCTATTTAACCCGCTTTGCTTAGAATTTGAGGTAAGATGAGCAATTTAATAGTGCCTAACAATTTAACCCAACCCGAAGAAAAGTTTGCTTTTCCTATCGACGCCGTCCTTTTGGCAGGCGGCCGCCTTAAAGATCTGCCCCCTTCCGAGCCCGAAGTGGTGGGCAAAGGCCATATTATGCTTGGCGACAAACCTATGAGCGCCTATACTTTGGCCGCTTTACGCCAATCACCCAAGATCCGCCGGATCGTTCTAGTTACCCCGTTAAAAAAAGAAGATTTGGGCCCCCAATGGGAAGGCGTCGACGAAGTAGCTCCGGCAGGATCGAGCCTAGTCCAATCCTTATTTTCTGGCCTTCAGGCCTTACCCTCAAGCCACAATCCCGTACTTTTAGCGGCCGGCGATTTGCCATTTTTAACTACAGAAGCCGTAGACGATTTTCTAGACCGCTGTGCCGCCGAACCGAACAACGCTTTATGGTATGGTTTTTTGGATAAAGCCGTTTCCCAAGCCAAATACCCTGAAGTACGCCATACTTGGGTAAAAATGGTCGAAGGTACTTTCTGCGGCGGCGGCCTAACTTGCCTGAGAGCCGATATTGCCGAAACTATCAGAGAAGCTATGGCTACAGTAACGGCCGGACGCAAGAACCCCTTTAAGCTAGCCGGAATTTTGGGCTTAAAGACGCTCTTTTACTTACTTACAGGCAAACTGACCATTCCCATGGCCGAGGAGGCCGCCGCCAGGCTATTAAAACTGCCCTGTTGTGGTATAGTCAGCCCTTATGCCGAAACAGCTTACAATATCGACGACGCCGAGTCTTTAGAGCAAGCTCGCCGCCGCCTAACTAATCACAGTTAGCCGCCTGGCCTTGCAAACAAAACTCTTCAATCCGGCTTAGTTTGGCCTTTTCATCCAGCGCTTCTTGGGCCCGCCTCCATTTATTAAGCATAAATTTATGCCAGAAAGGACGGGCTTTTTCTTCGTTTGTATCTATATGATACTGCTCAATCGCTTGCTCGAGCTCACTTTGAGCCTGGCGACGATACTGTAACAAATTAGCTTCCGAAGCATATATTTTTTCTTGGTTGCCAAGGTAGCGAAAGAGCAACCCTTGGCGCACCACATAATGAGAAGGCTTATACTCTAAGCCGCACTGTCCGGCCGTCTGCTCGTCGTCAAAATAGATGGCCCGCCCTTGGCCCCAAGCCAAATCTAGCATAGCTGCCAAACCTTGATTTTTTAGGATTTGGGCATAAAATAGCGGCAGCGAATCGATAAACCAAGGCGAACGGCAAACCCCAACCGGGATAAGTATAAAATCACGTTTTAGTACCGCTTTAGCATAAATTAAGCCGCCACAAACGGCGTCATTTTGGGCTACTACTACGCTCCTTTCGGGTATGGTAGCGGCCATATAAAGCAAAGTATTATTAACTAAATATTGACCACGCTCAGAAGCTCCGCTCCAATTGGAAACTAAAGGCCAAAGAAAAGCTGCTATAAAAAGCGTATAAATCAAGCCTTTCTTTAATTTTGCTCTCCCGTCTGCCGTGGCCAGCTCGGCTAAAGCGGTCGCCCCAAAGCCCACAAAAGCTCCAAAAGCCAAATACGAAGAGCAGAAAAAGCGCTCCATCATCTCTTGGTAGCCTTCAGCTTCAGGTTGGGCGGCATACAAAGCCCAAAGGGGGCCAGCCAAAACTAAAAGGCTAATCCACAGCCCAAAAGTTTCCCGTTGCCTCTTCCAAGCAATAGCTATTCCCCAACAGCCCAACCCTGCGGCCAAGAGCTTAAATTGCTTAAAAAGCAAGGATAAGAGCCAATAAAATAGCCAGGCCGCCCCGGAAGACTGGCCCCCTTGGGTGCTTAGCTGCCAACTACCATAGCCGCTGCGCGTCACAACCCAAAAAAAATTGGCCCAAGTAGAGGGATTGCCCCAATTGAAGGCTACAAAGGGCTGGCTATGAGTAACTAAAAACCGAGCCCTAATTATAAGCCAAAGATAAGGCAGCAATCCCAAGATAAAGCCTAAACAAGCTAAACCTATAGTGGCGCAGCGGCTAAGCCCTACACCTTTTTCGGCTTTCGGCTTTGCTATTTTTTGGGTCCCAGGTGCTTTTTGGCGTCTTTGGCTACTTAAATACAAAAATATAGCTAAACCCGGCAAGAAAAGTAGCGTCGTATGGTGGTGGCTAAAAGAGAGGCCCAAAACGAAGCTTAAAAGGCACAAAGTATAAGAGCGCCAGGCAACCACCCTTTTATAAATTGCCGCCAAAGCCGCCAACAAGCTGATAAAGAATAGGTGTAAGGCAAAGACTTCAGCCCCTACGGCCATGCGCCAGGGGCTTAAAGCAAAAGCAAAAGAGAGAGCGCCTACTAAAGCTCCCCAGCCGGAGTTGAGCCCCAGAGCCAAGCCGAAAGCTAAACAAGCACAAGCAGCAGCTGAGCACCCAGCCGAAAAGATGTTCATAGTAAGAGCCGGGGCGGCCAACTTTAACGAGCACAGCCCCCAACCCAGCATAGTGTAAAGCGGGTAGCCGGGCGGATGGGCAATGCCGCCACTAGCACAAGCGCTAATTAGCTCGGCGCTATCAAAGCCGGGCGGAATAGCTGGAGCCAAGGTTACTAGATAAACTAGAAAGCTTATAATAAAGGCTACGGCGGCAACTTGGCCGGCCAATTTAAAGCTAAGACGATCCGATTCGGAGAGCAGACATTTCATAGCAAGCGCACTCAACAGCAATAGAAATAGGGGCCAATTTCTACAATTCCGCCCCGCCTTCCCCCGAGCGAAGATCTGGCCCCCTGGCCAGTAGGCCACCGGCAAAGCTAATAGGCAATCCTTCCTAAAAGTGAGCTAAAAGGTATCCCCTAGCGCTCATGGAAATTGGCGACACCTTGGCCTTAAGGAGAGAACTAACCGATTATGAGCACCGACAAACAAGAAATTATTGCCACCCCAGAAGCCCCTCAAGCTATCGGCCCTTATTCCCAAGCTGTATGTTTAGCATCTTTGATCTTTTGCTCGGGCCAAATCCCTTTACACCCAGAAAGTGGAGCCATTGTGGGCCAAACTACGGCTGAGCAAACTGAGCAAGCGCTTAAAAATTTACAAAAAGTTTTAGAAAAAGCTGGCAGCAACTTAAAGTGTGTTCTGAAAACGACCTGTTTTTTAAGCGATATGGCCGATTTTGCCGAATTTAATCGAGTCTACGCCCACTTCTTTACAGACGACGCCCCAGCCCGCTCGGCTATTCAAGCGGCCGCTCTACCCAAGGGAGTAAAGATAGAAATAGAAGCTATCGCCTATCGCCCCCAATAAATTTCACTTATGCTCAGATCCCTCCCTTATTTGAGCTAAGGAAATTAGTATCCTTTTAGGAAGGATAAAAGGCCAGCTAAAAGAAAAGCTTACAGAATTTTGATAATTCACTGGTTTTGTGTAATAATATCGTTTCATTATAAGTTTCTGCGCCCACCAACTTTCTAGGCATGAAGTTGTGGTGTTGGCGCCTATAATACGGAGGTATTAATTTAAAATGTCTGTTGCTAAGCCGAAAAAGAACGCCCCAGCTAAATGCCGCAAATCCTGCGCTCCTATCGAAGGTCAGGATTGGGTTCGCATTGGTGGCGCCAGATGGCTCAGAGAAGTTGCCGTTAAAGAAGGCAAATATATTCCCATTGAGTACCGTGAAGGTTATCAGCCCAAAAACAAAACCGCAGAAGCCGCTGTAGAGACTGCTGCCGAAGAAACCCCTGCTACAGCAGAATAATTATTTAACCCGCCCGGTACGGAGGGACCGCTAGTGAACATTTATTCCACAGAAAAGATTCGCAATATTGGATTATTCGGCCACCAAGGAGCTGGCAAAACTTCCTTAGCTGAGGCTTTGCTCTATTGCTCCGGCGCTATTGACAGATTGGGAAAAGTTGAAAACGGCAATACCGTCGCCGACTTCGATCCCGACGAAATCAAGCGCGCTATGAGTGTATTTTCCGCCGTAGTTCCTATCGAGTGGAAAGAGAACAAGATCAACGTTATCGACACTCCAGGATTCTTTGACTTCGTATCCGAGAGCCTCGGTGCCCTCAGAGTTATCGACTGCGCCGTTTTGGTAGCTGCTGCCAACTCCGGCACCGAAGTCGGTATGGAAAAAATTTGGGATTCTTGCGAAGCTCGTTCCAAAGCTCGCCTTATGTTTATCAACAAGATGGACAAAGAGAATGCCAACTTCCATCACTTAATGGATGAAGCCAAAGAGAAGCTCAAAGGCGCTCGCGTAGTACCTATCCAGCTTCCTATCGGTGCTGCCGAGAGTTTCAGCGGCGTAGTAGACTTGATCGATCAGAAGGCCTACTCTTTCGACGCCAAAGGCGTAGCCACTGAAATTGAAATTCCCGCCGACATGGCCGACGAAGTAGAAGAGCATCGCGAACAGCTCGTAGAGGCCGCTGCCGAAGCTACCGACGAGCTTACCGAAAAATTCTTCGAAGCCATGGAGCTCTCTACCGAAGAGATTAAAACCGGTCTCAGGATCTTAATTGCTAACGGTTCCGTAGTTCCCGCTCTGTGCGGTTCTTCCGTAACTCTCAAAGGCATCAGCTTATTGGCCGACGCGATTGTCAATTACGCTCCCGCTCCCACTGCCGTTTCTGTGGCTAAAGACGCCGATGGCAACGAAGTAGAAATTGCTGCCGATTCTAAGGCTCCCGCCGTAGCTCTCATCTTCAAAACCAGCTCCGACCCCTACGTAGGCAAAATTTCCTATATGCGCGTCTTCGCTGGCACTTTGCGTCCCGATACTACCATGCACAACTTAGCTCGCGGTATCGACGAAAAGATCGGCAACTTGCTCTCCATTCGCGGTAAGAGCCAAGAGAAGGTCTCCGAAGCTCCCACCGGTGACATCGTAGCTGTAGGCCGCTTAGGCGCTTCCGCTACCGGCGACACCCTCTGTGACGCTTCCCGTAAAGTCACCCTCCCCGGATTAGACTTGCCTCGTCCTTTCTTCTCCAGAGCTATTAGAGCTAAGTCCAAAGCCGACGAAGATAAGCTTTCCGCCAACTTGCAGCGCTTGCTCCAAGAAGATCCTACCCTCGAACTCGAGCGTGTGGAAGAGACCCACCAGAGTATTCTTACCGGTATCGGCGATGTACAGCTCGACCTTTGTGTAGAGCGCCTCAAGAGAATGGGTGTGGACGTAGAGCTTTACGCCCGCAAGATCCCTTATCGTGAGACCCTCAAAGGCAAGGTTTCTGAAGAATACCGCCACAAGAAACAGGCTGGCGGTCGCGGTCAGTTCGGTCAGGTAGCTATCGAAATTAGCGGCCTTCCCTCCGGTAGCGGCTTCGTCTTCGAAGACAATATCGTCGGCGGCGTAGTTTCCAAGAACTACATCCCCGCTGTAGAAAAAGGCGTCCGTAAAGCTATGGAAAGCGGTATCTTGGCCGGCAACCCCGTAGTAGACGTTAAAGTTCGCCTTTACGACGGCAAGATGCACGAAGTAGACTCTTCCGATATGGCCTTCCAAATCGCCGGTATGCAGGCTTTCAAGAACGGCGCTCCCAAGGCTAAGCCCGTCATCTTAGAGCCCATTGTCAACGTTGAAGTTACCGTTCCCGACTCCTATATGGGCGACGTCATTGGCGATCTCAACTCCAAGCGCGGTCGTATCAGCGGTATGGATCCTATCGGTAACGGCTTACAGTGCATTAAAGCTCAGGTTCCTCTGGCCGAAATGCAGCGTTACGCTATCGATTTGCGCAGTATTACCCAAGGTCGCGGCTCCTTCGTTATGGAATTTGACCATTACGAAGAGACCCCCCCTATGGTAGCCGAGCAAGTAATTGCCGAAGCTAAGGCTGCTGCTGAGAAGTAGTTTTGCAATAAATGGAACTGATGGTTTTCCCTCCTTTACTCTTAGGATTGAGGGGGTAATACCATCAGTTAGAGTAAAGCTATCTTTTGCTTTTTAGCAAATCCAGCCCGGTCGCTTAGGTATCTCTGAGCTTAGGCCGGGCTCGTTTTGTTTTAGCGCTACCTTAGCTAGGGGTCATCCCTATTTTTCTTTTTCACTCGACTTGCGGAAAGATCCGCCCTTTTTTAATATGAAGGTTCCCTGGCAATTTAGCTTGCCAGAAGGCTTAAAATATAGAATTTTAGCAGTATTTATTGCCAGGAGGTAAATGGTGAGGCACGGATTAGGCATTGCCATCTTTTCAGTTCTATCAGCGGTATCTCTCTCAGTAATCGGTTGCGGAGGCACAGGCAGCGGTATGGGCGTGCTCGATCCCTTCCCCACCGGCGCTCCTTCTACGTCTCCAGGAACCTCTACTCCGGTTCCCCCCGCTCCCTACGATCCTACCGACAAAGTTAATGACGTCGTCGCTACTGGAGATTTGCGCAACCCAGTCTATCAGTATGTAGACGACGGAAATAACGTTTACACAGTCCAGGGCTATACTGCCACCACTAGCGGTATGAGCGATCAGCAGTGTAAATACAGACTTTTAAAGTATAAAACTACCGATAACAACGCTACGCCCCAGGAAATTGAGATCGAAATTCGCAACGCCGACAACAACAATTATACTAAGGGCGATTTAGCTAACCCTTATTATATTACCGGTATAATCGATGATTATGGCACTGCTGAAGACAAGGGTGACGATCATCTCTATTTAGCGATCACCGATTTAGGCACTGCTAACGCTCTCTACTTAATGGACTTAGGTGCTCGCCAAGATGGTTGGAATAAAGCCAAAGCTATCAATGTTTTTAATTGTGGTAGTGATTTAAAACCTAACTCTCTCTTAACCTGCTCCTTTGGCAGCACCAAGTTTAATAGGGGCCAAGACGCCATCAATACCCTCTTCTATACCGACTATTCAGATACTACTGGCGCAGTTAGATATGTCGTTTTTGACGAAAAATTCTTTAAAGACGCCAAACTTACAGATAAGTTGAGCGACAGTGATAAGTGTGGCATCGCACTGTCCAACTTAAATTATCCCGCCGTAGTTAAAGCCAATGAAGGCCCCTGGGCTACCGTAACTTGCCAAGGGGACAGCAAAGTTTACTTCTTTGCCAACAATACTACCAAGGCCGATTACGAGAAGAAAGAGCGCGCTTATCCTTTGACAGGACAAGACAATAAATACTTCAACTTCATTAAACCGGAAAATAAAAATATCGATTTACAAAATCCTTACGATTTTGCTTGGACTTCAGGCGTGGCTGAAGACGGAGGCGACGAGAACTACTACTTAACTATAGCCAGTGGCTTTACTCCCAAGACAACCAGAGCTAGTTCTCCCTCCGACAAGTGTGGCCTCTGGATGTATAAATTTAATGCCGCTAAATATAAAGATTCTCTCAAGAACTTAAATACTAATGATGGCGACTATACCCTTATTGACGACCTTGCCAACGAGAAGTCGCCCTATCCAGTCAACATTACTTTTACCAATAATTCCAGTGAGCAGAATGACAAACGGTACTTAGATATAGCCTATTTAACTACCGGTACAGCAAGTGGAAACAGTCAGAATGACAAAGAGTTACGAGGCAAACTTAAATTCTGCCGTTACGACGTCAAAAATAAAAAGCTTATCGAGAAATCGAAGGCCGATCTCTTAACTAAAATTGAAGATCCTTTCGGTTTGATAGCTTTGCCCGGCACTTTGGGAACCGAATCTTACAAAGTCCAGTTCTTGTTTACCACCCACTGGAATTGGCCTGCCACTGCTACTGAGAAGAGCCACATCTACTCTTATAGTAAGAATATCAATTTAGAAACTGATAAATAAGCTAAGTTCTAAGTAGTTTCTAAGCTGAAAAAGAGCGCTTACCCTACTAACAAGAAGAGGTAAGCGTTCTTCTTTTGTGCCGATTTTAGGAGTTAATTAAGCAAAAAGGAAGAATTAGCCATTTACAAAATTAAATATTGACCCTAGATTGTTGAATTTTTAGTGGGATAATAGATACTTTAGGTATAATCTTAATGTATAGCGTTTGGGCCAAGGGCTAAAGCTATAGCCAGATGGTACCTTTGTAAAAAAAGCACTGTTCGCTTATATGTAAAAACATAGGGCATAATGCAGCCTAAGAGAGAGAGCTATGGTAAAGTTTGTTAAAATCATAATAGTTTTTGTACTGTTGCTATGGATTGTCAACATCTTCTTCGGTTCCGATAAGAATACGAGTTTTTTTGTTGGCAAAAGGGATGTAACAGCCCTCTTCTCTAAAGATTTAGCCCAAAAGGTAAAGCAAGGCCACCTCGTCATTGTAGACAAAGATGAAAGTGACAAATATATCCAGGAAGATCTGGCTACCCACGACTTGGTAAAAGCCTTGACATTTGCTCGCTACAAGAGCGAAGTTTTAGAGCAACCCCTCTATATAGAGAATGATAAGACTTTTGGTAACAGCGCAGTTGTAGCTAAGGTAGATCCTTCCGATCGTCAAGCTTGGCAACATTTGGTGCTTTTGGAGATCGAGCTTAAAACTACTTACGAAAAGCTCAATCCCGGAGATTTAGACGGTTATATGAGCGAAAAAGCTCTCGATATTAAGCGCGTCCCCCAAACTATGCAAGAGTTTATTGCCAAATATCCCAATTCTTTCGTCGTCACCACAGCTTTGGCCCATATTGAGTACAGCCTTTGCCAAGCTCAAAATAAAGCTGGACAAGCCATCCAAATTTATGACAAACTGGCCAGCAAATATCCTGACAGCGAAGTTCTGAAAGAGTACTTACCTCAATACAAAGAGAGAGCTTCGGCTAAGCTTTCTAGTAAAGTAGCTATGCTCTAAGCAGTCCTCCTAAAACTATCAACCTATATATAAAAAATGACCATCTGTAAAAAGATGGTCATTTTTTATATAGGCCGAAAAGAAGTTCGGCCAGCGTAGAGGCTCTCTAAAAGAGAGCTAGTGAAAGACTAAATATCGGCAACCCACAACCCATGCAAATTGCAATAAGCATAAACGCGCAAAGGCTTATCGTCTACCAATTCGAACACAGCCTTAGGCTCTTCGCCGGGCTTAATAGCTTTACGCTGGCCACCTTTTTCTGTTTCCAAGTAAACCCAGGGAATGTAATGCGCAGGAATTGAAGGATGCAATACACTGCCCACCTGAACTTCTACCCGGTTGCCATTAACGGTGACAGCTGGAACGTGTTTCTCTTTGGAAGCATCTACAGCCCCAGCTTCAAGACGCTCCATAGGATGACCATTGCATACCAATTCAGCCTTGATAGGCTCCATAGCTCCGACAATAGTTCCGCACTCGCGACAAATATAGAACTCTCTACTCATACTATTTACGGCACCTCCCTAAAAACAAAAGCCAACGGCTCTATTTTTCCCCCTAGGCTAACTATTTAAGCCCTTGCCCAGATAACCTTTATTTAATTTGATATTTATTACTAAATAAATATGCGTTTCCACCAGGGCAAATTGGCCCGACGCTCAGCTTCTTCTAAGCGAACGGCCAAATGATTAGCCCTCATTTCGGCTTCTTTTTTGTTCTCGTTAGCAACTTCGATTTTGGCCCCTAGACGCAAAATCTCTCGCTGAGCTTCATCTAAATCTTTGATCATAGACTGAAGCTTTTCATCTTTTTCTTTATCTTTTTGGGTACCGTCAGTTAAAAGGCGCTGCACTTGTTCTAGCTGACTCTGCATATAGCCTAAGCGCATAACGGCCGCTTCATGGCGCTCTAAAGGTACGCTAGTAGGGAAATGGGGCTCGGGAGCAGGCTCGGACTCTGGCCTCTCTTCGGAAGAGAGCTCCTCTTCTGGCTCTTCTTCAGCCTCTATATATTCAAAAGAAGCTGCCGAAGGTGTCTCTTCCGAAGGGCCTTTAGTATCAGTCTCGCTCTCTTTGGCAACTTCTTTAATCGCCTCGTCTTGGCCTAAAGAGATATTCTCTAAATTCTCTTCGAAATAGTCCTCTCGGCTGCGCCTGGAGCCACCACGCACCTTCGGCCAAGCTCCAGAAGCGCTATTGTTGCTCTCTAAAAATTTGCTAACTTCACTTTCTGGGATACGTAATCCGCCTCGGCCCACCCCTTCTTGGGAAGCGACTCTACCCTGACTAACATAACGATAAACCTGACGCTCAGTCTTTCCTATAGCGGCAGCAAACTCTGTCACCGAAAGAAGCTTATTATTATTTGATTCTGTTGTCGATACGCTATTCATAACCGGCGCAACATTGTACAAAAAGAATCTTCTTTCCTCCCCTTAAGGGCAGCGGAGACCCCGGCAAAAAAAGCCTCTTCCACATATTTACTTAAGTAAAAGGGGGAGATAAAGGCAAATTGTAATCACAATCATACTTTTATTGACATAAAGTTCACATTTTAAATAAAAATTTACGCCTATCTAATGATAATATGATTAAGAAGTTGTTTTGTAAAAAGATTACTACTGAGAATCAATCTCGTTAGTTATCTCCGCTATCGAAAGGAGTTTCACTAATGGAAATTCGTCCAACTATGAGCGCTCCTACTTCGCAGATCTATACCGGTGCGAAGTCCGCTCCTACCCAGGCTCCCGTTGAAAAACAGCCTGAAGAGACTTTCATTGCTTCCTCTAACAACGGCCCTGTGAACTTAATCATCACCAACAGCGATAAAGCTAAGTTGGAAGAAATGCGCGCCTCTATTCTCGCTCAGAATCCCGAGAACCAAGTAACCGCCGACCTTCCTTTGGTTAATGGCTTTGCTGTCACCGTCAATCCTTCCGCCGACGGTACCCTTCTTCCCAACTTAGCTAAAGCCAACGAAGAAGGCAACAGAATCTTTATGGATGCCGAGATTGGTATTCCTCGCAACGAGATGGTAGATCTCGAGAATACTTTCCGTCCTTTGATGGATACGGCCAATGTCACTTTAGGCGTAGACAAGCTTCACGATCAGGGTATCACCGGTAAAGGCGTAACCGTATGCGTTATCGACACCGGTATTGCTCAGCACCCCGACTTCGAAGGTCGTATCGTTGGCTTCAAAGATATGGTCAACGGTCGCACCGAGCCCTACGATGACCAGGGTCACGGCACTCACTGCACCGGTATTTGCGCCGGTAGTGGTAAAACCTCCGAAGGCAAATACACCGGCGTAGCTCCTGAAGCTAACATTGTCGGCGTAAAAGTTTTGGATCGTAACGGTTCCGGTTCTCTCTCCAATGTTATCAAAGGCGTACAATGGGCCGTTGAGAACAAAGAGAAATTGAACATCGACGTTATCAGCATGTCTTTGGGCGGCTACGTCTCCCAGAGCTACAAAGACGACCCCGTGGTACAAGCTGTTGAAGCCGCTCACGCTGCTGGTATTAGCTGCGTAGTAGCCGCCGGCAACGAAGGCCCCGGCTCCGGCACCATCGGTTCCCCCGGTAACGCTCCTCACGCCATCACCGTAGGCGCTTTAGATGACAAGGGCACCGTCGATCGCTCCGACGACGAGTTGGCTTACTTCTCCAGCCGTGGTCCCAGCCGCATCGACAAGCTCGAGAAGCCCGACATCTTGGCTCCTGGCGTAAACATCACCGCTACTTCTCACAGAGGAAGTGGTTATGTTAGCATGTCCGGTACCTCTATGGCCACTCCTTTCGCAGCAGGCGTAGACGTACTCATGCACCAAGTAAAACCCAACATCAGCCCCGATCAGGTCAAAGAGATCATGATGAAGAATGCTGATGCTCTCGAAGGCGTAAGCAAGTTCGAGCAGGGTAGAGGCGTTATCGATCCTCAAGAAAATATCGAGTTCTTGATGGGCAAATAATAAAGCCTAATATTTAAGGCAGCTTCGGCTGCCGTCCCCCCAACAAAAAAAAGAGACAACCTTTTTAGGCTGTCTCTTTTTTTGTTGCCAAGAATAAGCTCCCATTTTTTATTTTAAGTGATACTTCAAAGTGGCCGCTCCTTCAAAGTGGCCGCTCTAAGGAATAATTATTATAAAAAAATAACTGTTTTATCAAAAAAAGTATAACAGGAAAGACAAATAGCCCCGACCCAAAAGAGCCGGAGCTACCCCGATTCTACAGCCTTTTAAAAGTAGCGACTTTTTTTTTCCTAAAAGAGCCGACTTAAAGAAAGCCTAGAAGCAGACGTCTATTAGTGCTGCTGCAAAACATAAGAAACGAGGATAGAGAGAACCACAAAAGCAATGGCAAAATAGTTGCCAGCCGTTTTCAAGTTTTCTTCTAAGCTTTTCTTACCCTGATACTTATGCTCTACGGCGGAACTGCCGCCGCCCAACATACCTTGCAAACCACCTTGCTTTTGTTCTTGGCTCATAACGATACCAGTTAAACAGAGGCAAACCATTAAATAGAGAAACATCAAGATGTACTGCACAGCGTTTAACTTCATTACAGCAGGAGCAGAAGCAGCGGCAGCATCAGGAGCGGCGGCAGCAGTGGCAGCGGCGGCTCCTCCGGGCACAGCTTGACCCAAGAAAGACCAAATGCTCAAACAGACGTCTAAATACATTATTCCAATTCCCAATCCACAAGTGAAAACTAATAGCGAACAATCTGGGCAAAGCTGTCAGCTTTGAGGCTGGCACCACCGACTAAAGCCCCATCTATATCGCTGCAAGCCATAAAACCAGCCACATTGTTGGGTTTTACGCTGCCGCCGTAAAGTAAGCGAACTTTGTCAGCGATCTCCTGTCCGAAAATTTCGGCTAAGGTTTGGCGCAACAAGATCATAATCTGGTTGGCCCCTTCAGGAGTGTCGGTTTTGCCAGTGCCAATAGCCCAAATAGGCTCATAAGCGATAACTAACTGACTGCCGTCTTTAATGTCTAAACCTTTAAGAGCCCCGCGCAGCTGGCCGGTGACAACTTCGGCAGTCTTATCTTCTTCACGCTGAGCTAAGCTTTCACCTACACAAAGAATAGGAATAAGCTTATGGGAAACTGCAGCGGCGACTTTAGCAGCACAAGTCTCGTCAGTTTCGCCAAACATAGCTCGGCGCTCAGAATGGCCGATAATGACCATACGACAGCCGACATCTAAAAGCATAGGAGCAGAGACCTCGCCGGTAAAAGCGCCCGAATCTTTCCAATAAAGATCCTGGGCCCCTAAATAGACGTTGGGGCGTCCGGCAACTAATCTTTCAATATCGGCCAAAAGGTGAAAAGGAGGACAAATAGCGATATCGCGATCCTTGACATCACTTACCTGAGCCAAAAGCTCATTAACTAAATCGTGGGCATCTTTACGAGCCATATTCATTTTCCAGTTAGCTGCTAAAAGCGGAACGCGCATAAAACCTCCAAAATCTGAAAAATGATAGCAAGACCGGGGCAAACGGTCAAGCTATCAAAGGGGACTAAAATATAGTCTTATTTATAAAGGGCTACTACGCCGGGAAGCTGACGCCCTTCAACAAATTCCAAGGAAGCACCGCCGCCAGTAGAGACATGGGTAATCTTGGAAGCTAAACCGGCCTGAGTGAGAGCAGCCACGGAGTCTCCACCGCCCACCACGCTGCGAGCACCCGAATAAGCTACAGCTTCAGCAATTTGACGAGTACCAAAGTCAAAAGGTTTCTTCTCAAATACGCCTACAGGGCCATTCCAGAAGATCGTCTTAGCTTTGCTAATAATCTCTTTGAAGTTTTCGATAGTCTTAGCCCCAATATCTACACCCATCTTATCGGCAGGAATAGCACTTATTTCCACATTACTGTGGGGAGCATTCTCGGCAATTTCGTCTACAACTATGACATCGACCGGAAGTACGATCTTAGTCTTGGTGCCTTCAGCTTTGTCCAAAATAGACTTAGGAACGGCCAAGTCGCCCTCGCAAAGGGAGCGACCGATTTCCATACCGCGCACTTTAAGGAAAGGATAGGCCATACCGCCACCGACTAAAATGGTGTCAGCTTTACCGATCAGGTTCTCCATGACGCCGATCTTATCGGAAACTTTAGCACCACCCAAGATAACTACGAAAGGAGACTCGGCAGAAGTTAAGAGCTTGCCCAACTCGTTGAGCTCTTTTTCCATAAGCAAACCGGCAGCAGAAGGAAGGAAGTGGGCTACGCCAGTAGTGGAGGCGTGGGCTCGGTGAGCCGAACCGAAAGCGTCATTTACGTAAATATCAGCTAAAGAAGCCAACTCTTTGGCAAAAGCTTCGTCATTATCCGTTTCCTGAGCATAGAAACGAACATTTTCCAGCAACATAACTTGGCCAGGCTGAAGCTCTTTGGCCATCTTACTCACTTCTTCACCAATGCAATCGGGAGCCATAATAACCTTTTGGCCTAAAAGCTCAGATAAACGAACGGCGGCGGGCTTCAAAGAGAACTTAGGATCTTTCTTCCCCTTGGGGCGGCCTAAGTGAGAAGCCAAAATAACAGCAGCGCCTTTTTCCAAAAGAGCCTTGATAGTGGGCAAAGCAGCGCGAATACGAGTATCGTCAGTGACAGTTTCGCCATCTAAGGGCACGTTAAAGTCGACGCGCACCAAAATTTTTTTACCTTTTACATCAAGGTCACGAATAGTATTAAATTTACTCATTTGCGAATGTCCTCTTTAGGTAATATCTAGGGTGCCCCTCTCAAGAAAAATGTCCTGGGGCTGAGGATTAAAGAGCGCCACATTGGCAGCCTGGCTCCCAGCCGACGCTCTTAAATAAGCTGAAAACAAAAGAAAAGCCCGGAAGAGCTCCGGGCCGGGCTAATCTAGTAGAACTAGCGCTCGCTAATGTGGTAATTACCAGTGGCCATGTAATTTACCAAGTCGGCTACACGGTTGGAATAACCCCACTCGTTGTCGTACCAAGACATAACCTTAACCATGTCGCCCTGCACCATAGTTAAAGGAAGATCGACGATACTGGAGCGAGGATCCATTTTGTAGTCTACGGAGACCAAAGGCTCTTCGGAAGCGCCCAAAACGCCCTTCATGTTGCCAGCAGCAGCTTCGCGGAAGGCAGCGTTTACTTCTTCAGCAGTGACGCCTTCTTTTTCAACATAGGCTACCAGGTCGACAATACTAACGGTAGGGGTAGGCACACGCATGGCCAAACCGTCGAATTTGCCCTTCAACTCGGGAATAACCAAAGCTACAGCTTTAGCAGCACCGGTAGTGGTAGGGATCATGGAGAGAGCAGCAGCGCGGGCACGGCGCAAGTCGCTGTGAGGCAAGTCTAAGATGCGCTGGTCGTTGGTATAAGAGTGGATAGTGGTCATCAAAGCCCGCTTAATGCCGAACTTGTCGTTCAATACTTTAGCGAAAGGAGCCAAGCAGTTAGTAGTGCAGGAAGCGTTAGATACGATGTTGTGTTTGGCCGGATCGTAATTTTCGTGGTTTACGCCCATAACAATGGTAATATCTTCGCCTTTAGCCGGAGCGGTAATGACGACTTTCTTAGCGCCAGCTTCGAGGTGCCAAGAAGCCTTCTCACGATCGCGGAAGAGACCGGTGGACTCTACAACGAAATCTACGCCCATTTCTTTCCAAGGAAGGTTCTTGGGATCTCTTTCGGCTAAGATCTTGATTTCGTGGCCATTGATAACGATAGCCCCTTCTTTCTCTTCGACCGTGCCATTGAAAATGCCATAGTTAGAGTCATATTTGAAAAGGTGAGCCAATACAGAGGGTTTGGTGAGGTCGTTGACTGCGACTACTTCCATAACATCGCTGTAGTTCTCAATCATCATCTTGGCGACCTGGCGACCGATACGACCAAAACCGTTAATAGCAACACGTACTGACATTTTTTCCTCCAAAAATAGACGCCCGAACCTTAGACAGGCGTCGGTTAAGAAACTTGTCAAAAGCCTGACAGTCTTCAATCTAACCGCAGGCTTCGTCTTCTAAAAAAACTTTTTACGTCTTGGCCTTTTCGCTAGCTCCAAGCCTCCATTCCTTCCGAAGAATGTTAGAATTTTATTCACAATTGGCTTTTTTACAACCTAGAGACTGGCAACAATTAACAATCTGCACTAAATGAGCTATTTTTCTTGCAGATAGCCAGATCTCACCTGAGGCTCTAAAAAGGTTAGGAGTCTAACTAAATCGCCTGCCTTAACGTTGGTGCCGACAGGGCACAAAATCTAAGTTTGCTGCCCAAAGAAGCTAGAGAAAGGGGGAACTCTAACTCCCAAAACGAAGTCCGCCCTTATGCGTCGTTTGTGCTTCTTTTCAATTTTTGTCCTTTTAGCTAGCCTCTTATTGGCTGGCTGTATGCAAAAAGAAACAGGCCCCAAGCCTCTCTTAATCTGGTCAGGTATGGACGCCGAGTTTCCTACTCTCAAACGTCAGTGCCAAGCCTTTGAAAAAGAGACTGGCCTGAAGGTTGAGCTTTTGAAAGTACCCTACCGAGATCTTAAGAATAAGTTTCTGGTAGCAGCTCCAGCTGGTTTGGGCCCCGATCTTTTAGTAGGTGCCCAAGATTGGATTGGTATGTTGGCCGTTGCCGGTTTGCTTTCACCTATTCCTGAAGGCGTTATCAACAAAGATGACTACGTGCCAGTCTCTCTAGATTCGGTTCAGTTTGATAAAAAAACTTACATGGCTCCTCTGTGCATGGAATGTCTGGCAATGTTTCGCAATCCAGATTTAATGGCCGAGCATCCTCAAACTCTCACCGACTTAGTTGAAAAAGCTCAAAAGATCCAAAAAGATTCACAGGGCAAAATCAACGGCTTCTATTTCGAAATAAAAGAGCCTTATTTCTCCCTGCCTTTTCTTATTGCTGAAGGAGCCTACCTTATAGGTAAGGACGCCAATGGCAATTATCTGCCTACCGACGTGGGTATGAATGTCCCCGGCGCTGCCAAAGGCGCGGAGTTTTTGCGCGATCTGGGCCAGAAGTATAATCTTATCAAGCAAGGTAGCACGGAGAATATCTCCCGAACCCTCTTCCTCGAGAAAAAAGCGGCCGTGATTCTTAACGGCCCTTGGTTCCTCGAACAAGTGAAAGGGGCCGACGTCAACTATGCCATCGATCCCTTCCCCACCACCGACTCTGGCCACCCAATTAGGCCCTTCCTCGGCGTTCAGGGATTTATGCTTAATAAATATTCTAAGCATCAGCAAGACGCCGCCAAACTTATGGCCTTTTTAACCTCTCCAGAAAATATGGCCGAAATGAGCCAGACTTCCGGTCGTCCTCCGGCCAAGCTCAAAGCTCTCGAACTTTGTCAAGACAACCAAGATATTGTCGCTTTTGCTAAAATTTGTGCCAACGCTATGCCCATGCCTACCCATCCGGCAGCTATGCAAGTCTGGGAGCCCATGAGACAAAGTATCGAGCTTATCAGTAAAGGCCAGGTAGATATTTCTACCGAGCTCAAAACGGCTAACGACCGCATAATAGAAAAGATCAATCTTATGCTCGAATAAGTATCAACTAAGCTGTAGGGGAATACAAATGAAGAAGAATGACGGACTAATCCCATATGCTTACCTCACTCCGGCTCTGATCTTGCTGGGAGTGCTGAGTCTGCTGCCCAACCTATACTCTGTTTATTTAGCTTTTACCAACTATTCGCTCTATCATTACAACCAGTTCGATTTTGTTGGTTTGCGCAATTTCATGAAGATTATCAGCGGCCCGGAGACGGCCACCTTTGTGCGCGTCTTCTTATGGACCTTGGTCTGGGCTGGCGGCTCGGTAATTTTCAGCCAAGCTATCGGCATCTTCTTAGCCGTTTTGCTCAATAAGCCAGACTTAAAGGGCAGCTCTTTTTACAGAACTCTCTTTATTGTGCCTTGGGCTATTCCGGCCTTTATCTCCGTCTTGATGTGGCAAGGTTTGCTCAATACCGAATTTGGCGCTTTTAACGTTATCCTGAAAAATTTGGGCTTAGATCATGCCATTCAGTATATTCTTGGTTTAATGGGCTGCGATCTGCAATTGCCCATTGCCTGGCTAGATCGAGTAGGCTGGGCCCATATTTCTGTCCTTATGGTCAATATTTGGCTGGCTTTCCCCTTCCAGCTAACCGTCTGTTTAGGCGCTTTGCAATCGGTACCGACCGATGTATACGAAGCGGCCGATGTAGACGGAGCCAGTCCTTGGCTCCAATTCAAATCTATTACCCTCCCCTTACTCCGCTCTTCCTTATTGCCAGTGCTTATTTCTAGCTTCGCTTTCAACTTTAACCAATTTACCGCTATCTATCTTTTGACAGCCGGTGGCCCTCCCGTTCCCGGCAGCGACGCCGGAGCCACAGACATCCTGATTACCTATTCTTACAAGTTGGCCTTCAACTCGTTCCAATACGGCTTGGCTTGCGCCTACGCTATATTCATCTTTATCTTGGTAGCCACTCTCTCGGGCATCAACTTTAAGATGACCGGCGCTTTCGACGATATTAAGTAAAGAGGAATTGCTATGTCTAGAAAAATGACCACCCTCCAAAAGATATTGCTTCACTTGCTGCTTATCATTTGCGTAGGCCTGACGATTATGCCAGTCGTTTTGGTCTTCTTCTCCTCTTTAAAAGAGAGTTCGACCCTAATTTCCACCAGTTTAATTCCCAAGTTCAGCGAGCTTTCCTTAGTAAACTACAAGCGTTTACTTACTGAAACTCCCTTCTTGCGCTGGGTTTGGAATACCGTAATAGTTTCGGCCCTCTCCAGCATTATAGCTATTATAGTTACAGCTTTAGCCGGTTATGCTTTTTCGCGCTTCCAATTCTTTGGGCGCAAAAATGGCTTAATGGCCATGATCCTCTTGCAAATGTTCCCGGCCGCTATGGCTATGGTAGCTATATTTAGTATGTTACAACATTTGGGAGATCTCACCGGCGGCTTAATCGGCTTAGATTCGCTGCTTGGCTTATCACTAGTCTATATAGGAGCCGGTATCCCCTTTAATACCTGGATGATCAAAGGCTACGTAGATTCGTTGCCCAAAGAATTGGAAGAATCGGCCCTTATCGACGGTGCCGGTACGACCAAAACCTTTACCCGTATCATCCTCCCCTTAATGGGCCCTATTTTGGCAGTAGTAGCTATCTTCAACTTTATCAGCCCCTACAGCGACTTTATCTTCCCTTCGGTAGTTATTTTTGACGAGAATAAATATACTTTGGCAGTAGGTATGCAAAGCTTTATTTCCGGCAACTTCTCTACCAACTGGTCACTCTTTACAGCCGGTTCCATTTTAGGAGCTATTCCTATTATGATACTATTCTTCGTATTACAAGGTTTCTTAGTTGAAGGTTTGACTAAAGGTGCCGTAAAGGGCTAATTGTTACAATAGCTAATAGCTACTATCCAAGGCCCACTTGAAGTGGCCTTGGATATTTTTTTGGTACTTATATCCTCCTTCTATTTTCCCTAAACCGATAGGCTCGAGGTCTAAGGGGCCATATTAAAAAGGAAGAACTTAATCTCCAGTGTTCTGCGTCAATAAGAAAAAGATCGCTTATTTATGCTTAAGTGTTGCCTGGCTACTGGTAAGCTTAGGTTGTCCCCTAAAAGCAAGCGCTCAGGAGCAGCTTTTGCAAGAGCCCTATAAGTCGAAAGCTTACTTAAATTCTTATTACCAAGCTGTGCGCTATTACAACGGCAACCTTAGCGATCGTGATACCAAAACTATCGTTTTAGCCATTCTCCATTATGCCTATGAATATTCGCTCGATCCTCGCTTCGTCACAGCAGTTATTGCTTGCGAATCGGGCTTCAACCCTAAAGCTGTCTCTCCAGCTGGGGCTATAGGTTTAGGACAACTTATGCCCGATACGGCCAAATCGGTAAAAACTAACGATCCTTACAATATCAACCTCAATATACGCGGAGCTTGCTACCTTCTTAAGAGCCACTTGTTAAGTTACGGTTGTCGCAATACTGTAGATCTATCCTATTTTCCCGAAGCCATCTCTTTAACTTTGGCCGCCTACAATGCTGGCCCAGGAGCAGTTTCTAAATATAAGGGAATACCGCCCTACCGAGAGACCCAAAATTATGTTTACAACGTGACAAGGGAATATCGACGCCTCTGCGGTCGCGATTAAAATTAAAGATATGGTTAATTTTGAACCTCTTAAGAAACAGATACCAACTTTAAGTATTAAGTAATTATCGGCCCAAGGAGAAAGAGGCGGCACCAAAGGGCTCGAAAAGGCAACACTTTTTCAGTATAAGGAAGGACAAACCCTTACACTAGGCAATTTTTAAAGCCCTCACAAGTAACACGTCAGTATAAATTTTAGTTGATATATACGATAAATAAGGGAGTTTAACGTGAACCTTTACAGAGTTATTTTCACTTTGATAGTGGCCTGCGGTTTAGCTTGGAGCTGGCAAAGCGCAGCTTATGCCGACGAAAATGCTGGACAAGAAGAAATGGCCCAAGCCTTACAAACTTTTTATGCCGGCCAATGGGACGATTCTATTAAGCAATTCGAAGAGATTCTGGCTAAAGATCCCCAAAATACTTTAGCCTTAGCTTATATTCTGGACGCTTATTATCGCAAAAAAGACGTCGATGGGATTGTCAGCCAGATCGAAACTGAAGCGGCCGCTGCCGGTGAAAACGGTGAGTCTTTAAGTAAACTCGGTATGGCTTACTTCTTAAGGGGCAAACTCGTTCCCAACGTTTTAGATGAAGCCCTGACTGAATTTAAGTCGGCGGTAGAAAATGATCCGGAAAACTCTATGGCCTACGCCGGTATGGGGCTAGTATATTTCCAAAAACGCATGATGCCCAGAGCCAAAGGCTTTTTTGTCAGAGCTTTGCGTTTAAACCCTCATGATATTATGGCTATGGATCGCTTAGGCAATATCCTCTTAGTAGACGAAAAGAAACCAGCCGAAGCGAAAGATATTTATCAGCGCATAGTCGAAGAGTTGCCCTCCTATCCCGACGGCCAATATTTTATGGGCTCAGCCCTTTATGACATGGGCCAATACGAAGAGGCTATCCCTTACTTGAAGCGCAGTGCTCAACTCGATCCTCAGGGCTACACTCAAGGTTTCGACGCCTTAACTCTTTGTGGTGATATTTACTTAAAAGAAGGACGCTTCGAAGAAGCTTTAGCTACTTACGAAACAGCCAAAAAAGTGCGCCCGGAAAGCACTTATGTAGACTACAAAATGAAATTGGCCCGCGAAAAGAAGACAGCTCCGGCTACCAAAGTAAACGATCACTAATTATTTTTCTATAGATTGAGCAAACTGCAAAGGGCCTAGCCATTAAGGGGAGAACTCCTGCCTGCAAAGGAAATAGGAGGGCCTCATTGAAGTGTAGGGCTCTTCGCAGTTTTTTTTTCTATTATCTCGTGAAGGAGTCTGGCTCTGTGAAAAAACTTATACCAGTTTTGGCCCTAGGTGTTGCGTTTTTTTCAGCACTTCCTGCGGCAGCCCAAACCGGTCCAGACCACGATATGCGCTTTGAGCTTACTTACAGCCCTCTGCGTATTTCTACGTCTAAACCCTCGGGTGTAGTCCATTCTAATCTAACTGCCATTACTTTTAGTGGCGAGGGCAGGATCTTTCAGGGCATTATGTTCGGTGGCAGCTTCACCAGAGGCGGCGGGAGCAAATTAGACATAGTTGGCGTCAACGAGTATGACGAGCCTATCACTATGGATTGCTCCGACCCCGAGTTTAACGACCTCAAAGTCTATGCCAAAATTCCTTTTAACTTCACTTCTCTGGCTGAAAGCAGCCGCACTATGGACAAAGCTCCGGCTATGTCTCCTTTCTATGGCTATGTAGGCTACAAAAATACCAGCTTGACTTCCAAGTGGCCCAATGGCTCTGGCCTTACCGGAAAAGCAAACATAGAAAACTCGTCCGGTTTTGGTTTTGGTTTAGGCGCTGAAGTCAATTGGAATCCGGTAGGTCTCTATGGCCAGGCCGTATACTATCCTTGCATGATTACTAAAAATGTAGGTTTAGACGGCAACCCCGACGGCAAACTCAACGTTTGGGAATGTGATTTAGGCTTGAGAACTAACTTCAAAGATAGCCCTATCCAAGCTAAGATTGGCTACCATTTCGAGCAGCATAGTGCCAGTAACGTGAAGCTCAAATATGATGGCATCCAAATTGGCGCTACGGCCGAGTTCTAGTTTATTCTAAACTCAAACAAAAAAAATCCCCCTCCAGCTTCTTACGAAGTTCAGGAAGAGGGATTTTTTTTAGACTAATTGTCTATTTCCCAAAGCTCTCGACAGAGTGAGAGGATCGGCGTATTCTAAGTCGGCCCCCATAGGAAGACCATAAGCTAACCGAGTGATCTTCACTGGGACTCTCCCCAAGATGCTCTTAAGATACAGGGCGGTAGCTTCTCCTGGAACAGTGGGATTGGTAGCTAAAATAACTTCTTTTACCGGCTCTTTGGCCAAGCGCTCTTGTAAGGAAGCTATATTCAATTGCTCGGGGCCTATACCATCTAGAGGGGATATTAGGCCGCCCAACACATGATAAAGGCCAGCATATTCACCGGAATTTTCTATAGCCATAAGGTCGCGAGTATTAGCCACTACGCAAATAGTAGTCTCGTCCCGCCGTCTGTCCCGACAAATTTCGCACCAATCGCCTTCGGCGATATTGCCACACTTGGTGCAAGCTCTTAGACGCTCTTTAACTTCCACCATAGCTTTAGCTAAAGAGGCTACACGCTCTTTAGAAGCGCCCAATAAATAAAAAGCCAAACGTGAAGCCGTCTTGGGCCCCACTGTAGGCAATTGTTGCAATTGCTCTAAAAGGCGCTCTAAAGACTGAGGATATTTAGCCATTTTTTAACTAGAATAACCCTGGAGGTAAATTTAAGCCGGCCGCTACACGCCCCATACGATTAGAAGAAAGCTCGCGTGATTTCTCTAAGCCGTCATTTATAGCAACCAAAACTAAGTCTTCTAAAACTCCCATATCGTCGGGATCGACTGCATCTTTAGAAATGCTGATAGATTTTACAACCTGGGCTCCGGTGACAACCACTTTGACCGCTCCGCCGCCAGCTACCCCTTCTACGGTGGCATTTTCCAGTTCTTTTTGAGCGGAGGCTAAATCGTTTTGCATCTTCTGCATTTGTTTCATAATTTGTCTCTGCATTTTTTCTTTTTTTCTCCTTCTAAAATGGACTAGCTTTAAACGAAGCCAAAAACTAGGCCTGAGGTTCGCTTTCCAAGCCCCTAAGCCTGCCCCAGCTAGGTTAAAGGCTAAATATCGATATTTTTCGTATAGATCTTTTTACCCTCAATCTCCAAAATATACATATGGGGATACTGACCGCCGCGTGGCTCAGAGACACTGCCTGGGTTGATATAGAGCACACCATTTTCATAATATTGCTTATAGCGGTGGGTATGGCCGTAAACTACCACATCGATCTTTCCAGGATCGGGAGTAAAAGAAAGATTATCCAAATTGTGGATTACATAGATATGGACGTCTTCTACCTGGAGCACAGCATCTTTAGGCCAACTATCCGCCCAAGGACGCCAATCACAATTGCCACGCACAGCTGTCAGAGGAGCAATAGTAGCCAGCTCTTCCAAAATTAGCGGATCTTCAGTATCTCCAGCACAAATAATATAGTCACAATCGGCCAAATAATCCAAAACGTGGGGATCGAGTCGACCGTGAATATCAGAAATTAAAGCCACCTTTTTCATTACTTAATTTGCTCTTTTTTTACGATATTGATCTCTTCTTCTACAGGATCGAACATTATGGCTAACTGGTGCTCGGCTAATTTCTTTTTAAGAATAGCTACTCTCTTTTGTAAAGGCATAGAACATTCGTAGCCTCCGCGAGTAGCGTACTCTTCCAAAACGCCTTGCAAAGCTTGGCCACTTAAACGCTCGTAAGGAACCTCTATTAAACGAGCATCAATCTCTTCATCCATAGCCTTTTATACCTCCGCTGGCTTGGTGGGATCAGACAGGCTGCCGTTAGCATATTTACTCATAGTTTGGCCAGCAAAACTGTTAAGTAGCAAATTCACAGTGTGCATATATTCATCTTGCGCGCTAATAGCGGCAACTTTACTGAGGCGTAAATCTAACCAAATAGGACGCTGCATAGCTTCAGTCAAAGCCGCTTCTATCTCTGCCTTCTTTAGAGAAGCGGCCTCGTAATCGTTCTGGCGATCACTTTCAAATTTAATAACGATCACACCTTGACGAGCCGAAAGACACTTAGTGGCCCGAACCAAAGCAAAGATCGCAGGCTTCTTCTCTTCTAAATAGCCTAGCAATTTTTGCCAAAATTGGCCGGCGCTACCCCCTTTACTTTTAGCTTCACCATTTTTAGGAGGGGCTGAAGTTGAGCTAGCCACCGCCTTTTTAGTTTTAGTTGGAGCAACTTGGGAAGATGGCGGAGATGGCGACGCAACGGAAGCAGCTGCCGAAGTTGTCGTTCCCCAGCCTAAATCGTCAATTGGGCTAGAATCGGAAGCCACTTTAGAAGGAGTCGACTCGAGATTAGGGGGCGAAGCTGCAACCCAACTAGCCTTCGAAGCTGAGCTAGGCTTAGGATTATCCATACTTACCTCGAGCGCCGAAGCTTGGGGCAAGGGACTACTAGGGGAAGCTTTTACTGGTGCGACGCTTGGCCGATTCGCCCCAATATTCTTAAGCACTTTCAAAGCGGAAACTTCTGCTTCCAGAGCTTCGATTCTAGCTAAAAGGCTACTTTCATCAGTTCCAGCTAGCGGTGCAGTCAGTTGAATCAGTACGGTTTCCCAAGCCAAGCGCACATTTTGGCTGCTAGGGAGGCGGCGTTGCAATTCACTAATAGTGCCAATCCAGTTTAAGATCGTCCCTAATTTTACTAATTGGCTGCGCTTAACCAATTCTTGGAAATAATTGTCGGTGACGCCTAAGCCTTCTTGATCAGCAGCTTTAACGCAAACTAACATCATTTGGCGCAAATATTCTAAAAGCTCGGCCGCCAATTTGTTTAAGTTGCGCCCTTTATTTATTAAACTATCCAAGAGGCCCAACACTTGGCCAGCATCTTGGGCGATAAAACCAGATACTAGATCTTGAATAGCTTCAGCTCCAGCTAAGCCTAAAAGGCCGCGCACCTCTTCTCCACTTATTGGCTTATCGCCACCTTGGCCAGAGCAAAAGAAGATAGCTTGCTCCAAAGTAACTAAAGCGTCACGCATAGAGCCTTCGGAAGAGCGGGCTATAAGTTCGGCGGCCAGATCGTCAATAGGTACTTTCTCTTTAATAGCGATACTTTTTATATGGTCGACAGTTTGTTGCAAAGTAAAGCGCTGGAAATTATAACGCTGGCAACGAGAAATTATCGTAGCTGGAATCTTTTCTGGATCGGTAGTAGCTAAAATAAAGACCACGTGTTGGGGCGGCTCTTCCAAAGTTTTTAAAAGAGCATTGAAAGAAGAGTCGGATAGTTTGTGAACTTCATCGATAATATAAACTTTATAGCGCACCTGGGCGGGAGCGAATTGGACTTTATCGACGATAAACTCTCTAATTTTATCTACTTGAGTATTGGAGGCGGCGTCGATTTCCAAGACATCCAAGCAAGAACCTTCGGCTATAGATCTACAAGCCGAGCACTGACAACAAGGCTCAGCCGTCGGCCCTAAGTGGAGCTCGTCGGCCGTACCCTCACAGTTTAAGGCTTTAGCTAAAATTCGGGCTGTACTCGTCTTGCCGGTACCACGCGGACCGCAAAAAAGGTAAACATTGGCCATATGACCGGAAGCCAAACTATTTTTTAAAGTTTTGACTACTACTTCTTGGCCGATTAAATCTTCAAACTTTTGAGAGCGGTATTTTTGAAAAAGGGAAATACTGGCCATAGTGACTGAAAAAAGCTCCTAGAATTTAGCTGCGCTTTCGGCTCGGAATTGAAAACAACTGAACAAAATCGGGCCTCAATCGACTGCGAAATTGCGCTTCTTTAAGGGGCAGCCCCTCTTTAGTCGGCTCAACTTGCTCTTCAGGCGGAGGCAAAGGACAATTTTTACCTCCGGAAATGGGGCCGCTATTTAAGTCTTGGTAAAAGATCCAAGCGGCGACAACGATTATTATAAGCATTAAGGGCAGAAGAAAACCGACGACCAAACAACCTAAAGCAGAGAAAAGGATCTTTAGGCCCACATTTCCGGGAGTAAGGTAAAATTCTTTAATGCGTCCATAAGTTTTGATAGTATAGTTGCCCATCTTTTCCCACATAAATATCCTCGCCTCCGCTTTCTTCTTATAGTCCCTAGATCGGTTTAATTTACGAGCCAACCTTGGTTTACCTGCCCACCGCCACCAGAGCCCCTAGCCAAAGTAAACTGGCCTAAACATAGCCTAAGCCTGTAAAAAATGCTAGAATCAAAACCGGTCGAAAACTTCGGCCCTATTCTAATGGACGCGATTTCTGAGATCCGCCCTATAAGGAATTTTCAACTATGAGTAACGATACCAATACAGAAAGCGTGGAATCGACTTCTCCTCACGCTACTAATTTTATCCGCAATATTATCGACGAAGATTTGGCTAGCGGCAAACATACTACCGTAGTCACCCGTTTTCCGCCCGAGCCCAACGGTTATTTGCACGTAGGCCACGCTAAAGCCATTTGCTTAGACTTCGGCTTAGCCCGCGACTACCACGGCACTTGCCACTTGCGCATGGACGACACCAACCCCGGCAAGGAAGAAACCGAATACATCAACGCCATTAAAGAAGACGTAAAATGGCTCGGCTTCGAGTGGGGCGACAAAGTCTACAATGCCTCCGACTATTTCGATCAGCTTTACGAATATGCCGAGCGCTTAATCATGAAGGGCAAAGCTTACGTAGATGATTCCAGCGCTGAAGAGATTCGCCTGAGCCGCGGTACCCTTACCGAGCCTGGTAAAAACAGTCCCTGCCGCGAGCGTTCCATAGAAGAGAACTTAAATCTCTTCCGCCGCATGAAAAATGGAGAGTTCCCCGACGGTGCCAAAGTTTTACGCGCCAAGATCGATATGGCTCATCCCAATATTGTTATGCGCGACCCAACTCTGTATCGTATTCGTCATCAGTCTCACCCTCATACCGGCGACAAGTGGTGCATCTATCCTATGTACGATTTTACCCACTGCCTCTC
Organism: uncultured bacterium; assembly: GCA_934644775.1. GTDB lineage: Bacteria > Vulcanimicrobiota > Xenobia > Xenobiales > Xenobiaceae > Bruticola. The sequence continues at coordinate 33,209 of CAKUDB010000004.1, read as the reverse complement.
CGACTCTATCGAGGGTATTACCCACTCTCTGTGCACTTTAGAGTTTGAAAATAACCGTCCCCTTTACGACTGGGTGTTGGAAAATGTAGGCGTAGAGTGTCGTCCTCGCCAAATAGAGTTTTCTCGCCTCAATTTAGAATCGGTAATTGTCAGTAAACGTAAACTTCTCCAATTAGTTAAAGAGCACCGGGTCAACGGTTGGGACGATCCTCGTATGCCCACCATCGCCGGTATGCGCCGTCGCGGTTATACTCCCGAAGCTATTCGCTTATTCTGCGAGCGTATCGGTATTAGCAAAGCCGAAACTTGGACTAGCTATTCATTATTTGAGCAAGCCGTCCGCGACGATCTCAATCCCAAAGTGCCGCGCATTATGGGCGTTCTTCGTCCTTTGAAGCTTGTCATTGACAACTATCCCGAAGGCCAAGTAGAAGAGTTTGCCGCTCCTTACTTCCCCGACGATCCGCCGAAGATGGGCCATCGCAACCTTAAGTTCACTAAAGAAATCTTTATCGAGCGCGACGACTTTATGGAAGAGCCGGTGCCTAAGTTCTTCCGCTTAGCTCCTGGTCGCGAAGTTCGCTTGCGCCGCGCCTACATTATTAAGTGCGAATCTGTAGTTAAAGATGAAAACGGCAACATTACCGAAGTCCATTGCACCTACGATCCCGAGTCTAAAGGTGGCAATGCTGCCGACGGCCGCAAGATTAAAGGTACTTTGCACTGGGTTTCCGCCACCGAGTCTATTCCTTGCGAAGTAAGACTTTACGATCGCCTCTTTGCTGTCGATCATCCGGCTACCCGCGAAGACGTCAACTTTATCGACGAACTTAACCCCAACTCTTTGGAAATTATTACTAATGCCCGAGTAGAAAGCAGCGTAGCTGAAACTCCAGCCGGTAAATGGTTCCAGTTTGAGCGCACCGGTTATTTCTATACCGATAAGGATACCACTAAAGATCACTTAGTCTTTAACCGTGTAGTTACCTTAAAAGATACTTGGGCCAAGATTATGCAAGGCAAAAAGTAACCCCTAAATTATAAGCCGTAAAAATAAAGAGGACCGTTCTTGATATGTACCCTCTTTACTGGACCAACCAGTTAAAGAGGGTATTTTTATGCGTTATTCTTATGAGTTTAAAAGAATGTGTGTGGAGCTATACCGACTGGGATTGTATCCAGAAACTCCAGTTGGAATTAGCAAAAAAAAGTTTAGGCAAACAATTTGTGATTGGGTAAGGATGGAAGAGTCTTGTGGCCCTGAAGTATAAAAACACACAAGTCATAATAAGGTTTGGACAATTGAAGAACGTTATTCTTTAGTTGCTCGTGTATTGTCCGGATGTTCATGTAGATCAGTAGCATTGTCTGCCGGAATTAATCCTGGATTGTTATATCAATGGATTAAGAAATATCAGATATTTGGCTATAATGGACTAGACTGCAGAAAAGGTCGAAAGCCAAAGGAGCCAGATATGCAAAACAACGTTAGCAATGAGCCCAAAAAGTTTAATGAATCAGAACATGAAGAATTGATTCGTTTACGTGCCGAAAATGAATATTTAAGAACGGAACTTGCTGTAATAAAAAAACTAGAAGCCTTGAGAAAAGAAAAGCAAGCTGCGCAACTCAAGGCGAAAAAGCAGCGATAGTTAAAGAACTTTATGGGATTGGGTATAAACTCAAATACCTTCTTTCAGCTATGCAAATACCTAAATCCACATACTATTTTGAACTTGGTAAAGTTGATTTAGTGCATACTAGAAATGTCGATTTGCTGGAAGAAATAGAGAAGATTTACATTTCTAATAAGAGGAGATATGGTGTAAGAAGAATTTATCAAGAGCTTTGCAATCGAGGTTACACTGTAAATCACAAACGAGTTCAACGTTTAATGCATAAAGCAGGTCTACTAGGTAAACGTCCTAAGGAAAAGTATCATTCTTACAAGGGCAAAGTTGGGAAAGTTGCTGATAATGTAATAAATAGAAACTTTAAGGCTGACGCTCCTTTGCAAAAGTGGACGACAGACGTATCTCAATTTAATTTTTCATGGGGAAAATGTTATTTATCTCCCATACTTGATATGGCAACAAATGAAATAATTTCATATGACATTTCGCTAAGTCCCAATTTGGAGCAAATTAAACGAATGTTAGATAAAGCATTTAGTAAATTTCCAAAAATATCAGGACTTGTCTTACACTCTGATCAAGGATGGCAGTATCAACATACTCTTTATCGGCAGAAATTAGCAGAAAATGGAATTTTACAATCCATGTCAAGAAAAGGTAATTGCTATGACAATTGCATAATAGAAACATTCTTTGGCAGAATGAAAACTGAAATGTACTATGGATACGAGGAAATGTATGACTCGTTTAAGACTTTTTCAAAAGCTGTGGACGAGTATATAGATTATTACAATAACGAGAGAATTCAATCAAAAACAAAATGGATGCCTCCTACAAAGTATAGAAAGGCATCCACGCGATTAGATTAGTTTAGTCGCTTGTAAATATGTGTCCAGGATTCTGGGTACATATCATCTTCCACAAAAAGAGGACGGTCTTTTTTGATAGCCATTAAGCACACTCCATTTAAAGACAGTGCCGCTTATCGCTATTTCGAGATGCTTCTCGTATCCATAAAGTTGAGACGCTCCCCATGATTAAAGCGTATACTTTACAGCACTCGTGGTGAGTCTTTACAGCAACTTTCGCTAAGGAATTATCACATGCTGTCACCAGCTAAAGCGTGATGACAGGAGCAATCTTGGCTTAAATCGATCTTTTCGATAACTTTGTAAATGAGAGCTTTTACCTTTTGGTTATTTTCGGCAAAGACTCGACTAACTTCGTCGCCAGTAACGGCTTGGGCGATACCTTCAATACCGGCGTCGTAGTCGGTAATTAAGGAAACATTAACATAACAAATTTCCATTTCACGAGCCAAATAACACTCGGGATAGCCGGTCATATTAACAACTTGCCAGCCCATCTTTCTAAACCATTCACTTTCAGCCCGAGTAGAAAAACGCGGCCCTTGGATTACCACCATAGTGCCTTTAGGATGGACTTCGATGCCCAGTTCTTTAGCACATTCTACAACTAAAGGACGTAAACTGGGACAATAAGGCTCGGCTCCGGCTAAATGGCGCACCTCCGGCCCTGCCAAAAAAGTGTCTTGGCGTCCCCAAGTTCTGTCTACAAATTGATCGCAAACTACAAAACTGCCGGGCTTAATATCTACTTGCAAACTGCCGGCTGCGCAAGGGCCGATAATAGCTTTTACCCCCAGTTGTTTCATAGCCCAAAGGTTAGCTCTGTAAGGAATATGCGCAGGCGACAAACGATGGTCGGCACCGTGGCGAGGCAGAAAAGCTACGCGCTTGCCGTGAATATTGATTAAAGAAATTTTGTCGCTGGTGGGGCCATAAGGCGTATTGAGTACGATAGTTTCAGCTTTAGAGTCTAAACTATAAAAACCGGAACCGCCGAAGACGCCAATATCAGCTTTAGCATTGCAAGTAAACATCGAGTAAAACCTTTCCCAGCCGAGCAAAACTAATCTACCGCCCAACCGCTTCTCGGCGCTATTCTAGCCAAATTAAAGTCGGCCTTTTTTAAGCCGAAACGTTTTCTAAACAGCTAGATCTAGAGGCAAATCAGAAATATCTTTCAAGCGTCGACCGGAAATAAGAGCTTTGAGAAGATCTACGCTATCTTCAGAACCATATAGTTGCGATATTCAACAAAACCACTTTCCAGAAAACCTTTAACATTTTCCAACATAACAGCCCTAGGCTTCATTTCCCCAATTAAACGAATAGCCTCGGGGAAAAGATCACGCTCATCATTTTTCCCCAACTGTTTACCGGCTATAGAAAATGGTGGACAAGGTACCCCACCAGCCAAAAGATCGACGCCTTTAAAACTATGTCCGTTAAAATGGTGTACATCCTCACATACAACATTCCATTCAGGGCGATTTTTCTTTAGAACTTGGCAATATTCACTTTCGTATTCCACTAAGGCAAGATGGAAAAAGCCGGCTAAAGCCAATCCCAACGCCTGTCCGCCAGCTCCGGCGCAAATTTCAACACAAGTTAAGGGCTTTAGCAACTTCATCAATTCTCTTTCGAATATTGTTTTAATACCGCTACATGATACTAAAAACATATTTTATGTCAAAGAAATACATAAAAAAAAGACCCTAACTCTGTGAGCTAAGATCCTATCTTATGGTGGACGAGAACGGACTCGAACCGCCGACCCCCTGCTTGTAAGGCAGGTGCTCTAACCAACTGAGCTACTCGTCCAAAAAAAAGAGAAGCTTCTCAGTAAACGCTGTTTAACTAAATCAGCCTCTCATCCTATTTAACCGCCTCCCCTATGAAGGACAGTATTTTAAGTGGTAGCCCGGACGGGAATCGAACCCGTGATCTCCGGCTTGAAAGGCCAGCGTCCTAAACCGCTAGACCACCGGGCCATGTACACTTTTTTTTCTGAACACCAAGGGGGGTTTGGTGGGCCCACCTGGACTCGAACCAGGGACCAATTAGTTATGAGCCAACTGCTCTAACCGCTGAGCTATGGGCCCGAGCTCCTCTGGCCTCGCTAATATACCATCCCGAATAGAATAATGCAATACCCTTTTAGAAAAAAAACTTGACTTTTTTTGGCCTTATACCTTTAGCTCATTAGTCATATAGCTTTCGCTTTAGAAATAGCTACAAGATCAACCCATCGTTAACTATATTAGGTTGACAAAAGCTCTGACCAAACCTAAAAAGGCATATAAAGCTGGGCGCTTTGTAAAGCCGACAAGTGATTTTCTAAACCGAAATAATTTTCGCAAGCTCGAGAGATTTGCTTTAGTTTATATTGGCGCTTCTGCGCTACAAAAACATAAAAACGCCACAAATTGCGGTGCTTATCGCGCAGCACATTAACTTCGGGCAATTGTAAAGAAGCTAGCGAGCGTGGCTCTTCTGGCCCTATCTTTACCAATACTTCGGCTTCTTTCAACTGCATATTGGCCGAAGGACAGTAAACAATAAGCTCTCCAGTCTCAAGCCCCAGCTCAGCGGTAAGTTTTTCTTCGGCTTCTTTGCGCACTTCAGCTTGGTTGTGAAAGCGCTCTACTAATTGAGCCTCTTTTTCGTAACCGATGCGCCTAGTTAAAACGTAAGCCCGTTTGTAAATTTTGCGCGAATAAAAAGCTTTTAATACTCTGGCAATTAGAGGATCGTCACCAAAATGCCACTCAATATAAGCTAAAAGGCGCTCATCACCTAAAGGCAAAATATCTTTAAGCCTCAAGCCCAGCTCTAAAGCTCGCTCTACAATTCTAGAGATCATAGCGCCAGAAGCCGTTTTAGTATGGTGGAAGAAGACGCGCTCGGTTAAAAAGTAACGTAAGCGCAGCAAGTTTATTACTTCGGAAACTAAATCTTCTCTAATGACGCCATTTTTCTGACAATCTAAATACAAATGGCTGCCATCAGTACGCAAGCTGCGCAAAATGCGCTTATCATACCTTTGCGAAAGGCCGCAGAAAAAGGCGTCACGAGCCAAATAATCTAAAAGATCGGCACAAAACATGCCGCTAATAAGCTCGCTTAGCCAAGCTTTTTGAGCTTGACCGCAGAGAATAGTTTTGACAGGTTCGGCTATAGCCAATTTGTGAAGGGCTTTACCTAACTCAGTGCGTTTATTAAAAAAAAGTTCGAAACGCTCGGGAGAGTCGTGACGACTAAAAATGCGCCGCTCGTCTTCTACAGTATGGCCAAAGGGGATATGGCCAATATCATGCAAAAGAGCAGCCCCACTCACAGCTAGCTTTTCCAAATAGCTGACCTTGGTACCGAACTCTTCCAACACTTTCAGAAGGGTAAGAACCAGATGGCAAGCGCCTAAGCTATGCTCAAAGCGAGTATGGACTGCTCCTGGATAGACTAGAGAGGCCGTACCTAATTGCTTTATGCCTCGAAGCCTTTGCATTTGAGCTGTATCTATAAGTTCAAGCAACTCATCAGGCAGGAAAATATCTTCATGTACGGGATCTCTGAATATTTTCAAAGGCTATTCTTCGTCTTCTCCCTCGTCTTCTTCGCTAAGCTCGCCAGAATAGACGGATACTTCACGGATCATACAATCTAACTGAGCGGCACTAAGCTGACTAACTGGGCAAGCGGCCTGTAAGATAACGTATTCACAATCGTCGCCCTTGCTAATCATTAGGCGGCTGTAAATAAGGTCCTGATCACAAAAGCGCAGCAACTCGGCCGGATCAAGATCTTCACTATATTCACCAATTTCGGCTTCTACTACTACAGCTTCGGCTTCATGGTACATAGCGTCGTCGATATCTACCATAAAAACGTCTACTTCGGGCTGATCGTCCTGATAAACGCGGAAAACATTCTCTTCTGGAATCCATTCGGCTTCCATGTGCTCATCATGGTATTTGGCATAGACAATGAGCTCATCCATTAAATTGTTAAGATATTCCGGGGCTTCTAAAGATTCTTCTTCAGGATTTACAGCTTCAGGATCGATCATAAGAAAAAACTCCTAAATAGAGGCGGAAAATTATTAAAAGACGACTCCGCCTTTAACAAAATTGTGCGGCTCCCCTTTCTATTAGGGCTACTCTTTCCCCTTTTATAGCACCCAATAGAAAAGGCTGCTGCCAAGAAAGGAGCTCGGCAACAGCCTCCAGTAAGGTCACCCAATTTCGATTAGTTACTATACGCAACCAATCGAAACTTAAAGCTTACTTGTCGAGGCCCTGAGGGGCAAAGTTATTTTCAGCAGTCAAACGCAGCGGCTCTTTGGTAATATCGCCGATATTGCCAAAATGTAAGTCGGTCATTTGTTCAAGCTGCTTCTGAGGAACCTGATAAACGCTGAATTTATCGGGATCGAAACCGGAAATACCTAACGTGCCATCCCTTTCAATGATGTCTTTCTGAGAAAGTACAAAGGAAGCACTCTTTAAGTTGCCGGTCTTCTCGTCAGCCCAAACTACAGTTTTGAAGAACTGCATAGGGATCTGAACGGGCTTTTTCATAGCTCCGTTATTGGTGAACTTAGGATCGTCGTCAGAGAAGATGGGGCCGGTAATTACGGTCATCTTCTGATTGCCGCTGGTGGCGCTGTCGAGAACATGATTTTCCAAGTTTAACCATTCTTTTTGGTTTAAACCGGCGTGCTGTAAGGTAGCGTTGCAATAGCTAAAAGTATCGTTATTAGCTTGTTTAGCTTCTTTACCCCAGCAAGGATCTAAGCGGCGCACCATGTGGCCCTTGTCGATATCATTGTTCCTATAAGCTTCGTTGCCCAACTGACAATCGCGGGGAATACGACCATCAAGTTCCCATTTACCGCTGCGGGGCAAGTCTTGGTGAGTAGCACCATCGATATTAGAAATGGTATAGAAGCACTGTTTGCGCTCGCCATTCATAACGATGGAGAAGTGAGTATAGGGTAAAACATACTCGCCAGGCTTGTCGGTACGCATAGCCACTTTGTCTTTAATGGAACTGCCCAACTCCGGCAGAGGAAGCTCTTTTCCTAAGAAAGAGCTGTCGTAACCGGCACGATTGCGATACATATTGACGCCGTCGCCTTGAACAGTGATGGGTCCCTCAGCCTTGTGAGCTTGGGCACTGGCATGACTCTTGAAAAGCCTGCCGGCGCTGGCAAAGGCTTGCTCGTTAGCGAAGTCTCTGTTGTCGTCATGGACGAATACATCCTTACTGCTTCCTTGGAAGCCTTCGGGACGGCTGACAGAATTTTCAATCATCTGAGGATTGTTAAATAACGAGCTACTAGAGATACTATTGATTCCCATTTTTATTTGCTCCATTGCCGAAACCTGTTTCGCCTCAAAACAGGTCAAGTTCCTGATTCTAAATGTCTTAGGTAGACAAAATATCTTCAGGCGTGACATGCTCCTTAAATTAAATAAAAATTACTCAACTTAAGGTCTCTGAGATACTAACGAACCGCACCTCCAATAAGAATTAGAAGTGGCAGCTCTCTCTTAGTAGGTGATGTCCCACCTACATGCTGCTAAGCTTTAGCCCCTTTTTGTCTGTATGTAGCCCACACAGAAAGGGGACCTAAGGCTCAGTAACACTTTATCTAACAATTAACTCTTCTCCCCCTTCTCCTAAATATTAGCCACTAATTAGGCAAAAATGTTCCTTTTTTGTGAACTTCTGGTTAACGCAAAAAAATGAGCCCTCCGCCGTAAAAGCTATTTACAGCGCGGCCCATTTGCAGAGAATTAAATAGAGGCTTTAGTTCAACTTGGGAGCGTAGTTATTCTCGGCACTTAAACACATAGCTTTTTCAGTAATGTCGCCGATATTGCCAAAGTGTAAGTCGGTAAGGCGCTCAACTTCTTTCTGGGGCACTTGGTAAACTTTAAATTCGCCAGGATCGAAACCTTTGCCCTTATTCTTCTTAGCTTTAAAAAGAGAACTATCGTTATTGATAATATCTTTTTGGGAGAGAATAAAGGAAGCGCTCTTTAAGGTGCCCTTTTCATTCCAAACTACAGTTTTAAAGAACTGCAGAGGAATTTGAGTAGCTTCTTTCATGGCGCCTTTATTGTCAAATTTAGGGTCATCATCAGCAAAGATAGGGCCGGTAATTACAGTCATCTTTTGGCTGGAGCCGCGAGCTGAATTTAAGACGTGATCTTCTAAACGCAACCACTCTTTTTTGTTAAGGCCACCATGTTGTAAAGCAGAGTTGCAATAACTGAAAGTATCTTCACCGGCCAATTTGGCATTTTGCCCCCAACAAGGATCTAAGCGGCGCACCATGTGGCCGCGATCGATACTGTTGCCGCTGTAAGCTTCGTCACCCAACTGATATTGGCGAGGGATGCGGCCATCTAAAGTCCAGGTACCTTCGCGCTTGACGCCGCGAGAAGCCTTACCGTCGATATTGCAAATGGCGTAGAAGCACTGTTTGCGCTCTTTATTCATTACTACAGAGTAGTTGGTGTAGGTAAGCTCACACTCGCCAGGCTTGTCGGTGCGCATAGCTACTTTGTCTTTAATAGAAGAACCTAAACCGGGCAAAGGAAGATCTACGCCCAAGAAGGACTTGTCGTAGCCGTTGCGCCCTTCAAACATGCTAACTGGCTCACCTTGTACAGAAACCAAAGAAGAAGCGGAATTAGTTTGTTGAGTTTCGCGATTGCAACTCTGAAAGAGACGACCGGCTTTAGCGAACTCTTGCTCTTTGGTAAATTGGGCCTTCTCGTCGCGTACAAAAACATCTTTACCTGTACCCTGAAAACCTTCGGGACGACTTACAGAACTTTCAGAAAGCTGACTGTTAATATATAGAGGACTACCAGAAACGCTGCCTATTCCCACTGAAAGTGACTCCACTATTCTCCCCCACCTTATATATTTATGCCAAGTGCTTTATTCCAAAAAAGCTGCCCGATTGGAAAAAATCGAGCAGCTTTCTACTTAACTAAAGCCGACGACTAGCTTAACTTAGGAGCGTAATCGTTTTCGGCAGTCAAGCGCATGGGCTTTTCAGTAATGTCGCCGATATTGCCAAAGTGCAAATCGGTCATTTGCTCAAGCTGTTTCTGAGGCACTTGGTAGACGCTGAAGCGACCAGGATCGACACCTTTGCTCTTAAAGAGGGAGCGGTCGCCGTTAATAATATCTTCCTGGGAAAGTACGAAAGAGGCGCTCTTGAGCTTGCCACCATCGTTCCAAACCACGGTCTTGAAGAACTTCATGGGGATCTGGGTGGCTTCTTTCATTTTGCCCTTGTTGTCGAACTTGGGATCTTTATCGGAGAAGATGGGGCCGGTAATAACGGTAAGTTTTTGTTTTTCTTTGCCAGTAGTGGCGCTATCTAAAACGTGATTCTCTAAGCAGAGCCACTCTTTCTGGTTCAAAGCACCGTGCTGTAAAGTAGCGTTGCAATAGCTGAAAGTGTCGCGGCTGGCCCGCAAAGGATCGTCACCCCAGCAAGGATCTAAGCGGCGCACCATGTGGCCCTTATCGATATTGTTACCACCGTAAGCTTCGTTGCCCAACTGATACTCACGAGGAATACGACCGTCGATAGTCCAGTTGCCATCGCGCTTTACTTTCTGGTGACTGTTGCCGTCGATATTGCAAATAGCGTAGAAGCATTGCTTGCGCTCTTTGTTCATTACTACAGAGTAGTTGGTATAAGTAAGCTCGCTCTTACCGGGCTCATCGGTACGCATAGCCACTTTGTCTTTAATCGAATCGCCTAAACCGGGCAAAGGAAGTTCTACGCCCAAGAAGGACTTGTCGTAGCCGTTGCGCCCTTCGAACATATTGACGTTTTCAATATCGACGCCGGAAGCGGCAGACATGATATTGGTTTGCTGAGTCTCTTCAGGATTGGCCTGAGGCTGAGCCTCGCGCTGACAACTTTGGAAAAGGCGGCCAGCCTTAGCAAAATCCTGTTCTTTGACAAACTGAGCATTATCGTCGTGAACAAAGACATCTTTGCCCGTACCTTGGAAACCTTCAGGACGACGAATAGAGCTCTCAGAGATTTGAGTATTAGTATATAAAGAACTACCAGAAATACTTCCGATACCCATTGTGAACAACCCCTAGTTTTCTCCCCACCCCAGACCTTGTTTACCTATAAATACTACAGAATCTAAAAAGCTATTTGGGCACAAAATTGTAACAACTTAGTCAAAAAAATTATTTAAAACGCCTTTTTTGGGGCTTCGCTCCCTTTAAGACGCCTATGAAAATAAAAAAGCACCATCTCCTTATTTACATAAAAAGATAGCGCCTACCAGTAAAAATATAAGATGAGTTATTTATCTAAGCCTACGGGAGCGTAATTATTTTCGGCAGTTAAACGTACAGCCTTTTTGCAAGTGTCGCCAATATTGCCAAAGTGAAGGTCGGTAAGGCGCTCAACCTCTTTTTGGGGCACTTGGTAGACGTCGAAACGGCCCGGCTCAAAGCCACCTTTAAGCTTAATAGTATCGTCCCCTTTAATTATATCTTCTTGGGAGAGGATAAAAGAGGCGCTCTTTAAATTGCCAGTCTTTTCGTCGGCCCAAACGACAGTTTTGAAGAACTTCATGGGGATCTGGGCCGGCTCTTTCATTTTGCCGTTATTGTCGAACCAAGGATCGCTTTCGGAGAAGATGGGGCCGGTAATAACGCTCATCTTTTGGCCTTGGGCAGAATTAAGTACGTGATCCTCTAAAGCTAACCATTCATCTTGATTTAAACCGGCATGTTGTAAGGAAGCGTTACAATAGCTGAAAGTGTCGCGGCTAGCCAGTTCGGCATTGTTGCCCCAGCAAGGATCTAAGCGGCGCACCATATGGCCTTTGTCTATGTTATTGCGCTTGTAAGCTTCGTCGCCCAATTGGTATTCGCGAGGGATACGCCCGTCTAAAGTCCAATTGCCGGAGCGCTTGATAGCATGTTGACTGTTGCCGTCGATATTACAAATAGCGTAGAAGCATTGCTTGCGCTCTTTATTCATGACTACGGAGTAGTTGGTGTAGGTAAGTTCACTTTCGCCGGGCCTGTCGGTACGCATAGCCACTTTATCTTTAATAGAAGAGCCCAGTTGGGGCAAAGGAAGCTCGGTGCCTAAGAAATTCTTATCGTAGCCGTTGCGACCGTTAAACATGCTAACTTTGTCACCCTGAATAGTGACTACACCGGAAGCAGAATCGGCTTGGTTAGATTGGCGACTTAGGCTCTGAAAGAGGCGGCCAGCCTTGGCAAAATCTTGTTCTTTGGCAAATTGGGCCTTGTCGTCATGGACAAAGACGTCTTTGCCCGTGCCCTGGAAACCTTCAGGACGATGAATAGAACCTTCAGAAATTTGATTATTGATATATAAAGAGTTGCCAGAAATACTTCCGATACCCACAGTAGATCTCTCCAAACTTCTCCCACCCCAAACTTTTCCTACTCAGTAGATACTACAGAATTTAGCTAACTCTTTAGGCAAAAAAAATGTAACAACTTAGCCAAAAGAAAAATTAAAGTGCCCCGCTTTCTTAGTTGAAATCGGGGCACTCTTCTAAGAAGTAGGCCAAAATTGGGCTCTACCCTTGATCAAAACCTACTAAGCTAACTTAGGAGCATAGTTATTCTCGGCAGTTAAGCGCATAGGCTTTTCGGTAATGTCGCCAATCTTGCCAAAATGAAGGTCGGTAAGGCGCTCAACTTCTTTCTGAGGCACTTGGTAAACTTCGAAGCGACCAGGTTCGAAGCCGCCCTTGGCACCTAAGGAATCGTCGCCTTTAATGATGTCTTCCTGAGAAAGGATGAAAGAAGCGCTCTTGAGCTCTTTGCCTTCAGTCCAAACGACAGTTTTGAAGAACTTCATAGGGATCTGGGCCGGCTCTTTCATCTTGCCGTGGTTGTCGAAGGAAGGATCGTCTTTAGAGAAGATGGGGCCGGTAATTACGGTCATCTTCTGACCTTTGGCTGAATGAAGTACGTGATCTTCGAGTTGGAGCCATTCCTTCTGGTTTAAGCCAGCGTGCTGTAAGGAAGAGTTGCAATAGCTGAAAGTATCGCGGCTAGCCAAATCGGCATCTTTGCCCCAGCAAGGATCTAAGCGGCGCACCATGTGGCCTCTGTCGATATTGTTGTCGTCATAGGCTTCGTTGCCCAACTGATATTCGCGAGGAATACGACCGTCGAGGCTCCAACCGCCAGCTCGCTTGACGTCGCGGTGGGTAGTGCCATCGATATTACAAATGGCATAGAAGCACTGCTTGCGCTCTTTGTTCATTACTACAGAGTAGTTGGTATAAGTAAGCTCACACTCGCCAGGCTTGTCGGTGCGCATAGCCACTTTGTCTTTAATAGAAGAACCTAAGCTGGGCAGAGGGAGCTCTACGCCCAAGAAAGAGGTGTTGTAGCCATTGCGCCCTTCGAACATGCTGACGCCGTCGGGCTTTACTTCGCGAGGGCCTTTGGGGCCATTAGGGCCGTTAGGGCCTTGAGCTCCGCCATCGCGACGGCGATTCTTTCTCTTGGCCATTTCAAAACTATTGTCACTTACGCTCTGGAAGAGACGGCCTGCCTTGGCAAACTGTTGCTCTTTGGTAAGCTGAGTGTCGTCGTCATGGACAAATACGTCTTTGCCAGTACCCTGGAAACCTTCAGGACGTTTGATAGAACTTTCAGGAACCTGAGTATTAGTATATAAAGAATTACCAGAAATACTTCCGATACCCATCGTTTTACAATTCCTATCCCTTTGACTAGGCTTTGCAGAAAAATTTGACAGTTATAAAAACTGGCAAACTCTTCAACGAATCGAGATAAACTAACTTATAGCTACGATACAAGCGACAATAAAAGCTTATCCCAAAAATATTAACTAGGTTGATACTACAGAATTTAAAAGCCTAATTAGGCAAAAAAATGTTACAACTTGGCCAAAAACTCTTTTAAAAATAGAATGCGCTTCCTAGTGAAAACTTTTGAAGCGCATTCAACGAGTTGTTTTATAGATAAGCGACTAATTAGTTTAATTTAGGGGCATAGTCGTTAGCAGCCGTTAAGCGCATAGGCTTTTCGGTAATGTCGCCGATATTGCCAAAGTGGAGGTCGGTAAGACGCTCAACTTCTTTCTGGGGCACTTGGTAGACTTCGAAGCGATCGGGATCGAAGCCGCCCTTAATACCGAGAGAGCTGTCGTTATTGATAATATCTTCCTGGGAAAGGATAAAGGAAGCACTCTTGAGCTTTTGACCATCATTCCAAACCACAGTTTTGAAGAATTTCATCGGGATCTGGGTAGGCTCGTCCATCTTGCCATTGTTATCGAACTTAGGATCGTCTTTGGAGAAGATGGGGCCGGTAATTACGGTCATCTTTTGACCTTTGGCAGAGCCGAGTACGTGATCTTCGAGTTGGAGCCACTCTTTTTGGTTTAAGCCGCCATGTTGCAAAGCGGCGTTGCAATAAGTAAAGGTATCGCGGCTGGCCAGCTCGGGATTCTTACCCCAGCAAGGATCTAAGCGACGTACCATATGGCCCTTGTCGATATTATTATCTTTGTAAGCTTCGTTGCCGAGCTGGTATTCACGAGGGATACGACCGTCGATAGACCAACTACCAGAACGCCTTACGTTGCGGTGGCTAGTACCGTCGATATTACAAATAGCGTAGAAGCATTGCTTGCGCTCTTTGTTCATAACGACGGAGAAGTTAGTGTAAGTAAGTTCGCTTTCGCCCGGCTTGTCGGTGCGCATAGCTACTTTATCTTTAATGGAAGAGCCTAGCTCAGGCAAAGGAAGCTCGGCACCCAAGAAGTTTTTGTCGTAGCCATTGCGCCCCTCGTACATATTGACGCCTTCGACGTCGATTTCCGAGGCAGAGTTGGCCTGAGCAGCCTGGGTACTCTGGAAGAGACGACCGGCTTTGGCAAACTGCTGTTCTTTGGTAAATTGAGAGCTCTCGTCGCGAATAAAGACGTCTTTGCCTGTGCCTTGGAAGCCTTCAGGACGCTTGAGATTACTCTGCTGGATATTATTAAATGCAGTAAAAGAACTGCTAGATATGCTACCTAAACCCATTTAGTTAAACCAACCTAGTTTTAGACATATTCCCCCCATTGCAGCTATACTACACAATAAAGAAGGTTTACTATATAGAAACTACTTACAAAAATGTTAACAGGGCTACAAAATGCTTTTAAATTGACTACCCAGTCAATCATTATGCCAACTGGCCTTATAGGCGGCGACTGGAGCTGAGCTAGCTTCACCTATACTGATTCTCTCCGCTCCATTTTTATCTTCCGCCAACGGAACGCTCAGACTTTCTGCTTCTTCGCCTCCGTTTAATCTGTCACTAAAAGGAGATTGAGAAAGAGAACTGTCAACTTCCTTAAAGGCCTTCTGGCTACTCAAGTCGGGTATTTCTATCTCTTTTAACTCTTGAGTATCTTTAGAAGAAACAACTTTTGCAGTAGGAGAAGGGGCGGAAGGAGTCGGCTTGGGCTCGATAGCAGTCATAGCAGAACTGCGGCTATTATTATGACCAAGGCGCTTTGAGTAGTAGTAAGAAGTAACTAAAAGAGCTACGCCCAAAACAAAGAAGAGCAGCAACTTGTAGCCAATGGGCAAATTCACAATATCGTAAGTAATTACCCTAAGTAAAGTGACACAGACGATAAAGATACCACAATTGGTGACATAGCGATTTTTAAAGCGGATACCGCCCCAAAGGATAGCGGCCGCATAGAGCATCCACAGAACGGAAGTAATAGAATCTAGGTGACAGACGGCCACAATATTGTGCCCTTCCAAGTGGACTAAAGACCAGCCACTAAGTAGAGCTCCAACTAAATATATATTAGATCCGTAAAGCATAAAAGCCGCCACTAAAGCTAAAATAGTTAAAGCGTGGGCCAAAAAGCCAATATTTACTATGGGAAGAAGTTGGACATAAGTATCTACTATGCAGCTGAAAATATAGATACCTAAGCCCAGTACAGACATAGCTAAAGCTAAATTAAAACCGACAGCAAAACTATTACTCTTCGACTTTTGGGCTTGGAGCATAGCTTGCAAAGCATAGATAGAGCTAACGGCAATTAAACTAAAAGAGCTAAAAGCCCACCATTGGCGACCATCCATATCTAAAACGCGATCTAAAATATCGGCTAATTCTCTGCCCAAATAGATATAAGCTAAAGTTATGGCGGCCCAAAGGTAAAAGTCTCGATATTTTTCCTCGCCCCTATAGTGCTTAAACATGAAATAGCCCAATAGCCAAGCAACTATAGAGACTCCAAAGATAACTATAGCCAAGCTATGGAGCTCTCGATGGGGAGTTAAGAAAAAGTCAAATTGACCATTAAAGTCGGAGGCCAACATAATGTAAAAGGCCAAGCCATTATATAAACCGTTGTAGAAGAAGAGACGGCGCTTTAGTTCCGGATCGGCCACTTTATTGAAAGCTATCCAGAGGATAATTAAACCGGCCACCGAGAGGAAAAAGACCTTAGTCAGCGGCTCTTGGAAATTGTAGACGGAAAGGGCGACTACCAATAGGCCGGCCTTGGCAAAGGTTCCAGCCAAAATAGGCCTACTTTCTATACGCTGCTTGGCTAAAGCGAATAAAGCTAGCGCCGCCACCATAAAGAAGGCCCAAGCTTGGCCTTGGCTGTAGAGGCAATTGGCACCTAAAGCCATTATAAGATGGTTTACCCAAATGGAAGGCTGCTGGGAATTGTCTTCTTCCGGGCGGCGGAAATAGTCATAGACTAAAACGGTAAGCCAAATGGCCCCCAAAGCGTAGGGGCTAAAAATACGGTCGGCCTTTTCGAAAATACCGGTGCGAGCAGCAATAAAGAGCCAAGTGATGATTAAATTGAGGCTAAAGAGGCTATCTCCCTTACGACAATGGACGGTACCAATTAAGCAAAAAAGGGCCAGAATAACTAAATAGACGTCAAAGACATAGGTGCTGTCAATGGAAGTTTGGATAAAAATTAAGTTGGCATAACCGGCTAAAGCCCCTAGGCAAATAATAGCTTTACGTTTAGTCCAGTAGGCCAATATATAAGTACCTAATAGAACAAGTGAAGCTAGAGCCAAACTTATGTAAGTATCCCAAAGATCGAAATAGACACTGCCAGCATAAGTTATCATAATAGCCGAAGCTAAACCCAAACCTAAGATAGTTTCGGAAAAGCCGCGCATATTATCTTTAGGTAAGAGGTAACAGCCTAAGCCTACCAGTAGCGAGCTCAAAAGGTAGACCGCCCCTACCTTCATAGCTGCAGTCAAAGCCAAAAACGGAGAGAGCCACTTTATAAAGAGGATAATAAAGACAATAATGGCCAAGGCCCCTAATTTATTAAAGAGGCGACCTAAGAAAAATTGCTCTAAGCCATCTTCGCTTCGAGTAGGATCTAATGGGGCTGCTCCCTTTGGGGCTTTAGCTGCTGCCTTTGGGGCCAAGTTAGGCTGAGCTTCCGCTAAAGGCGGCGGCGTCGGCTTAGAATCGGTAAGAGCAGCCGATTCTAAGGGCAACCCTTCTTCCTTAGCTAATGCCAACTTGGGACTAGCTACCTCTTGGAGAGAATCAGCTCTTGTCGGCCCAGAGTCTGGCTCCTTTTCTGGGCCAGGCCCCCTGGGGCTCGAGCTGGAAAAGGAGCCAGAGACGAGCGGAGAAGCGGCCAGATCTTTTAGAGCGACTTCCAACTTCTCTACGCGCTTTTTTAAGCTTTGGCAAGAAGCCATAGCCATAACGGAAAAGATAAACGGCAGGAAGAATACTCCCATAGCCGCCAGAACTAATACAATAAATTCCAATTCTACGCCCTTCCCCAATCTATTTTTAGGCTGAACTTGACAGCCGACAGTATAACTCTTTTTACTAAGGCAACTTACCTAAAGTAAAGGCGCTTCCCTCCCCCAAAGATACAAAAAAAAGGCCCTCCCCGACCAAGCGAATTGCCAGATTGGCCCAACGAATATTTTATCTCTGTTGGGCCAATAGGTTTCCTTGCCGGAAAGTTAGCCTTAACTAATTTTCACCATTAAAAAGTTAGGCGTTAATGCCATGGCACTTTTTGAACTTCTTGCCACTGCCACAAGGACAAGGATCGTTACGTCCAACCTTAGCCTGAGCGTAAGGGTTAACTAAGCTTAAAGCCTTGCGGAACTCTTCGTTGTTGGGCTCGAAACCGCAAGCCCGATAGAAAGCGCTAGCCGCCTCTTGCTGCATACCGGCACTCAAATAGATCCAACCAGCGGAAAGGTAAGGATAGCCGTAGCCCCTATCAGACTCGATGCCCTTAGCCACTTCTTCTTTAGCTTCGTCGATCTTGCCACTCCAAGCGAGGACGGCAGCTAAGTTCAAATGGGCCAAAGACTTCTTCTGACCATTTTCTACGATCAGATATTTATTGAAGCCTTTGTCGCGATACTTATCATTAGCCTGGAGCAAAAATTCCACCGCTCTGGCCTGAGGATAAGCTTCCAAAAGCTCGGCCGCCCGACGTAAATATTTTTCAGCTTCTTCCAAGCTCTCAGTTAAAGCGTAAGCTACACCGATATTTAAGCAAACCAAAGCTAAGTCGTCGTCGTTAATATGCTTAGCTTCAATCTCTTCCATCGATTCTTTTAAGTACTTCATAGCGTCTTCAACTTGGCTATTGAGCATAAGCATAAAGCCATAGTTGTTAAGCACTAAATAGTGGTGGCATTTTTCTTCTTCGATTCCAGCTTTATAAACTTCTAAAGCTGCAGTCAAACCTTTACTACCGTAAGCCATACTAGCTCGATGCATAATAGCCGGGGCCATCTCTTCACTCATACCGAGCTCACGGAAGAATTGGCAACTTTCATCGTATTCAGACATAGCAGCTCGAGACTGATTGGCATCTACATAAAGATTGCCCATATTGCGGTGGCCACGCCCTTGACCGGCTTTATCGCCCAACTGAGTCCAAATGGACAAAGCTCGAGAATAATGGAAACGAGCCTCATCTAAACGGTTGCGCTGGTGATAAGCGGAGCCCAAATATTCGTCGGCTTGAGCCATAGCTTTTTGGTCATTTACCTTTTCGGCTTCAGCGCGGCTGCGGCGGAACTGAATAATAGCATCATCCATCTTGCCTAAACGGGAGAGAGCTACTCCGCTAAGGTGATAAAGGCGAACCAATTCTTCGGGCTGGGAAATTTCTTCTTTAGCCAGACGGGACAGCTCTTCGGAAGCTTCAGCGTTTTTTTGAGCATTTAAAAGCTCTTCGACATTGTCGAGAGCGGCACTGAGATTTACGGCGGTATCTGACATTGAGACTCCTATGTAAGTTGCGGACCTTCTGACAATTTTTCTAAGCTAAGTCCGCATTTTTCAAACTTCGAAGGCCGATTTTTCCCCTCTGTTTTCTTTTATCCTGCTTAGCTGAACCGACACTAAGGCCGACACTCTCGGCCCAAGGCTCAAAATTAGTCTCCTAACCAATTGAAGGTAGATGATTAGCTTGACGACAACTCTAAAAAATTTGCCACCGACCATACAAAGAGACTATAATGGAGGGAAAAATCAAAATGATAAGGTCACTTAATACAGTGCTCAGTTCTCATCGTTATAGTTTCTGGATTGAGGTTAATTTAGACGCTATCCGCCATAATTTCAGAAATTTATCTAAAAACGCTCCCCACTCCCAAATTTTAGCTATAGTCAAAAGTGAAGCTTACGGACATGGCTTAGAAACAGTAGCTCTCACCTTAGACGAAGAAGGGGCTTGGGGCTTTGGAATTGCCAATATCAGCGAAGGGCGCAGGCTGCGTCAAGTAGGTATAACTAAACCTATCGTCTTGGTAGCTCCTATTTTGGCTACCCAAATTGAAGAAGCCGTCAAACTCGATTTACGCCCTCCGATTATGGATCTGGAATTTGCTCAAGCTATTTCCGATGCAGCCGTCAGACTGGGCAAAAATGCCAAAGTCCATCTTAAAGTAGATACCGGTATGGGCCGCTTATCCGTACCCCCGGAGGAGTTGCTCTCTTTTTGTGAGCAAGTGGCTAAATTACCCAATGTAGAGATTGAGGGTATTTATTCCCACTTTGCTGCTGCCGACCAGCTCGATCAAACTTATACCCAAGCCCAATTTGCTAAGTTCACCAATTGCATTAAAAAATTAAAAGATCTGGGCTTAAATATTCCCTATCATCATATAGCAGCTTCGGCTGGCACTTTGCTTTTACCTAAAACTTGTTTGGAGTTGGTACGACCGGGCATAGCTATTTACGGTTTATGGCCTTCGTCGGAGACAGCCTTGGTCATGGCCGGCCAAGGCCAAGATCTTTATAAATTGGCTGGAGCCCAAGTCAACGGCGATAAATATTTGGATAAATTCGGCTCCGATCAGTATAGGGACAATCGCTCTATCGGTTTCCTACAACCAGCCTTAACTTATAAAGCGGTAGTTTCCCAAGTAAAAACCGCTCAAGCAGGCACTTGTATAGGCTATGGCTGCACTTTTACTTGTCATCGCACTACCGATATTGCCATTTTGCCTATAGGCTATGCTGACGGTCTGAGCCGTTCCTTAAGCAATAAAGGCGAAGTTTTAATTCGCGGCTACCGGGCCCCTATTATCGGACGGGTTTGTATGAATTTGTGTATGGTCGATGTTACTGATATTCCCGGCGTCCGTCCCGACGATGAAGCCGTCATTATTGGTAAACAAGGTAACGATTATATTTCGGCCGACGAAATAGCCCAAAAACGCACCACCATATGCTACGAAGTTTTGACTAATTTGCCTATGCACATCCCTCGCTTCTACTTAGGACGCCGCCCTTTAACTTTAGAAGAGCAAAATCAAGAGACAAATTAAGATGGAAAAATTAGATCCGCGAAAGGTTTGCTTTTTTGAACGCCTCATTCGTCTAGTGGGTTTAGAGGGCTTTCACAAATTAGAAAGGGTTCATGTGGCCATTGTCGGCATTGGCGGCGTCGGCTCTTGGGCCAGCGAAGCTCTAGCTCGCAGCGCCGTAGGCCGACTCACTTTAGTCGACTTCGATACCGTCAATCCCAGCAATATCAACCGCCAGCTTCCTTGCTTGCACGATACAATCGGCCAAAGTAAAGCCGAAGTGATGGCTGCCCGTTTAAGCCAAATAAACCCTTGGGCCCACATAGAAGCGTTAAAGCTGGTCTATTCCCCAGCAACTGCAGAAAAGTTCTGGCAAATTAAGCCCGACTTAGTTTTGGATTGTATCGATAATATTACTTACAAATGCCACTTACTAAATTATGCTCACCAACATAAAATTGCCATTGTCACTTCTACCGGTGCCGGCGGCAAAATAGATCCTACGCGCATTAAAGTTTGCGACTTAAGCCATACCAAGGTAGATCCTATGGCTTTGCGTATTCGCAAAAAACTGCGCCGCGACTACGCTTTTCCTTCCAATAAGTCGTTCCATATACCGGCTGTCTATTCGGAAGAAGATCCCTTAAAGCCCTTTGAAGCTAATTGGGCCGCCCTTCTAGATAACATTTGCAGTGAAGAAGAGGTAGTTAAAGATAGCTCTACTTCTCTAGCTGAACACGAAGACGCCGATATTTATGAAGATGTAGAAAACTTTATCTCTGGACAAGGTAGACACGCTCCGCCTTGCGGTACCTCTAGTTTTGTCACCGGAGCCTTTGGCTTGGCTGCCGCCGGAGAGATAGTTAAGCTTATCTTGCAAGCCCCTTTGGAGGCCAAATCGTTCTGTCCCTAGTTTTTAACTATTTACCTATATAAAAATACCCTCCTAACTGGTTTTATCCAGCTAAGAGGGTATCTTTACATAGGGGCGGCCCTTGCACAAATAGGCTACAAAGATATAAATATGGGCAAAGTTACCGCTTTATTTTCGCGCCGAGCTTTATGCCATTCTTGGGAGCACAATAAAGGATAAGTTAGCCTTACAGCTTGGAAAATATCGCTATCAGCTTGGTTTAAGCTATCTAAAAATAGATCGGTTAAACAGCTATTCGGATCATTCTTGCTTGAATTGGCCGTCCCATAAATTAAAGCCGCGCAAGAGCTGCCGTCGAGCTGGCTGAGAAACGAAATATTACCTTTACTGTTGGGTAAACTTATCTCTTTAGAAGATTGACCCAGATCCCAAATAAGTAAAAAACGAGCACCAGGCAAAGACTGCTGGTATTGGCGCAAATAATCAGAAGTCAGAGCAAAGTTTTCCTTTTCCTCACTGCTGACAAAAGCCAATTTTTGGCCGTTAAAATTACAATTTCCAATTAGATAGAGCACTACTAAATCGGAAGAAGTACAAGAATCTTTAATATTTTCCAGAGATTTTTTAATATTTTCAGCTTTAGCCTCGGCTCCAGGTAAAGTTTTCACACTAAAACCGCGCTCTATAAAAGCTTGACGCACCTGCATAGCTTTCTGACTATTAGAGATGTCATTTGCATTATAATTGGGGCCAACGATTAAAGTTCTGGTCTTAGTCCCTTGATTAGAAAGTACAGCATATAATTCAAAAGCCTTTTTTAGCTTACGCCCTTCCAAATCGGCTACATCTATCTCAATTTTATTAGCTCCAGGCTTAAGATCGACACAGAGATCTATTTCCAAATTGGTCATTTGTAAGCCCAAGGGGGTACTCCAGAGCTTTTCTCCATTGATAGTTAAAGAGGAGCTGAGAATACCGGCTGGAGCGTCGATAATACCTCGCAAAGGGACTTGCTTAACAGTAGAAATTTTGTTGCCTATAGGTTCGACAATATTAACAAAAGGAGAGCGATCATCTTTGGCAATTTGTAAAGTGTACACTTTGTTGACTAAGCGACGATAGCCAGCTAAACCGTAAACAGATTCACGCATATCCAAAACCACTTCTAAAGAGAGAATATCCCCTTTGAGAGTGGCATTCTTTATAGAGTTTACGTTGTTGTAACCAATAAAATTGGGTGAGGGCAAACCTAAAGCATTACTTGTCTGTGTATCAAGGCTAAAAGCTTGGAAAGAACCCAAAGGATAAAGGGCTCCTATTAAACGCTTACCTCGCCAAACTTCTAAGCCGGAATTGCCATCTAAATAGATGCGCTCCTCTACCTTATCGCCGTCAATATCTTTTCTGTAAAGCAAACGCTGAGCTTTATAAGCTTGGGATCGATAGCTAAGCCACGACTCATCTGTAATCTTTACACTAACTTTTCCACCCTCGGAGAGTTGGCGATTAAATTTAGCTCGAGCCAACCAGTTAAGATATTGACATCCTCCAGAGCGCAAATCCCAACTTATAGACGTTTTTTCCCTCTCTTTAGAATCTAAAGAACTTTTAGCTATTTGGTATAAGCCTTCTAATTCAGCAATTTCATAAGCTTGTTTCTTAGCCTCCTCTTGGGCTAAACCGCTGGGTAAATCAACTTGAGAAAGAAAACTTACTCTACTCTTTTTTAAGTCTACAGCTGCGGTAGGAGCCGGATTGGGATCTCCTTGATCGCCACTTTGGGCTAAGGTAGGCCCCATATTAGCTAAAATAAACAATAAAGATATTGCTAAGAAAAGGTATAGACCCAAAGGGCGACGCTTAGATAAGCAATCTAATAACATCCTCTATCACCGGCCTTAATCTTTAATGGGAGCCATATTTTTAAGTACGGCACAAATCAATTTGCCTAAATCGGTTTGGGCATTTTGGGCAGATTTTAATACCTCTTCATGATTAGTTAGCGTGGGGGCCGCCGACTTTTCTCCCTCAAGCCTGGGAATATCGGCAGGGACATCAGTTACGCAAGAAAAGCCCAAAACATCCATACCGCTATAAACGGCGGCAATCACTTCCGGCACCGTAGACATACCTACTACGTCGGCTCCTATTAAACGGAGCATTTTGCGCTCGGCCGGAGTTTCGTAAGAAGGACCTAGCATAGAGGCGTAAACACCCTCTTTTAACTTTATATTTAACTTGTCGGCTTCTTTTAAAGCCAATTGGCGCAAACTGGGCGTATAGGCTAAATTCATATCAAAAAAGCGCGGCCCCAATCTCTCGCTATTAGGGCCAACTAAAGGATTGGCCCCTAAAAAGTTAAGATGATCTTTTATAAGAACCAATTCGCCTAAATAATGGCCTTGACTAATAGCGCCGGAGGAATTACTTACTATCAAAGTTTTAACTCCCAAAGCTTTAGCTACCAAAACGGGAAAGGCCACTTGGTTAATTTTATAACCTTCATAACAATGGACTCGACCGCGCATCATAACTACATTTTTGCCTTCTAGGTGGCCAAAAACTAAAGAGCCTACGTGGCCTTCAACGGTAGAAATAGCAAATCCGGGAATATCTCGGTAAGGGATCTCTATTTTGTCTTTAGCCAGATCGGCCAATGAGCCTAAGCCGGAGCCCAAAACGATCATCACTTCAGGCTTAAAGTTGATTTTTTGCTTTAAAAAATCGGCTGCTTGCTCTACCCGTTCTTCAGTTGTCAGCGACTGATTAGCCCGACAGGCACACCGGCAAGGGGTAGGGCTCGAAGTTGTCTTTTCAGCTAAGCTGGGCAAAGCTGAAGCTATTAGGCCTATTGCCAAAGTTAAAGATACAGCTATATTTCTATAATTCACGACTACAATTTCCAGCCCTTATCTCTAAAATATTAGCGGTAAAACCCTATATTTTCCTATTATCCCCGCTAATTGTCCTTTTTACCGAGCCTTCCTGTTTATCTAGTTTAAGGCTTTAAGTGAAGGAAAAAGGCTGCTAGAATTTGTTTAAGGACAAAATGATCGTTAAATTTCTCAATTGCCTAGGAAGATATATAGAGTTTTTACTTACCGGTCAAAGCGATTTTAAAATTACTACTTCTGAATTTGAAAAATCCGAAGTTATCGACAATGAAGTGCAAGCCAAAATTGCTTTACAAGAAGTGCGCCTCTACTTAAGGAAAACCTTTTCTATAAGTTTAGTCGACCCGGTAGTCATAAAGCTGGGGCAGCCCAACACTTGGGCTTGGAAATTGCGCCTAACTTCAGGTTTCAACCATATAGGAAACTATTGCTATACGCAAATGGGAGAAAGCTCAGCCCATTTGATAACTATTATTCCCGGTTTAGAACGTACCAAATTTAAGTCGGTACTTTGCCACGAGCTAACTCACGCTTTCCAGGCCGAACACGAAATGTTGCGCAATTTCAGAGGCTATAAAGAAGGCATGGCCCGCTGGGTTGAATACCACTTTTTGCTAGACAATCAAAAAGAAGCCGAAGCTAAGAAGATTAAAGGTATCGATCTAGTGTTGTTAGGTAATATGCTCAATAAAATTTTGCTCTATGAAAAAGAGCACGGACGAACGGCCACCTGCCGCTGGTTAGCTTCTATGAGTCAAGAGCGCTAAAAATATACCCTCCTAGCCAAGAGAGCCCGGCCAGGAGGGTATATTTGGCTAAGCCATTTTTTTAGCAGCAACTTAGAGTCGACTTAACGAGCGCTGCGACGAGAACGGCGCACCACTCCAGAGGAGCGATTGCTCGAGCGAGCTCCCGAGCGAGTAAAGCTGCCATTTTCAGACGCCCTGTAAGAATCGATTGAAGAAGCAGAATTGCGATGGCGAGAGCGGCTGCCGGAAGAAGAGCGGCGGTTGTATCCTCTAGAAGAACCGCTGCCAGATCGGCTGTAATCTCCCTCCGCATAGAGAACGTCGGTAGCATAATTTGCCGAACCAGCTTGTCCATAACTACCTAATTGGCCATAATCGCCTTCACCGTAAGAGCTATAGACAGGGTAGTCAAATTTCTCATCTTCGAACTCAGGAGCCTGGCCGTAGTACTTTACATAATCGTCGTAGGTATTGGCGTCGTCATAGTGGCTCATGTAATCGCTTCTGACATGCTCGTTATAAGCAGAAGAATCGTAGGCACTACTTAAACGATAATCGTAGTTGGTAGCAGCCATATTTTTAGCTGCATTCCGAGAGCGACGACGAGAAGGCGACTTGGCATTTTCTTCAGCTATGCTACCCGAAGTAGGAGAAGAAATGGTCTCAAACTTCTCAGCAACTTCCCCTTTAGCTTGGGTATTCTTATCAGCTTCACGGCGGCGAGTTTTGCGCTGTCCATAATCGTCGCGACGATTTCTCGGAGAGTTCAAAGCCCGGTCGTAATTGCGGCGAGCAGCTTCAATGTCAGCTTTTTCCAAATCGGAGGCATGGCTGCCGTTACTGTAGCGACGGCGATAAATAGAGCCAATTACCGGCTCGTCAACTTTTATAAAAGGCTGCCCTTCCACTTTAGGTAAAGCCAAAGCTTGCTCTATTTGCTCTTCGCTCATTCCGTGAGCTGAAGCCGAAATTTCGGCAATAGCGTCAACTTCGATAAGCGGAGCAACTAAAGTTGCGATCCTCTCTTTTACCCCCTTAGCTTTCTCGGCTTGGGCTTGAGCTCCAGTTTCAGCCTTAGCTTCGGCTTTGGGTTGGGCCTCAGCTTCAGCTTGGGCTTCAGCTTCGGTTTGAGCCTCAGCTTCAGCTTGGGCTTCAGCTTCGGTTTGAGCCTCAGCTTCGGTTTGAGCCTCAGCTTCGGTTTGGGCTTCAGTTTCGGTTTGGGCTTCAGCTTCGGTTTGAGCCTCAGCTTCAGCTCGAGCTTCAGTTTCAGCTTGGGCTTCAGCTTGAGCCCCAGTATCGGCTTCAAGGCCTAACTCGGGAATACTCACCTCAGCTTCCCCAAGTTTCGGATCGTCGGCAACAGCAGCCGAGAAATTATCTTCCCCAGTAGTGGCCCTAGGCTCGACAGCTTCGACCTCTTCTCTAAGCTCAGTAGCTACTTCGGGACGACGAGCCCGACGGCGACGGCGTGTAGGGGAAGTTTCTGCCTTTACTTTGGCCGCCACTTGATCGGCCAAGGCTTGGGCCTCTTCCAAAGTTCTTTTCTCCTCGGGCTCAGGCTCGCCTAAAACATCCTCTACAGCGGAAGTAATAGCTCTAATTTGGGCACAGACCTTCTCCTGAGCTAGCGTAGAAGGGGCCTCTTCCTCCTCACTAATGGAAGTAATCTTTTGGCGAGAGCGGCGAGAACGTACACTATGATGGCTGGAAGTGCCCCGCAAAGGGGTCATTTCAAACTCGGCGCGCTCTTGCGGAGTCATAGTCTGGTAATAAGCCTGCATTTCAGCAATTGCGTTGCGTTTATTATCTCTGCTGGTAGCTACAGAGAGATCTTTTTTTTCAGTAATTGCAGGCGCAGGGTTGCGCTTTTCGCTATTCTTACTACTTTGAGCTAGCGAACTCTCTTCTTGGCGACGATTGCGGCGACTATTCTCACTGCCAGAGCGCCTGGAACTATCCTCAACCTTGTCCCTATTTTCTTTAGTAAGCTGTTTTTCCGGCTGATGGGTAGGCTCAAAAATTTCGTAAGTCTGACGCATACTGGACGGCTGACGGCGCGAAATAGAGAATTTGCGCACTTCAACAGGACGAAGCTCGTCAGCTAAATTGTCTATACCAAAATAGTGACCAATCCGGCGCACAGCTTCATCTAAGCGAGAATCGTGGAAAGGATCGGCAAGTTCGCGGAAACGCACTACACGCTGGCGCAAAGAAGAATCATCTAAATAGATGACAAATTGGGCGTCAGAATGACTAGCAGCTCCCCAGGCATCGCCCTCTCCAGAATTGGGATAAGCCAACTCGGCATAAATACCAGCTCGGCGCAAAGCATATAAGATAGGTAAAAGCAAGGAGACGGCCTCTTGACTGCTACCAGCTAAGCAAACGTCCGATTGCTTTTCAATATTGGGCACCAAATTAGCTTCTCGCACAGCCCTCAAAGTCATATCCAGATCGACAGCACAATCTACTGCCGGAATATCGCGACCTCCTAAAAGGCGAGAGAGCTCGTCACAGCGACCGCCGAAACTGAGCAGGTTGCGACCACAGCTAATTTGGAAAACTGTACGGTTATAGCACTCTACATCGGGTACTAAAAGCGGAGATAAGCGATAAGGAACCTTAAGCTCGTCTAAATAAGCGCGTACAGCTTCGAAATGCTCGCGACATTCGGGGCAAAGGTATCCGAAGATAGAAGGAGCAACTTGGGAGAGCTCGCGACAGCATTTTTCTTCGCAACCCATAGTCCAGAGAGGATGGGTACGATAGCGATGATGACACTTAGGACACAACTCGCCACTGCGGCGGGAGAAATAATCATAGAGCCCCTGTTGATACTCGGCACGACATTTCTTACAACCCAAAGAGTTTAGTTGTACTTTTAAGTCACTCAATCCCAAAGCATTAAAAAAGTCATAGGCGATCATCAGGGCTTCAACATCGAGACTGGGTAAAACTGAACCTACAGCCCCTACTCCAAAGCGGTGGCTTTGGATGGCCGATTGCTCACGCCCCTTGGGAGCGGCAAAGACGGGAGCTAAGTAATAAAGTTTAGTCGGCTCGCCATTTCTGGAGATAGGCACATTTTCATCATTTATAGCTCTAATCATGGGTACGAGCATATTGGCTCGCATGGCAAAGCGATGATTTTGCTTATCTGTTACTGTCCAAAGATCATTTTCTATGAAACTAGATGTAGTGCCCATACCTTTGGCAAAAAGATCAGCATTTTCGAATATGGGAGTGCGAATTTCTCGGTAGCCGTAAATTTCAGCTAGCTCTATGGCCACATTCTCTACAAAATGCCACGGAGAAACTTCCGAAGCTAATATATCTCCGGCCCCTTGAATGTTGCGAAGCATCATATAATATTTTTAAAAACCTCCAAAGCGAACTCTCTGGCCAATTAAGTTCTGAAAACCATCTTCGCAGACTCCCTATTGCTCAGGAAGCGCCGCCTTGTCCCAAACTCAAGCCGGAGCACACAACCATCAGTAGGCAAGCTCTACGGCGAGAAACGCTATTAAATAAACCGCCCAAAAGGGACAATTCTCTTACAAATGGCCCGCGAAATATAAAAAATAAGATAAAGCTGTGTTTTCAGAAAGCAGCTATGGCCAAGCCCCAAAAAAAACTTTTTTAAAAACATACGGCCGGACCACAGCCAATAAGCTGGATTTTTAGCCGAACCGCACCTATAAAACAACGGAGCAGTTTGCTCCTGGCTTATTCTCACCAAACGGGCAAAAAGCCCCCTAATCAAAATCCTAAAAACGAAATTTCACTATATTTCTTTATAAAAGGAAAGCCCATATAAGGAAAGCTCTACTCTAAATACCCGCCCTTTTTACAGGCTAAAGCCGAAATCTGAACCTCAAAAAAACGGTAACGGCCAACCATTCCAAAGAGAGACTCCCCTGAGAAGGGGCACTCGGAGCCTCCTGGGCTCCGAGCACCCTTTGTCTTTTCTAGCGAAATGTCAAAATGCTAAGTAAAAAAGCAATTATTCGACAACTTCTTCGATCAGGGCGCGAGGAGCAACTTCCTCATCACCGATAGTAATAGACTCGAGGATAAAGCGCTTGGCTTCTTCGATAGTCTCGGGCTTATTGGCATGTAACACGGCCAAAGGCTGATCTTTTTCGATCTTGGAACCGACACGATGGGTCATTTCGATACCGACGGCCGGATCGATAGAATCTTCTTTTCTCAAACGACCAGCGCCCAAAGCTGTAGCGGCGAAACCGATCTTCTGAGCATGAATAGAAGTCACAAAACCGGAGCGAGGAGCCAAAACGGGCTCGATAATAGAAGCTTGAGGAAGCAAGGATAAATCGTTGACGACTTCGCCATTACCACCCTGAGCCGAGAACATCTCACCTAATTTGCGTAAGCCAGCGCCATTAACTAAGAGCTCACGAATCTTCTTGCGGGAAGAATCTAAGTCGGGGCAAATACCGGCCATCTGTAAGAGATGAGAAGCCAACTCGACGGAAACGGTTTCCAAAGCAGAACCGGGACGCTCGTTACGCAAAATTTCGATAGCTTCACGAACTTCGAGGGCGTTGCCAATCAAAGTACCTAAGGGCTGATCCATATCAGAAATGACGGCTCTGACCTTGCGGCCGATATGGGTACCTAAGTCTACCATGCGGCGGGCCAACTCACGGGCGTCTTTAAGATTGGTCATAAAAGCGCCGCGACCGTACTTGACGTCTAAAAGGATACATTCGGCACCACAAGCGATCTTTTTGCTCATTACCGAAGAAGCAATCAGAGGAATGGAGTCGACTGTGGCGGTTACATCGCGTAAAGCATACATCTTACCGTCGGCAGGTACTAAATTGCCAGTCTGGCTGATAACGGCTACGCCGATACGACGGACTTGATCGAGGAACTCTTGGGAAGTGAGGTTGGTGCGCAAACCGGGAACCGATTCGAGTTTGTCGAGAGTTCCACCAGTATGGCCTAAACCGCGACCAGACATTTTTGCTACAGTAGCGCCAGCAGCAGCGGCCAAAGGAGCCAAAATAAGCGTAGTGGTATCGCCTACACCGCCGGTAGAGTGCTTGTCTACTTTCACGCCGGGCAAGCTGGAAAGATCGACGACATCGCCAGAATCGATCATAGCTTGGGTGAGGGCGGAAAGCTCGGGAACGGTCATACCATTAAACCAAACGGACATGAGCCAAGCAGACATTTGGTAAGGCTCGACATCGTGACCCTGAGCATAATCTAAAATAAACTCGCGAATCTCTTCGGAAGTATGCTCGCCACCATTGCGCTTTTTAAGAATAAACTGATAAGGATTCATATTATTTGTTCAACCCCCTTACAATACCGCGAACTAAATTGATGAAACGAGGCTTGGCCTCGGCCGCAGCTTTGAGAACATCTTCATGAGTATCATTAGAGGGACCGTGATGCAATACGTTAGTCACACAAGAAATACCGACAACTTTCATTCCGCAATGGACAGCAGCAATAGTTTCGGGCACGGTGGACATACCTACAACATCAGCACCAAAGCCTTTGAGCATACGAATTTCAGCGGGAGTCTCGTAAGAAGGGCCGGACATGGCAACATAAACGCCTTCAGCCAACTTAAAGCCGACTTCTTCGGCCACTCGGCGAGCCAACACCTGAAGTTCGGGGGTATAAGCTCTGGACATAGGCGGGAAACGAGGGCCGATCTTATCGTCATTGGGACCGACCAAGGGGTTGACGCCCATAAAGTTGATATGATCGGTAATAAGCATAAGATCGCCGACTTTGAGGTCGTCACGAATACCACCAGCAGCGTTAGTGACAACTAAAGTGTTGGCACCCAAGGCGTGTAAAACTCGGACGGGGAAGATAATATTCTCCATCTTATGGCCTTCGTAGTAATGTACGCGTCCCTTCAGTATCGCTACCGGACGCCCTTCTAAAGTGCCCAACACCATAGAACCGACATGGCCATGAACTGTAGAGACAGAGAATCCTGGGATGTCTTTATAAGGCACTTCGACAGGATTTTCTACTTGATCGGCCAGACTACCTAAACCGGAGCCCAAAACCATAGCGACTTCGGGAACGATGTCGGTATATTTGCGAATAGCCTTCACGGCATCCGCAATCATCTCACTCAGAGAGGATTTGCTCATTGTTGCCTTATCTCCTTATAGGGAACTATTTTCTCGCTTTTCCAAAGCCTTAATTTCAGCCGAAAAGCTACTTATATCTTGGAAATTCTTACATATCGAGGCGTAGCGCATATAGGCCACGTCGTCCAGTTCGCGCAAAGCGTCCATTACACATTCTCCAACAACCCTGGACGGTACTTCTTTAAAGCCTCTGCTCCTCAACTCCTGTTCAACATGACAGGAGAGAGCTTCCAGACGTTCGTAAGGAATAGGACGTTTCTTACAAGCGATTAAAACCCCACGCAGTAGTTTTTGTCTGTCGAAATTTACTTTGCGTCCGTCTTGCTTAATAACAATTAAAGGCAAAGCTTCACAGCGCTCATAAGTTGTAAAGCGTCTCTTGCAAACTACACACTCACGGCGACGGCGCACAGCGGCACCATCGTCGCAAAGTCTGGAATCGACAACCTTTGTATCTTGGTTTTCGCAAAAGGGACAAAACACTTCTAAAACACCTTATTGAGCCAATCGGCCACAAATTGGAATATATTTTGCTTACTCTTAATCTTACTTTTGCGTTCTTGGACAGGCAAATTAGCTACTCCATATAAAAGCAGTCCCACCACAGTAGAATATATGGGAGAGGCTAAATTCTGTGGCAAGCGGGAAGGATAGCAAGGAGCTGCTACGCGCACCGGCACATCTAACACTTGACGGGCTTTTTGAGCCAGCCCCAGCAACAGAGAAGTACCACCAGTAAACACTACTCCTGAGATATTAAGGCGCAAATTGGTTGAGGCTTTCTCCATTTGCTCTTTCATCCAACCGAGTTGTTCGTCGAGCTGAGCTTCCAAAACATTGGCCAGATCGCGCCTAGTAAAAGTTACTTGTATATCGTTAGAGACTGACTGAGCGACGATAGCTTTGTCGCCACTTCCGTCGGTAAGAAACTCTGCCGAAGCGCTGCCTTCTTCTAAAATAACCCTTTCAGCTTCCGATCTGGGTATATTAAAAAATTGGGCCACATCTAAGGCTAGATAGCTCCCTCCCCTGCCTAAAACGCTCGAATAAGCTATTTCATGGTTGACATAAATGGCTAAATCTAGAGTACCTAAGCCTATATCGACCATCATAACCCCTAAAGCCTTCTCATCTTCAGTTAAGACGGCCCAAGAAGAGGCGATAGAAGAAGGGATAAACCCCTTATCATAAACCCCTATGCCAGATCCTTCTAAAAGGCTGCGCAAATTGCGCAAATAAGAAGACGAAGCGGCACAAGCATAAGCCTCGGCTTCCAACCTATGGCCTATAAGCGCTTCCGGATTAACGATACCACGCTGATTATCGACAGAAAAACCGCGAGGTATTACTGTCACGATCTCGCTACCAGAAGGAACACCGACTTGATTGGTGCTCTTTATCACTCTCTCTATATCGGCCTTAGTAATGCCTTGGTCGTCTCCACTTATAGCCACAACTCCAGTACTATAACTGGAAGTAACCGACTCACCGGTAATACCGACGATAGCTCTGTCGACCCCATAACCGGCTTTTTCAACTTCGGCAATTACATGGTCTATGGCTTCACTGGCTTCGTTTACGTTAGTTAAAACTCCGTTAGTAAGTCCGCTGCAGTGATAGACCCCTCTGGCGACAATATCAAGATCTCCGTCTTGCGAAAACTCTGCAACAGCACAAACTACTTTGCTGGTACCTATATCCAGCGCTGCGAGGGTATCCATTTTGGCCACCCTAACACACCACCTCTCACAATCTAAAAAAAATATTTCCCCCCACAGCTAAAAAGACTACAACCATTGCAAAGCAGACTCGTCTAAGTCGTACTCTTTAGCCCAACTATCTTTATCATCTTCATCCTTTGTCGCTAACGACTCCCTCCCAACTTGCTCATCTTCGGCTTTATCGCCTTCTTGCTTGACGTCCTCTACAACCGGCTCTTTAGCCTCGACAACTGCCTCTTCAGGCTCGGCAGCAGGCTCTTTAGCTTCGGCAACTACCTCTTCAGGCTCGGTAGCAGGCTCTTTAGCTTCGGCAGCTACCTCTTCAGGCTCGGCAGCAGGCTCTTTAGCTTCGGCAACTACCTCTTCAGGCTCGGCAGCAGGCTCTTTAGCTTCGGCAGCTACCTCTTCAGGCTCGGCAGCAGGCTCTTTAGCTTCGGCAACTACCTCTTCAG